>NZ_JBSWYP010000005.1:0-282499 GCF_056161185.1 Ruegeria sp. ABV3_008 | reverse complement strand
CGCTCGGGCTTTGCCCGAGCGCTGCCGGGCCCAACGGGAGGAAAGGTTTTGCCAAAGACCTTAACGACAGGCGGGAGCGCGCTCTGCTCTTGTGTCACCACGGTGACCCCCGTATCTAGGCACAAACCGGACTTACAGGAGAAGCAACATGCTCAAAGGACTAGGCGGCCTGGGCGATATGGCCAAGATGATGAAATCCGCGCAGGATCTTCAGACCAAGATGACCGAGATGCAGGAAGAGCTGAACAACCTTATGGTTGTAGGCGAGTCCGGCGCAGGGCTGGTCAAGGCAACCGCAACCGCCAAAGGAGAGCTGAAGGGCCTGGATATCGACCCGTCGATCTTCAATGGCGACGACAAGGAAGTGGTCGAAGACCTGATCCTGGCGGCCATCAAGGACGCACAGACCAAAGCCGCCGAGCGCTCGCAGGCCGAGATGGCCAAGCTGACCGAAAGCATGGGCCTGCCCGCGGACATCAAACTGCCGTTCTGATCTCCATCTTTTCAACAATACTCCCGCCGGAGGCTCCCTCCGGCGCCAGACAGGACAGGCCGTGAGTTCCAACAGCGACATCGACAATCTGATTGACCTGATGGCCAAACTTCCCGGCCTCGGCCCTCGCTCGGCCCGCCGCGCGGTGCTGCACCTGATCCGCAAGCGTTCCCTGCTGCTAACGCCCCTGTCCGACGTGATGCAGCAGGTCGCCATCACCGCCCGCGAGTGCCTGAATTGCGGCAATGTGGGCACCACCGACATCTGTGACATCTGCAACGATGAGGCCCGAGCGACCGGAGAGCTTTGCGTCGTCGAGGACGTCTCCGACCTCTGGGCGATGGAGCGTTCAGGTGTGTTCAAAGGCCGCTATCACGTGCTGGGCGGCACGCTCTCGGCGCTGGATGGCGTCGGCCCGGATGAGCTGCGCATTCCCCGCCTCAAGGACCGGGTTGTTGCCGAAGGCGTCTCCGAGATCATTCTGGCCCTGAACGCCACCGTCGACGGCCAGACCACAGCGCATTACATCGCCGATCAGTTGGAGGGGCAGGTCCGCCTGACCTCACTGGCGCAAGGCGTGCCGATTGGAGGCGAGCTCGACTATCTGGATGACGGGACGATTACCGCAGCACTGAGGGCACGAAAAGAGCTCTGAGCATTGCAATATGACAGCAACCGGAACGCTTTCACCCCTTCCGGTTGCACACGAGACACCGCCTCGTATTTCAGGTGTAGGCGCCCGAAGAGTACGTCAATTCGTAAGAATGGCTGTAGATCTCGAAGACAATACCAAAGGGGTCTTCGACGTAGACCATTCGGTAGGGTTTCTCTCCGGGATAATAGTATCGAATCGGCATACGTTGTTTGCCACCCGCTGCAACGATTTTTTCTACCAGGCCTTCGACATCCGGGTCTTGGACGCAAAAATGGAACGTACCATTCTGGCGAAAGTCGATATTGTTTTCCGGTACATAATTCCCGTCAAACTCGAAAAGTTCGAACCCGATGCGATCAGCAGTCGCGAGATGCGCAATACGTAGTTTTTTCCACTCAGGACCAAACACATCAGTGCACATGACACCGATATCCGTATCATCCTCTACCACGTCCGTTGGCGGCATGATCACGTAGAAACCAAGGACTTCGGAGTAGAACTTTACAGCCTCGTCAACGTTTGGGACGGACAATCCGATGTGAGAGAATGTTCTTGGATGTTGCGGCATGGCTCGTTCCTTGTTTTATGGGGCAAAACTATTGTGCCACAGCCGAGTTTCAAGCGCCTCCCCGGCGAGACATAGCCGGGTTCCGCCATGCACTTAGGTCTTCTTTCGCGGTGACATCAGTCAAGAATGGCCTTTGCCTGCCGCACGCGGCGTGTACTATGGCGATGACCTTATCCGTTTGATTTTGGGAACTGTTATGAAACGCCTTTTTGCCCTCACACTTGCCGCCTTTACAGCCACTGCAGCGTTTTCGCAGCAACTGATCGACAAGGGCTTTGTCGACGGCTGGAACATCATGATGGACCCGGCGTTGGGCAATGGGTGCCTGATCCAGACGGTGTATCAGGACCTCTCGGTGGTGCGGATCGGTTATGACGCGCTTGGCAATCGCGGATATTTCGCTGTCTACAACAAGGCCTGGGGCGATATCGAGCAGGGCAAAACCTACCCGATCCGGTTTGCTCTGGACGGCAAAAGCTATGACGCCACTGCCATTGGCTTCAACGAACGTGATGTCCCCGGCGCGACCGTCTTTTTCACTGACCGGAATTTCGTCACCGCGATTGCTCAAAATAAGACGATGACGGTTTACAACCCGGCGGGCGAAGTGGTGATGGCCATCGACCTCAAAGGCACCGCCAAGGCGCTGGAATACGCGCGAGACTGTCAGAACAAAAAGCTCTAGCGAATCGGGTCGAACAGGGCGTCTTTGGCGGTGCAGTCCCGGATGACATCCCGGCCGCAGGGCACGGGATCAAGGTCGCGGGACAAGCACAGGCGCACCTCTTCGATGTAGCCCTGTTTGCAGGTGATGGTGATCATGTCGCGCTCGAGCTTAGGGTTGGCCTTTAGAAAGGCCTCTTCGACAATCGACGCGGGCAGTTTGACCGAGGTATCAAGCTGGCGGAACACCTCGGGCCGGGTCACGCGACCATACGCTTCGCGCGACAGATCCATATAGCCCTGCGCCGACAGGCCCGAACAGGTGCCGTGTTTCTTCCACTGATGCCACGCAAGACCCGCACTGCCCTGAATATCCTCCATCGCGCGGGTCATTGCGCGCGACGGCGGGGCCTCGGGCGTACGGCAATAGGAGGGCCAGCCCTGATGGAACTGCGGCCAGAGCCCGTGCAATATCCAACCGTGGTCGTGCCGGGCGTCGCATTGATCTGATCCACGCGCATCCCCTTCGCGCGCGCACCAGTTCGGAGACCAGCTCAGCGCGAGGACGAAATAGTCGAACTCACCGGCCTTTTCGCCCTCGGCCAGCGCGGCGACGGCGCTTATGGCCCACAAAACCAGCGCTAAAAACCCATGGCGCATTCGCCTCTTCCCTTCTTGCGTCGCGGCGACTATATACACCCCAAGTTCCCCGACAACGGAAACCTGCCCCAAAACCCCGGGGCCGCCGAATTCCGGCGACGGGACAGATGTATGTATAGGAGACGGGCTGATGGCAAAACCGCTTATGGCCAAGGCAACAGCCGTATGGCTGGTGGACAACACCACGATCAGCTTTAAGCAGATCGCGGATTTCGTAGGAATGCACGAGCTTGAAGTGCAGGGCATTGCCGATGGCGATGTGGCCGCTGGTGTTAAAGGGTTCGACCCGCTTGCCAACAACCAGTTGACGCAGGAAGAGATCGATGCAGCGCAGAACAACCCGCTGCACAAGCTGAAGCTCAAGTTCAACCCGTCGGCAACGGGCGAGGAAAAGCGCCGTGGCCCGCGCTATACCCCGCTGTCCAAGCGTCAGGACCGTCCGAACTCGATCCTATGGCTGGTCAAGTTCCACCCCGAGCTTAGCGACGGTCAGATCGCCAAGCTGGTTGGCACCACCAAGCCGACCATCCAGTCGATCCGCGAACGCACGCACTGGAACATCGCCAACATGCAGCCCATCGACCCGGTTGCCTTGGGCCTGTGTAAACAGTCCGAACTGGACGCTGTGGTGCAGAAGGCCGCCGCGAAGAAAGCCGCCGAAGGCGGCGTGATGAGCGATGACGAGCGCCGCAAGCTGGTCTCGACCGAGCAGTCGCTGGAGATGGATGCAGCACCGAAGATCCCGACCGCGATTGAGGGTCTGGAAACCTTCTCGCTGTCTGAAGAGCCGGAAGCCGACAAGGAAGACGGTGATCCGATCGTGGACGCCGACAGCTTCTTCAACCTGCCCAAAGGCGGTGGGGACGACGAAGACGAAGACGATCTGCGCCCCTGATTTCTGACCCGCCCCGGTCTAAACTGGCCGGGGCGTTTTCTTGGGACCTCTCATGCTCAACATTCTATCTGCCATCTTTGGCCCACACCGCGCCGTAACGATCTACGCCTTCCTAAAAACCTGGGGTTTGGGTCTGGCCGCTGCCGTGGTCATGGCTTTCATCGTCGGCGGTCTTTTCCTGTTGGGGGATGACGGCGAGCATGAGCATCATTCTTTCATGACCGTCCCGGTTCTGTCGGCCACAGCGATCAACGGGGACCTGAAAAACGGGGTCATCGCTTCGGTTCGTCTGCCGGATGGAACGGCCACGTCGATCACCTCGACCGAGGCGCCAATATCCCAATCGGTGGGCACCAGCGCCTGCGTGGAAAAACGCGTCTACGTGGAAAGCGGAGAGGCACGATACCGGTTCAAACTGCCTCGGTTCTGCGAGGCTGGTTGATCCCTAGCGAACCAGAGGAAAACGCCCGGGCACTGCGCCGGGCGTTTTCTTTTTCAGAGCATCTGGAACAAGATCCCGGCGACAATCGCGCCCCCGACCCCGAGGGTCAGATAGGTCGCAAAGACGCGCGGTTTCACCAATGACCAGACCGCAGCCATGGCCGGGATTGAGCTTACCGCCCCTGCCACCATGAAGGACATGGCCGCGCCCGCCGTCATGCCTTGCTCCATCAGCCCCGCCAAAAGCGGTGGCGCGACGTAGGAGTTCAGATAGGCGGGCATTCCGACCAGCGCGGCAACGACGATGGGCAGAACGCCTTCTCCGCCGACAACGCGCGCGATCAGGTCTGCAGGCACATAGCTGACCAGAAGCGCCTCAAGCACATAGGCCAGAGCAAGCCATTTCAGCAGGAAAATACCGTTATGCACGAACTCAGAGCGGAAACGCTGACGGCGTTCGGGTTCCTGCCAGAACTTCCAGACGGGTTTGTCATCCAGCTTGGGGCCGCAGCCACAGCAACCAGCGGGTTTGTATTCGCGCAGGGGCTGAGCGAAGGCTCCGTTGCGCATCAGAAGGCGCACAGCGAACCCGCCGAACAGGCCCAAGGCAACCGCTGCAACAGCCTTGCCGATGGCAAAAGGCCACCCCAACGCGCCTGCGGTGATCAGCAATGTCGGCGGATCAATCAGCGGAGAGCTAAGCCAGAAGGCCATCACCGCAGAGAGCGGCGCGCCCAGTGCCAGAAGCCCGGCGATGAACGGGATCACCTCACAGGAACAAAACGGCGCAAGCCCTCCGAACAAGGCAGCCAGAAAGATCATCCGGGTTTCCCGCCCCTCAAAAGCGCGCGCCACCATAACCTCGGCCCCAGTGGCCTTGAGATAGGACAGCAGAAGGACGGCGAACAGGATATACTGGCCCGTATGCGCCAGCGCCTTGGCGGCGAAGGTTACGACCTCAGCCCAGTTGCCCGGATCGAAAACTGCGACCAACGCCAGTATCGCGACGATCAAAGCCCAAGGCGTTTTGATCACATCCAGCGCGAGTTTGGCCGAGGCTTTTGGGTTTTGTGATAGTTCAGCCATCGTTTGCGGCCTTTCCTACTTCGTCTGCGCAGCATTCGCTTAGAATAAACTGCGCCAGGTTTCGCAACTCGTTGAAACAGGCGCGATTGATCGTCGTGCGCCCGATCTTTTCCTGTTCAACCACACCACCTGCAGCCAGAAACCGAAGGTGATGCGCAAGGGTGGAGGGAGCGATGCCGGTACGTGTCTGGATCTCACCCACGGTCAGACCGGCCTGCCCGGCCCTCACAAGTGTTTTCAGAACCTTCAACCGGGCCTCGGACCCCATGGCCGAAAATCCTGCTGCAGCGGTTTCCCACATCTGAACTCTCCATTAAACTAGATTTCTAGTTATTTAGGTGATTCGAATTTACTCGTCAAGCCGCATCACAAATTCACTTCGAGGCATGTAAGTCCAGATTGCCACCACCTTAAGTCCAATCTATAAGCGCGCATGGCTATTTCGGTTGACACTTTCTTTCTTGAGCTGAACGGACAAGGGACTCTGCAGGCGCAAATCCAGCAGATGATCGCCGAAGGCATTCTGTCGGGTCGGTTCCACATTGGGGAAAAGCTACCGTCGTCCCGCAAGCTGGCGACCCATCTGGGCGTCAGTCGGATTACGGTGACACTGGCCTATACCGAACTTCTGGCCAATGACTACCTGACCGCCAAAGGGCGTTCGGGCTACTATGTATCCGAAAACGCGCCGGTCCCGCCGAAATACACGCCCGTCCCGCGCAGCGAAGAGACGGTCGACTGGGACAACGCGCTGGCCCGGCGGTTCTCGGGCGGCAATGTGCTGACCAAACCTCAGGACTGGCGCAACTACAAATACCCGTTCATCTACGGGCAGGCCGACCGGACGCTGTTTGACCACGCGAACTGGCGGCTTTGCGCGGTTCGGGCGCTGGGACATAAGGATTTCGAGTCCCTAACGACTGACTACGCTGATCAGGACGATCCTCTGCTGGTCGAGTTCATTGCCCGCCACACCCTGCCGCGCAGAGGCATCACCGCCCGCCCCGAAGAGATCCTGATCACACTGGGCGCGCAGAACGCGTTGTGGCTGGCCTCGCGCATTCTTTTGAAAAAGGGGCGCACAGCGGCAATCGAAGACCCCTGCTACTACGCTTTGCGCGAACTGCTGAGCCATTCGGATTGCACCATGGCACCGATCCGCGTGGATGGCGACGGGCTGCCGCCTGAGGCTCTGCCAAACGACACGGACGTGATCTTTACCACCCCCAGCCACCAAAGCCCCACAACGGCCACCATGCCCGTCAGCCGCAGAACCGCCCTTTTGGAACGCGCGTCCACGCTGAACGCCATGATCGTTGAGGATGACTACGAGTTCGAGATGGCCTATCTGGGCGCGCCTTCACCCGCGCTCAAGTCAATGGATCGCGAAGGGCGGGTGGTCTATGTGGGCAGCTTCTCTAAATCGCTATTTCCGGGGTTGCGTCTGGGCTACATGGTCGGGTCCGAGACCTTCATCCGCGAGGCACGCGCGCTGCGGTCGCTCGTGTTGCGGCATCCTCCGGGGCATGTTCAGCGCACGGCAGCCTATTTCTTGTCCCTCGGGCACTACGACGCTCAGATCCGGCGTATGTCGAACGCCCTGGCCCAACGGCGCGAGGCGTTGGACGAAGCCGTTCAGACCCATGCGCTACAGGTCGCGGGGCGCGGTGTACTCGGCGGGTCCTCCATATGGATGCAGGCCCCCGCGCATGTGGACACCGCGCAGCTGGCGGCCACGTTGCAGGCGCAAGGGGTGCATATCGAACCTGGCGCGCCGTTCTTTTCGGGGCCAAGGCCGCCTGGGAATTTCTACCGTCTGGGATATTCCTCGATTGCACCCGACCGCATCGAGGCCGGGGTGAAACTGATCGCGGATGCGATCCGGGCCAGTTAGCCCTCGGCTGGACGTATTCCGCCGCCTCATCTGGCCCTAACGCCATCCGCACCCATACGCCAAAACCGTATCAAAGGCCGGGCTGAACCCCCCCGGCCAATTCACGCATTCAGTTTTGGAGAGCCACCGATGAAAATGACCACGGAAGAAGCCTTTGTTAAGGTTCTGCAGATGCACGGGATCGAGCATGCCTTTGGCATCATCGGTTCTGCCATGATGCCGATCTCGGATATTTTCGGGAAAGCTGGCATCACCTTCTGGGATTGCGCGCATGAAGGCTCGGGCGGCATGATGGCCGACGGCTACACCCGCGCCACCGGCAAAATGTCGATGATGATTGCGCAGAACGGCCCCGGCATCACCAACTTTGTCACCGCCGTCAAAACCGCCTACTGGAACCACACCCCGCTGCTGCTAGTCACTCCTCAGGCCGCGAACAAGACCATGGGCCAGGGCGGTTTCCAGGAAATGGAACAGATGCGGATGTTCGCAGACTGCGTCTGCTATCAGGAAGAAGTGCGCGACCCGTCGCGTATGGCCGAAGTCCTCAGCCGCGTAATCACCAAAGCCAAGCGCGCCTCAGCCCCGGCACAAATCAACGTGCCCCGTGACTTCTTCACTCAGGTCGTCGATATCGAACTGCCAGCCGTGGTCGAATTCGAACTGCCTTCGGGCGGCGCCTCTGCCGTGACCGAAGCCGCCGCTCTGCTGTCCGATGCCAAGAACCCGGTCATTCTGAACGGTGCTGGCACGGTGCTGTCCGCAGGAGGCATCGAAGCGTCGAAAGAACTGGCCGAGCGTCTGGACGCCCCCGTGTGCGTTGGCTACCAGCACAACGACGCTTTCCCCGGCTCGCACCCGCTGTTTGCCGGCCCTCTGGGTTACAACGGCTCGAAGGCTGCGATGGAGCTGATCAAGGAAGCGGACGTTGTTCTGTGCCTTGGCACCCGTCTGAACCCGTTCTCGACCCTGCCCGGATACGGTATGGAATACTGGCCGACCGAAGCAAAAATCATTCAGGTCGACATCAACCCAGACCGCATCGGCCTGACCAAGAAAGTCTCCGTTGGTATCGTTGGCGACGCAGCCACCGTTGCAACCAGCATCCTGGCACAGCTTTCGGGCACTGCGGGCGATGAAGGCCGCGATGCGCGTAAGGCGAAAATCGCTGAAACCAAGTCGCGTTGGGCGCAGGAACTGACCTCTATGGACCACGAGCAGGACGACCCGGGCACCACCTGGAACGAACGCGCCCGTGCGGCCAAGCCCGACTGGATGAGCCCGCGCATGGCATGGCGTGCGATTCAATCAGCGCTGCCGAAAGAGGCGATCATCTCGTCCGACATCGGCAACAACTGCGCCATCGGCAACGCTTACCCCTCGTTTGAGGAAGGCCGCAAATATCTGGCCCCTGGCCTGTTCGGCCCCTGTGGATATGGTCTGCCGTCGGTGATCGGCGCCAAGATCGGCTGCCCGGATGTGCCCGTTGTTGGTTTCTCGGGCGATGGTGCCTTTGGCATCGCCGTAACCGAGCTGACTGCAATCGGCCGTGAAGAATGGCCCGCGGTGACCCAGATCGTCTTCCGCAACTACCAGTGGGGCGCTGAAAAGCGGAACTCGACCCTGTGGTTCGACGACAACTTCGTCGGCACCGAATTGGACACCAAGGTCTCTTACGCCGGTATCGCAGAGGCCTGTGGCCTGAAAGGCGTCGTCGCACGTACGCAGGACGAACTGACAGCTGCGCTGAACCAGGCGATCGAAGATCAGAAGAACGGCATCACCACTCTGATCGAAGCCATGATCAACCAGGAACTGGGTGAGCCGTTCCGTCGCGACGCGATGAAGAAGCCGGTTGCGGTTGCGGGTATCGAAGCAGCAGACATGAAGCCGCAAGTCGAGGCCTGATCGCGTTGAAGCCCCTAAATCAAATTCTCGGGGCTGCGACCAGTTCCAAAAAGATCATCGCCCTTGCTGAGGGCGATGATCCACGTATTGTAGAAGGTGCGCTGAAAGCACGTGCCGAAGATGCAGCCGATATTATCCTTGTCGGCGATCAGACCAAAGTTGCCTCTTTGCTGGCTGAAATAGGCGGAGGTGATGTAGCCGGGATAGACATCCACGATCCGGCAACTTCGCCCCATTTGGAACGCTTTGCCGATGCCTATTTCGAATTGCGCAAACACAAAGGCGTAGCGCCTGAGACTGCGAAATCGCTGGTGCGAAACCGTCTGAACTACGCCGCCATGTTGGTCCATCTCGGGCTGGCTGATGGCACGGTCGGCGGTGCCGTCGAAACCACTTCGGACACTGTTCGGGCCGCTTTGCAGATCATTGGAAAAGCACCTGACGCCCATATGGTGTCCAGTTTCTTTCTGATGATCTATGACCGCGACCATCACAAAGTTCAGGGCGCCCATATTTTCGCCGATTGCGGGTTGGTCGTTGATCCGAACGAACGCGAGTTGGCTGAGATCGCTCAGGCCTCGGCCGCGTCCTATCGCACACTCACCGGGAAAGAGCCTCGTGTTGCGATGCTATCTTTCTCGACGAGCGGCAGCGCCAGCCATCCGAAAGTGTCAAAGGTGGTTGAGGCCACACAAATCGCCAAAACCGCCAATCCGGACCTGATCATCGACGGAGAGTTGCAGTTCGACGCTGCCTATGTGCCAGAGGTCGCCAGTAAAAAGGCCAAGAACTCACCTCTGGAAGGGAAAGCAAACGTGTTTGTCTTTCCCAACCTCGATGCGGGCAACCTAGGGTACAAGATCGCCCAGCGCATTGGCGGGGCCGAGGCCATTGGGCCCGTTCTTCAAGGCTTGGCGAAACCCGCAAACGACCTGTCGCGCGGCTGTTCTTCAGACGATGTGTTGCACATGATCGCCGTGACCGCCGTGCAGGCACAACAAGTGGGTTCATCGCAAGAGCCAGTTCATCCAGCTACTGCATAACCTCTGCGGCTTTGCCGCTTAACTGTAAACGTGTTCAAGAAAGATCAACGAACCGATGCTGGGTAAGACTGAACTCAAAAGCTCCTTCGGCGCGGATGTCGCCCAGACGGCTCGAACCATGTTCCCCGGGGTTATGGTGGCGATCACCGTTGCTGTAACGGCAAAATTCCTGTCGGAACACTACGCGACCCCAGCCATGCTGATGGCCTTGCTGCTTGGCATCGCACTCAGTTTTCTGGGTGAAGAGGGCAAGACTGTTCCCGGCATTGGTTTTGCAGCCAGATCCCTTCTGCGCCTCGGCGTGGCACTTTTGGGTGTGCGGATATCGATGACGCTGATGATGGGATTGGGTTGGGACCTGATCGCCCTTGTGGTTGGCGGCGTATTGGCCACCATTGGGTTCGGCCTCGTGATCGCACGGTTCTTTGGTCACAAATGGCGTTTCGCGTTCCTGACGGCGGGCTCTGTCGCAATCTGCGGCGCGTCTGCGGCAATGGCGATCAGCGCCATCTTGCCAAAAGACGAACGCTCAGAGGAGCGGCTGATCTTTACCGTTCTGGGCGTCACCGTGCTGTCGACCATCGCCATGATCGCCTATCCTATCTTAGTCCGTTCACTGGGCATGGATGACGTGGCGGGCGGTGTGTTTCTGGGTGGCACGATCCACGATGTCGCCCAGGTTGTGGGCGCGGGGTTCTCAATCTCGGAACAAACCGGCGACACCGCCACGCTGGTCAAACTGTTCCGTGTGGCGATGCTGGCCCCGGTGGTTCTAGTCGCCTCACTGATCATCCGCAGCGTCACCGACATGGACGAAGCAGGCAAGCGCCCTCCCATCCTGCCCGGCTTTGTGATCGGGTTTCTAGTGCTGGCCGCGGCCAGCTCGTTCGGACTTATCCCGACCTTCCTGTCCGAGTTACTCAGCCAGACATCCCGCTGGTTGCTTCTGATCGCGATCGCTGCGGTTGGAATGAAGACGAACCTGAAACAAATCCTCTCGGTCGGAGGCGCAGCCATCGCCCTGATCGTCGTGGAAACTCTTTTTATTGCAGGAATTATCCTCGCCGGACTAACATTCCTAACCTGACCCGCCGCCCCGACATAAGGACGCCAGATGACAATCCAGCAACCGAAGATCGACACCAGCCCGAAAGTCTCGGACGAGATCCGGCGTACCACCTGCTATATGTGCGCCTGTCGCTGCGGCATTAATGTTCACATGAAGGACGGAAAGGTTGCCTATATCGAGGGCAACCGCGACCACCCAGTCAACAAAGGCGTGCTTTGCGCCAAGGGCAGCGCCGGCATCATGCAGGTCAACGCGCCCTCACGCCTGCGCAAACCGCTGCGCCGGGTCGGTCCACGCGGCTCGGGTGAGTTCCGCGAGATCGAGTGGGACGAGGCGATCAGCACCGCCGTCGGTTGGCTGAACGAGCTGCACGAGACCGCGCCGCACAAGCTGGCCTTCTTCACCGGTCGCGATCAAAGCCAAAGCTTCACCAGCTTCTGGGCGCAGAATTTTGGTACGCCCAACTATGCGGCCCATGGCGGCTTTTGCTCGGTCAACATGGCAGCGGGAGGCATTTACACGATGGGCGGCGCGTTTTGGGAGTTCGGCCAGCCCGATTGGGACCACACCAAGCTGTTCATGCTGTTCGGTGTGGCCGAGGACCACGACAGCAATCCAATCAAGATGGGCATCGGCAAGATCAAGGCGCGCGGCGCGCGGGTGATCGGGGTGAATCCGATCCGCTCAGGCTATAACGCGGTAGCTGACGATTGGGTCGGGATCACGCCGGGCACCGATGGGCTGTTCATCCTGTCGCTGATCCATGTGCTGATGAAGGCTGGCAAGATCGACCTCGACTACCTTGCCCGCTACACAAACGCGCCGGTTCTGGTGAATGCTTCTGATGGCCCGGAAAAGGGTCTGTTTCTGCGCGATGCCGACGGAAAGCCTTTGGTGATCGACCGTGTTACCGGTGACCCGACCGCCTTTGACAAGCCCGGCGTGCGCCCGGATCTGTCCGCCACCTACGACAAGGATGGCGTAACTCACCGCCCGGTCTTCCATCAGATGGCCGAGAAATACCTCTCGGACAATCACGCCCCCGAAAATGTGGCCGAGCGCTGCGGCATACCGGCCCAGAAAATCCGCGCCATTGCCGCCGAAATTGCCCGCGTCGCCTTTGATGAGGCCATCGAGCTCGACCAGGAATGGACCGATTTCCGCGGCGAAAAGCACAGCAAAATGACGGGCCGCCCTGTCAGCTTCCACGCCATGCGGGGGATCTCGGCCCATGCCAACGGCTTCCAGACCTGTCGCGCGCTGCATGTGCTGCAGATCCTGCTGGGCACGGTCGAGGTCCCCGGCGGCTTCCGCTTCAAACCGCCCTACCCCAAACCCGTCGAGGCGCACCCGACGCCACATGGAGACCGCCGCCCGGGCCGCCCGCTGGAAGGCCCTCACCTTGGCTTCCCGCGCGGCCCCGAGGACCTGCTGCTAGACGAAGACGGCACTGCTCAGCGTATCGATAAGGCCTTTACGTGGGAAAACCCAATGTCGGCCCACGGGCTGATGCATATGGTGATCTCGAACGCCGCCGCAGGCGATCCCTACAAGATCGACACGTTGTTCATGTATATGGCGAATATGTCGTGGAACTCCTCCATGAACACCAAAGGTGTGATGGAGATGCTGTCGGCCAAAACCGAAGACGGCAAATACGTCATCCCGCATATCATCTACTCGGATGCCTATTCCTCGGAAATGGTTGCCTACGCCGACCTGATCCTGCCGGATACAACCTATCTGGAACGGCACGACTGCATCTCGCTGCTGGATCGTCCGATCTGCGAGGCCGACGCCGCCGCAGATGCCATCCGCTGGCCAGTGGTCGAACCCGACCGTGACGTGCGCGGGTTCCAATCGGTTCTGATCCAACTCGCCAACCGAATGAGCCTGCCGGGCTTCACCAACGAAGACGACGGCACACCCAAGTGGAAGGACTACGCCGACTATATCGTCAATCACCAGCGCAAACCCGGCATCGGCCCGCTGGCCGGGTTCCGGGGCGAGGACGGTTCCAAAGAAGGCCGCGGAGAGGTAAACCCGGACCAGCTGAATCGCTATATCGACAACGGAGGCTTCTACGTCGCGCATATCCCGGAAGGTGCGGATTACTACAAACCGTGGAATGCCGCCTATCAGGACTGGGCCGTTGGAATGGGTCTTTATGACAGCCCGCAGCCCTACCTGTTTCAGCTGTACTCTGAGCCGATGCGCAAGTTCCAACTGGCCGCCGAAGGACACGGACCGAACCAGCCCCCCGACCACCTGCGACAACGCATCAAAGACGCCATGGACCCTCTGCCCATTTGGTACGAGACCGACCAGCAGGGCAACGAGGGCTTCACCGTCAACGCCCTGACTCAGCGCCCCATGGCGATGTATCACAGCTGGGGCACCCAAAACGCGTGGCTGAGACAACTTCATGGGCGCAACCCGCTTTACGTTCCAACCAAGCTGATGCGCGAACACGGGCTGCAAGACGGCGACTGGGCCAAGGTTACCTCTCCTCACGGCGAGATCACCGTACCCGTGATGGAAATGGCCGCGCTGAATGAAAACACCGTCTGGACATGGAACGCCATCGGCAAGCGCAAAGGTGCCTGGGCGCTGCAAGAGGACGCACCCGAGGCCACCAAGGGTTTCCTGCTCAACCACCTGATCCACGAATTGCTACCGCCCAAGGGGGACGGTATGCGATGGGCCAACTCAGACCCGATCACCGGTCAGGCCGCGTGGTTCGACCTGAAAGTCAGGATCGAAAAGGCCGCCCCTCCGGCGGATACCGAAAGCCAACCCGAATTTGCCCCGATCAATTCCCCCGTCGGCACCGGCCCGAAGGATATCGCGTGGAAGGTAGGCAAATGATCCAATCTTCATCTGGCCAAAAATATCTCGGGGGTGAATTGAGCCAACGGCTCAAGAGGGGGCTGGCCCCCTGCCCCGCCCACCAAAGCCGAGGTTCCTTGATATGACGCAACTCCCCGAATCCACCGATCGCAAAATGGGCCTCGTCATCGACCTCGACACCTGCGTCGGGTGCCACGCCTGCGTGATTTCCTGCAAAGGCTGGAACACCGAAAACTACGGCGCACCCTTGTCTGATCAGGATGCCTATGGCGGCAACCCCTCGGGCACATTCCTGAACCGTGTCCACTCCTACGAGGTCACACCGACCGAGGGCCCTGCCCAACTGATCCACTTCCCCAAATCCTGCCTGCATTGCGAAGACGCGCCCTGCGTCACGGTCTGCCCAACCGGGGCCAGCTACAAACGCGTCGAGGATGGGATCGTTTTGGTCAACGAAAGCGACTGCATCGGCTGTGGCCTCTGCGCCTGGTCCTGCCCCTATGGCGCGCGGGAAATGGATATGGCCGAGGGCGTGATGAAGAAATGCACCCTCTGCGTCGATCGCATCTATAACGAAAACCTGCCCGAAGTGGATCGGGTGCCGTCCTGCGTCCGCACCTGCCCGGCCGGAGCGCGTCATTTCGGGGACCTCGGCGATCCTAACAGCGATGTCAGCAAGCTGGTCGCTGAACGGGTCGGTATGGACCTGATGCCCGAAATGGGTACCAAACCTGTCAACAAATACCTGCCGCCCCGCCCCAAGGATCAAATTGAGGACCAGATCGACATTCTGGCCCCGCTGCTGGCCCCCGTCGCGGAAGAGCCTAAAGGGTTCCTTGGCTGGCTTGACAAAACTCTGGAGAAGCTCTGATGCATCCGGCCCCTTCCGTTATCATCTTCACCACCCTGTCCGGCCTCGGTTTTGGGCTGCTGTTCTTTCTGGGCCTCGGAATGCCAGACGCTACAGGCTGGGTCGCCTTTGTTTTCTTCCTGATTGCGTACGGGCTGGCCGTCGGCGGATTGCTGGCGTCAACCTTTCACCTCGGTCACCCGGAGCGAGCTTGGAAAGCGTTCACGCAATGGCGCTCTAGCTGGCTCAGCCGTGAGGGCTGGTGCGCGGTGATCGCACTGGTCCTGATGGGCCTGTTCGCAATCGGCTCGGTCTTTCTGGGCGAAAGGTGGAGCCTTTTGGGTTGGCTCGGCGCGTTGTTCTCGCTCGCCACGGTGTTCACCACGTCGATGATCTACACTCAACTCAAGACAATCCCTCGTTGGAACATGAAGCTGACACCGGCCATGTTCCTCAGCTTCAGCCTGGCCGGAGGGGCCTTGATGGCCGGACAAACCTCGGTCGCCCTGCCTTTGCTGTTGATCGCCGCTCTTGTGCAGATTCTGTACTGGCGTCAGGGGGACAAGGCGCTTTCCAGCTCGGGGACTGACCTTGGGACAGCAACAGGATTGGGTCAGCGCGGGTCGGTGCGGGCGTTTGAGCCTCCGCATACCGGAACCAACTACTTGCTACGAGAGTTCGTCCACGTGGTTGGCCGCAAACATGCCGAGAAGCTGCGGATCATCTCGTTCCTGTTGGCCTTTGCGCTGCCCGTCGTCTTCATCGCGATCCCGTTAGAAGGGCTCGCGCTAAAACACCTGCTTGCGCTGCTGGCAGTGGTTTCTCACCTGGCTGGGGTTGCCGCGTCACGCTGGCTGTTCTTCGCGCAGGCGGAGCATGTGGTTGGGCTCTACTACGGCAAACGTTGAGCACCTTTGCAGCAAACGAAAAAGGGCGGCGCTCGATATTTGAGGCCGCCCTTTTCAATAGAACGTTTAATTTAGATCAGACCTGCATGCGCCATCGCGGCTTCGATCGCAGTCTTGGTGCTGTCTTCCAGTTCAGTCAGAGGTGAGCGAACTTCGGTGCTGCACAGGCCCAGTTTTCTCAGCGCGTATTTAGCGCCGACTAGGCCGGGCTCGATGAAGATCGCTTCGTGCAGAGGCATCAGGCGATCCTGATAGTCCAGAGCCTTGGCATAGTCGCCCGCCAGCGTGGCCTGTTGGAACTCGGCGCAAAGTTTCGGAGCCACGTTGGCCGTGACCGAAATACAGCCTACCCCGCCATGCGCGTTGAAGCCCAACGCAGTGGCGTCTTCGCCCGACAGCTGACAGAAGTCGGCGCCACAGCTTGCGCGCTGCTGGCTGACGCGCGCCAGATCGCCTGTCGCGTCTTTGACACCGACAATCCGTGGCAGCTTTGCCAGTTCCCCCATGGTCGCGGGGGTCATGTCGATGACCGAACGGCCTGGGATGTTGTAGATGATGATCGGAATCTCGGCGCAATCGTGCAGGGCGCGGAAATGGGCCAACAGGCCTTTTTGGGTCGGCTTGTTATAATATGGTGTGACCACCAGTGCCGCATTGGCCCCGACATTCTTGGCAAACTGGACGAATCGAACTGCCTCGACCGTGTTGTTCGAACCTGCGCCCGCAATCACCGGCACCCGACCTGCGGCAGCTTTGACCACTTCGGCTACGACGGTTTCGTGCTCTTCGTGGCTTAGTGTCGGGCTTTCGCCAGTGGTGCCTACGGGAACCAGACCAGTTGAGCCTTCCATTATCTGCCACTCTACCAAGTGTTTGAGCGTATCCAGGTCCAACTCGCCGTTGCTGAACGGGGTGACGAGGGCTGGCATTGAGCCTTTGAACATGGGTCGCGCTCCTTGAAGTGCGGTTGCAGTATTTGCGCCATCCTCGCTCACGTTTTTGGCTTTGTGAGTTGATACTGGCGGCGCAAGGTTTATCCTGAATGGCTCTATCCTCGGTTGGTTGGGAAATGCAAGGGATGACACGCGTTCTGGCCTTTTTGGCAACAGTGATTCTGTGTTTTGGGATGCAGGCAAGCGCCGCGCGGGCCGATGCTGCCGGTGATCTGCGCGCCGGGCTGGCCGAAATGCGCAAAGGTGACTGGAACGAAGCGCTAGCGGTTTCTGGCTCACGCGGCTCGGTTACGCGTGACATCATAGTGTGGCATTGGCTGCGAGAGGGCTTTGGCAGCTCAGGCGATGTGCTTGTGTTTCTTGAGCGCCGCCCCGACTGGCCCGGACTGGCCTGGTTGCGCCGCAAGAGCGAGCCGTCCTTTACCGGGGCTGATCCGGATCGAGCGATGAACTTCTACGCCGATCAGCCGCCGCAAACGGCCGAAGGCGCGCTGAACTATGCTGTTGCCCTAAAAGCCAAAGGTCGGATTGGGGACGCCGAGGCCGATATCGTCACAGCCTGGCGCACCATGCCCATGGGCTCGGGCTTGCAGAAGGACTATCTTGAGAATTTCGGCAAATTGCTAAAACCGCACCACACTGCCCGACTGGATCGGATGCTGTGGGACAATCATCTGGTCAGCGCCGGGCGTATGCTGCCACTGGTCAGCGCCGATCAGCGCAAACTGGCAGAAGCCCGAATTGCCCTGCAAAAACGCGAACCGGGCGTGGACGGTAAGATTTCTGCCGTACCCAAGGCTCTGGCAGAGTCTCCGGGGTTGGCGTTTGATCGCTTTGTCTGGCGCGACAAGAAAGAGCTGGACGACAGCGCCATTGATTTGATGCTGGCACGCTCAACTGGCCCGGACGCCCTAGGTGAGCCCGACAAATGGGCCGAGGGACGACGCCGACTGGCCCGACTTGAGATGCGGCAGGGCAGTGCGGCGCGTGCCTATGAGGTTGCCGCCAACCACCATATGACCCCCGAAATGGGCTATGGATACGCCGATCTGGAATGGCTGGCCGGATTCCTGGCTTTGCGAAAGTTAAACGACCCGGCAACGGCGGTTCGGCATTTTCAAAACTTTGAAGGCGCGGTGAAATCGCCGATTTCAAGGGGCCGTGCTGGCTATTGGCTGGGTCGCGCTTACGCGGCGCAAGGGGATGCTGAGAAAGCCTATGACGCTTATGCAATGGGTGCGGATTATCAAACGTCTTTCTACGGCATTCTGGCAGCCGAACAGATCGGGCGACCGTTTGACAGCACCCTCGCCAACCCGCCCCGCGCCGCGCATTGGCGGCAAGCCGAATTTGCGAACTCCAGCGTATTGGAGGCCGGTCTGCTGCTGCTAAAGGCAGGGGAGGACAATCTCTCCGAACGGTTTCTGACCCACCTGGTCGAAAGCCTCGATACAGCGCAAGCCAATCAACTGGGCGATCTGGTCATCGAGTTGAAAGAGCCGCATCTGGCCGTAATGATCGCCAAACGCGCGGCGACTACGGGAACGGTTCTTCCCGCTGCCTATTACCCCGTGCATCCGGTCGCGGATATCGGCCTGCCGATGGCCAAAGAGATGACATTGGCCATCGCCCGCCGTGAAAGCGAATTTGATCCGGTGGTGATCAGCGGCGCAGGCGCGCGCGGCTTGATGCAGGTGATGCCAGCGACCGCCAAACTGGTCGCGCAGGAGTTGGGAATACTAAGCGGACATAAGACTGGTCGGCTGACCGCGGACTGGGAGTATAATGCCAAGTTAGGGGCCAACTACCTGTCCAGCCTTGCGGCGGATTTCAACGGCAATGTGGTCATGATGGCCGCCGGGTATAACGCCGGACCGCGGCGGCCGATCTCATGGATGGAGCGCTACGGCGACCCCCGCGCCGGTGAGGTGGATGTGGTCGACTGGATCGAGACCATCCCTTTCAGCGAAACGCGCAATTATGTGATGCGGGTGACCGAAAGCCTGCCGGTCTACCGCGCGCGGCTGGGCAAACCCGCCCTGCCCGTGCCCTTCTCGCAGGAACTGACCGGATCAACCCTTGCGGCGTTCGCGCCATAGGGTGAACAGCCCCGCCGCAACAACCAGCCCTGCGCCGATGACGACCTCGGGGCGCAGGACCTCATTGAAGATTGCGATGCCAAGGATCGCCACCCAGACCAGATGGAGGTAGGCAAAGGGCTGCACCGCACTGGCCTCGGCCGCCTCATAGCATTTGATCAGCAACCAATGGCCAAAGGCCCCGCTGACACAGAGCGTTGCCATCCAGGCCCAATCCGCCTTTGCCATCGGCTCCCAGAACCACATACCGACCAGCGTCATGGCAACGGCTCCGCTGACGCCGGTCCAGAAAAAGCTGGTGGCGGCGCTGTCTCGGCGCGCGGCATAACGGGTGAGCAGCGAATAGACCGCAAACATAAAGGCCGAGATCAGCGGTATGATCGCCCAAGGGTTAAACACGCCGACCCCCGGTTGCAGGATGATCAACACGCCGACGCAGCCGACCCCGATCGCCGTCCAACGCCGCCAACCCACGCTTTCACCCAGAACCGGGCCGCTGAGGGCCGCAACCAGAAGGGGGTAGCAGATGAAGACCGCCATGCTGTTGATCAGACCTAGCTTGGTGAAACCAAAAACAGCGACACAGATCTCAGTCACCAGCAGAACGCCGCGAAAGATCTGGAGTTTCGGCTGATCGGTACGCGCCGCCACCTTCAACCCACCCGTAGCACGGGCCGCCAATGCGATGACAAACGCTGCGAAAAACCAATAGCGGACCATCACCACCATATAGGTGTTATACGTCCCCGCCAGATGGCGCGAGATCCCGTCCTGCAAGGCGAAAACCACTGTCGCGGCGACCATCAGCGCGATCCCGGCCGAGATATTGTTCTGCTGCGTCACGCCTTTACCGCCCGTGTCATATGCCGTTTGCGACCGTATCCGGGCGCGCGGGTGACTGCGAAACCGGCCTCTTCCAACCCGCGACGGACAAAACCTGCTGCGGTGTAGGTGGCCGCGGTGCCGCCCGGTGTCGTGTGATCGGATACCTGCTGCATCAGATCCGCGCCCCAGAGTTCGGGGTTTTTGGCAGGCGAGAAGCCGTCCAGAAACCACGCATCGGCCTTGCCGATCCAGCCCGGCAGCGCTTGGCGAGCGTCGCCCTCGATCACCTCAAGGTGCAGCGTGTCGAACTGACAGGATCCGCCGCGCCATTTCGACAGGAAGCGGTCGGTCCAAGGTTGCAATTCGGGGAAAGCGGCCAAGGCGCGCGCCATATCCTCGGGGGCGATGGGGAAGGCCTCAAAACTGGTGAATCGCAGCGGGGTGGTCTGGCCCGCGGCCTCCCACGTGGACCAGACAGTCAGCAGGTTGAGGCCGGTGCCAAAGCCCAGTTCGGCAATATGAAACCCCGGAGCAAAGCGTGCGGGCAGATTGTTACCCGACAGAAAGACATGCCGCGTCTCCTCCAACCCGTTCTGCAACGAGAAATAGGGGTCATCGAACTGGTCCGAAACCGGAATCCGGTCCTCTCTCCATGTCAATTCGGCGTGCTGGTCTGCCATCGGGGAATCCTGTAGCTAAGCGGCGCGACACTGAACAAGGAAGAGGGGTTTGGCAATGGTCGATGTGACGGTACGCGGCGCTGGCATTTTTGGCCTGTCCATCGCCTGGACCTGCGCCCGGCGCGGCGCAAAGGTGCAGGTTGTCGATCCCTTTGGCCCCGGCGCGGGCTCCAGCGGAGGGTTGGTCGGCGCCCTGGCTCCGCATGTGCCCGAGAACTGGAACGCCAAGAAAGCCTTTCAGTTCGACAGTCTGATCATGGCCGAACCCTTTTGGGCGCAGGTCGAAGCGGCCGGAGGGGTCTCAGCCGGCTATGGGCGACTGGGACGTCTACAACCGATCATGGATGAGCGCAGCCTGCAGCTGGCGCACCAACGGCATGCCACCGCGCAAGAGCTCTGGCAGGGCCTGGCCGAGTGGACGGTGCTGTCCACGTCGGAGGCAGGCCAATGGTGCCCGCCCAGCCCAACCGGCTATGTTATCCACGATACCCTGACCGCGCGCTTGCACCCGCGCCGGGCCTGTGCCGCGCTGGTTGCGGCGCTCTCGGTCATAGGGGTTCAGGTCGTCGCCGAGGCCCCGGACAAGGGCCATGTGCTGCATGCGACAGGTGTCGCCGGGTTGCAGGAGCTCAGCCAAAGCTTCGGGAAAACCGTCGGCAATGGCGTCAAGGGACAGGCGGCATTGCTGCGCTTTGATGCGGGCGCGGTGCCGCAGCTATTCGCCGATGCGATCCATATCGTGCCGCATGCAGACAGTACGCTTGCAATCGGCTCGACCTCGGAGCGAGACTATGATGATCCGACCAGCACTGACGACGCGCTTGAGGATGTGATCAACCGCGCCACCCGCGCCGTTCCAGTGCTGCACGGAGCCGAGGTGATCGAGCGATGGGCCGGTGTCCGCCCTCGCAGCAAAAGCCGCGCTCCGATGCTGGGCGCGCACCCCCTGCACGACGGTCAGTTCATCGCCAATGGTGGCTTTAAGATCGGCTTTGGCATGGCTCCGAAAGTGGCCGAGGTGATGGCGGAACTCATTCTGGACGGTCGCGATGAAATCCCTGCGGACTTCCGGCCCGAAGCATCACTCTGACTGCGCTTCGGCCTGCATACACTGTCGCCCGTCGGGGCCTCGAACCCACAGGTCCGGCCCGTTGCGGCAGAGTGTGGCCGGCTCGAAATGCAAAAGCGGCGCGGTTGCGCGGAACGAAAAGCGCGTCAGCGGGCCGGCCACCTCCTCGGCAAACAGCATCAGCAGTTGCGCCAATAACGGCCCGTGTACGACCAGCCCGCCATACCCTTCAACATCGCGCGCATAGTCCAGATCGTAGTGGATACGGTGGCCGTTGAAGGTAAGCGCGGAATACCGGAACAAAAGGGTGCTGTCGAAGCTCACCTCGCGGTGGTCTGTTTCGTCACCACGCGCCACGGGCGGCGTTGGCTTTACCTCGTCCAAAGCGGGATCTTCGCGATAGACTAGGTCCTGCCATTCGGTGACGCAGAGCGCCCCATCCTGCCAGATCTCATGCTTGAGCGTGACAAACCCCAACGGCCCAGTGCGCCCGGCTTTGCGGTTCTGTTTCTCCAGAACGGAATGCCGCTCGGCCTCCACACCTGCCCGCAGGGAGGTATGGAAGTGCAACCGCCCCCCGGCCCACATCCGGCGCGGCAGACCCATGTCCGGGATCAGATCAATCCCGACCTGAGGGTGCCCGTCGCGCCCCAGATCAGATGGTGCACGCGGGGACCAGAAGTAAAGCTGATGAAAGAACGGTGGCAACGCTGAACCGTCAGAGATCTTAGGCTCCACCCCCAGCGCAACCTGCAAGGCCGCCGCCCGGGCCGGGTCCATCACATCGCTTTGCCGATCCTGATGCATACCGTATCCGCCTAAAGACGCTCGACCTCGGCCCGCAGCTTTTGCATCAACGCATGGATGGTCTTTTCATAGCGCTCGCTAGTCAGCCGTCCCCCGTCGTCAAACGCGTTGGAGCTGTCGGCCAGATGGACCTCGGGGCCTTGCAGAATGCGCGGTTGGAACGGCACCAAATAGGCGCGAAGGACCATCTGGGCGCGCTCCCCTCCGGCCCGACCCGCAGCGGCGGACATCACCGCAACCGGCTTGTCGGCCCAAGGTTTGCCCGACGTGCGGCTGACCCAGTCCAGAGCATTCTTCAGCACGCCCGACGGCCCCTTGTTGTATTCCGGTGTGGAGATAATCACCGCATCCGCTTGCCCGATCTGGTCAGCCAGCGTTTGCACGGCGGCTGGGATACCCTCACCCTCTTCCAGATCCCCATCATAGAGGGGCAGGTTCAGATCCGCTTCGACAAAGCTGGCAGGATCAAAAAGGCGTGCCGCCTCGCGCAGAAGCTTACGGTTTGTTGCTGACTGACGCAGGGAACCGGACAGGCCAAGAAGGGTCGGTTGGGACATTGCGGGAAACTCCGTTTCAGTGTTTCCCAATAGGTAGACCGAGACGCGCCCGATCCAAACCCCATTTCTTGCACAGATCGTGCGCGTAAAAGGGCAGCCCAAAGACCGCCCGCAATGCACATAGGATTACGAGTTTGCGCTGGGTACGATCACGATCTCGACCCGGCGGTTCTGCGATTTGCCTTCCGGCGTCAGGTTCGAGGCAACCGGGTTATCTTCACCGCGCCCGATGGTGACGATCCGGCTGTAGTTCACGCCGTTCGCCTGAAGGACGTCTGCAACCGCATTGGCGCGACGCTCGGACAGGCCTTGGTTATAGGAGGCCTCGCCATCACTGTCGGTGTGACCGATGATCTGCACGTTCGAGTTCGGATAGTTCACGAGGTTCTGACCAACCCGCACCAGATCGGCGCGCAAGGCCGGGCGGACCGTCGCACTGTCAGTGTCGAAGGTGATGTCATTGGGAACGGTCACAATCAGCCGGTCGCCCGCGTTGACGATGGTAATCCCGTCATTTGCCAGCTGCTGACGCAATTCTGCGGCCTGTTTATCAAGTTGGTTGCCGATCAGGCCTCCGCCAGCCGCACCGATGGCACCGCCTGCTACCGCGCCCAATAGAGGGTTCGAATTATTCGCGATTGCGCCAACACCAGCACCAACCAAACCACCCAAAACTGCGCCCTGCTTGGCATTCTGATTCGGATCGGAGGGCAGGTTCAACGTGCCCGGATCGGTACAGGCCGCCAGAGTCATGGCCGAGCATAGCCCGGTTGCCAGAAAAAACTTGGAAATCGTCATGGTATCACCTTCTGCTCGGGCACCCGTTGATCGGGTTTGCCTTGTTGCAGATCAGTATATCACGGCAGCGTTGCGCGGGCTCAAGCAACAAAGCGGTGAAGTCGGCGAATCCCCGCCCATACTTGTTCAGATGGTCTGCGCGGCCGGATCTTTGCCCTCCTGCTCGTTCCACAAATCCCGGAGCGAACTGCCTTGGCCACGGAAACTTTGGCCCGTGTCTTCACAGGCCCAGATACGGTCCGTCCGGAAATGCCGGAACCCGCCCCGCAGCTCGCACCATCCGGCGAGCATCGTGCATTCGATGTGGTAGATCAGAGCCACAGGCCGAATGACTCGCTCAGAGCGTTCGCCGGCGCCGTTTACATAGGTAATGCGCAGTTTCTGCTCGGCCCGTATGGCTTCGCGGTAGCTGGCAACCGGGATGCATCCTTTCGCAGGATCATCAACCGGCGCCCCCCAAGTCGAGACCTGCAGCCAATCGGCAGGACAGTGGAGCGCGTCGATCTTGTCACAGATGCGCCGCGCCGCCCGTTGCAGATGGCTGTCTCCGGTACGCGCCAGCATCGACAGCCCGACCCACAGCGCCTCAACCTCTTCGGCGTCGAAATTCAACGGTGGCAGATCATAGCCGCGCCGCATTAGATAGCCCACGCCTGCCTCACCCTCAATCGGTGTGCGCTGCGCCTGTAACTCGGCAATATCGCGGTAAACCGTGCGCGTGGAGACCTCGAGCTTTTCAGCCAGTTGATCGGCTGTCACAGGCGCATCTGCGGCCCTAAGCATTTGGATGATTTCGAACAACCGGGTCGAGCGGCTCATGTCGGGGTCTCCTGTCAAACTGCTGACAGCCTAGCACATCCCCCTGACAAGGGGGTGTCAGGAGTGGTGCGCGAGATTGGGTCAGATTTCAAAAACTCGGAGGCCCAATATGCCCAGTCTGGACAACCATGTTCTGATGCACCTGAAACTTGAACGCTGGTCGCAGGATCACACCCTTCGCGCCTATGAGATCGAGCGTGAACTTGCAGCCGATCGACACCGCGCACAACCCGCGCGCCGCAAAAGATCCCGTAAGTTTTCCCTCGGGAACCTGAAATTGTTGTGGACCAACGTGGCCTAAACCGAGAAATCCGCCTTGGCGCGAAACTTCATCGCCACGCCCCCCTCGGGGCTTTTCAGGCGCAACTCCTCGGAATGCAGCATGAGGCGCGGGAAATCGCGCGCTGCGCCTTCGGCGTAAAACGGGTCACCCAGAATCGGGTGGCCCAAGGCCAACATGTGAACGCGCAACTGATGCGAGCGACCGGTTTTCGGAAACAGCCGTACGCGCGTCGTACCGCCTTCGTATTTGACAACACGCCAATCGGTGACGGCCTGTTTGCCCGTGTCTTGGCACACCATCTGACGCGGTCGGTTGGGCCAGTCGACGATCAGTGGTAGATCAACCGTGCCCGTCTTGGCTTCCAGCCGCCCCCAAACACGGGCAATGTAGGTTTTGCGGGTTTGTCGCTGCTCGAACTGCATGCTCAGATTGCGTTGCGCGTGGGGCGTCTGCGCAAAGACCATCACGCCCGAGGTATCCCGGTCCAACCGATGCACCAACAGGGCCTGCGGAAACACAGCCTGCACGCGGGTCATTAGGCAATCCGCCAAATGCGCACCACGCCCCGGCACCGACAACAAGCCCGAGGGCTTGTTCACCACAATCAGTTGCGCATCTTCATGCAGCACATCCAGCGGTGTCTGGGGGGGATCGTAGGTCTCGCTCATGCCCGCGTGCCTATCCCACAGCGCCACTTCCCGCAACGTCGTCCTTGCGTGCGGCGCGCGTATCGTGAACCGTTGAGGCAAAAAGGGGAGAGGTCATGCATCCAACAATCGAACGTATGCAAGAGGTTGTCGCCAAAGGGGACGAAGCCCTCATTCACGAGCTTTTGGCCGAGGACGTCCGCTTCATGCCGCCCACCTACTACAGCACATGGACCGGCCGCGCGCCGGTTGCGGCCGTATTGAGCCATGTGGGCAAGGTATTTTCCGACTTCCGCTACCGGCGGATCATGGGCAGCGGCAATGACTGGGCGCTCGAGTTTCAATGCAAGGTCGGAGATCTGGATGCGGTCGGCGTGGACCTGATCACGCTGAACGACGACGGATTGATCCAGCATTTCGAGGTTGTGATGCGCCCTCACAAGACCATTGGTGCCCTGCGTGAAGCGATGATGGCCCGTGTGATGACCGACCCCCGGTTTCTGGAATTCAAATCCGCCCTAAGCTGATCATGTCAAATCCGATTGCCGCCGATCAGATTCTGCGTGTGCCCCTGCTGCCGGTTCTGGCGGCTCAGGGCTTGGCCGTACGCCGCAAAGCCCAGTTGCTGCCGGAACCGATTGGTCCGCGCGAAGGGCGAACGGGCCGTGGGCCTCGTCTGCGATTGTTGATCGCGGGCGATAGTTCCGCCGCCGGCGTAGGCGCGGGCACACAGGATCAGGCGCTGTCAGGCCATTTGGTCAAACACTTGGCACGGCATCACTCGGTCGAATGGCGGTTGGAAGCAACAACCGGACACACAACACGAGACACGCTTGAGAGGTTGCAAGCGATTGATGGCACATTCGATGCGGTCGTGACAGCGCTCGGCGTAAACGACGTGACCCGAGGCGTGACCTACAAACGCTTCGTCGAACGGCAAAACCAGTTGGCCAGGATATTGACCCAACGCCTCGGCGCGCGACGCGTTGTGGTGACAGCAGTGCCACAGATGAACCGCTTTCCGTCCCTTCCCCATCCTTTGGCTTGGGTTTTGGGTCGACAATCCACGCGCCTGGATCGTGGTCTGCAACAGGTCGTTGCCGCCCATCCGCAACTCCGACACTTGTCACTGGATTTACCGGATGATCCCGCTCTGGCGGCGCCGGATGGATACCACCCCAGTCCCAAAACCTACGCGATTTGGGCTGAAAGCGCCGCGCGGCTTCTACTTCAGGCCTGAGCCCGCGCCTGCCGGATCATCGGGATCGAATACACCACAAGCGCCGCCCAGATCAGAGGGAAGGCAATCATTCGGGCCCGGTCAATCTGTTCTCCGAACACGGCGACTGCGGTTATGAAGATCATGGTGGGCGCGATGTATTGCAGAATGCCCATCGTCGACAGCCTGACGAGCTTGGCCCCATTGGCATAGACCAGCAAAGGCACCGCCGTCACGACGCCTGCACAGGACAGCAAGACAGTATCCGAGGCCAAAACCCCGAAATGCCCAGTCCCTTGAACCGCCAGCCAGGTCACATAGGCGATCGCCGGGATCAAAAGGATCAGAACCTCAAGCAGAAACCCCTGATTGGGGCCAATCGGCAGAGACCTTTTGAAGAAGGCATAAAAACCCCAACTCACCATCAAACCCAGCGCCGCCCAAGGAAGACGCCCAGCCTCGACCACCAGAACCAGAACACCCATAGCCGCCAAACCGACGGCCACCAGTTGCATGCGCGTCAAAGGTTCTCGCAGCAACACAGCGCCCAAGGCTATACTGAACAAAGGGTTGATATAATACCCGAGCGCCGCATCCAACGCATGGCCGGTTGAGATCGCCCAGACGTAAATCGCCCAGTTCACCGAGATCAGCCCCGCCGTCAAAGCCGCCATTCCCAACATCTTGGGATTGCCCAACGCCGCCCTAAGGTCTCGGGTCCGCCCCAGAATGACCAGAAGAAGCCCTGCCACCGGCACCGACCAGATGACCCGATGCGCCACAACCTCAACCGGGCCAATATGGCTCAGCGCTTTCATATAGAGAGGCAGGAAACCCCACATGACATAGGCTGAAACCGCCAGCACAAACCCTTTTGGGGTGTCCGCATTTTGTGAAGGTGAGGAGGCAGTCGCCACGGGAAATCTCCGACAAGTATCGGACCCATTTACGGCAGTTCCTGAAGGGTTGAAAACTCTGAAAACAGTGAAGTCGCACATAACGAATTGTGATGGGTCGATTTCGAACTCGCGCTATTTTGCGAGGCTCTGCGTCGCGCTCCAGGATATTTTTGGCCAGATGAAGACCGGATCCCCTGCTTCATCTGGCCCTAAATATCTCGGGGGAGTCGCGGCTTGCCGCGGCGGGGGAAAGTCCCCTGTTCTGCGGTCTAGACTTTCACGCGCTCGGACTTGGGATCATACATCGGCTTCAAAGACGCCTCGGCCTTTACTTTGACACCGCAAACGTCGATTTCGTAGCTCGATGCAAGAACATCCGCAGCTTTTTCGCCTTCACACGGAACGTAGCCAAGACCGATCGCGCCACCCAGAGTGTGTCCGTAGTTGCCCGAACTCAGATAGCCGACATATTCACCGTCACGCACGATAGGTTCGTTGTGGAACAATAGCGGATCGGCATCGGTCAACTTGAACTGCACCAAGCGGTTTTTGGGGCCAGTCTCTTTCCGCGCGATCACGGCTTCGCGGCCGATGAAGTCGCAGCCCTTGTCGACCTTCACGGCAAAACCAAGCCCGGCATCAACCACGTGGTCTTCACAGGTGATGTCATGCCCAAAATGGCGGAAGCCCTTTTCGATGCGGCAGCTGTCCATCATGTGCATACCACACAGCTTTAGACCCATATCCTGCCCGGCTTCGTGTAGCGTCTCGAACGCATGACCTGCCATGTCAGAAGAGACATAGATCTCCCAACCCAGCTCTCCCACATAGGTGACGCGGTGCGCGCGGGCGAGGCCCATGCCAAGCTCAATCTCTTGCGCGGTACCAAATGGGTTGGTCGCGTTCGAGAAATCGTTGGGTGAGACTTTTTCGAGCAAAGCGCGCGCGTTCGGTCCCATGATAGCCAGAACGCCTTCGCCGGCAGTCACATCCGTGATGACCACGTTGAAGTTGCCCGCATTACGCTGCATCCATGTTTGATCCGACAGACGGGTCGCGGCTGGCGTGACGACCAAATAGGCGGTCTCGGTCAGGCGGGTCACGGTTACGTCGGCCTCGATCCCGCCGGTGCGGTTCAGGAACTGGGTGTAGACAATCTTGCCATTCGGCACCGAGTAGTCGCCACCGCCGATATAGTTCATGAATGCCTCGGCGTCGGGGCCTTCGACGCGGATTTTCCCGAAGGAGGACATGTCATACATGCCGACATTCTCGCGCACCGCGCGGTGTTCTGCGGCAGAGTTTTCGAACCAGTTCTGACGCTTCCAGCTATATTGGTATTCGCGTTCCTGACCTTCATTCGCGAACCAGTTGGCCCGCTCCCACCCGGCCAGTTCCCCCATGACCGCACCTTGCTCAAGCAGGTGGTGGTGAAACGGAGTTCGCCGCACCCCGCGTGCAGTGGCTTTCTGACGGTACGGGAAATGATCAGCGTAGAGCAGGCCCAGAGTCTCTTTCGAGCGCTCGAACAGGTACTGCTTGTTGCCTTGGAACGGCTGCATCCGGCTTATGTCGACATCGCCCAGATCAAACGGCTTCTCACCGCTGTCCATCCATTCGGCCAGCGCCATGCCCGCGCCACCGGCCGACTGGATACCAATGGAGTTAAAGCCCGCCGCGACCCAGACATTGTCCATCTCGGGCGCAAGACCCAGGTGATAGGCATCATCGGGGGTAAACGATTCAGGTCCGTTGAAGAAGGTGTGGATACCGGCTTCGGCCAGCATCGGCATACGGTTCACCGCCGCTTCGAGGATGGGTTCAAAGTGGTCGAAATCCTCGGGCAGTTGATCGAACTCAAAGCTGTCGGGGATACCATTCATGCCCCAGGGCTTGGCCTTCGGTTCAAACGCACCCAACAGGATTTTGCCCGCGTCTTCTTTGTAGTAGGCGCATTCATCCGGGACGCGCAGAACCGGCAGCTGGGTCAGGCCATCGATACCCTCGGTCACAATGTAGAAATGCTCACAGGCATGCAACGGAACGTTCACGCCTGCCATGCGACCCACTTCGTGGCCCCACATCCCGGCGCAGTTCACCACCATATCGCATTCGATATGGCCGGAGGCGCTGCCATCGTCGGCAACCCAGTCTACACCGGTGACCTTGCGTCCTTGTTTGACGACATCGGTGACCTTCACACGCTCTTTCACAATGCCACCGCGCTGGCGCGCACCTTTGGCCAGAGCAAGCGCGATATTCGCCGGGTCACCCTGCCCGTCCAGCGGCAGATACACAGCCCCTTTGACATCTTCGATGTTGAGATGCGGATACAGCTCGGCCACGCGTTCATTCGAGATCTCTTCGACCTCAACGCCAAAGGCGCGGGCCATGGCGGCCTGGCGGTAGATCTCTTCCTTACGCTCTTCGGTCAGCGCGACGGTGATTGAGCCACAGCGTTTGAAACCTGTCGCAACACCGGTTTCTTCCTCGAGCGAGCCGTAGAGCTCCTGACTGTACTTCGCCAGCTTGGTCATGTTCGCCGTCGCGCGCAGCTGCGCGATCAGACCGGCCGCATGCCAGGTCGTGCCGCTGGTCAGTTGCTTTCGCTCAAGCAGCACAACATCTTTCCAGCCCTTCTTGGTCAGGTGATAGGCAACCGAGCATCCGATCACGCCGCCGCCGATGATGACCACGCGGGCCTTGCTGGGAAGATCAACCATAGTGAAGACTCCGTTGGTTCAGGTTTGTCCCTGAATGGCATGAAAAATCGGCGCGGAATCCATCAAAAACGTCATCGCATCCGCAAAAATCATCTCTGCGCGGCTTGTCTCTTTTGTTGGCGCATCACAAAGGGCGTCACACCGAAAAAACTCCGGTAAACCGATGAGAACCCGTTCGGGAAACCGCAGGCCAAACCTATTTCACGCACGCTCATGGTGGTGTTCAGCAATAGGTTGTTGGCCTTGGCAAGCCGCATTTCGCGATAGAACCCGTTAGGTGTGGTGCCGAAGAACGCTTTGAACTTCCGCTCAAGCGATCGGTTCGAGATATTCAGGCTGTCCACGAGATCCTGGATCGGCAAAGGGTCTTCGATGTTGGCCTGCATCAGCTTGATGCACTGATCCAGCTTCTTATCCCCAGTCGCGGTGTTTTTCGCGCCCGAGAAGGGCTGCATCGACGAAAAATCGCGGATGTTTTCATGCAGCATGACGTCCGCCACGGTCAATTGCGTGGGCCCCGAGATATGCCGCCCAATCACGACCAGCGCGATATCGGTGGTGGCCCCCATACCTGCACAGGTGACAACTGCGCCGCGCTCGGTTGCGATGGACAGTTTCGCCTCGAACCGAGCGCCGCGCTCACGCAGGAATGAGGCGTTTTCCCAATGGGTTGCCAGATCGGCTGTGCCCTGCTCGTCGATATACCGGCTTGCCGCTTCGGCCAACAAAAACACCTGTGCGCCGCGATAGGTATAGTTCGACACCACCCGACCCAAAGACAGGTCGGGGTGATCCGGGTTAGAGTTTCCGATCACAAACAGATAGGTGGCAGCGGGTTGGGTAGGCACGGTTTCGGTCTGAACCGTTGCGTCGCTGCTGCTGGCCACCGGACCACCACGTAGGGATCGGTAAGTATAGGTGAACGGCGGCGTTGCAGACACCCGATTGGAAATCCGCAGAACATCCACCAGAGACGCGAGTTCCAACAGCACAAAGCCCGGCGCCACCAGAATGTCGAAATGCACGGGGCTGGTCTGAAGCGTTGTGGGGGCTGGCGATGGTGTCTCGGACATACCGTTCCCTTGTCGGTTCAGACGATCCGATGACCGGCTGCTTCCAGGCGACGCGCGAGGGCCTCGATATGATCCGGGCCAATCTCGCAGCATCCGCCAACGATTGTCGCGCCTTGGTCGACCCAGGCCATCGCGTGGTCGGCATAGGCCTCGGGGCTGAGATCGTGGCGCTGTGCGAGACTATCAACCGTGGGGGCGTCTTGCAAAAACCCCTCGGCGATATGCGTGAAGCCGTTGGCATATGCACCATATGGCAGCCCCATGCCTGACAATATCTCAAGCCCGGCTGGAACCGCTTCGGGACGGGTGCAATTGATCAGCACCGCTTGCGGATTGTAACGCTCGACCAAGGGGGCAATCTGATCCAACGGCTCACCGGATCGCAGACGCGTTCCGTCCTCATCCATCGGAGACAGGGCCAACCACACTGGTTTCCCGCAGCCAGCAGTGCCCCTCAGGGCGCCTTCGGCCTCCATCACCGAAGAGACGGTTTCGATCAGAATCAGATCCACACCATCCCCCATGAGCGCGACCAGTTCAGCGAATTTGCGTCCGGCCTCTTCCGGATCAGGCTCGAGATCGGGTCTGTAGGAGGCCAATAGCGGCCCGAGCGCTCCGGCAATGCGCCCGCCATTCCCTGCGCGCGCCAGATCGGCCTGAGACACGGCGGTGTGGATCAATTGCGCCAACTGGTCCTCGATCCCTTCGCGCACAAGGCGCGAGCGGTGGACGGCATAGGTGTTGGTTGTCGCAACTGTGGCCCCGCGCCGGAAGTATTCGGCATGAACCTCGCGCACCAATTCCGGTTGATCCATCATCACCCGCGTCGACCAGAGCGGCGTCGGTTGATTACCGCTGCGATTGACCAGCTCCTGCCCGATCGAGCCATCTAACAGAGTAATTTCGGCCATGTCATAAACTCCTTACGGGATCAGCACCAATTTCCCCGGCAACGCTTTGGATTGGAAATCCTCTTGTGCCTTAGCAATATCCCTTAGGGGATAGGTGCGGGAAATCAAAGGCTTGATCCGACCGGCATTCATCAGCTCAGCCAGACGGCCAAACACCTCAGGCGATTGGTGAGTGCAGCCGTGAATGGTAATATCGCGCAGGTAGATGTCGCGCAGATCGGCCTGCACCATCGGGCCTGCAATCGCACCTGATACAGCGTAGTGCCCGCCGGGTTTCAGGGCCAGCACGAGGCGCGCCCATTTAGGGCCTCCAACCACGTCAATCGCGACGTCGAACATGTCTGCAGGTAACGCAGCATCGCGATCAAAGGTCTCAACCGCGCCTTGGGATTTCACAACCTCGGCCTTGGCGGCACCGGTTATGCCCCAGACGGACGCGCCGCGCAGGCGGGCCAGTTGCACCGCCGCCAGACCGACACCGCCCGAAGCGCCCGTGATCAGCACCTTGTGGCCAGCGGTGACCCCGGCGCGGGTCAAAAGGTTCTCGGCCGTGCCAAAGGCGCAGGGAATGGCCGCGATCTCGGTATCTGACAATGGCGAGGCAGAGACATCGTAGAGATCATTCGCTTCGACCAGACAGTATTGGGCAAAGGCGCCATCAATCTCAGAGCCTAAGGCAATAAACCCCTGTGGATGGCCAGGTCGCGGGCGCGGCAGATTGATCGGGCAGGTCACGCGCTGACCGGGTTGAAACCCTGAACCCGGACCGGCTGCTTCGACAATGCCGCACAGGTCGCCGCCTTGAATTCGAGGGAATTGAAGCGCGCCGCCCCACCCTCCGGCATCGATATCCTGATCGACGTCATCGGTGGCCCCGGTCACGTCCGAAGAGTACCACCCGACCCGCGTATTGATATCGGTGTTGTTGACCCCGGCAGCTGCGACGCGGACCAGAACCTGCCCGGGACCGGGCGTTGGAACGGGAATATCCTCGCGCCACTGCAAAGCCTCCGGCCCGCCGTGATGAGTGAGGTAAACGCCGGACATATGTGCAGGGATCGTCATTTCAGCCTTCCGATTTGGACTTTGGTGAAAGGCAGACTGGGGCCCGCCATGGGCCCCAGCTTGGAGTTTTGTGCCAATTTGGCAATCCCCAAAGGGATCAGGCGCGCAGACGCTCGTTGGCGGGATCCCAGAGCGGCTGGTCTTCCTGCACCACAGCCCGGTACTTCTGGCCGTAGATCTCAACCTCAAGCTCTGTGCCCGGGTTTGCGACCTCGGTCTTGACCATGCCCAGCGCGATAGACTTGCCAACACGATAGCCCCATGCGCCCGAGGTCGTCTCGCCCACGATCTGATCGCCCTGCCAGATGCAGGACATGTAAGGCGCGTCGCAATTGCCTGCGTCCACTGTCAGCGTGACAAAGGATTTCTTCACGCCCTGCTGCTTTTCGTTCAGGATCGCGGCCTTGCCGGGGAAGTCTTGCGGTTTGTCCAGTTTAACGAACCGCTCCAGCCCGCCTTCCAGCAGCGAGTAGTCGGTCGAGAGATCACCCTTCCAAGCGCGGTAGCCTTTCTCGATCCGCAGCGAGTTCAGGGCGTACATACCGAACGGGGTTGCGCCGGCGTCGAGGATAGCGTCGTAGATCGCTGGCATATCCTCGTTGAGGGCGTGAACCTCCCAACCCAGCTCTCCGGCAAAGGAGACGCGGATCAGGAAGGCCGGTTTGCCCGCAACCGTCGCGGACTGATGCGTCAGCCAGCCGGTGGACAGATCCGCATCGCTGAGGCCCGAGAGGATCTCACGCGATTTCGGGCCGGTCACGATCAGCGTGTCGCGGGTGGTGGTGACGTCCTCGACCGAAACACTTGCCGGCATGGCGGACAACAGGATGTCGCGGTCGTGCCACTGCGCGGTGGCGGCTGTGATCATCACGAACTCATCCTCGCCCAGACGAATACAGGACATCTCGGTCAGGATACGGCCACGGTCGTCCGAAATGTAGACGAGGTTGATGCGGCCAATCTTGGGCAGACCACCGGTGATCAGGCCACGCAGAGCTTCTGCCGCTCCTTCACCTTTGACCATGAAACGCGAGAAGCCCGGCAGGTCCAGCACGCCGCAATTGTCGCGGACAGCTTCGCACTCTTCCTTGATGCGCTGCTCCCACGGGCCCGAGCGGCCCCATGTATGCGTGGCCTCAAGCGAGGTGTCGTCGCCAGGCTTGGCAAACCAGTTGGCGCGTTCCCAGCCGTTATAGACGCCCATGACTCCGCCCAGTTCTTTGACCTTGGCGTGGACTGGCGACAGCTTCTTGTCGCGCGCAGCAGGCCATTCATGGTGCGGGAAGTGCATGGCGTATTCGTTGCCGTAGACCTCCATGCCCTTCTGGTTGCAGTAGTCCTGATCGGTGTAGTCGGTGTAGCGGCGCGGATCGACGGCCCACATATCCCACTCGGTGTGGCCATCGACGATCCATTCGGCCAGCACCTTGCCTGCACCGCCGCCCTGCGCGATGCCAAAGGTGAAGCTGTGCGCCTCAAACGCGTTTTTCACACCGGGCATTGGGCCGATCATCGGCAGACCGTCCGGCGCGTAAGGGATCGGGCCGTTAATCACGCGACCAACGCCCGAGGTTGCCATCAGCGGAACCCGTTCCATCGCGTCCGTGATGATGTCCTCAATCCGGTCCAGATCGTCGTTCCAAAGCTGGAAGCTGAAATCCTCTGGCATCGGGTCGTCTTCTGTCATCCACTCGCCCTTGCAGTTGGGCTCGTAGGGGCCAAGGTTGAAGCCGTTCTTTTCCTGACGCAGGTAGTATGAGATATCCACGTCGCGCAGCAGAGGCAGTTTGCCACCGTTTTTCTTCGACCACGCCTCAACCTCGGGGACTTCGTCGGTCAGCAGGTACTGGTGGCTCATGACCATGGCGGGCACCATGCGGCCGCCATAGGGTTTGAACATCTCACCAACGCGCTGCGCGTAGTATCCGGCTGCGTTGACGACATAATCACAGGCGATATCGCCCTTTTCGGTGTGAACGGTCCAAGTGCCGTTATCGTGCTGTGTTACATCGGTGGCCGGGCAGAAGCGGATGATCTTTTGGCCCAGATCACGCGCGCCTTTGGCGAAGGCTTGTGTCAGCTGCGCCGGATCGATGTCGCCATCGGTCGGGTCGTACAGCACGCCCTCAAGATCGTGGGTTTCGAGGAACGGGTAGCGCTCTTTCGCCTGCTCCGGGGTCCACATCTCCATCGGAATGCCCTGGTACAGGCCCATCGACATGGCGCGTTCGAATTCCTGCATGCGCTCTTTGCTATGCGCCAAACGGATCGAACCCGAAACGTGGTAGTTCATCGGATAGTCGACCTCTTCGGCCAGACGCGAATATAGCTCGGTCGAATAGCGCTGCATGTTCATGATCGCCCACGAAGTCGAGAAGGTCGGCACGTTGCCCGCCGCGTGCCATGTAGACCCCGCAGTCAGTTCGTTCTTTTCCAGCAGAACGCAGTCCGTCCAGCCCTTTTTCGCCAGATGATACAAGGATGAGCAGCCGACAACGCCGCCACCGATGATGACCACACGGGCCTTGGTTGGAAAATCACTCATGTGTTTTGATCCTCTGTTACTGTGCCCGCTGGGGCAGATCGTCTGAGATGTCGTAGTAGTCACCCTTGTCCGCGACAAAGATGTGCTTTGAGAGTTTCAGGCCCGTCGGTGCGCTGAGCGCCCCCATCGAGATCGAAATCGTGTCTTCTTCATTGTGCTGCCAGAACAGGAATGAACCGCATTCGCTGCAGAACCCGCGCCGGGCGGTCTCTGAGGCGCGGAACCAACGCAGCGTGTCACTGGCGGTGAAGCTCAGGTTGTCCTGATGCGTCCATGTCGATGACCAGACATGACCCGATTGTTTGCGGCACTGACCGCAATGGCAGGCAGAGGGCGGCGAGAGGTCTCCGTCAATCGTAAACGCAACTTTGCCGCAAAGGCAGGATCCCGTCTGCATATAGCTACCCCCTTGCTGCGGGCGCAGAGCTGGCACCCAGCAACACGCCATAGATGATGAAACAGGTCGCCATGATCCGGCGGACCCAGATATTGAACACAGTGCCCAACGCCGCCTTGCCCATCAGCGCGCCCAACAGCGTAAAGCCGGTGTAGCTGAGCGTCGTAATGACCAGAGCGGTCGGCATGATCACCCCCATCTGCTGCCAGATCGGGACGTCGGGCTGCACAAATTGCGAAAAGGCCGCCAGATAGCCAGCAACGCTTTTCGGGTTGATCGTCGCCACCGTCAGCGCATGCAGATAGACGTGCCGCGCCGGGCGTTCAGTGGCAGGCGCTGGCCGTTTCGCGTTGATCCATCCGCGAATACCCACCCAGATCAGGAACCCTGCCCCGACCAGTTTAGCGAAGAAGAAGGCGGTAGGTGAGGCTGCGATCAGGGCCGTTACACCCAGCGCTGACAAGATCAGAAACGCGCTGGCCTGTGTCAGGATCGCAAGCACCCCAAGCATCGCCTTCGGGAAGGGCAAGCTCATGCCGTTTGAAATACAATTGACCGCATTCGGCCCCGGAGTGGTGACGAACACCACCCAGAACAGCGCGAAAATGGTCCAGGCCTCAAAGCTCATCAGTACACCGGAGGCGCAATGACCCAGATGGCCACGGCGGGCTCATCATAGGGGTTTGCCCATTGATAGGGTTCGTGTTTGATGCGGAAACTGTCACCCGGCCCGACCTTGAAGTGCCGTGCACCGATCGTCAGGTCCAGTTGGCCCGAGATCATATATCCGACCTCCTGCGTTGGCCGGTCCGCGGGTTTTTGCATTTTGGATCGGGGCTCAAACGTGGAATGCACCATCTCGAAATCATCGGTCAGGTCTGGCGACAGCAGTTCTTCGATCAGACCTTCTTCACCCGAGCCCATAGGACGTCGTGAAACGGCGCGAACCACATAGCCTTGCTCCTCAACCGGAGCGGCAGAATGCGAGAACAGCATCGACATGGGAACGCCCAGGCATTCCGCGATCTGACGCAGGTCCGAGATTGAAGGGTCGGACATATCCCGCTCGACCTGACTCAGCCACCCGACCGAGCGGTTTAGGCGGTCGGCAATTTCAGTCAGCGTCAAACCTCTTGCCTTGCGTAAGGCCCGCAAGTCCGCTCCGAGCGTCGCGCGCTGAGGGGTTTGCGTGTTCAAAGCCAGACTCCGATTCTCGTGAAATTCCTTTTACGTTTTTCACGATGCCTCAGTTCCGTGAAATTTCAAAGCATTTTTTCACGACAAATCATAAGACCAGAGACCAAACCCAAGTAACACAAGGATTTAGTTAGGGTTGCAGCTAGGCGGAGAAAACGTTCTGAAGAATTTTGGTCAGTTCGGACGCGTCCACATCCGTGAAAGCATCCGGCTGGTCGCTGTCGATGTCAAACACAGCAATAACGGCGCCCGAGGCATCGTGCACCGGCAAAACAAGCTCTGACATTGTAGAAGATGCGCAGGCGATATGACCCGGAAAGGCATCCACATCCGGAACCAGCTGCACCTCACCCGTGCGCGCGGCTGCGCCGCACACGCCGCGCTCGAACGGGATGACCAGACAGCCGTGACCACCCTGGTACGGGCCGATCTTCAGCAGGCCCGGTTCGGTGACGCGGTAGAACCCTGTCCAGTCAAAGCGATCATCGGCGTAATGCACCTCACACGCGATGGTCGCCATCAAGGAGATCTGATCGGTTTCGCCTTCGGTCAGCGAGGCGATGGTTTTGGCAAGGGTGTCATAGTCGACGGTCATATTAGCGTTGCTCCGATCCGGGTCTTGGGGGGGGGCAACGCCCCCAAGACCCGGAGTATTTGCAAAAGCGCAGAGGGTCAAACGCGTTCAATGGCGATTGCCGTGCCCTCTCCGCCACCGATACAGATCGCAGCGATCCCACGTTTCAAGCCGCGTTTTTCCAGAGCGTTCAGAAGGGTGACCATGATCCGGGCACCAGATGCGCCGATTGGATGGCCCAGGGCGCAGGCTCCGCCATTGACGTTGACCTTGTCGCGCGGCAGGCCCATTTCGTGCATGAAAGCCATCGGAACCACGGCGAAGGCCTCATTCACCTCCCACAGGTCGACATCGTCTTTGGTCCAGCCCAGACGCTCCAGCAGCTTTTGGGCGGCAGGAACCGGAGCGGTTGTGAACAGGCCCGGTGCCTGTGCATGGCTGGCGTGGCCCAAAACGCGCGCGCGGACGGTTAGTCCTTTCGCTTCAGCGGCGTCTGCCGAGGCTAGAACCATAGCGGCCGCTCCGTCAGAAATGGAGGAGGAGTTTGCCGCCGTCACCGTTCCATCCTGACGGAAGGCTGGTTTCAGCGTCGGGATTTTCTCGGGTCTGGCGGATTTGGGTTGCTCATCCGCCTCAAGCACCAGCGCCCCTTTGCGGGTTTGCACGGTGATCGCAGCAATTTCCCCATCAAAAGCGCCACTGTCCTGAGCGGCCAACGCGTTCGAGAGAGATCGCAGCGCGTATTCATCCTGCGCTTCGCGGGTGAACTGATAGGTCTCGGCGCAGTCTTCGGCAAACGTTCCCATCAGGCGGCCTTTGTCATAGGCATCTTCAAGCCCGTCCAGAAACATATGGTCCACAACCTGCCCGTGCCCGATCCGCGCACCGCCGCGCATCTTGGGCAGCATATAAGGCGCGTTTGTCATACTCTCCATCCCGCCCGCGATCATGGTATCTGTGTGGCCCAATGCGATCTGATCAAACGCGATCATGGCGGCCTTCATACCCGAACCGCACATCTTGTTGAGGGTCGTTGCGGGCACCTCTTCGCCCAACCCGGCGGCAAACCCCGCCTGACGCGCTGGGGCCTGCCCCTGCCCCGCTGGAAGCACGCAGCCCATCAGGACTTCGTCGACAGTGTCCGCACCTGCCTGCTGCATGGCGGCGCGAATCGCGGTTCCGCCAAGTTCGGTTGCGGGAACACCATCGAACATGCCCTGGAACCCTCCCATTGGTGTACGGGCCGCGCCTGCGATCACTACGTCTTTCATCGAAAATCCCTCCTCTTGCCGGAACTTGAATACCGAATGGTAAGATTTGCCGTCTAGCGTATTTCTACGACGCAATTTCAGCTGAAAAGGGCGGTCAATCATGGGGCTGACCAGCACAACTACCGAAGGGGCACAGATCATCACCGTTCATTCGGAACGGATAGATGCGGCCATCGCGATCCAGTTCAAGGAAGACATGCGTCGCGAAACAGAAACCGACGCAACGCGCATCGTTCTGGATCTGGCAGGCGTGGAATTCATTGATTCAAGCGGATTGGGGGCCATCGTCGCCTCGATGAAACAAATCGGTGGCGAACGCCGGCTGGATCTGGCCGGGCTGCAACCCGTGGTCGAAAAAGTGTTTCGCCTAACGCGAATGGACACCGTTTTCAGGTTGTTCGATTCCCTCGATGACGCGCTGTCGGCGCAAGCAGAGTAATGCGGCCAACGTAGATGTGCGTTGCGCCGTCCAGTGATCAAACCTGCCTGCAGCTAAGCTTTCCGGCGATTGAAGCGGAAGCCAGCGCTGGCATTGCGGAATTGAGTGCAGGCCTGGCCCGCCACGGCTTGCCTGTCGAAAAGACGGATGACGTAAAGATTGCCTTGGCGGAAGCAATCAACAACGTCGTCGAGCATGCCTATTCTGGCATTGAACCCGCCAAAGTGCAGGTCTGTTGCCGGTTGGAACACAACCAGCTGGACATTCTGATATCGGATACGGGGCGTCCGCTGCCTGGCTGCAAACCCCCGGATGGGACACCGGCCTCGGTTGAGACCAGCCTGCAGGACCTGCCAGAAGGGGGTTTCGGGTGGTATCTGATTCACGAACTGACCAGCGAGATTCGGTATGAGCGTCGCGATGGCTGCAATCTGTTGTCACTGCGGTTCGACGTCCCAATACCCGAATGACCTGAGGGATTTGACGCGAAATGGCCACAATAAGGCCTTTTTCGAACCATTACGCCGCCCCAAACGACTGTCAAACATGTCACCGTAGCTCAGATAGCTTCCCTCGGCGCCAAGTGTCACAGCCCCCACCCAGTGAACGGCGCCGAGGAACCTCCCTCCCCTCATTGAAGAACTGGACAATCATTCCCTGCGCGATAGTTTCGCGGTGTTCAAAGTAAGGGGATGATGATGCGGGATTTACACAAGCCGGGCCGGTCCGAAGTTCTGGCCACAAATGGGATGTGTGCGACTTCGCACCCCCTTGCAGCGAAAGTCGCCGTCGACATTCTGGAACGCGGCGGCAATGCCATGGATGCAGCCATTGCCGGGGCGGTCTTGCTGGGAATTTGCGAGCCGCAGATGACCGGTTTGGGCGGCGATTGCTTTGTCCTCTACAATCGCGCGGGAGAAACCGAGATTCGCGCGTTGAATGGCTCAGGCCGGGCACCTGCTGCTGCGCAAGCCAGCGCGCTGCGGGAACTAGGCTTGACCTCGGTGCCTTTGACCAGCCCTGACGCGGTTACGATCCCGGGCGCGGTCGACGCGTTCTGTCATCTTAGCCAAACCGAAGGCCGAGTGGGGCTGGATGCAATTCTGCAACCGGCCATTCACTATGCAGAGCAGGGTGTGCCGGTTGCTCCACGCGTTTCTTTCGACTGGCACAACGGCGAACCGACCCTCCAAGGGGCCGCGCGGGATCACTATCTGATCCACGGGCAAGTCCCCAAGACAGGTCAGGTCTTCCGCGCGCCAAAACAGGCGGAGGTCCTGCGGCGGGTCGCAAAGGATGGCCGGGAGGCCTTCTATTCAGGTGAAATCGCGGAGGATATGATCGCCACCCTTTCCGCCTTGGGGGGCCTCCACACCGCCGAGGATTTCCAATCGACCCAATGCACTCCCTCCGAACCGATGCGTGGCACCTATCAGGGCATTGATCTGGTCGAGCACCCCCCCAACGGCCAAGGCGCAACGGCGATTTTGCTACTGAATATCCTCAAGCATTTTGACCTTGCCAGCATGAACCCATTGGGCGCGGAACGGGTCCACATCGAGGCCGAAGCTACGAAACTGGCCTATGACGCACGCAACCGCTTCATCGCAGATCCCGATCATATGGCGCGGGCCGAGCGGTTTTTGGACAAAGACATCGCCACATACCTCGCGGCTTTGATTGATCCAAAACAGGCCATGCCCGCTGCCGCCCCGCTGACCGAAGCGATCCACAAGGACACCGTCTACATTACCGTCGTCGACCGCGATCAGATGGCCGTGTCGTTGATCTATTCGATCTTCCACAGCTTCGGCTCGGGGATCGCATCCGAGAAATACGGCATCTTGCTGCAAAACCGCGGCGCAGGCTTCACCCTGCAAGCCGGGCACCCAAATGAGCTGGGTGGCGGCAAACGCCCGATGCACACGATCATTCCCGGCATGCTGGCCGAGAACGAACGCGTTACGATGCCCTTCGGCGTCATGGGTGGGGCGTATCAACCCACAGGACATGCGCGGTTCGTGTCAAACCTGATGGATTTCGGTTTTGACCTGCAAGAGGCCATCAACGCCCCCCGTGCCTTCGCCGACGGAGGCATCCTGAAGCTCGAGCGCGGGTTCCCCGAAGCGGTTGCTCAACAATTAAGCGAAATGGGTCACACTGTGGAGGTCCCAGAAACTCCACTGGGTGGCGCACAGGCCATACGAATCCGTGAAGACGGTGTTTTGGAGGGGGCCAGTGACCCCAGAAAGGACGGTTGCGCGTTAGGATATTGATCAACGCGCAGACGCGTCGCCCCGCTCAGTTCAGATGGAAGTGCAGCGGGTATGACCCATCTTCGAATGGGCCGAACATGTTGGGGATGTCGGGATGCTCAACCGGCTCACCCGATCGATCCTCGATCAGATTTTGTTCTGAAACATAAGCTACATAGAAGGATTGGTCGTTCTCAGCCAACAGGTGATAGAACGGCTGATCCTTGATCGGCCGACTGTCTTCGGGGATGGCTTCGTACCATTCCTCGGTATTCGAAAACTCTGGATCCACGTCAAAAATCACCCCTCGGAAGGGATGTTTCTTATGTCGCACAACTTGTCCCAGGCCGTACTTGGCATGTGTCTTTAGCATTGTTTCAGCCCCCAAAGAGGTTACTACCTCTTTCCGGGCAGAAAAGCCAATCATTGATGTGAAATTAAGGGAAACAGTCTGTGAACCTCTTACTGACAGTGTTCGAAATTGCGGCACCAGTGTTCCTTTTGTCAGCAATCGGCTTTGTCTGGGTCAAGCTTGGCTTTGAATACCGCCTACAATTTGTGACGCGTTTTGCGATGACGCTGGCAGTCCCCAGTCTGATTTTCGTGGCCTTGATGCAGACCGAAATTCCGGGTGGTGACCTGTCACGGTTCACTCTGGCCACCATTGCGGCCAATCTGGTTCTCGCGGTCGTGTTCTGGGTCATAGTAAAGGTGCTAAAGCTTGAGCAACGCACCTACCTTTCGCCGCTGATCTTCGGAAACACCGGCAATTTAGGCCTTCCCCTATGCATCTTTGCATTTGGTCAGGCCGGTTTGGGATATGCCGTGATCTTTCTGGCCGTGACCGCGCTGTTTTCCTTTACCTACGGGATCTATCTGGTCGCGGGCAAAGGCGCTTTTGGACAGGTCATCCGTCAGCCCATGGTCTGGGCCACGCTGCTGGGGGCGCTGTTCTTGTGGCAAGACTGGGAAACACCTCTGTTCCTAACCAACACCTTGGATTTGCTGGGGCAAATGGCTGTTCCGATGATGCTTGTAACCGTTGGTGTGGCAATCGCGCGCCTGACCTCTCGCAGTCTTCACCAGGCCATTTGGCTGTCGCTTCTCAAGCTGGTGGTCTGCTTTGCCCTCGGATGGGGCGTTGCCATCCTCTTCGGGCTTGAAACCATCGCATTCGGTGTTCTGGTCTTGCAAATGTGTACCCCGGTCGCTGTCACTTCATACCTGCTGGCCGAGCGGTTTGAGGCCGACGCAGACGCCGTAGCAGGCATGGTTATGGTCTCAACGGTGCTGTCTGTCGCCGCGTTACCGGGTGTTTTGGCTATCGTTCTGTAACGATTGTGATTTCCTCAGCGCTCAATCTGCGCTAGAATGCCTGAAAAAAGGCACGAGGCACATGAGCAGAATTCTATTCGTACTCCTAGGGGTGCTGCTTTTGGCATCCTGTGGTGGCGGGTCCAAACAGCCACCCAGCAGACTAAATGACGCGTGCAGCATTGCGCGCGAGAAACCTGACTACATCAAAGCCTTCAAAAAAACCGAGCGGAAATGGGGTGTCCCTGTTCACGTTCAGATGGCGACGATCTATCAGGAAAGCCGCTATCGTCACGATGCGCGCACCCCGCACCGCTATGTGCTGGGCGTGATCCCGATGGGTCGGCAGAGCAGCGCCTTTGGCTATAGCCAGGCCCTGGACGGCACGTGGGAAGAATACCAGCGTGAAACCGGCAAACGCCGCGCCAAGCGAGATCGTATTCGCGACGCGTCCGATTTCATCGGCTGGTACATGAACAAAACCTACGAGCGGAATGGCATCAACCTGGGCGACACGCGCAACCAGTATCTGGCCTATCACGAAGGCCATACGGGTTATGCGCGCGGCAGCTACAACCAGAAATCCTGGCTGTTGAATGTGGCCAGCGATGTCGATGCACGGGCCAACCTGTATCAAGCTCAGCTGGCCAGCTGCCGCTATTGACTTGGGCGGGTCAGCGGTCGCTGGACCCGACCCGCTTTCCGTTTGAGAACAAGCTCTGATCGAGGCGTCCGCCCTCGGTCAGCTCTCCCAAAAGAACAGTGGTTTGGGAGCCTGCATTGTCGTGGATCACCCATTTACGCAGCTCGACGGGGTTGTCCGTGAACATCAGCTCAATCCGCCCCGACTCGGGGTTTTTTGGGTCCTGTGCCGTCACAACGGTTGCAGTTCCATCAAAGTCGTGACCAACGACCATATTGGCCTGCCCCAGATTCACGTTCCGAGCCAGCACAAGTGACAGAGGCGTCCGTTTCAGTGGGTACTGTTCGGGCGGCTGGTTGGATTTCGGGTCAAAGATCTGAACACTCCCCGAACGCGCAAGGACAACCGCGCTGTCGGGCGGATCATATTCGAACCGCATCTTCCCGGGCCGCTGAATCCATAGCTTGCCCGTACTTAGCGAGCCGTCATCATTCACTTGGGTAAAGCTGGTCTGAACCGTTTTCATCTTGTTCAGATAATTGGAGATCTCCGACAGCGGCAGCTTGTCCGCCGCCCATGCGGCAGGCGCGGCCAGTGTCAAAGCAAGGGCAAAAGCAATCTGTTTCATACGACTCAGATAAGGCTTCTGCCCTTGTTATTAAATATCCTACTGCTCGGGGACGAGGATTTCCCGCTTACCGACGTGATTTGCCGCCGAAACAACGCCTTCGTCCTCCATCTGTTCGACCAAACGGGCGGCCTTGTTGTAGCCGATGGCAAGTTTCCGCTGGATGTAAGATGTCGAGCATTTGCGATCCTTGATCACAATCGCCACCGCCTGATCATACAGCGCATCTTCGCCATTTGTGTTGCCACCGGTGTTTAGGCCCAGAACGGCGTCAATATTGTCGGCTTTTTCCTCAGCCGGGCCATCGACCACACCGCTCATGTAATCGGGCGGACCGAATTGCTTCAAGTGGTTGACGATTTCTTCGACCTCTTCGTCCGAGACAAACGGGCCGTGGCAGCGGGTGATCTTGGCACCGCCAGCCATATACAGCATGTCACCCTGCCCTAGCAGCTGTTCAGCGCCCATCTCACCCAAGATGGTGCGGCTGTCGACCTTCGATGTCACCTGGAACGAAATCCGTGTCGGGAAGTTCGCCTTGATCGTACCGGTGATCACGTCGACCGAGGGGCGCTGCGTGGCCATGATCAGATGAATACCCGAAGCCCGCGCCATCTGCGCCAGGCGCTGGATGCAGGCTTCGATCTCTTTGCCCGCGACCATCATCAGGTCGGCCATCTCGTCTACGATAACGACGATGTAGGGCATCGCCTCGGGCGCAAACTCTTCCGTCTCAAAAGTAGGCTCGCCGGTTTCATCGTCAAAGCCCGTCTGGACGGTACGGCTGAACATCTCGCCCTTGGCCAGCGCGTCCTTCACGCGACCGTTGTAGCCGGCGATGTTACGGACACCCATTTTGGACATCTTGCGATAGCGATCCTCCATCTCGCCCACGACCCATTTCAGGGCCACAACCGCCTTTTTCGGGTCGGTCACAACGGGCGACAGCAGATGCGGGATGCCGTCATAAACCGACAGTTCCAACATCTTGGGGTCGATCATGATCAGGCGGCATTCATCCGGCGACAGCTTATAGAGAAGCGAAAGGATCATGGTGTTGATCGCCACCGACTTACCCGATCCGGTCGTCCCTGCGATCAGGAGGTGAGGCATTTTCGCCAGGTTCGCCACAACGGACTCGCCCCCGATATCCTTGCCCAACGCCAAGGGCAGTGCATGGTTGCCATCGCCGAAATCACGGCTGGCAAGGATTTCGCGCAGTACTACGATCTCGCGGTTTTCGTTGGGCAGTTCGATACCAATGACAGAGCGCCCCGGCAGGGTCGAAACACGAGCCGAAAGCGCCGACATCGAACGTGCTATATCGTCGGCCAGACCGATTACACGGCTGGCTTTGAGGCCCGGGGCCGGTTCCAGTTCATACATAGTGACCACGGGACCGGGGCGGACACTGACGATCTCACCCTTCACCCCGTAGTCGTCCAGCACGTTCTCCAGCATCCGCGCGTTTTCTTCCAGCGCCTCGTCACTCAGATGATGACGCTGAATGCTGGCCGGGTTGGACAACAGGCCCAAGGGGGGCAGTTCAAAATCGGAATGCCGTTCCTCGAACGACAGGGTCGGCTGCGCTTCGGCCTGTGCTCGACGGGACGGCGGCGGAGTGCGACGGACGGGTTGGGCAACAACCGGCTTGCGCGGCTCGGCCACTGGGATCTTCACGGCTGGGCGCTGTGGCACAACCGGCTCAGGTGTCGCCGTATCTTCGAACACCGCGTCATCGTCGAAATCATGCGCGGCGTAGTCATCCTCGGGCATGTAGTTTGCCTCGGGTGCATAGTCGGGTTCGGGCTGATAGTCATGCGCCGTGTCTTGCCACGTCGGTTCAGCCGACAGAACAGGCTCCGGCGGCAAGCCAGCGGTCATGGACGGTTCAGGCGGCAATTCATCTGCCCCTCTGGGATTGAAGATCAGCGGGTCCGGTCCACGACCGCGGCCCTTGGTCAGGGGCAGGTTCGGGTCATGTTCCGGAGCCATCTCACCGGTCGCCACCTTACGATTGCGCACAGCGGCCGAAATCTTCGAGCGGATACGATCTTCACCCGGCATTTCATCGAAACCCTGCACAGGCATGGCTTCGACCAATTCAGGCTCTGGCAGCGGCTCGGGGCGACGGATCAGGGCAGGCATCCGGGCCAGCAGGCCGGTTTTCGGGGCAGGTTCGGGATCTTCCTCCGCCTCTTCGAAGATTGGGTCATCAAAGGCGATCTCATCGTCGAAAACGGGTTCGATCCGCGCAGCCCGGTGTTCTTTCCATTGTTCACGACGCTCTCGCGCGGACTGTACCGTGGCCGAGGCACCCCGACCCAGCAGGTTCATCAGCATGTCGTAGGACATCACCAGCCCCAACAGGAAGGCCCGCGTTCCACGCGCAACATCAACTTTGGTGAAGCCCAGAACAAAAATACCCAGCGCCAGCATTCCGACGGCCATGGCCAGCGACATCAGCTTGACCAGGAAGTGTGAGGAGATCGGCAGAAGCGTCAGCAAGGCCCCCATGACGGTGTCGCCAAACAATCCGCCCAACCCATAGCTATGGGTCGCGCGCCAAACCTCGCCTGGAACCAGAGTGGCGGCGTAAACCGAGACAATGGCAATCCAGATCGGCGCAAAGATCAGCCGCGCCACGGCGCGGTCTTCGCCGAAATGACCGGCAAAACGCACACCCCAACCAATCAGAACCAGCGCGATCCCCCAGCTGCCCCAGCCAACGATCATGAACAACGGCGCAGCGATCGAGGCACCGATCCGCCCCATCCAGTTTTGTACCGGCGCATCGGTCGAGACCATCCAGTTCGGATCTTCCGGCGTGTAGGACCATATCATTGCCGCAGCGGCCAGCCCCAACAGGATCAGAGCGATCCCGATCAATTCCTTCGTGCGCCGCTCAATCGCGGCTTGAGTCGTGCTGTCCAGTAATGGATCGCGGTTGCGCGCGTTCAATGATGCCATTTTGCCCTCGTACCTCACGAATAGATGCAGTCACGAAGCTTGATCAGCCCCTGCTGCAACTCTTTTTTTGGAGCCACCAAAGCGGCCCGGATAAATTGCTCGCCCGGGTTTTGCCCCGGGTCACCTTGAGAAAGATATGCACCCGGCAGGACCCGAACGCCAGTCTCCTGCCACAGCTTCAATGCGGTTTCTTCGCCGCTCTCGACTGGCAGCCACAGGAAAAACCCAGCCTCGGGCGGCATGTAGCCCTGCAGGCCCGAGAAGACCTCATCCGCGATGGCGTATTTTTCCTGATAGAGCGCACGGTTCTCGACAACATGCGTCTCGTCGGCCCAGACGCGCGCGGCAGTGGCCTGTAGCGGCAGTGGCAATGGTGCACCCGCATAGTTGCGCAGCTGTTTGACCCGTTTGATACTGTCCGGCCCGCCCGCAATAAGGCCCGAGCGCAGCCCGGCCAAATTCGAACGCTTGGACAGAGAGTTGAACAGCAAGACCCGCTCAGGATCAGCGCCCATCTCTTGCGCGACGGTCAGAGCACCTGTTGGTGCCTCATCGCGGTAGATCTCGGAATAGCATTCATCGGCGAAAATGCGGAAATCGTATTTCTCGGCCAACCCGATCAGCTCGGCCCAATAGTCACGCGAGGCGACGGCCCCCTGCGGGTTCGCAGGCGAGCAGATATAGGCGGCAACCGTTCGGTTCAGCACATCGTCAGGCAAGCTGGCATAGTCCGGCAAATGGCCGGTCGCGGCGGTGGCGGACACAAAATAAGGCTGCGCCCTGACCGAGATCGAGGCGACCATATAGACCTGATAAAACGGGTTCGGACACAGAATGATGGGATCTTGCCCGTTCTTCTGTTCGGGGCACAACGCCATGGCAGCATTGTACAGCCCCTCACGCGTGCCGTTCAGGGCCATCACGTTGATATCGGGGGCCATCGTCACGCCATAGCGGCGCTTGATCCAGTCGGTGATCGAACCGCGCAGCTCGGGCGAGCCTTCATTCGGGGGATAGCCCTGAAACCCGGCGGCATTTTCCGTGATGACGTCAGTGACCCAAGCGGGAAAGTCATGCATCGGCGCGCCGATGGTCATGTGAATCACGTCTCCGCCCGGTTGATGGTGGTCCAACAGGGTGCGCAGACGCGGGAATGCGTATTCCGGTAGGTTCGAAAACCGCTCGGGGAAATTCATATCTACTGCCTCAATATCGGGATCGTTTTCGCCCCGTTTGATTGGCAGATTACAGATCAGACCCCGCCCCGTCCAGACAAAGAGGTTCCGAATCAGGGGATTGTGGCATTCACGCCAATGCGCTTTCCGCCGCCGAACCCAACCGCAGCAGCGCTTCTTCCGAGCCGGGATAGCCCAGCATCATCAAGCCACAACCCGCAGTTCCCGTCGGCAGGGTCAGTGCTGCAAGCCCCATCAGATTGCCGATACGCGTGTTGCGCAGGGCCAGCAGATTCTCGGTTACGTAATAGTCGTGATCGCTGAGGAGTCTTTCCAGATTGGGCGGTAAGATAGGTGCGGTTGGGGCCAGAACAGCATCGAACCCGGCGGTCGCCGCATCCCAGGCTGCGCGGCAGGCCTTGAGCTTGGACCACGCGGCCACATAGTCGGGGCCTGATACATCTTTGCCGGTCCGGAACCGTTCAAGAATTTCGGGATACATCGCCTCGGGGTTGGCTTCGATGACGTCTTTCCACAGCCCGTATGCCTCGGTCGTGTAGAGAACACCCGAAAGCGCCATTGCGTCGTGCAGTTCAGGTACCTCCAGCGGTACAATCTCGGCCCCGGCATCGCGCAAACGATCCAGCGCATCGTCGAACGCCTGTCGCGGCGCATCGCGCAGGTCGTCCTTGGCGACGTTCTGCAAATCGGCAAAGCGGCGGCCTTTCAGGCTTGCACCACGCAGATCCGCCGGCGTGCCGCCTTCCAGCAAGGCCAGCATATGCGCGGCATCTTCGACGGAACGCGCCAGAGGACCAACCGTGTCGAACCGCAAACAGAGCGGCACGACCCCTTCAAGGCTGAGCCGCCCGGCCGTGGTTTTCAGCCCCACCAGATTGTTCCAGGCTGCCGGGATTCGCACCGACCCGCCCGTGTCCGAGCCAATCCCGCAGGCCGCCAGCCCCCAGGCCACCGAGGCCCCGGCCCCCGAGGATGAGCCGCCCGGCACGGCATCTTCATCATCCACGCAGGGCGGAGTGTCCGTGATCGGGTTCAGACCAAGCCCTGAAAACGCCAGTTCGCTCATATGGGTTTTGCCGAGGCATACGGTGCCCATGGCCGTTGCGTTGCGTAAGACCACAGCATCCGCGTCCGGCACGCGCCCTTTCAACAAGGCCGAGCCCGCCTCGGTTGCAATACCAGCCGTGTCGAACAGATCCTTCCAGCTGATCGGCACGCCATCCAGCAAGGATCGACGTAGACCCAAGGCGGCGCGCTCTTTCGCGGCTTTCGCCTCAGAACGGGCGCGGTCATGGGTGACGCGCGCATAGATGCGGTCGCGATGGGGATGGGCGTCAATGGCGGCCAGATAGGTTTCGGTCAGTTCAACGGGGTCGATTTGCCCCTTGCCGATCCCTCGGCCCAAATCACAGGCCGTCATGGTTAGCCATTCCTGCATCACACCCCTCCTTGCGTCTGACTTTCTGGGACGGTAGCGACAGGACCGCACATGGACAATCCCGAAAGGGCGCGCATATTGCTGGGCATGACACAGGCATCGAAAATCCTGATCGTGGGCGGAGGCCTGAACGGCGCGGCCCTAGCATTGGCACTGGCGCAAACCGGGCATTCTGTTTGCGTGATAGACACGTTGGGCGAAAAGGTCCGCAAGAACGCGGCATTCGACGGGCGGTCTTATGCGCTGGCGCTGGCGTCAAAGCGGTTGCTGGACGCAATCGGCGTGTGGGAGCGGGTCGAGGAACATGCCCAACCCATGCTTGAGATCAAGGTCACCGACGGCCATGCGGGTATCGGGCCGTCACCCTTTTTCATGCATTTCGACCACGCTGAGATCGAGGAAGGCCCGATGGGCTACATGGTCGAAGATCGTCACCTGCGCCGCGCGTTTTTTGAGGCGATGGCAAAAGACAATGCGATCACCCAGATCAACGGCAGAACGGTCGTTTCGCAACAGGTCGATGCAACTGGTGTGGCGTTGACGCTGGATGATGGTGCGCGTGTTGAGGGTCATCTAGTCGTAGGCTGCGACGGGCGCAGTAGTGGAACTGCATCCCGCGCCGGGATCAAGCGTACCGGTTGGGACTACGGCCAAACAGCCCTTGTCTGCGCGATTGAACACGAACTGCCGCATCACGGCATTGCACATCAGTTCTTCATGCCCCCCGGCCCACTTGCGATCCTGCCACTGACCGGCAATCGCAGCTCGATCGTCTGGAGCGAACGCACCGAGGCAGCGCAGCGCATCAACGCCCTGCCCGAGGCCGAATACCTGCAGGTCTTGCGCCCTCGGTTCGGGGATTTTCTGGGCGACATCCGCCTGCAGGGCGACCGCTTCACCTATCCATTGAACCTGACCATAGCCAATTCCTTCATCTCGGATCGCCTTGCCCTTGTGGGCGATGCCGCACACGGGATGCACCCCATTGCAGGCCAGGGCCTGAACGCCGGGCTGCGGGACGTGGGTGCCTTGGCCGAAGTGCTGACCTTGGCCGGACGGCGCGGCGAGGATATCGGGTCGGTTCTGGTGCTGGAGCGCTATCAGGAATGGCGACGGTTCGACACGGCCTCGCTGGCGATGGCGACCGATGTGTTCAACAAGCTGTTTTCGAATGACAACCCGCTGCTGCGCCTTGGGCGGGACATCGGGATGGGCATTGTCGGATCTCTGCCCGGCCTGCGCCGAGGCTTTGTTCGTGAGGCCGCCGGGTTGACCGGCGACCTGCCTAAGCTGTTGCAAGGACGGCCAATCTAGAGCGCTCTTGAGCGTTCAAAAATGCTCAGTCCAGCGCGCGGGCCTCATCTACCAGCATCACGGGGATGCCGTTGCGGATCGGAAAGGCCAGACCGGCGGCCTTCGACACCAGCTCTTGCTTATCCGCATCATAGTGCAGCGTCGTATGCGTCTGAGGGCAGATGAGCGCCTCAAGCATGTGGCGGTCGAAAGCGTGTTCAGGCTCGCTCATTGCAGTTTTTCCTCGTTTGATCCGCCCCGCAGCGCGAATTCGATCAATGTCACTAGCGTCTCGCGCCTTGTACGCAGGCAGGGGGCCTCCAGTAGGGCCTGTTTGTCTTCCGGATCAAAATCCATCAGCATCGACAGCGAATTCACCAAAAGCTCATCATCTGCTTCTTTCAGCGAGTCCCAATCCGTCGACAGATCACGCGATTCGAAGAAGCGTTCCAGCAGGTTCAGAAAGCGGCTGCGGTCGAACACATCGTCCTTCTCGGCCTTGCCAAGATCGCGGTCAAACCCCTCCCAGGACACTTCGCACCGGCGGTAAGGCGTGAATGCATCCAGTTCGGACTTGATGCGGAATCGGGAAACACCGGTCAGAGTGATCAGATAGCGGCCATCCTCAGTCTCTGAGAATTGCGTGACACGACCGGCGCAACCAATGCGATGCAGTTTTGTGTCATCGTTCAGCGAGGGGTTCGGCTGAACCATTCCGATCAGCCGCTCCTTTGTTTTCAAGGCATCGTCAAGCATCTGCAAGTAGCGTGGCTCGAAGATGTGCAACGGCAATCGAGACCGGGGCAGCAGCAACGCCCCGGGCAGTGGAAACACGGATATCGTATCCGGCAAGTCGGCGGGATGAATCATAGACCCGAGTCTAGCTCTGATCCGAAATTAGGCAAATATCATCGAGCTGAGTTTGCGCCGCCCGTTCAGAACAATCGGATCGTTAGGCTTGAGCGCATCGAAGATCGTGAACAACTGCGTTTTGGCGGCGCCCTCGTTCCACTCACGATCGCGGCGGAACAGCTCCAACAGTTGCGTCACAGCCTCTTCCACATCGCCATTGGCATGTAGGGCCTGTGCGAGATCGAACCGAGCCTGATGATTGTCCGGCTCGGCCTCAACGGCTGCGGTCAACTCAGCCACCGGGCCCGCATCCGCCGCCTGCTTGGCCAATTCCAACTGGGCATGGGCAGCTTCGAGTTCCGGAGCGTTTGAGATCTCGGCAGGCGCACCGTTCAGGATCGCCTCGGCCTGTTCCAGATCATCCGAGGCAATATGCGCACGCACCAGACCACCATAGGCAGCGGCATGGTTGGGGTCTTCGCCCAGAATCGCGGCAAAGGTCTGCGCCGCATCCACGGCTGCGCCTTCTGCCAGCATTTCCTCGGCTGCTTGTACGGCATCCTCCAGTTGACCACCGGGGCTTTCGCCACCGGCCGCCTCGATCACGCGGTCGATAAAGGCCTTGATCTCGGAACCCGGCAAAGCGCCTTGAAAGCCGTCCACCGGCTGACCCTTGAAGAATGCATAGACGGTTGGGATCGACTGAATGCGCATCTGAGACGCGATCATTTGCGCCTCATCTACGTTAATTTTGACCATCTTGACCGCGCCTTTGGCCGCGGTCACCGCCTCTTCAAGCGCGGGGCCAAGCGTCTTGCACGGGCCGCACCAAGGTGCCCAGAAATCCACGATCACCGGAATTTCCTGCGACGCCTCGACAACATCCTCCATAAAGGTGGCTTCGCTGCTGTCCTTGATCAGATCGGTGGCTGAGGTGCTTTCCGCGCCGCTCAGAAGGTCCATGGCATTCACTCTCCGGTTCAAACGTGCGCCCTATATGCAGTCCCTTGCTGCAGAAACCAAGAGCCGAGTTGCAAGTCTAAAGGTCGAAACTGGCGAAAACGGGGGCGTGGTCGCTTGGTTTTTCCCACCCGCGCGCATCGCGCAGGACACGGCTGGAATGCCCCGCGTTCGAGATATCCGGCGTGGCCCAAACGTGATCCAGTCGCCGGCCCTTGTCAGCAGCGTCCCAATCGCGCGCCCGGTAGGACCACCAACTATAAAGCTGCCCTTCAGGGATGTCCTGCCGGGTGATATCGACCCAACCGCCCGCATCTTGTGTTTCAGCCAATGCCTCAACCTCGATCGGCGTGTGTGAGACGACCTTGAGCAGTTGTTTGTGCGACCACACATCATCCTCGCGCGGGGCGATGTTCAGATCGCCGACCAGAATGGATTTCTCGGGCTTCTCAGTGTGGAACCAGTCGCGCATATCGCTGAGATAGTCGAGCTTTTGCCCGAACTTCTCGTTCACCTCACGATCCGGTACATCTCCGCCTGCTGGGACGTAGAAGTTTTGGATGGTGACGCCATTTTCCAACCGCGCGGCGATGTGACGAGCATGGCCGAGACCGGCAAAATCCTTGTCGCCGACCTCCTCCATCGGGATGCGCGACAGGATGGCGACCCCATTGTAGCCCTTCTGCCCACGGGCCACCATGTGGGTGTACCCCAGTTCCGCAAACCCTTCGGTCGGGATCTTTTCAACTGGAGATTTGCATTCCTGCAAACACAGCACGTCCGGAGCCTCTTCCTGCAGCAATTTCAGCACGATAGGCTCGCGCAAGCGGACCGAGTTTATGTTCCAGGTAGCAAGGGTGAAGGGCATGATAGGGGAATCCTCTGTCGAAGCCGGGCTTGGCTTGGCACGGCGTTGGGCGCCACGAGAACAGGCCACAAACGGCTAGGGTTCGTCAATGACTGCTATGCGGGCGATACGAGCTTTTGCTGCGATCAGTCCACGTCGCCGAAATAGACGAAACTCATTTTGTTGCCATCAAGGTCCCGAACGTAAGCTCCATAGAAGTCAGGGCCATATTGCGGGCGTGGTCCCGGCTCCCCTTCGTTGGTTCCGCCAGCAGAGAGAGCCGCCGCATGGGCTGCCTGAACTTCTTCTTCACTTTCACAAAGCAAACCGACCATATTCCCATTGCCTGGCGTTGCTGCTTCCTTGTTGAACGGCGGCGCGACCCAAATCCGTCCACCACCGCGCAGACCATAGCAAAATCCATGGGGCATGAATTCCATGACCACCGTTCCACCAATCAAGGGCAGGACGGCATCGAAGTAATCCCTCGCTTTTGCTACATCGTTTGAACCGACCATCACGTAATTTAGGGACATAGAATACCTCGCGAAATAGTTGGAACATATAGGGAACAAATGGCATCCGGTCAGACATAGCGCAACCCCCGAATTGCTTAGGCCGTAAAAGGACCTGTGCCTCAGGCACTGATTCATAAAACGAATCTTGCCGAGCAAACCAAGCTTTTTCTGAGCGTGTAGTGATAAGCGGCTCACAGCCCAAGAAAGAGTGATTACGAAGGCGCTCAACAAAAAAAGCCGGGCCATCTGGCCCGGCAGTCCAACAGGGAGGTACATGTCATTACCCGGACATGCACGGGTTGGGAGTAACCTAATTATGACTTCAGGGTATCACTTTGATCCAAATCAATCCACCTCGGATCAAGATACCAGTCGATATCCACCCGACTCTGTGACCAAAAGGCGAGCATTTGACGGATCAGGCTCGATCTTCTGACGTAGGCGGTAGATGTGCGTCTCCAGCGTGTGAGTCGTAACACCCGCGTTGTAGCCCCAGACCTCATGCAGCAGGACATCGCGCGCCACCACACCATCGGTCGAGCGGTAGAGGAACTTGAGGATGTTGGTTTCCTTCTCGGTCAGACGGATTTTCCGGTCTTCCTCGGTGATCAGCATCTTCATGGCAGGCTTGAACGTGTAGGGGCCAAGCACAAATACGGCGTCTTCGGACTGTTCATGCTGGCGCAGTTGGGCGCGAATGCGGGCCAGCAGAACCGGGAATTTGAACGGTTTGGGGACATAGTCATTGGCACCGGCATCCAGACCCAGGATCGTGTCGGCGTCACTGTCATGGCCCGTCAGCATCAGAATCGGGCTTTTGACGCCCTGCTTGCGCATCAGGCGGCACAACTCTCGACCGTCCGTGTCGGGAAGACCCACATCCAGAATCACGAGGTCATAGATCGCTTCGCGCGCGCGCTCCATCGCGGACGCTCCGTCAGAGGCTTCGAACACATCGAAATCCTCGGTCATCACAAGTTGCTCGCTGAGCGCCTCGCGCAGGTCCTCGTCATCATCCACCAACAGGATTTTCTTGAGCTGAGCCATTCTTGGGTCCTCCAAAGCCTTTCCCATCACTTGCGTGTGGAATATGCAATCAACAAGATTTACTGCAACCGTCTCACGCCTTCGTGTCAGACGCAGCGGAAATGTTTCACAATTCCAGCCGAAAGCGCTAGGAAAAGGGTCGAACGTTATAGGGTAACATAGATGAGTCTCATCCCCGATATCACCGAATTGCTGGCGCGCGCGCGGGCTGACCTGCGGATGGGCGTGCCAATCGTGCTGGTGGATGACAATGGCGGCAGCGTTCTGGCCATCTCGGCCGAGACGATCACACCCCAACGACTTGCCGATCTACGCAGTTTGGGTGGGACACCTGTGGTGGCCATCACCGGGCGACGGGCGGAAACGCTAAAAGCACGCGCATACGATGGCGATTTGGCGCGGGTATTGATCCCGGCGGATGCAGACATGGCATGGGTACAAGCCGTAGCGGACCCATCGGACGATCTGAATGCGCCGATGAAAGGCCCGCTGATGACCGAAAGGCAGGGCAATGCCAATCTGCACCGCATTGCCATCGCGCTGGCCAAATCCGCCCGATTACTGCCTGCCGCCGTGGTGCTGCCGGTCGAAGACGGTCGTGATTTCGTGGCAACCCACGGTTTGACTTGCATAGATCACTCCCGGGCCGCGCCGCATCTGGCAGATCGCAGCGCCCTGCACCCGGTTGTCGCCGCGCGCTTGCCGATGGAGGTGTCCGAGGCCGGTCGGTTGCACGTTTTCCGCCCTGAAGACGGCGGGGAAGAGCACTACGCGGTCGAGGTCGGGCGACCGGATCGCAGCAAGCCCGTCTTGGCTCGGCTTCATTCGGCGTGTTTTACAGGCGACATCATGGGCAGTCTGAAATGCGACTGCGGCCCTCAGCTGCGCGGCGCGCTAGCTCAGATGGGTGCCGAGGGAGCCGGAGTGTTGCTCTATCTGAACCAGGAAGGGCGCGGAATCGGGCTGGCCAACAAGATGCGCGCTTATTTCCTGCAAGATCAGGGCTTTGACACGGTCGAAGCCAACCACCGCCTTGGGTTTGAAGACGATGAGCGCGATTTCCGCCTCGGGTCGGATATTCTGAAATCGCTGGGCTTCAGCTCGGTCCGGTTGCTGACCAACAATCCCGCGAAGATCGCCATGATGGAGCGCACGGGGATCGCCGTCGCCGAGCGGGTTCCGCTGAAAGTCGGGGAAACCGCCCATAACCGCGGATATCTTGAGACCAAGGCTGCGAAATCCGGGCATTTGCTGTGACACCCGCAGATTTGGTGCTGACCCCCCGGGGTATTCGGTTCCGGGGGCGGTCCTTTCCCTGCTCAATCGGGAAAGGTGGGCGGAGCACCGCCAAACGCGAAGGCGATGGCGCCACGCCGGTCGGCGCCCATCGCATTGTCGGCATGCTCTACCGCGCGGATCGGATCTCGGCGCCTGCGTCATGGGCCATTCCGATCGGCCCGCAAGACCTGTGGTCGGACGATTCGAAAGACAGTCGTTACAACCAACTGGTCACTGCCCCCTATCCGTTCAGCCACGAACGGTTGCGCCGCGCGGACCCTCTCTATGATCTGGTGCTGCTGACCGATTGGAATTGGCCGAATGCGGTGCCGGGCAAAGGCTCTGCCATCTTCCTGCACCAATGGCGGAGACCGGGTTATCCGACCGAGGGCTGTGTCGCCTTCCGTCGCGACCACCTGCGCTGGATAGCCGAGCGGATCACGCCCGGCACCCGCCTGATCATTCCTGAGGTCTGACCCGTTCGCCAAAGATGGCCGAGCCGACGCGCACATGGGTGGCCCCCAGCGCTATCGCCTGTTCGAAATCGCCGCTCATACCCATCGAAAGACCCTCGAGGTCATTGCGGGCAGCAATCTTCGCCAGCAAGGCAAAATGCAGCGCGGGTTCTTCCTCGACCGGCGGGATGCACATCAGACCGCGTATGGGCAGGTCCAGCGCCCGGCATTCTGCAATGAACCCATCCGCAACTGCAGGAAGGATACCGGCCTTCTGTTCCTCTTCCCCCGTATTGACCTGAATGAAGAGGTCCGGACAGGACCCAAGCTCCTGCGCCAACCGCGCCAGAGTTTTGGCCAGTTTCGGGCGATCGACCGAGTGGATGGCGTCGCAAAGCTCCATTGCCTGACGGGCTTTGTTTGTTTGAAGCGGGCCGATCAGGTGTAGATCAATTCCTTCGAATTGTTCCTTGAACGCGGGCCACTTTCCGGCTGCCTCCTGCACGCGGTTCTCGCCAAAGCACCGATGACCCTTTTCCAGCACATCCTGCACACGCTCATTTGGCTGCACCTTGGATACGGCGATCAGCTTCACCGTCCCAGCAGCCCGCCCGGCTTTGGCTTCGGCTTTTGCGATACGGGCGGAAATCTCTGACAGCGACATAGCGATCCTTAAATCTGGTTTGCAGCGAGACAAACACCAAGTCGGCGCAAAAGAAAAGGGCGGGTCCGAAGACCCGCCCCAGAACCATGTGGTTCAGATCAACTTAGAAGTTGAACTGGGCACCAAAGTCGGCGCGGACAAAGCTGTCTGCTTCACCTTCTTTGATTTGGCCGATACCACCGCGCAGCGATACACCGCCACCCAGGTCGTAGTGAGCGCCGATACCAACGTTGCGGGTATCGCCATCAGCCGAACCGTCACCGTAGACGAACTGGATGGTGGTCGCAGCGCCAACGTTGTAGGCAACCGACAGACCGTATGCAGTGCCGTCGGTGGCATCTACTTCGGTGTTATCGTCTGCAACAAACAGAGTGCCTGCGAAGTCGCCGAACTCAGCACCCAGGGTGAAAACGAGCAGGCTTGGGTCGTCACCCGAACCACCGTCGGTCTGACCGTAGGCCAGAGCGGCAGTGATGTTGTCGAAGGTGTAGGTTGCGCTGATGTCCCAACGGTCTCCATCTTCTTCAACCAGGTCAAGTGTACCGACAGTTGCTGGCGGAACCGGAGCAACAGGGTTGCTTGCGGTGATGGTTGCAGCTTGGTCATACGACGCGCCGAATGCGAAGTCACCAACAGCGTATTGGAAGAAGACGCCGTTTACGCCTGCGCCCGACGAGCTGTAGGTTGCGAAGCTATAGTCAACACCCGAGTACTGACCCAGGAATGTTTCCAGACCAACTTCGTAGCCATAGTAGTTTGCAAGGTTGTCGAACGAACCGGCGATGTTGCCAGCGTCAACACGCAGACCACCGAAGATAACCGAGTAACGTGCGCCGTTCAGCTGAGCTGTACCAGCTTCACCTTGGCCATCGTCGTCAGCCTGTACACGAATACGACCTTCGAAGCGAACACCACCATCGGTTTCTGCGATGCCGTCAATGTTCAGACGGAAACGCGAGACCAGGATCACGTCGTCAGATTCTGTCGTACCCGAATAGGACACATCATCCGAAGTACCCGGCACGCCGTCGGCGCCAGCATCGGTAAGGGTGGTGGTTTGCGTACGGTCTTCCTGGTAACCCAGACCGAACCGGCCGTAACCGCTGAAGTTAACTTCAGCTGCTGCAACGCCTGCGGTCGCTACCAGCGCCGTCGTTGCGAAGAGAACTTTTTTCATCTTGTTTCCCTCGGTTTCAAAAAGTTTTATCTACTCGACACATGCAAAGCATATGTCTCAGCACGGACATCGTTTCGCTCTTTTCCCCCCCTTTGTGCAAGGTTGGCCTAAATACCTGGACCGCATTGAAGTTGGATTGGTGCAAGGATGCCACAGTCCTGATCACCGCCCTGTCACGCGGATATAGTGGGATTTGATAAGAATAGGCTTGTTGCGAAAAGGGTCCTTGGCTAGGAGTAGCTTCCAATGACCGCAATTATAGCGAAACAGGACCGACCAACGATGCGCTTGCCGACGACTTTGGGTTTGATCTTTCTGACTGCCACTCTTGCAGCATGCGGACAGAATCGCAGCGCCGTTACGAACCCGGACCTACTTACTTCCAACAGCACCCGCACCGATGAGCGCGAGCTGGATGATCCCGAACGTACGTCAATCTGGGATATCTTCGGCCCCAACAATGCCGAGCAGACCACAAACGTAAACCGTTACCTATGGGCGGCGTCGCTGGATGTTCTGAATTTCCTGCCCGTGCAAGAGGTTGATCCCTTTACGGGTGTAATCGTAACGGGTTACGGCACCCCTCCGGGCGGTGGGCGGCAGTATCGCGCCACCGTGCATATAAGTGACCCGGCGCTTGCCGCGCGCTCCCTTTCGGTTGCGCTGCAGTCCAGCGGGGGCTCTCCGGTAAGCGCCGCAACCACCCGCGCGGTCGAGGATGCAATCCTCTCGCGCGCAAGACAGCTACGGATTGCAGACAACAAGTTCTAGCAACCCGATCAAAATCGCTCTAAAGACCACGCCGGGTTCCTACCCGGCGTTTTCAGTTACGAAGGACCGCATGATGTCGCGCTACTCGGCCAGTGAAATCGAAGCAAAATGGCAAGAGGCCTGGGACAAGGCCGGAATCTTCACCGCCGACCACAAGGCGGACAAGCCGAAATACTACGTGCTTGAGATGTTCCCCTACCCGTCTGGCCGAATCCATATGGGTCACGTGCGCAACTACACGATGGGCGACGTGATTGCGCGGCACAAGCTGGCGACCGGCCACAACGTCTTGCACCCAATGGGGTGGGACGCGTTCGGGATGCCGGCAGAAAACGCTGCGATGGCGATTGGCGGCCACCCCAAAGACTGGACTTATGGCAACATCGCCGACATGCGCGGGCAGATGAAGCCTCTGGGCCTGTCGATCGACTGGTCGCGCGAATTCGCCACGTGTGATCCAGAGTATTACGGCCAGCAGCAGGCGCTGTTCCTCGATATGCTCGAGGCCGGTCTGGTTTATCGCAAGAACGCCGTCGTGAACTGGGACCCGGTCGATATGACCGTTCTGGCCAACGAGCAGGTCGAAAATGGACGCGGCTGGCGCTCGGGCGCCTTGGTCGAACGCCGTGAACTGACGCAATGGTTCTTCAAGATCTCGGACTATTCCGAGGAGCTGCTGGACGCCTTGGACACGCTTGAAAACTGGCCCGCCAAAGTCCGACTGATGCAGGAGAACTGGATCGGCAAGTCGCGTGGCCTGCAATTTGGCTTTGAACGCACCGATGGAGGTGAGCCGATCACCGTCTACACGACTCGCCCCGACACCCTGCTAGGCGCGTCTTTTGTCGGCATCTCGCCAGATCACCCGATTGCCAAACAGCTTGAGGCTGAAAACCCAGAAGTCGCTGAATTCGTTGCTGAATGCCGCAAAGGTGGCACCACAGAAGAGGCCATCGAGACCGCCGAGAAACTGGGCTATGACACTGGCATCAAGGTCAAGCACCCTCTGGACCCGAACTGGGAACTGCCGGTCTGGATCGCAAACTTCATCCTGATGGATTACGGCACCGGCGCTATCTTCGCCTGCCCGGCTCATGATCAGCGCGATCTGGATTTCTGCCGCAAATACGGCCTGCCCGTGGTCGATACGTTCTTTGCGCTGGACGATGAGTCTCCGGTCGACAAGCTCGCATTCGTTCCACCAAAAACCGAGAAAGTCCGCTGGGTGAACCATTTCGCGGGCCTGACCGAGGCGACCGGCGAAGAGGCCATCAACGCCACCGTCGATTTTGCTGAAAAGGCGGGTTGGGGCGAAGGCGTCACCAAATTCCGTCTGCGCGACTGGGGTCTGAGCCGCCAGCGCTACTGGGGCTGCCCGATTCCCGTGGTCCACTGCGAAAAATGCGGCACGGTGCCCGAGAAGAAAGAGAATCTGCCGATCAAGCTGCCGTATGATGATGGCAACGGCAAAGCCATCGACTTTTCGATCCCCGGCAATCCGCTGGACCGTCACCCCAGCTGGCGGGATACGCCCTGCCCGTCCTGCGGCGCACCGGCCAAGCGCGAAACCGACACGATGGACACGTTCGTCGATTCGTCCTGGTACTACGCGCGCTTCACCGCCCCACGCGCGGAAACTCCGACTGATTTGGCTGAAGCCGAGTACTGGATGAATGTCGACCAGTATATCGGCGGTATAGAGCATGCGATTCTGCACCTGCTCTATTCCCGCTTCTTCGCCCGCGCGATGCAGATCACCGGCCATCTGCCGAAAAAGGCCATCGAGCCGTTCAATGCACTGTTCACTCAGGGCATGGTCACGCATGAGATCTACCAGACGCGCGACGCCAATGGCCGCCCTGTCTATCACCTCCCCGAGGATGTGACGACGCCGGCAGCTTTCGAAGCGAACCTCGCCAAAAACCCCCAAGGGGTGCAGGTTTCTGGCGATGGGTTGGTGATTAAGCCCGACGGATCGCCCCGAGTTTCCAAGGAAACGAGTTTCGTTCTCAAAGCAACGGGCGAACAGGTTGAAGTCATCCCTTCGGCCAAAATGTCGAAATCCAAGAAAAACGTTGTGGACCCGGTCAACATCATCTCGGCATTCGGCGCAGATACCGCCCGTTGGTTCGTCCTGTCCGATTCGCCACCCGAGCGGGACGTGGAATGGACAGCTTCCGGAGCCGAGGCCGCGTTCAAGCACCTTAGCCGTGTTCATCGCATCGCCTCCGAGATCGCCGAGTCGGACGTTCCGGCCAATGGAGAAGACGAAACCCTGCTGCGCGAGATGCACAAAGCGATCCATGATGTTTCGGGGGGAGTCGAATCCTTTGGCTTCAACGCCTCCATCGCCAAGCTTTATGCGTTCACCAACACTCTGGCGAAGTCGAAAGCAGGGACCGAGGCCAAGCGCGAAGCCGCTAAGACTTTGGCGCAGTTGATGTCGCCGATGACGCCGCACCTGTCCGAGGAACTCTGGCAGCTGCTGGGTGGTGAGGGTCTTGTGGCAACAGCTGCTTGGCCGGTCGCGGATGAGGCGATGCTGGTCGATGACACCATCACCTTGCCGATCCAGATCAACGGCAAACGCCGCGCGGAAATCAGCGTTCCCAAGGATATGCCCAAGGATGAGGTTGAAAAAATCGCGCTCAACACCGAAGCTGTGCAAAAGGCGCTGGAGGGAGCCGCGCCGAAGAAGGTGATTGTTGTCCCGGGCCGGATCGTGAATGTCGTCGTTTAACCGCAGAAGTTTTTTGTTCGCCCCGCTGGCTGCCTGTTTTCTTGGGGCCGCCTGCGGGTTTGAACCGATCTATGCGCCCGGTGGGGCGGGGTCGGAACTCTTTGGCAAGGTAGAGGTATCGGCCCCGAACACGGTCGAGAGTTACCTACTGGTTCAGAACCTCGAACAAAAGCTCGGGCGCAGCGCGACCTCAGGCAATGCCTACCGTCTGGATGTCCGTGTTGAGACCGCCGTCCAGGCTGCTGCGATCACGTCCACCAACGAAATCAACCGTTTGTCCATCGACGGGCGTGCCGAATACACGCTGAAATCGAATGAAACCGGGCAGATTCTGGCCTCTGGCGAAGTCACGGATTTCGTAGGCTATTCGGCGGCAGGTTCCACCGTTTCGACCCTGGCAGATGAGCGCGACGCCCGTGAGCGCCTGATGGTGATTCTGTCGGACCAGATCGTAAATCGCCTCTATGCGACGCCGGGCCTGACCTCATGAAGTTGAGCCCGCGCGAGGCGGACGGGTATTTTGCCAGACCAGACGCGGACAAAACCGGGTTGCTGATCTACGGCGCCGACACGATGCGCGTGGCTTTGAAGCGCCAACAGGTGTTGACCGCGCTGCTTGGGGCAAATGCCGAAGGAGAGATGCGTCTGACACGAATGCCCGGCAGCGATCTGCGCGGCGACCCGGCGCTACTGCTGGATGCGGTCAAAGCGGTTGGATTTTTCCCGGGCCCCCGCGCGGTGTTCGTGGAAGAGGCAACCGACACCGCCGCCCCCTCGATCCTTGCCGCGCTTGAGGATTGGGCCCCCGGTGATGCTCAGATCATCGTGACGGCGGGCCAGCTGAAAGCCAGCTCGAAAATCCGCAAGGCCTTCGAATCGCATCCGGCAACCTATGCGGTGGGCATCTACGACGACCCGCCCTCTCGGGCCGAGGTTGAGCGAATCCTGACTCAAGCCGGCTTGCAGAACATCCCACGCGACGCGATGTCGGCGCTAGGAGAGTTGTCAGTCAGCCTCAGCCCCGGTGATTTTACCCAAACAGTTGAGAAACTGTCGCTTTACAAACGCGGCGACGATAGCAAACTCAGCCTGGAAGATATCGAAGCCTGCGCGCCCCGCTCGACCGAGGCAGCGCTGGATGATGTATTGAACGTGGTCGCCGAAGGCCGCGCCGGAGAGATCGGGCCGCTGATCCGTCGCCTGCAGGCGCAGGGCACCAACGGGGTGACGCTGTGTATCGGCGCGACCCGCCATTTCCGTACGCTTTATGCCTGTGCCTCTGACCCCGGTGGAGCGGCGCAAGGGATCGGTAAGCTGCGCCCGCCCGTTTATGGCAAACGACGCGACCGTATTTTACGGCAGGCTCAAGGATGGGGTGCGGCAAAGCTGCAGACGGCGCTGACAGTACTAACAGATACCGACCTGTCGCTCCGCTCAGCCGGGCAAACGGCCCCCGCGATGGCCTTGGTCGAACGAGCGATGATCCGGCTGGCGATGCTGGCTCGGTCGCGCTAGCGGTTCAGCCAGTCACCAGCAGCCCGTCCAGCCCAGCGCCCGGTCGCCAGACAGGCCGTGAGAAGGTAGCCGCCAGTGGGTGCCTCCCAATCCAACATCTCACCGGCGCAGAACACACCGGGCATCGCGGTCAGCATCAGTCCGTCGGTCAAGGCAGCGCGCGTGATGCCCCCGGCGGTCGAGATCGCCTCATCCATCGGGCGCAATCCTGCGTGGCGTACCGGCAGGGCTTTGATCAACGCGGTCACGTCGTCGGGTGCGTCTGGAAGGGGGCGGGCGAACTCCATCAGCAATGCAGTTCGCACCGGTCCAAGTTTCAGGGCTTTGCGCAGGTGATTGGACAGGCTCATCTTGCCGCGCGGTTTTGCCAGACGCGCGGCCACTTCCGAGATCGACAGGTCAGGCATCAGGTCGATCGTCAGGGGCGCCCCCTCTCGCACCGGCTTGCAGATAGAGTAGATACCCCCGCCTTCCAAGCCGCGGGCCGAGATCACCGCCTCGCCGCGTGTGCGCCGGGTTCCGGCTTGTAGCGCGACCCCTTTGATCGGCGCGCCAAAATGCGCGGTCATGTGATCCGACCATTCGACCAAAAGCCCAGCATTTGCAGGTGCAAACGGCGCAAGCTGCACGCCTTTCGCCGCCAGCCATGGTGCCCAAGCCCCGTTCGAGCCCAACCGCGCCCAGCTGGCCCCGCCCATGGCAAGCACAGTTGCGTCGGGCTGCAGCCGTTGCGGGCTATCCGGAGTATCAAAAACCAGCGCTTCCCCCTCCCACCCGGTCCAGCGCCAGCGAGTTCGGATCTCGACACCGCGATCAGCCAGACGCGCCAGCCATGCACGCAGCAAGGGTGAGGCCTTCATAACGGTCGGAAAAACGCGACCTGTTGAGCCGGTGAAAAGCTCTTGCCCCAAGGCGCGCGCCCAGTTCTGCACGGCCTGCGCATCAAACTCAGCCAGCATCGGGCGCAGCCAGTCTGCGGCTTCTTCATACGATTGGATCAGTGCCTCAAGGGGCTCATCCTTGGTCAAGTTCAGACCCGACTTTCCGGCCATCAGGAACTTGCGCGCGACCGAGGGCTTGGCCTCGGCCACAAGAACCGAGTGACCGGCAAGGGCAAGCTGCTCGGCCGCCATCAACCCGGCCGGTCCCGCCCCGATCACCACTGCCTGCGCCATCTTCGCCCTCTTGCCTTCGCCGCCCGCAGGCGCATCATTCCCAACCATGACGAACAGCGATCCGATCTGCCCGCTTTGCGACCGCCCCATTCCCGATGGCGGCGGTAGCCTGCATCATCTGATCCCAAAACTCAAAGGAGGCAAGGGCGGACCGACCGTCCTGCTGCACCAGATCTGCCACAAAGAGGTCCACGCCACCCTGTCAGAGGCCGAGTTGGCGCGCAGCTTCAACACGGTCGAGGCCCTGCGCGCCCATCCAAGGCTTGAGAAATTCCTAGGTTGGGTACGCAAACGTCCGCCCGGTTTCCGGTCGAAAGTTCCGGGCAAACGACGCGGGCGCTGATCAGCTAGGCAGAACCGGATCGCCAAACGCATCCGAAAGCGCGGCGGGCAGACCCTCGACCTCGATCCCCAGATAATCGGGAACAGGCGAGAATTGGGCGTCTTGCACATGCTGGAACTCCAGCGTTGTGTAGGATCGTTTCCAGAGCCATTCGCGATTCTCGACCGCCCAAAGGTCAGGATCGGGCGGAGCCTCTTGCGTGAAGGCATAGAAATGGAGGTCAAACCCATAGGCCGCCACATCCTGCATCGACAGAAGCTTCATACCCTGAGCGCGACAGAACACATCCTCGGCGGCGATATCCCCTGTGCGCAAGGTGATCTGACCCACTCGCGCCCCGGCAAGCGGGGCCGCAGGGTCGGCGGAATTTTCAGGGCGGTTGCCTTCAAAGTCATGCTGCAAAAGCTCGATCACAAAGCCTTCGGGATCGCTGAGATGCGCCATATACCCGATATCGAGGAACTGGCGCGGTTCGCTGACAGCATAGCCCTTGGCCCGCAGCGCCTCAGTTGCCAGATCGACATCGGGCAGAGTGATCCCGATCTTCCAATAGCGATGTCCCTGATCGTGGGAATACCCCCTGCCTCCCGGTAGCAGCAGCAGATCAGCATCCTCTCCAGCGTATCCGACACGCCGGGATTCGCCGATTTCCTGCACGGACATACCCAAAACGTCCCGATAGAACCCGGCCAGACAAGCCGGATGAGCGACGCGCAGCCTGACTGCGGACAACCTCAGCGACACAGCTCTGCAATCCCTGCTGCGATCTCAGGTTTGGCCGCCAGGCTGTCGGCCACCAGCTCGCGGGCCGTCGGCATTAGCTCGTCCGGCGATACGATGCGATCCACCAGACCGAACGCATACGCCTCCTCTGCCGAGATCTTCTGGCCCGACATCAGAATCAGCTTGGTGCGCGCCGGCCCGATCAAAGCGGCCAAGCGCTTGGGGTCGGAGGGCTGTGGCAGAAAGCCCAGCTTCATCACCGGATAGAAGAACTTGGCCGAAGGCACCGCGATTCGCAGGTCGCAGGCCAAGACCATGCCGTTTGCACCGCCCGCCAGCGTTCCGTTCAATGCAGCAACGGTCAGGCATGGCAGTGCCGCGATTGCACCTGACAACCGCTCCCAGACGTCCGAGGTTGCAAGCCCCGCGCGGGCTTCCTCCAGATCAGCACCAGCGCTGAAGACCTTGCCCGCGCCGGTCAGGATCAGGGCGCGCGCCTCGGTTGCGGCCTCGGCGATTTCGGCCAACTCGGTCAGCATCGCGCCTGTCAGTGCGTTGGCCTTGCCCGGATTGTTGATCGTGACCGTCCACAACCCGTCTTCCTTGGTCAGTTCAATCACGTCAGGCCGATCCTTTGGCGAATGTCGTCTTGGCGCAGGGAAATCTCGACCCCCAGATATTCGTCGGCGTCCGAAGAACACATCCACAGCAATGCCCGTGCGGGCCAATCCGCCGGGATGTGAACATCCCAGTCTAGCTGGCTGACAGGGTTGATGCCGCTGGCCTTGATGACACGCTGCATATCGGTTGCCACTGTTCCTGGCGACAGGCCCATGGCGCGGATGCCGTTATGAGCCTCTTCCAGATGCAGACATTCCGTCAGCATCTTGGCCCCGGCTTTCGAGGCGCAATAGTGGCTCCAGGCCTCAACCGGGTTCGAGGCTGCGCCTGAAGAAACGGTTAGAACGGTCCCGCCGCCCGCCGCCCGCATCACTGGCAGAGCGGCACGCATTCCGTAGAAAACACCTTTGAGGTTGATATCAATGGCCTGACTCCAGGCCCTGACATCGGCATTTGACAGGTGAAAGATCGGCTCGATCACACCGGCATTGCCGATCAGAACGTCCAAACCGCCGAAACGCGCGACGCAATCGGCCACCGCTTGTTCGACCTGCGCGAAATCGCTGACGTCGCAGGCCAGTGCCATCGCATTGTCGCCCAAAGCGGCCGCAAGCGCGTCAATCTGATCATGACTACGGGCCACCAGCGCGACATTCGCCCCGGCTGCGGCAAACACGCGCGCGGCCTCGGCACCGATTCCGCGGCTGGCCCCTGTTATGAGTACTGTTTTTCCCTGCATTTAACGCTCCTCACGTCTTGGGCTGACCTTTGGCTACAGGCGTAACGCGGAAACGGGGAAAGGGTCCAGCCCTTGCCCCCTTGACGATGCCTGCCACAACCCCGACCATGCGCGCAAATTGATCAAGAAGGGTTACCTTATGTCTGTTTTCATCCGCCGCAGCTGTGGCGCCGTTCTGGCTTATACCGTCGCAACTCAAGGTGCATATGCCGACCTGACCGCAAATGACGTCTGGAACGACTGGCAGGAGTATTTCCGGTCCGTAGGTTACACGGTCGAGGGCGAACCCAGCAGCGCTGGCGATGTCATGACCATCAACGATATGACCCTGTCCATGGACTTCCCCGAAGAGGACGGACAGTTCCAGATGACCATGCCCGAGGTCACACTGACCGAAAACGGCGATGGCACCGTCAACGTCGGCTTCCCCGGAAGCTTTCCGATGGTCATTTCGGGCGGCGTTGAAGATGAAAAGTTCACAGCAAACCTGACCTACAGCCAGACAGATTTGGAAATGGTTGTGTCAGGTGATCCGTCCGACATGACCTATGACTATTCGGCGGCGGCCCTCGGGATTGTTTTGGATTCGATCGAAGGCGGCGACGAGCCAATTCCCGAAGATGCGCTGGAAGGTGGTATCGAATTTACAGGTATGGCTGGCACATCGCGCATGCTGATCGGCGACAATCGCGAGATCACGCAGACGCTCGACGCCGACCAAATGGCCTATAAGTTCAGCTTCAAAGACCCTGAAACCGGGGAATCGGGGTTGATTGATGGGGTGCTGAACGGCCTGACATCCAGCGGCGACAGTGTCCTGCCTTCTGGGTTTGATCTGGCCGACCCGCAGGCACTGTATGACGCAGGCTTCGCCTTTTCCGGCATGGTCGCCTACGGCTCGGGCAAGACAGACATCAGCGGCGTTAGCGAAGGTGAGCAATTCACCATGGCAAGCTCGTCGCAAGGTGGCCGACTTGAGGCCAGCGTAGATGGCGAACGTGTGGCCTATGACCTTGAGCAGAATGACGCGAAACTGGCAGTGACGACCGGTGACCTGCCTTTTCCCATCGAGATCGCGATGGCTAAGGCGGGTCTGAACCTGGACATCCCGGTGCAGGAATCGGAGGAAGCCGCGCCCTTCGCCTTTGGCTTGAACCTGACCGATTTCACCATGTCTGATGTCCTCTGGAGCATTTTCGACCCCGCGGGCAACCTGCCACGCGATCCTGCCACCATTGCGCTGGACACCACCGGCACCGCGAAAGTTCTGTTGAACATCTTCGATCCGGAACAGGCTGCTGCGCTTGAAGAAGAAGGGGAAGTCCCTGCCGAGCTGCATTCGCTGAAAATCAACGAATTGCTGGTCTCGATGGTTGGCGCGCGCTTGACCGGGGATGGTGATTTCACGTTGGACAACGAAAACCTCGACGAATTCGGCATGCCCATTCCGACTGGCGTTGCGAACCTGCAATTGGTTGGGGCCAATGCACTGATCGACAAACTGATCGGCATGGGCCTGATGTCCGACAATGATGCTTTGGGCGCGCGTATGATGATGGGCATGATGGCTGTTCCGGGCGATGAACCCGACACGCTGAATTCGACAATCGAATTCTCTGAAGACGGTCAGATTCTGGCCAATGGTCAGCGCATTAAGTAATGCTATCCGGGAGGGCCGCAGGTGATCGGCCCTCCCACACAATACCGTCAGGGTCTTGCGAGAGGCGCGGTGCAAGGCTAGGTCCTTGGCAACACATCCGGAGGCCGCATGACCCGCACACCAGAAGAAATCAGCCAGCAATTGCTTGACGCCGCGCGCTTCGCCGGGGCCGAGGCGGCAGATGCCATCGTGATCGACGGATCCTCCGTTTCGGTCGAGGTACGTGGCGGCGCGCTGGAACATGCGGAACGCTCAGAAGGCACCGATCTGGGGCTGCGGGTGTTTCTTGGTAAGCAGCAGGCCATTGTTTCAAGCTCGGACAGCCGTCCCGAAACGCTGACGGCCATGGCCGAACGGGCCGTCGCCATGGCGCGCGAAGCGCCTGAGGACCCTTTCACCGGTCTGGCGGCCAGCGAGGAATTAACCAACGGTTGGGATCTCGACGCGCTTGAGCTGTTTGACCCCTCCCCAGAACCCTCTGCCGAAGCACTGATGCAAGATGCGCTGGCGGCTGAGGCTTCCGCTCTGGCTGTATCCGGTGTATCGCAAGTCTCGGACGCGGCGGCGGGCTATGGCACACATCGGGTGCATCTGGCGGCCACCAACGGATTCTCGGGCGGGTATGCGCGCAGCAGCCGGTCAACATCCTGCGTTGCGATCTCGGGCGAAGGCACCGGGATGGAGCGGGACTACGACGGCGACAGCCGCACCTTCCAAGCCGACTTGCGGGACGCCGAGGAGATCGGACGCAGGGCCGGGGAACGCGCGGTCGAACAGGTTGGCGCGCGCCAGCCCGCAACGGGCGGTTTTCCGGTGCTCTTTGACGAGCGCATTTCATCCTCACTGATCGGGCACTTACTGGCCGCCAGCAACGGCGCAGCGATCGCGCGAGGGGCGTCGTGGCTGCAAGATTGTCTGGGCGAGCAGGTATTGCCCGAGCATCTGTCGCTGATCGAAGACCCGCACCGCCCACGTATCTCGGGCTCGCGCCCATTTGACGCCGAAGGGCTGGCAACGCGCCGCCGGGCGATTGTTGAGAACGGAGTGCTGACCGGATGGACGCTGGATCTGGCCAGCGCCCGCAAGCTTGGCATGACCTCAACCGGCAATGCCGCGCGCGGCGTCTCGGGGCCACCCTCGCCCAGCAACTGGAACCTGAGCCTGACCCAGGGCACCCAAACCCGCGAAGATCTGCTGCGGGATATGGGAACCGGGTTGCTGGTCACCTCTATGATCGGATCGACGATCAACCCCAATACCGGGGACTACTCGCGCGGGGCCTCGGGGTTTTGGGTCGAGAATGGTGAAATCACGCATCCGGTCAATGAATGCACCATCGCGGGCAACCTGCGCGACATGCTGAAACGGATCATCCCGGCCAATGACGCGCGCCCCTACCTGTCGCGCGTTGTGCCCTCGGTGCTGATCGAAGGGATGACCCTTGCCGGCAACTGACCTGCCACTCCTGATTGAAGCCGCACGCAAGGCCGGAGAGATCGCGACCCGTTTCTCGGGCGCGCAGGCCCAGCGTTGGGACAAGCCCGACGGTGCCGGACCAGTGACTGAGGCCGATCTGGCGGTCAACGAAATGCTGGAACAGATGCTGCCCAAGGCGCGACCCGACTATGGCTGGCTCAGCGAAGAGACCGAGGATACCGAGGACCGCCTGTCGCGGGACCGCGCCTTCATTGTAGACCCGATTGACGGCACCCGCAGTTTTGCCGAAGGTTCGCGCACCTGGGCACATTCGTTGGCCGTTACTGAGCACGGAGAAGTCACCGCAGCTGTGATCTACCTGCCCCTGCGCGACCTATTCTATGCGGCGGCGAAAGGTCAGGGGGCGACCTTGAACGGTGCGCCAATCAGCGCCTCGAAGGCTTCGACGCTTGGGGCTGCCACAATTCTGGCCGCCAAGCCCAACATGAACAGCCACCATTGGCGCGATGGCGACGTGCCGGAGTTTGACCGTGCCTATCGCCCATCGCTGGCCTATCGCATGGCCCTGGTCGGTGAGGGGCGTTTTGACGGCATGTTGACCCTGCGACCCAGTTGGGAATGGGATATCGCGGCGGGCGACCTGATCATTCGCGAGGCCGGAGGGATCTGCACTGATCGCGCAGGCCAGCCCCTGCGGTTCAACAACGCGCAGCCTCGGCTAAACGGCGTTCTGGCCGCGGCGCAGGACATCCACACCCAGCTTTCGTCCCGGCTTGATCCGAACGGCCCTGGCATCGCCCCATGAGCAAACCGCGATCTCTGAGCCTTGCGGCCTACCGGGTCCTGTCCTGGGGGGGTGCACAGCAAAGCATCCGACCGGATCAGCCCCGCCCGGACGGAGAGCTTGTGTGGGTTCACATCGCAACACGCGACCGCTTGCGTGCGATCAGTGACTTTTGCCTTAGACTGCAACAGGCCCGACCCGGCCTGTCGATCCTGCTGAGCGCCCCGCCCGAGATCGACCTGAGCCGCTGGACAGGAATCCCCTTTCCCATGGTCAACCTACCCGCCGAACAAACCGGCGCAGCGCGGGCTTTTCTGGACCATTGGAAACCCGATCTGGGTCTTTGGGTCGGAGGGGGATTGATGCCCAGCATCATTACCCGCGCGGAAGAGTGCAAAATCCCGATGCTTCTGATCGAGGCGCAGTTGGATGTCGTCTTGTCCCGCAATGCGCGGTGGCTGCCGGATATCAGCAGATATACGTTCGATTGCTTCGAGCATATCCTCACCACCACCGATGACACAACGCGCCAGATCCGGCGGATGGGGGTTACCTCCTCCAAAGTGCGCAAAGCGCCCCCACTGCAGTTCAGTCCGAACCCGCAACCCTGGCCCGAGGACGAATTGATCGAGACCAACCACGCCCTCGCCGGACGTCCGGTCTGGCTGGCGGCGCGGGTTCAGGCGAAAGAGTTCATCTCGGTCCTCAGTGCGCATCGGCAAGCGCTGCGCATTCTGCCGCGATTGGCGCTGATCTTGCACGTGTCGGATCGGGCAGAGGCCGCGCCGCTGCAACGACGGCTTGAAACTATGGACTTGCGCTGTTCCAATTGGGATGGTGGCGGTCCTATTGAGGACACGACGCAGGTGATTGTCAGCTCTGAGCCCGAAGATCTTGGCCTTTGGCAGCGTGTTTCACCAGTGTCCTTCATGGCCAGCTCGCTGGAACGCGGCGCGGGGGGGCAGGACCCGCTGGATGCTGTCGCGCTAGGATCGGCGGTTATCTATGGCCCTCATATCGATATCTATCAGTCGGTTTATGCCCGCCTTGCCGAGGCTGGTGCCGCCCATCCGGTCAAAACCGCGACCGAGCTTGGAGATGCGGTCGTCGCCCTTCTGGCCCCGGATCGCGCGGCGGGGATGGCTCTGGCGGGCTGGCAGGCGATCACCGAAGGGGCCCCTCATGCCGAGCGGCTAGTCGACATGCTGCAGGACCTTCTGGACCAGCGGAGTAGCCACGATGCGCGCGCCTGACTTCTGGAACTCGGACCCTGCGCGCCCGGCGCTGCGTGCCCGACTACTCAGCCCGTTGGGGCGGCTTTATGCGGCAGCCACTGCGCGCCGGGTCAGCTCGGATCCCGGAGTGAATCCGGGTGTGCCAGTTATCTGCATCGGCAACCTGAATGCAGGCGGAACCGGCAAGACACCCACGGTGATCTGGGTACTGGAACAGCTGCGCGACGCGTGGCACGAGCCGCATGTCGTCACGCGCGGCCATGGTGGTTCGCTGGAAGGCCCGGTTCGGGTCGACCCCACCAAACACAGCGCCGCGCAGGTCGGGGATGAGCCGCTTCTGCTGGCCATGTTCGCCGAGGTCTGGGTCGCCAAGGACCGTGCCGCAGGTGCGCGCGCCGCGGCCCAGGCGGGCGCAAGCGCAATCGTTCTGGATGATGGCTTCCAAAATCCGGCCGTCGCTAAGGATTTCTCGATCATCGTAGTGGACGCCCAGCGCGGATTCGGCAACGGCCTGTGCCTGCCAGCCGGTCCCCTGCGCGAACCCGTAGAGGTCGGCTTGAAACGAGCCGATCTGGTTCTGTCATTGGGCGATACGCAAACCCAAGAAGACTTCGTGGCGCAATGGGGCCACAAGCTAACGGTGCCTCATGCAACGGGCGTTGTCGCGCCGTTGCAAACCGGCATGGACTGGGCTGGATCGCGGGTTCTGGCTTTTGCCGGGATCGGCCACCCTGAGAAGTTCTTTCAGACCCTGCGCCAGCAAGGGGCCGAGCTCTTGCGTGCCGAGGCGCTCGACGATCATCAACCACTGACCCCGGCGCTGATGACCCGGCTTGAAAACGAGGCGCGCCTGCTGGGCGCTCAGATGGTTACAACGGAAAAAGACGCAGTGCGCCTGCCGCAAGCTTTCCGCAACAAGGTCGTCACCCTGCCCGTCCGGCTGCAAGTGAACGACCCCGAGCAGGTCAAAGAGATGATCCTGAAAGCGGCCCCATCTCCTAAGTGACGGAAATGGTCGGCCCGAAAACAGGCCGACCAAAGAGCAATTAGCTGCCCAATTCGTCTTCGATCAGCTTCTTGAAGTCCTCATAGGACTGGTTCGAAACCTTCTTGCCGTTCACAACAAAGGACGGAGTGCCCGTCACATCATCGCGTTCAGCGTTTTCCTGGTACCACGCCACCAGAGTCTGGGCGCGTGTGCCGTCCTGCAAGCAGGCCTCAAGCTGGTCATTGTCGATACCCGCCAGACGGCCGATCTTGCGTAGCTCATCTACGATCTCCGTTGGACCACCGGCGCGGGTCCATTCGGACTGGCCCTGATAGATCAGATCGGTGATGCCAAAGAACTTCTCAGGCCCTGCGCAGCGCGCAACCATCGACGCCCACAAGCCATAGCGGTCAAAGTAGACCTCACGATAGATGAACTTGACCTTGCCGGTGTCGATGAAGTCCTTCTTCAGCTGCTTATAGGCACCCTGATGGAAGGTGGCGCAATGCGGACAAGTGTAGGAGGCATATTCGATGATCTCGACCGGCGCATCCTCGGCCCCTTGCACCATCTCGATGATCGTAGAGGTGTCGAGATTGGCCTCTTGCGCGATGGCGCTGCCAACCAAAGGATTGACGGAAGACGTGTTCGAAGCTGTCATCCAATAGCCACCAGCGGCTACGGCGACAGCCGCACAGATTACGGTTGCAATACGGCTCATTCTCAGCCCTTTCTCAGCGTTTCTGCTTGGATAAAACGTTGCGGCCCAGACGTTCAAGGGCCGCACGTAAATCTTCATCATGGACATCCTGCGAGACCCTGCCCGCTTCGGCCATGATTTCAGGTTTGATCTCTGGTTTCGCTTGTTTCGGCTTGTGGTCGAAACTGGCCTGCCCCTCGGCAAATCCGGTCGGAGCGGTCTGGGTGATGCGCACACGGCTGATCGCGTTGTAGCCGTAAACGGCGTTCACCTTCCCTCGCAGTTGTTCTTTCTGCATTTCCAGCATTGGGGCCTGTGGCCCGGTTGTCAGTACGGTCAGGGTCGCCCCCATCCCGTTCCGGCCATAGCCCACATTCACGGGTCTTGCGATGGCGGCAGTGTCCCGGCCCACGATCTCGGCCCAGTGGGTCAGAAGGCGCGAAACCGCAAAGCCCCGGCTTTCGCCGGCGCGCCTGATCTGATCGTTCAGCAATGTCGCGGTGCGTTTGAACCCGCGGGTCGAAGAACGTCTGCGCTGCATCTGGTTTCCAACTCCTGCACCGCTATTGTAGTAGGCAGGCCAGCAGGCGCCAGCGAAACCCGACAGTGAGATAGATAAAACTTGCGTGACAGCCCCGAATTTAACCTGAGCGCTGAATTGCTCGACTGGTATGACCGCCACGCGCGTGAGATGCCATGGCGTGTCGGCCCTGCCGATCGCGCCGCAGGCGTGGTGCCGGACCCTTACCGGGTCTGGCTGTCCGAGGTCATGCTGCAACAGACAACCGTCGCCGCCGTCCGGGACTATTTCACCCGCTTCACCACGCGCTGGCCGACCGTGCAGGCGCTGGCTGCCGCCCCCGATGATCAGGTCATGGGGGAATGGGCAGGCCTCGGCTACTACGCCCGCGCCCGCAACCTGCTGAAATGCGCCCGTGTAGTGGCGGATAAGCACAACGGACAGTTCCCCGACACCTATGACGCGCTGTTGGACCTGCCGGGTATAGGCCCCTATACCGCCGCCGCGATCTCGGCCATTGCGTTTGACCGGCCCGAAACTGTGCTGGATGGCAATGTCGAGCGGGTGATGGCACGGCTTTACGATATTCACGACCCGTTGCCCGGATCAAAACCTGTTCTGAAGGAGAGAGCAGCCGCACTGACACCAGAGCTGCGCCCCGGAGACTACGCGCAGGCCGTAATGGATCTGGGAGCCACAATCTGCACACCCAAATCCCCGGCCTGTGGAATCTGCCCCGTGCAGACCCCCTGCCTTGCCCGCGCTGCAGGCACGCAACCTGAGCTGCCGAAGAAGTCGCCCAAAAAGCCCAAACCCACGCGATTCGGCCATGTCTACATCGCGCAACACCCAAACGGAGCGTTCCTGCTGGAACGCCGCCCCGACAAGGGTCTGCTGGGTGGTATGTTGGGCTGGCCCGGCTCGGACTGGTCCGAGACCCCGCCCGAGGCCCCGCCGTTTTCGGCAGAGTGGCGCGCGCTGAACGGCGAGGTGCGCCATACATTCACGCATTTCCATCTGGTGTTGCGGATCTGGACCGCACCGCTGCCCGAGGGCACCGAACCCGACGGGCTGACCCTATTGCCCAAGCATGACTTCAAACCCAGCGACCTGCCGACAGTGATGCGCAAAGCCTACGACCTGTGGCAGGATCAATAAGCCCGCTGGGCAAGCCCGGTCTGTCCGGCTAGGGTTCACCTGCCTATTCGGAGCATCATGGATGATCGCGACTCAAACCCTCTCGCGCTGGCAAGCTGCCCTGCCCTATTGGGTGTCCTTCTTGCTGATCCCGCTGATCTGGGCAACGGCCTTTGCAGGGGGTTGGTGGGTTTTGCTGATCCCGCTCTCCACATGGTGGGCCTTTGCGGTTTTGGACCGCCTGACCGGCCTAAACCTGCAAAACGCCGACCCTGAAACGCCCGATGACGCGCTGCATTGGTATATCCTGCTGACCAAGCTCTGGGCGCCTGTCCAATTCGTCACGCTGTTTGGCCTGATCTGGTACGCAAACCATAGCGATCACCTGTCGAGCTGTTCGAAAATCGGGCTGTTCTTCGGTATGGGGGTCATTTCAGGCACGATCGGGATCAACTACAGCCACGAGCTGATGCACCAGAAATCCCGGTCCGAACGTTGGCTGGGCGATCTCCTTCTCGCGATGGTCTTGTATTCTCATTTCCGGTCCGAGCATCTGTTGGTCCATCACCGTCACGTCGGCACCCCGCGCGACCCTGTAACGGCGCGCTACAACGAAGGCTTCCACCGCTTCTACCCCCGCGTCCTGCTGCAATGTCTGATCTCGGCCTTCCGGGCCGAGCGCAACAAGCTGGCCCGCAAGGACCGCCTCTGGACTGACCGCTCTAACCCGTTCTGGCGCTACTGGGCGCTGCAAACCGGCATGCTGATCCTCGCCGCCCTGATCGGAGGATGGCCCGGCCTCGCCCTATTCCTACTGCAAGCGGGCGTCGCAATCTGGCAGTTAGAGCTGGTCAACTACGTGGAACACTACGGCCTGACGCGAAAACACTTGGGCGAGGGCAAATACGAACACGTTCTGCCTCGGCATTCATGGAACGCCTCGCAAAAAGCGTCGAACTGGCTACTGATCAACCTGCAGCGGCACTCGGATCACCACTACAAACCCAATCGTCGCTTCCCGCTGCTGCAGAACCACGCGCAGGAAGACGCACCGCAACTGCCCTACGGCTACCCGGTCATGACCGTCGCCGCGATGATCCCGCCCTTGTGGCGCCGCGTCATGAACCCTCGCGTCCGCGCTTGGCGGCGGCACTACTACCCCGAGATCACCGACTGGCACCCCTACAACAAAGCACTGAACCCAGGCCCAAGGGCGTGACAGCAGCGCGCACCGCGCGCTGCCCGGCCCAACTTGAGGGGCTGCATCTTTGATGCTGCCCAAACAGGCGGGAGCCGTTCACAAAACCCAGATATCCATAGGGGTTTCAACTCCGCGAACGGTCTGGCCCTGGCGTTTCTGAAACCCATCCATCAACGCTCCGCCATTCGGATTCTCGCGCAATGCCTGCTCCCGCAACGCGTCACTGACCACGATCCGGGCGTTAAAATCACGGGTTATCGCCTCCAACTTGGCCGAGACATTCACCGCATCTCCAATCACAGCAAATTCCAACCGGTTGGCCCCGATATCCCCCAGAACGACCGAACCAAAATGCACGCCGATCCCGACATGGATATCATGCTCTCCCGCACGAAGCCGTTCCTGGTTCCAATCGTCGATGACGCCAACCATCGCGCGCGCGCAGCCCAGCGCATTGGTGGCGTCCAAAGGCGTTGCGACCGGAGTGCCAAAAGTCGCCATAAGCCCGTCACCCAGATATTTGTCCAAAGTGCCACGGTGGTGAAACACCTCAGCCTCCATACGAGCGTGAAACCCGCGCAACACCTCGATCACCTCATAGGGGTCCCGTCCGGCCGCAAATTTCGTAAAGCCCACAATGTCGATGAACAGCACCGCAATATCCGCCTTGCGCACCTGTTTAAGCGGCTCGTCATTCTGGCTGAGCTCATCGACCACATTGGGCGAGAAGTAGCGCGACAGGTTGGCTCGCTCCCGCTCCAGCCCTGCATTGCTCATCAACAAGCGATTTAGCCGTCGCATCGACACGCCAAGCGTCACCGCAACCATGACGAACACGATCACCTGCTGAATGCGCTGTGGGATATCGAAACTGTTTGGGTCCAGCAGCTCTGCGACGTCCGGATAGCCCTGCAAAGCCGCCGCCACCTTCTGGCTGATCCCCGGAATCGGCGTGGCCACCCACCAAGCGATGATCCAACCCGCCGTCCAAATTAGTGCCGTCCAGGAGCCAATCGCGACAACCGTACGCCACGAATAGGCCAGCGTTCCGGCAGCCAGAATGATGAAGAAATATTGAAAATTATCGAACCGGTACTGCATGGCCAAAGGCCGCACATCATCGCTGAACGGGTTCGGCACAATCATCCCAAGCGTCATGATCAGAAGATCGACGAAGATCAGCAACAGCTCGGTCCGCGATTGCCCGACCCGTCCTGCGCGCCGGATCAACCAACCATTGGCACAGATGAGAAGCAGGATGAAATGATACCACAGCACCTCCCATTGCGGGTTCAGAAAGATTAGTAGAACACCGGTCAAGGCCATAGCAATCCAGCGTGCGCGGACGGCCAGTTCCAGACCCTCCTGCTTGTGCCGTTGCATTGCGGCTTCGGTGTATTTGTTGTCCAGATCCACAACATCTGGCTGTGTGACGGCGAACCGTTCCAGTCTGGATGGGCTGGCAGTTGTCTCGCTCATGACAGAAACCTCTGAGGCGGTGCTGGCGACGCGCCCATGCAATCACCTATGACCGGAAAACAAAAGACCCCGCCGAGAACGGCGGGGCAAGGCGTAGTGCCTTGTGTCAGGCCACAGGCACCGGCGGTTTTCGTGATATCAGTTGTGCATCTCGGCCCGGATCTGCTGGCGCAGCACATCGATCGGCACCGTTTTGCCATCGCGCTTGAAGCACCAATAGGTCCAGCCGTTGCAGGAGGGGGCGTTCTCAAGATGCGCACCAACCTGATGGATCGAGCCTTTGACATTGTCGCCAACCAACGTTCCATCCGCGCGAACCTTGGCTTTGTGGCGCTGGTTCATCGAGTAAAGCTCTTCGCCCGGGCGCAGCATCCCACGTTCGACCAATTGGCCGAAAGGCACACGCGGTTCGGCGCGTTTGCTGGCGCTGACCTCCAGCGCCTCGCGGTCGAATTTGCGCACCTTCGAGATGCGCTTCTCGGCCACTTTGCGATAGCTTTCTTCGCGCTCGATGCCGATGAACTCACGGCCTAGCATCTTGGCGACGGCACCTGTTGTGCCGGTGCCAAAGAACGGATCCAAAATCACGTCACCAGGATTGGTCGAGCCAATCAGAACGCGGTGCAGCAGAGACTCCGGCTTCTGTGTCGGATGCGCCTTGTCGCCGTTTTCGTCCTTCAGGCGCTCATGCCCGGTGCAGATCGGCAGAACCCAGTCACTACGCATCTGCACGCCTTCGTTCAGCGCCTTCAAAGCTTCGTAGTTGAACGTGTATTTCGCGCCTTCGCGCTTCGACGCCCAGATCATCGTTTCATGCGCATTGGTGAACCGCTTGCCGCGGAAATTCGGCATCGGGTTCGACTTGCGCCATACGACATCGTTCAGAATCCAATATCCCGCGTCCTGTAGGGCCGAGCCCACGCGGAAGATGTTATGGTACGAGCCAATCACCCAGATCGCGCCATTGGGTTTCAGCAGACGATGCGCCGCCTTCAGCCACTCACGCGTGAACTGGTCATAAGCACCGAAGCTTGAGAATTGATCCCAGTGATCGTCAACCGCATCCACCTGGCTGTTATCGGGGCGGTGCAACTGGCCTTTTAGCTGCAAATTATAGGGCGGATCCGCAAAGATCAGATCAACCGACGCCTCGGGCAGACTGTTCATCACATCGATGCAGTCCCCAGATAGAATCGTGTTTAAAGGGAGCGCTTTTGCGCCCTTTTTTGTGGTCGTTGTCATATCACTGCCTCAAGTATCCACGGCGCTTTTGCGCTCATTTGGTTGAGACAAGGATGAGTCAAAGACGATTCGCCGTCAATTTCTTTTTTGAATCAGCGACTTACGATTTACTCTTGATACAAGATATTGTGTACCGTCTTGAACGAACGCCTATGATGTGGGGTCACGCCAAGATTTTGCAGCGCCTCGCGGTGCTGTTTTGTCGGATATCCGGCATTTGCCTCCCAGCCGTAGCCGGGATGCTGTTGCGCTAAATCCACCATCAGCTGATCGCGCCAGTTTTTCGCGATGATCGAAGCCGCCGCAATCGACACAGATATACCATCCCCCTTGATCACGGCGTCGGACGGAATCTGCAGCCCGTTTGGAATCATATTCCCGTCGATCAGCAAGAAATCGGGTGCCGGATCCAGCGCCTGAACCGCGCGAACCATGGCCAGATGCGAGGCGCGCAGGATATTGAGCTCATCAATCTCGGCGACCGACGCCTCGGCCAAGGCGATCTCGGCCCGGTCCCGCAACTCTGCCTCCAACGCTGTGCGTCGCTTGAGCGAGAGCTTCTTGGAATCGTTCAGCCCGTCAGGAATATCGTCTGGGTTCAGGATCACGGCGGCAGCAACCACAGGTCCGGCCAACGGGCCGCGCCCGACCTCATCCACGCCTGCTATCCGGATATGGCCCTGCGCGTGCAGACCCTGTTCGAGTTCATAATTCGGTTTTGTCATCCCTTCGGAAAACCGCGTTTTCACAGCCGCCGCAACAAAAAAAGAGAGGGCAGCTTACGCCACCCTCTCTCATCGCGGTGCTGTTTTGCACCACTCCTGCTCGACCGTGTTACTTGTAAACGACGCGGTATCCGTGATGGCGCAGGCATGCAGGTTCATACGCCCGCTTCACCTTGTTGCCATTCCAGAAACCGACCTTGCACTCTTGCGGCAGGCTTTTGGCGTGTTTGTAGTGCTTCTTGAGGCACTTTGTGCCCAACAGCGGACGTTGCCCGTAATTGTCATGCTGGCGCAAGCAGCGTTGTGGCAGGTCATAGCGTGCCACGTGTCTCGGCAAAGGCTTCACCTTGTGGTGTTTGACCTGAGGCGCGGTTTGCACGTGGTTGTTTTGCCGTGAGGCCTTCTCACGATCCTTGCGCTTTTCCTTGTTGTAGTAATGCACCCCTGCGCCAATGATCGCGATCGCGGCCAGCCCACCGAGAATATCTCCCGTATCCGCAGCACGCGCCTTTGAGGCTGATACGCCGGTAATCGCCATTGCCGTCGCGATGATCAGAGCGATGAATTTCCTATGCATGATGCCTGTCCTTTTCCGAGATTTTGGCGACCCCGTGATGGACCGCGTCTTTGATGCCTCAACACTGGGTCCACCCCCCTCAGACAAGCAATATCGGCCGCGTGTTATTGGATATCAGGCACCGCAAACCCCTTTGGTCATTGAATATCAACCCAAGCCATGCGCAGGATGCAGCTTATGAAACAGATCTTCTCTTCTCTGGTCGCAGCGGCGCTAATATCGGTGGCCCCGGTGGCTTTGGCCGCCGAATGTTATGCCGACTACAAGGCCAAACAGGACAACCCGCTGCGCCTGCACTACGGCGTGATGCAAGTGTCGTCCTGCGACAAGGGTCAGGCAACGAGTGAAGTCGCCCAACGCCTCAGCGGTTCGGGGTGGACCCTGCTGAATGTCCAGTCCGTCTTTGGGCCGGAAGGGTTGGATCAAAGGAAGGCCAATGCCGGACAATTCTATCTCCGTTTCTGAGGCGCGACGCTCGGGCGTGCGTCTTTTCGGTCTGGGCATTGCCGCCATTGTCGTGATCCTGATCACCGCCGCGCTGTTCCTGTTCTGGACGCTGCCCGATGCCAACGCCTTCAACGCCCGCGTTGAACAGCTTTTTGTCGAGGCGGATCTGACCTCACAATCCGAAATCCGGTTGCTCGAGATTCTGGCCCAATCCGGGACGGCCTTTGCCGATACGCTGTCCAGTTACCGCATGGTGATCTATGTGCTGCTGGTTTTTGCCTGCGCGATGATGATCTCGGCCCTCGTGTTTCTGGTGATGCTTGCGCTGCTGAACCGGCGCATGGCACAGATCGAACGCACCGGCATCCAGGTGACATCGCTGCTGATCAGCCGCGAGGAAAACACCGTCTACCTGAACAACATGGACTTCAAACTGACCCCAGCGGCCATGGAGACCCTCTCGGTGCTGGCGGAATCCCGTTTGGATGATGAGGTCCTATCAGGCGCACAGATCGAGGCGACGATATCGGGGCGCGATGCAGCCGATTGTGACGAGGCCGCAGGCGCCACCCGCATCAAACGGCTGCGCGACGCCTTGGGCAATCAGATGGTCAGTGAGTTGCTGGTCAAGAACATCGCCAAAAAGGGCTATATGCTTTCGATCGAAAAAGACGTCATCCAGATGGTTTAGAGCGTTTCGAGTTTTCGTTGAAGCGCCCTGTATCGCTTTTTGCGTTCGACCGAAGGGAGAGGCAGCGAATAAGCGATACAACATAAACTCGAAACGCTATTGGCCGCAGGAAAACCCGCGCCCCTCTTGGAATGCCCGACCAAAACGCCCATTCTATAGGGACTCCGGGCAAGGGAGGGATGGCGATGAACGTCCACACCACACCAAAATCCAACGGTTATGACATCTCGGTCGAACATCTGTCCGACAGGATCGCGATTTTTCGCGATGGCCTCCTGTTGGCCGAAAGCCGGAATGCCAAGGTGATGTATGAAACCCGGCTACCGCCGACAATCTACGTCCCGCGTGCGGATGTGTGCGTCGATCTGAGCGGTGAAACCGGCCTGCAAACCTTTTGCCCCTTCAAAGGAACCGCGACCTATCACGATATCAACTTGCCCGGAGGTCGCCTGACCAATTCGGTATGGGCCTATGACGACGCCTTGCCAGAGAGCGCTGCAATTCGGGGGCATATTGGATTCATGCCCAGTGCCTATACGGATATCGACTTGGGCAAGAACCAACTGCGCGACACCGAAGACAGCAATATCAGCGGTCCGCTGATCGACTGGCTGATGCGTGGGGCGTCCCTGTCGGATACACCCGAAGCGTTCACCAAGGCGCTGGCTGAAAAGATGCTGGAACACGGGATAGCGATCCAGCGCCTCAGTATTCTGGCATGGTCCTTGCACCCCTTGATCGCGGGTAAACACTTTATTTGGGAGAAGGGCGAGGATGAGATCCTGACCCGCGCGCCCACCTATGAAATCTACGACCACCCTGCGTTCATCAACAGCCCGTTGCGCCATGTCTCGAACGGGTTGGGCGGCGTGCGCCAGAGGGTGAACGAAGAGAACCCGCACAACAGCTTTCCCATCATTGAAGATCTGCGCGCCAAAGGGGCCACGGACTATGTCGCCATGCCGCTGCCTTTCTCGGACGGTCGAACAAACGTACTAACGCTCAGCTGCGATCATCCCGATGGGTTCACGACAGAGAACCTTGGGTTGGTATTCGAATGCTCCGCCGTGATCGCCCGCTTTTACGAGGTGTTCATGCAACGCGAAAACGCACAGGTTCTGCTGGAAACCTATGTTGGCAAACGCTCAGGCGCGCGCGTGCTGGGCGGAGAGATCCGACGCGGCGACGGGGATGAGATTGATGCAGCCATCATGTTCTGCGATTTGCGCAACTCGACCAGCCTGGAGGAAAGCCTTAGCCGGGATGCCTATATCAATCTGCTGAACGAGTTCTTTGAAACGGTCTCGGGTATCGTGGACGAAAACGGGGGCGAGGTTCTGAAATTCATAGGCGACGCCGTTCTGGCCGTTTTCCCAGCGGGTGCGGAACCCGCGCAGGCCCGCGCGAATGCCCAACAGGCGGCAACAGAAATCGTCGAAAAACTCGCCGAACTGCGTTCAGCGGATCCTGATATCCACTGCGACTGCTCAATCGGCGTGTCCTATGGCCGGGTGACCTATGGCAATGTCGGCTCGCGCGAACGGTTGGATTTCACCGTTATCGGACAAGCCGCCAACGTCGCTGCACGTCTGGGTGAGCATAGTAAATCGACCGGGTACCGCATTGTCGTCTCGCAAGACATTGAGCCCGCATGCTGCAATGCAATCCCCCTCGGCGATATCAAACTGCGCAACGTGTCCCAGCCAGTCACGTGTTTTGCCCTGCGTACAGCGGCTGATGTTGAAGTCGGGGACCCAGCTTAAGCTCGGCGAAATATCAAGCTCGCTGCGTTTGATTTGGTTCGACCATATGATGTGCAGACTGGATTAGGTCCCATCCCACCGCCCTGACGATTGGTGCAAAAAGCACCAACTCTAGCCCGCACCCAACAAGATCAAAGCGGTCTGCGCCGGTGATATTGTGCTTTGCAGTTGCGCGATCTGACTGCGGGCCAGATACGTATCAGTCAGTTTCTGGATGGCCTCAGGGTCGGTGAATTGGGCCAGATTATCCGATCCGGTCAAGCCTGACAAACGGTCCTTGAACACCTCAAGCTGCCTGTCCAAATCGAGCTGCGAGAACGAGGATGGCAGGCCAAGCGCGGTCTCCATCATGCTGCGCAAGGGCGGCAAGCCCATCAAATCGAACCACTTCGTATCCGCGCGGCTGTCACCGGCAGCAAGTTCGCTAAGCGCATGTTGCGCGTAGAGGGAAATCCGCATCGTCTCATTTGTCTCACCGACCGAAACTTCGAAACGGGACACCAAATTGTCTTCGGCAATCTGCTCCATATTCGTGATCAGTCCGGTCTTGCGCACCTCTCCGGGGCCAAAACCGAAGGCTTGAGAAAACTCGCGATACCGTTTGTCAGACAGCCGGTTGGACAGAGCATCATCAACTCTGGTTCCATCTTCCAATACCTTTTGGATGAAGAAGCGATTGTTGAGGTCCTCTTCCAATCCGAAGGCGCCCAAAGCCACCTGTAGCAGCCGACGATCCGACACAAGGTCTTCTGCAGATTGAACCTTGCTTATGTTTTCCAGAAAATACTTCCTGTCCCTCTGGTTGACGCTGGAATTCGTAAAGCTCTCCAGTTGCGCTTCGTAGGTCCGTTGCAAAAAACGCCAGCCAACAATACCGCCAGAGGGTATGACAGGCTGGAACGTCATTGCTGGTACGCCATCAACCGCTCTTCCCGCGGCAGCAAGGAGCGGAGGGACTTGAGGCATTTATAGTATTGCTCGGCCACCAGTGCTTCGGTCGCCTCGCTCAGGACACGACGACTGTCTGAATCCGTGAACACCTGGCTCAGCTCCTCAACGCGGCGCAGCAATTGCTGGCGCGCCTGATCGGGCTCCATATCACCGGACAGCACCAGCTGCGCGGCATAGCAAACGCGGCGCACAGGCGTTGTGACTTCGTCCGGGTGGATCGCATCGCGCAGTCGCAAAACGTTGGCTTGCGATGTCATGATCGAAAACCGGCTGCGGCGGTCTCCATTCTCGATCACTACACCATTGATCAACACCCGCTCTTTCGGGGCAAGTTTCAGGACCAGGCCACTCATCCGGCGGCCCTCATGTGTCGTAGGCCGCGCAGAACGGCCATGTTGATCTCCAGCAGAGGCTCTACCGTCGCGGTGTTCCCCAAAATCTGCGCACTGTGTTGTTCCGTAAATTCGGCCAAGTAGAAAATCCGCGCGCGCAGATCCTTCGGCAGCGAGTTGTTCGAATCCGCTACGCCAGTCGCCAGCACAGTCCACAACCGCCGATTTTCATGCAGTGCCTGAACAAATCCGGAAAAATCCGTTGCCTTCCGGGCCGCTGCTGCCTTGAGCCGATGCGTGATTTTCGAGATCGCCTCATACTCTGTATCCCGCGGCGTGCGGGTCGGAGCGGCAGATTGCGCATAGGCGCGTTGAGTGTAGCTTTGCGGTGTCACTTGAAATCCTTCCAATAGGTCGTCTTCAGGCAGTCAGGACCGGGGCGTGGTGTTCACGCCCCGGCCGGGTTCCGAGTTTAACGGAACAGAGACAGGATCGACTGCGGCGCCTGGTTGGCAATCGACAGCGACTGGGTGGCCAGCTGCTGCTGCACCTGCAGAGCCTGCAAACGGGCCGAGGTTTCTTCCATATTGGCGTCCACCAATGAGCCGATGCCCGATTTAAACGAGTCAGTCAGGTTCGAAATGAACTCTTTCTGGGTCTCGATCCGGCCCTGGGCCGAACCGAATGCGGCCGAAGCGTCGATCGAGGTGTCGATCAGCGATTCAACAGCTGCCAGCGCGGCGGTTGCTCCCGGACCGGTCGACACGTCAATGCCAGTCAGCGCACCCAGACCACCCGAGCCTGCGTTCACGTACTGAGCAGAGAACGAAACGTCTGAACCCGTGCCATTAGTAACAGACAGAGTGCCTGCCGTGCCCGAGTCGTAGTCGACGGTCAGACCGGTTATGCCTAACTCTTCTATCTTGGCTTTCAAACCAACGGCAACAAGGTCACCGGTCGTGGTGGCTGCCGCATCTGCCGCAGACACGGTGTAGGAGACAACCTGATCATCAATAGCGACAACCACTTTGTCGCCCGCCGCAAAAGCACCACTGGACTCATCAGTCACCAGTGCGGTTGCCGATGTAGCACCAGCAGCAATGGTGGCACCGACCCGATCATTGGCTGTCGACGAGCCGGTCGAGCCGTCGAATACAGCCGCTGAGGTATAGCCACCGGTCGACAGGTTCTGACCCGCCACCGTGATGGAAGAAGCTGTCACAGCTCCAGTGTTGTCCCGATCCAAAGAGGCCAGGATGGATGCTGAACCAGCCGAACCATCAACAAGGTTCAACCCATTGAATTGGGCAGCACCCACGACCGAAGTGATCTGGTTCTTCAGCGCAGTCACATCATCGTTGATCTTACCACGATCCACGTTGTCTTCCTGCGCCGCGACGATCTTTTCCTTCATCTGGGTAAGAAGGTCGGTGACAGTTTCAGACGCGTTTCGCGCAACAGCGACCGTCGATTCACCCAGCGAAAGGCTGTCTTTGATCGCGTTGAAACCTTTGACATCCGATTCCATCACTTTGGAAATCGCCCAGACGGCCGAGTTGTCTTTTGCTGTTGCGACATCCTTGCCGGTCGAGATCGCGTTCTGGGTCATCTCGAGGTTTTTGTTGACCGATTTCAGAGTCTGCAGCGCAACCATCGCGCCGTTGTTTGTCAGAATACTGGACATAGTTCCATCCTTTTACGTTAGGGCTTCAGCGCCCAAGATCACCCCGCAAGATAAGCGGGCTTTGGTGTCTTTCTGACCTGTGCGATGCGCCGTCCGGCCCGTCGCGCCACCCGATGTTTCAGGTGCAGCACCACTTTTGACCTCGATCCCCTAACGGAGTGCTAAAGCGGCCCGACTCGAAATTTCGGATTTGAATCAACTCTGGCCCTATGCGCGTTTTTCCAGCTTTGCCTGACCCCGCACGGTAAAACCGTTGCGTTGCCCGTCGGCTCCATAAGTGCTGAATTCCTGCCGCACGCGACGCAGCTCTGCCATGCGGGTGGCCACCGCGCGAATCCCCTCGGCCGCGCTGTTCAGCAGCGCCTGATTGCGCTCCACCTTTTGATGGACGCGAAGCAGATCATCGCTGCTCAGCACCTGAAGATCGTTTATCTCACCGATCAGTTTCTCTTTTTCAGGGGCCATTTGATTGAGACGCTCAAGATCACCGTCCACAAGCGCGACGCGCTCAAGATCGAGAACCTCTTCCAGAGATTTGATCAGAAGGTTGGGTTCATGCGTCATCGGAATTCTCCATCAGGGATTGAAACAGAAGTTCAGACAGGCCAACGCCTCCGGATTGCGCCATTTGCCGGGCCTGTTGCTGAACAAGAAAGGACGAGAACTGGTCCTCACCGGCACCGCCACCGAACGAATCGCGTGCTTTTCCCAAGCCTGCGGATTTCAGCATTTCGGCCAGAAACGCCGCCTCGAGCTCGACTGCGGCGGCTTGCAGGCGGTCATGGGTTGAGGGCGGCGGCGGCATCGACTGGAGGGGAGGGATTTTCATCGGCTTCTCCGAAAATTGCATCGAACTTTCTTGATCAAAGACGAAAGCGGTTAAAATAAACGTAACTTCCTTTGGGCAGTTTGACGGTCAACCACGACGGAGCCGGAGCAAAATGCCCAACCCTCTTACGCTGATGACACCCACGCAAACCGCGGCCACGAAACCGGGGACGCGCGAAACCACATCCGAGATGTCCACGCGCTTTCAAGATGTTCTGGAGGAAGAGACGCCGCAGCCGGAAGCCGAGGATGAAGCCGCCGTTGAGCAGGACATCATGCCCGAGGATCCTGCACTCGAAGAGGTTCTCGCAGACCCCCTGCCGATCAAGCCCGACACTCCTGAAGAACGGGTGTTTGAGGACCTGACCGCACTGCCCGTACCGAGCGCGACGCAGGTACCGCAAGGGTCTGAAACTGCGCCTATTCCCTCAAATCTCGAGGGTGCAGAGGCGCCGAAAACCGACACAGGCGCAATGCACCAGGTTACGATTGCGGCACCGCAGCGCCCCGAGGTCGAAAACACGCACGGTTCGCATGTGCAGTCACAATACAGCGTAGCCCAGCCGGCGTCCGTCAAAGCGTCGGACGGTCAGGTCTTGCCCGCAAGGCCAATCGCTGGGCAGCCTGTTCCAACTGAGCGTGCACAATCCTCAGTTTCGGCGCTACCTGCTGAAACAGCGGCTGCGCCCCAGACAAATGCGACTCCAACTGCGCCTCAACCTTCCAAACCAACGCCAACTCTTGCGCAGATGCAGGTGATGGCGTCTGTGCGGAGCGCCGATGCCGAAACCACCACGGCGATTCCTGAAACTGATGGTGTGATTGCCACGCGCGAAGAACCGCTGTTTCAAAACGTCCGCGACACGGCTTCGCTTGCGCAGCCCGCAACGCAGTCTGCAAAGGCTGAGATCACCCGGGCCATCGCCGGGCAGATGGCGGCGGCGATTCAGGTTCGGGCGGGTTCCGGTACGATCGAGATCGCGCTCAGCCCCGAGGAACTGGGGCGGGTCTCCATCACGCTCAACGGTCGCGAGGATGGGATGGTTCTGACCATAGCCGCCGAGCGCCCCGAAACACTGGACCTGATGCGCCGACATCTGGCCGTTTTGGAGGCCGAATTCCAAAGCCTTGGATATGGCGATATCTCGTTTGACCTAAGCACATCGGACGATGCGCAGGATGATACCGCACACCCGAAGGCAAGCGACTATGGCTCTCTCCATTCGACAGAACCGGACACGCCAAACGCTCCGATCATTCCCCGAAATCTCTCGGGTCGTGGCATTGATATGAGGCTTTGACAGATGATCACTCCAACAAGTTCAGCTCAGACTGGAACACAGACCCCGACTTCGGCTGCATCACAAGCGTCCAAGCTGACCTCGGATTTTGAAACCTTTCTGCTGATGCTCACCGCACAGGCGCGAAACCAGGACCCGCTCGAGCCTATGGATTCCTCGGAATACGCATCTCAGCTGGCCCAGTTCTCGATGGTCGAACAGCAGGTTCAGACCAATGACTTGTTGTCTTCCCTGAGCACGGCCTTGGGTGGACAAAAGCTGAGTGAGCTGTCTAATTGGGTGGGCGTTGATGTTCGATCCGCTTCAGCCTTTCGATTCGAAGGCCAACCGGTCACCTTATTTGCTCAGGCCGACGCAACAAGCGATGAGGCCATCATGGTGATCCGCAATTCAACCGGTACCGTGATCGACCGCATTCCGGTCAATCACACAGACACTGAATTCCTCTGGGCCGGAACCGACGCTTCGGGCTATCCTCTGAGCCAGGGCACCTATTCTGCCACGTTGGAGAGTTACAAGGACGACGAGCTGTTGTCGCAGCGTCTGGCCGCCAGTTATAACCGCGTGGTTGAGGCGCAAATCGCTGATGGAACGGTGCATCTGTCCCTGCAAAGTGGGGCCATTGTGCGCTCGGATGAGGTGACGGCGATCCGAACAGGCGCTTGATCTGACCGGGCTGGCAGTCCAAACCTTGGCAAATCACGATTCCCTTGCTGAGCGGTACGTCCCCTGCCCCATGTCAACGCGCCTCTACCAGACCTGATTGACCAGCTGCGCACGCGCGGGCTGATCACGGGGTCCGTGCAGTTCGAACCTCTGTTTGGGGGTCGGACCAATATGGTGTGGAAAGTACTGGGGGAGAGTGGCGACACGGTATTGAAGCTTTACCGAACCAAACTGCGCAACCCCATGTTCCGCAATGACGCCCGCCTCGAAGCACAGTGTCTGCGCGCGTTTGAGCAGGACGGGTTCGTACCCCGGTTGCGGGCAACGGGGCAACATCAGGGCGACGCCTGGGTTCTGTACGATCACGCGCCGGGTCGCCCGTGGGAAAGTGACACGGCTCAGGTCGCCTCTTTGCTGCGCAGATTGCATGGCGCAACGGTCGATTTGCCGCTGCCTACAGGACGGAACGGCAGCGCTGATCTGGCTCGCCACGGGGCAGAGCTCTTGGCGTTGTGTTCCTCTGGCTTTAAAGATCGCGTCACCGCGATGCGGCCTGAGGACCCTGTGCCGCCAACAAAAAGAACGTGCCTGATCCACGGCGACCCTGTGGCCGGGAACATTCTGGTGGACGGGTCAAGCCTAACCCTGATCGACTGGCAATGCCCGGCAATTGGCGATCCTTGCGAGGATCTGGCCCTGTTCCTATCGCCTGCCATGCAGCATCTGTATCGTGGCGCACCGCTGGCCCCGGACGAACGCGCGCGATTCCTGACTGAGTATGGCGACCCCGAGACAGTTGCCCGCTACGACGCGTTGCAACCATGGTACGCTTGGCGAATGGCAGCCTATTGCCTGTGGCGGTCTGAGAACGGATCAACAGACTATGAAAAGGGCCTGCAGCTTGAGCTAAAGGCCCTTGAGGATCGCGCTATTTCTGAATGACGGCATCTTCCCAGGCCGTCAGGAATTTCCTGCGTTTGAGCGTGTCGAGATAGGTCAACAAAGCGGGCTCCAGCGTGATAACTGCGGTCTCCTGCGCCTGCTGTGAGGTGAGCAAGGGCAAAGGTGCCAGCTCAGGCCCTGCAACGATCAGGTGGCGGACAAACGCCTCGGCGAAAGCAGGATATTGCGTGTTTTTCACCACCATTGCTGTTCGCATCATGGTTGTCTGAAAATCGCTGGGCAGAATGACTTCGAGCGCCTCTTTGCCTTCAACCCGCGCCGTTGCGTAGCTGCCAAGCACGTTGTAGGCCACCGCGATCGAGCCGCTTGTCAGGTCGTCAATCATGTCGCCCGAGCAGCAATACAGACGCAGGTCCAGCCCTCCCATGACCTCCATCAGACGCCAAAAGGTCTCAGAGGCGCGAGCATCTTGCGTGGCGAACAGATAGCCCAAGCCGGATTGGCGGATATCATAGGTTCCGACCTTCCCACGGAAGGCTTCGGGGCGCGCGCGCAGGGCCTCGATCAGTTCCTGCCGGGTTTGCGGAACGGGATACCCAGCGAAGGCCGCACGGTTGATGACGATAGCCGCTGGTTCCTGCGTAAAGGCAAAAAGGCTGTCATGCCACTGGGCCCAGTCCGAACCGGGTATATTCTCCAGCGGCATTGCGAACCCATCATTGGCAAGTTTCAGCTGTAAATCCATCGCGCTGGAAATGACAATGTCAAACGCCTCAGGCGCTGCCCGCACACGCGCATTCAGATCGGCGGTTCCGGTCACCAGATACTCTACGGAGACGTCCGGGTTTTGCGTCAGGAACCCCTCGATCAACGGCGCGAAAAGCGCGGTGTCGGTGCTGGAGATGATACGCAAACGCGGACCATCAGCGGCAGCGTTGAACACCCGCTGGTCTTCCCACTCCTCGGCCGCACAGACTGAGGCCAGAAGTGTGAGGATCAAAGCAATAAGGTAACGCATGCGCCTTTGCCTTTTCGGTTGGTCAGGATCAGATCGCCGCCATGGGCCTTCGCGACATCCTGAACGATGGTCAGACCAAGCCCCGAGCCAATAGTCCCGGCCGCATTCTTACCGCGCTCGAACCGCCGGGTGAGCGTGTCAATTTCGCTTGGTGGAAAGCCCGGCCCCTGATCGCGCACGCTAATCTGCGCTTGCGTCCCTTGCGAGACCTCGATCTCGACCACACTTTCGGCGGGGGCATATTTTAGCGCGTTGTCGACCATGTTGCGTACCGCATTCTGGATCAGGATCGGATCGCCCGAATAGATCACAACGGGGTCTCCGACCAATGTCAGGGAAAGGTCCTTCATCTCGGCAATGGGCGTGAGGCGTTGAACCAGATCGCGGACGAGAGCGACTAGATCAATCTCTTCCCGCTCCAGATGATCGGCGCGAAAGGTGATCATCGCATGATCCAGCAATTGCCCCGCCGCCCGAGAGCTTTCGTCAATTGCTCGCACCATCGAGCGCAAAGCCTCTCGATTCTCTTCCTTTTCAACGCGTTGCAACGTCGCGTCCGCATAAGACCGAACCGTTGCCAATGGCGTCCGAACCCGGTGTGCGGCCTCGGCTATGAAATCCTCGGACTGGCTGAGCGACTGATCCAAACGCCCCATCAAAGAGTTCAGCGACGACACAAGCGGGGCCATTTCCCGCGGCACCGGTTTTCTGAATGGGCTGAGATCTTGTGGGCCCCGACGTGTCACCGACGTCGTCAGCTTGTTCAACTGCCCGATGGTGGCAGACGTTGCCCAGAACGATAACCCGGCGACCAGCGTGAAGAAACCTATCCCCAAATACGCCGCGTTTCGTGAAATCTGCCTGAGGGTTTCGGCTAATGCGTCTTGCGTTTGACCAAGGGCCACTTCGACTTCGGTCCGGGTTCCCAAACCCACGAGAGTGCGGCTGGCGCTGACCTGGCGAATGGTCTCTCCGCGCACCTCGCCCGATTGAAAAACCCATTCGCCATTGGGCGTTCCATTCGTGGCTGAAAGATCGTCGTAGCCGGACAACAGTTCTCCGCCCTGAAAGATGGCGTAAAACACCCGATCATCCGACGGCGTACTTAGCATCGAGAAGGCGGCGTAGGGGATGTCGACCTCAAGCTCTCCGTCCCGCAGAGCGACGGCATCGAGGATCGAGGTGACGGAGGCACCAAGAATATTGTCCTGCCCTTGCTGCGCGACGCGAGCGGCATAACTGCGCACTGTAAAGAACAAAAGCAACGCCAGAATGGCCGCGCCGCCAATCAGGGTCAGCACCAGACGATTACGAAGAGATCCTGAAACCGCGGGGCTAGCTGACATGATCCAGCCTGTAGCCCAGGCCACGCAACGTGGTAATTTTCAACCCCGAACGCTCGAGATGTTTGCGCAGGCGGGCGACATACACCTCGATAGCATTGTCCGAGACATCGTCATCGTAGGAAAACAGCCTGTCCGCCAGTTTTTGTTTCGAGAACACCTGACCGGGCGCATTGATGAAGAACTCCAACAGGCGCAGTTCCCGATTGCGCAGCGACAGAGTCTCGCCGCCGACAATCAGGTGACCGGCAACCGGGTCGAAGACGATACCGCCGATCTCGATGGTTGATTTAGCGATCCCAGATTTGCGGCGCAAAACGGCGCGGCAGCGGGCCTCAAGCTCTGCGTGATCAAAGGGCTTGGTGACATAGTCGTCGGCCCCCAGATCCAGCGATCCGATTCGATCCGAGACCTGGCTGCGCGCGGTCAAAACGATGACAGGTGTGTCCAGATGACTTGCACGGTGGCGTTTGAGGAAATCGCGCCCATCCCCATCGGGCAGCATGATGTCCAACAGGATCAGGTCATATTCCTCGGCCTCGACGAACGCGGTCGCATCGTCCAAAGTTGCTGCATGATCAACGACATGGCCGTCCAGTCGCATCCGCGAACCGATTGCGTTCGCAAGGTCCATATTGTCTTCGATCAGTAGAAATTTCATGAGGCGTTCGCAGTATTTTCGCGCATGACAGGTTGATGTCAGGTTGATGTGTTTTCTTGATCTCAATCTGTGCCGCCAAGCGGCCAGTTGTCAAATGGGAGGACATCATGACAACTTTCAAACTGGGCCGTCGCGCCCTGATCGCGGCTGTGGCCGCTGTTGGTCTTGCAGGACCTGTTTTGGCTGACGGCCACGAGGTCGTGGACAGCATCCACTTCCTGATCCCCGGCGGCGCAGGCGGCGGCTGGGATGGCACTGCACGCGGCACCGGAGAGGCGCTAACCAAAGCGGGGCTTGTGGGTACCGCGTCTTACGAGAACATGTCAGGCGGTGGCGGCGGTAAGGCCATCGGCTATCTGATCGAGAACGCCGACAGCAACCATGGCACGCTGATGGTGAACTCGACCCCCATCGTGATCCGCTCACTGACGGGCGTGTTCCCGCATAACTTCCGCGACCTGACACTGGTGTCTGGCACAATTGGCGACTACGCGGCCATTGTTGTCGGTAAGGACAGCCCGATCAACTCGATGGCGGACCTGCTTGCGGCTTATGACGCTGACCCGGGTGCAACAGCAATCGGCGGCGGCTCGGTTCCGGGCGGTATGGACCATCTGGTTGCGGCCATGGTGATGGAAGCAGCGGGTAAGGACGCGCTTGGCGTCAAGTACATTCCTTATGATGCAGGCGGCAAAGCCATGGCAGCCTTGCTGTCGGGTGAGATCGCAGCGCTTTCCACCGGCTTCTCGGAAGCGGTTGATCTGGCCAATGCAGGCGAGGTGAAAATCATCGGTGTGACTGCGGATGAGCGTGTAGACGCCGCGCCTGACGCACAGACCATGAAGGAACAGGGCATCGATACCACCTTCGTCAACTGGCGCGGTTTCTTCGCAGCGCCCGGCCTACCCGAAGACAAGCTGGCCGCCTACCAAGACGCCATTGCCAAGATGTATGAAACCCCAGAGTGGGAAGAAGTGCGCGCGCGCAATGGTTGGGTGAACATCCACAACTCGGGCGACGATTTCTCGACCTTCCTCGAGCAGCAAGAACAGCAGATCAGCGATCTGATGAAAAAACTGGGCTTCCTCTAAGCACCACTCACGGCAGAGCGGCCCGTCCGCTCTGCCACAATCAACAAAAAACACGAGGGAGGGGATGTCATGGCGCTGGATCGCTGGATCGCGCTTGTTTTGCTTGGGGTCTGTCTGGCCTATGGCTACGCCGCCTGGTTTACGATGGATGGCAGCCTGCCCCCTTTCATGCAGCGCAACCCAATTTGGCCAAGCACCTTCCCCAAAGTGCTGTCTGTTCTGGGCATCATTGCCTGCACGGTCATCCTGCTGGGGTTTGAGAAATCCGAGCTCAAAGCGGCCGATATCGACTATCGCAGACTAGGTGACTACCACCTTGATCAAGCTTTGATGCTGCTGGCACTTATGGTGATCTACGCCCTGTGCCTGCGGCCCGTTGGCTTTCTGATCTCAACCTCCGCCTTCCTGATCCTCGGCTCATTCATTCTGGGCGAGCGCAAGTGGCACATCATGCTGCCGGTTGCGTTCATCGCCACCGGCGCGGTCTGGTATCTGGTTCAGGAAGTCCTGGGCATCTACATGCGCCCCCTGCCGGGCATTTTCGGAGGCTGACATGCTTGAAGGACTTCTGATCGGCCTGCAAACGGCATTCTCAATCCAAAACCTGCTGATGGTCATCGCCGGCTGTCTGATTGGCACCTTCATCGGCATGCTTCCGGGCCTCGGCCCGATGTCGATCATCGCCATTATGATCCCGGTCGCGATTTCGATGGGCGATCCGTCGGCAGCCCTGATCCTGCTGGCAGGCGTCTACTATGGCGCGATTTTCGGCGGATCGACCTCTTCCATTCTGCTGAACGCGCCGGGGGTCGCGGGCACCGTGGCCTCAAGTTTCGATGGCTACCCGATGGCGCGGCAAGGCAAGGCCGGTAAAGCACTGACCATCGCGGCCATCGCCAGTTTCGCCGGGGGTACGCTCGGCGCCATTCTGTTGATGGTCTTCGCGCCAGCACTGTCCTCAGTCGCGTTGCTGTTCCATTCGGCCGAGTACTTTGCCCTTATGGTCGTAGGCCTGTCCGCCATCGCGGCCTTTGCAGGGTCGGGTCAGGTCGCCAAAGCAATGATCATGACGATCCTTGGCCTGATCATGGCAACCGTGGGCGAAGGCGCTTTGTTCAACCTGCCGCGCTTCACCATGGGGATCATGGACCTTCAGTCCGGCTTTGGCTTCATTACGCTGGCTATGGCGATGTTCGCCCTGCCCGAGGCGCTGTTTCTCGTCTTGAAACCCAAAGACCTGAAAGGCGACGACGGAGAAATCAAGGACCTCCGCATCACCAAGGACGAAGCGAAAGCAATTGCACCCGTCATTGGCCGTCAGTCAGTTCAGGGCTTTTTCATCGGCGTCTTGCCTGGGGCTGGGGCGACAATTGCCAGCTTCCTTGGCTACGCGGTCGAACGCAATATTGCACCGAAGCAGGAACAGGAAGAGTTTGGCAAAGGCTCGATCAAAGGTCTGGCCGCACCGGAATCTGCCAACAACGCGGCCTGTACCGGGTCATTCGTACCACTGCTAACGCTGGGCATCCCGGGGTCGGGCACGACGGCCATCCTGCTGGGCGCTCTGATCGCGCTGAACGTGACACCCGGCCCGCGCCTGATGGTGGATGAGCCTCAGATCTTCTGGGCCGTCATCATGTCGATGTTCATCGGCAACCTGGTGCTGCTGATCCTGAACCTGCCGCTGATCCCCTACATCGCCAAAGTGCTGGCCGTACCGCGCAATTTCCTGATCCCTTTCATCCTGTTCTTCACCCTGATGGGTGCCTATATCGGCCAGAACAACGCGACCGAGCTACTGCTCCTCGTCGGCTTCGGCATCTGCGCCACCGCGTTGAAATTCGCGGACTACCCCCTCGCCCCACTTCTGATCGGGTTCATCCTTGGTGGGATGATGGAGGACAACTTTGCCCGCTCGATGCAGCTCTATGACGGTATCGCCTTCATATGGGAGCGCCCGATGACCCTAGGCCTGCTGGTGATCGCCGTCCTTCTGGTGCTGCTGCCAAGCTACCGCGCGCGCCGTGCGCGGGCACGGGCTGCGGGGATTGCGGATGGGGACTGACCCTCTGGCCGGCATCCGCGTTCTGGATCTGACGAACGTGCTTGCTGGCCCTTATTGCTGCTATCAGCTGGCGCTGATGGGCGCCGAGGTGATCAAGGTCGAACGCCCCGGCTCGGGCGATCTTGCCCGGGTGTTGGGCGCTGATCCTGATCGCAACAAAGCTGGCATGGGGATCAGCTTTCTTGCGCAAAATGCCGCGAAGAAATCCGTGACGCTGGATATGAAACATGAGCACGGAAAAGCGCTGCTGAAAAAGCTTGTTCGCAACGCCGATGTTCTGGTCGAGAATTTCAGGCCCGGCGTTATGGATCGACTAGGTCTGGGCTATGAAATCCTGAAAGCTGAAAACCCGCGACTGATCTACTGCGCAATCAGTGGCTTTGGGCAGGACGGGCCACGCCGGAATGATCCCGCCTATGACCAGATCGTACAAGGCATCAGCGGTGTCATGTCCATCACCGGCGCGCCCGAAACCGCCCCCTATCGCGTCGGGTTTCCGTTAGCGGATACGGTCGGCGGGCTGACCGCAGCATTCGCCATCTCATCCGCCCTGAACGCGACCCCGCGTGGCGCGTTTCTCGATGTTGCGATGACCGAGGCGGTGATTTCCACAATGGGTTGGGTGGTGTCAAACCACCTGATCGGGGGCGTCACGCCTGCCGCGCATGGGAACGAAAACACAACCTCGGCCCCCTCGGGCACCTTTGCCACTGCAGACAGTCCGATCAACATCGCTGCAAATCGGGATGAACAATGGCAAGCACTGGCTCGGCAATTGGGTCGGAACGACCTGCTGGACGATCCAGCCTACACAACACGAGAGGATCGCAAGGCCAATCGTTACGCCTTGCGCGCGGAATTGGAGCTCACGCTGACCACGCGACCGGCAAAGGAATGGGTGCGAGAGTTGAATGATATTGGAGTGCCCACCGGGCAGGTACTGACCGTCGCCGATGCACTCGACGACCCGCAATTATCTGGGCGGGGTTTGATCGGTACGCTGGACATTCACGGTGAAGACCTACAGCTCGCTGGCAGCCCTATTGTCATGGACGGGTCGCGCAAACATCCTGGGACTGCACCGCCGGAATTGGGCGCAGACAATTCCGCAATCTGGTCTGAACTCGGGCTGTCGCAGGATGAGATCGACGCCTTGAAAAAGGAGGGCATCATATGAGCGATGTATCCGATTGGTGGCAAACCTCGATCATCGACATGGAGCCTGGCCGGATACACCTGCGCGGAGAGCCAATCCAGGATTTGATCGGCAATCTGGGTTTCGCCGAAATGATCTGGTTCATGCTGCGCGGCGAGAAACCGACCGACGCCCAAGCCCGTTTGTTCGAAGCAGCTTTGGTTGCGGCGGTCGATCACGGTCCGCAAGCGCCCTCAATTGCTGCCGCCAGAATGGCCGTGACCTGCGGTCTGCCCCTGAACAACGCGATGGCCAGCGCGGTCAACATGCTGGGCGATGTGCATGGCGGGGCCGGAGAGCAGGCCGTGCAGCTCTATCATTTTGTTGCAGGACATTCGGGCGATTTGGGGCAAGCGTTGGATGATTGGATCACCACTCACGGAAAGATCCTGCCGGGCTTTGGCCATCGCTTTCACACCCCGACTGATCCGCGCGCGCCGCGCCTGATGGCGCTGGTCACGGAAGCCGTCGATCAAGGGGCATGCAGCGGTGATTTCATGCGGATCGGGCAGGCGATTGAGGCCGAGTTGGCCCATCGCAAAGGCAAGCCCGTCCCCATGAATATCGATGGCGCGACGGCAGTGATCTATGCCGAGTTGGGCTTTGCCCCACCCTTGGCGCGCGGGTTGTTCTGTCTTTCCCGTTCGGTCGGCATCCTGACTCATGCATGGGAGCAGATGGAGCAAGGTGGCCGCAATAAGGGACCGACCCCGCCCGCCTATCGCTGGACTTATGTGGACCCCAGAACCAAGACCTAAACGTCCAGTCCTTCGGTCGACAGATCATCAAGTCGTGGCATCAGGTGCAATAGTTCCTTAGCGTAGTCCGTCTGCGGATTGGCAAACAGGGCATCGGTTTCTTGGATCTCGACCATCTGCCCTGCCTTCATCACGGCAACGCGGTCGCACATCTGCCGCACGACCGGCAGATCGTGGCTGATGAACAGCATCGTCAGGCCCAGATGCTCTTGCAGGTCCTTCAGGATGTTCAGGATCTGCGCCTGGATCGAGACGTCTAGCGCACTGGTCGGCTCATCGCAGATCAGGAACCGAGGCTGCGTCGCCAAGGCGCGCGCGATGGAGATACGCTGACGCTGCCCGCCCGAGAACTCATGCGGGTATTTCAGGCCCGCTTCCGAACCCAGACCCACCTGATCCAACAGCTCATCCACCCGACGTTTGACGTCTGAACCGCTCATGAGGCGGTGATGACGGATCGGTTCTGCCACGATCTCGTCCACGCGCATTCTGGGGTTCAGCGAGGAATAGGGATCCTGAAAGATCATCTGGATGTTCTTGCGGTACGCGTCCTGCACAGCTTTGTCGCCCAGATCGCTGACCAACTGCCCGTCAAACGTGATCGAGCCGCCATCGACCGGGTACAAGCCAGCAATCATCCGCGCCACGGTGGACTTGCCCGAGCCGGATTCACCCACAACGCCGAACACCTCGCCCGCACGGATATCAAAGCTCACGTCATCGACGGCGGTGAAATAGGTCCGATCCCAAGGCAAAAGACCGCGCCGTTGCTGGAAGCGTTTGGTCAGGTTGCGAATTTCGAAAACGGGCTTGGATGTGTCATTGTCCACTTTCGGCCAATGGCGCGCCATATCCTCGATCGCAAAGCGCGTCTCACGACCGCCATAGCTGATCTGAGGGAAACGGTGCAGCTTGAGCGTCGGCCGTGGCACCGCCGCGATCAGCGACCGCGTGTATTCGTGTTGGGGCTGCCCCATCACCTGCGCGGTTGTTCCGGTTTCGACAACCTTGCCAGCATACATAACGGTCACGCGGTCGGTCGTATCGGCGATGACGCCCATGTCATGGGTGATCAGAATGACGCCGACCTGCCGTTCCCGCGCCAATTCCTTGATCAGGTCCAAAATCTGCGCCTGAACCGAAACATCCAGCGCTGTGGTCGGTTCATCAGCGATGATCACATCTGGTTCGGTACACAACGCCAAGGCGATCACCACCCGTTGGCGCATCCCGCCCGAGAATTGGTGCGGGTACTGATCCAAGCGTGTATCGGGGTCCGGGATACCCACCCGGTCAATCAGATCTCGGGCGCGTTGATTGGCCTCGGCGTCGGTGCAACCCAGATGGGCCAGGATGGTTTCGGTCAGCTGCTCTCGCACCGTGAACAAAGGGTTCAGCGAGGTCAGCGGGTCCTGAAAGATCATCGAGATTTTCTTGCCGCGCAACCCGCGCATCGCCTCGGCGTCAAGGCCGCTGATCTGCTCGCCGCCCAGCTTGATCTGGCCGCTGGCGATCCGTCCAGGGCGTTCCAGCAGCCCCATGACAGCCGCACCTATGGTGGATTTGCCTGCACCGGATTCGCCCACCAAACCGTGGATTTCACCCGGCTCGACGGACAGGTCTGCGTGATCCACCGCAGTAAACAGCCTGCGGCGTGTTGGGAATTCGACGGTGAGGTCTTGGATGGTCAGAAGGGTCATGAAATCACCGCAGTTTTGGGTTCAGCGCATCGCGCAGCCAGTCGCCCAGCAGGTTCACGGACAGGGCGAGGGCCAGAAGGGTGCAGGCAGGGAAGAACAGAATCCACCACTCTCCCGAGAACAGGAACCCCTGTCCAATGCGGATCAGCGTTCCCAGCGAAGGTTGGGTCGGAGGCGCGCCGACGCCAAGGAAGCTCAGCGTCGCCTCGGCGATGATGGCCAGCGCCAGCGAGATGGTGGCGATCACCAGAACCGGGCTGAGGACATTGGGCAGGATATGACGGAACATGATCGGGATCGAGCCGCGACCGATCAGTCGCGCAGCCTGCACATATTCCTTGTTCTTTTCGACCAGCGCTGCCCCGCGGACGACCCGAGCAAACTGTACCCAGTCGGACAAAGCGATGGCGATGATCAGCACATAGATCGCCATTTCATCGCGATATTCCGGCGGGGTCACGCCTTTGGCGATGCCAAAGATCAGCATAGCGACCAGAATGGCCGGAAAGGTCAGCTGAACGTCGGCGATCCGCATGATCAGCGTTTCGACCCAGCCACCAAAATAGGCCGCGACCAAACCCAGAACGACTCCGATGATCAGAGCCAGCAATACGGCGGCAGCCCCGACGAACAAGGAAATGCGCAGCCCGTAGAGGATGGTCGAGAATACGTCCCGACCCTGGTCATCCGTGCCCAGCAGGAAGGTTTCCTGCGTAAACGCATTCGGTGTGCCCGGCGGTGTGAAGCCGTTCATCAGGTTCAAAGTCGCCGGATCAAACGGATTGTAAGGCGCGATCAAGGGCGCGAAAATAGCACAAAACACAAGGATCAGCACGACGGCCGAGGCGATGACAGCCACGGGCGAATGCCGGAAGGACCATGCAAAATCGCTGTCCCACGCTTTGGCAAAGCGCGACTTGGAGACGGGTTGCGGGGTTTCGATCGTATCGGTCATGTGGCCCTCGCGTCGACACGCAGGCGCGGGTCAATGGCATAGTAAAGAAGATCGACGATCAGGTTGATCGTCACGAACATGACCGAGATCAGCATCAGATAGGCGGCCATGACGGGAATATCGACGAACTGGATCGCGTTGATGAACAGCAGTCCGACACCGGGCCATTGAAACACCGTCTCGGTGATGATGGCAAAAGCGATGATCGAGCCCAGTTGCAGACCCGTGATCGTAATCACTGGCACCAGCGTGTTCTTCAACGCGTGGCGGAAGTTGATCACCCTGTCCGACAGCCCTCGGGCGCGGGCGAAACGGACGTAGTCGGCGCGCAGGACCTCAAGCATCTCGGACCGCACAAGACGCATGATCAAGGTCATCTGATACAGGCCCAGCGTAATCGCGGGCAGGATCAGTGCCTTCAGGCCCGAGGTGGTCAGAAACCCGGTTGACCAGCCCCCTATCATGACCGTCTCACCCCTGCCGAAACTGGGTAAAAGATCTAGTTCGACTGAGAAGATGTAGATCAGCAATATCCCGATCAGGAAGGTAGGCAGAGAGACCCCGATCAGACTGACCGTCATGATGATATTCGCCGCAACCCCTTGTCGTCGGATCGCCGTGAAGACGCCCAGCGCGATGCCCATGGTGATGGCGAGAAAGCCTGACACGAAGGCCAGCTCCAGCGTCGCGGGCGCACGCTCGGCGATGATGGTCGAGACCGGACGGCCTTGACGGTAGGACACTCCGAAATTGCCCTGAACCGCGCCTTGCAGGAACTTGGCGTATTGCACGACAAATGGCTGATCGAGGCCCAGTTCCGTCCTCAGCCGGTCGATATCGGCCTGTGTGCGTTCCTGACCCAGCATGTTGTCGATCGGATCGCCGACAAAACGAAACATCGAGAATGCGACCAGACCCACGACCAGCAAAACGATCACGGATTGGAACATCCTTCGAACAATATATGCGAACATTCAGAATCCCCGGTTGATCGGCCTGTCTAAGCCGCGTCTGACCAAATGGTCAAGATACCGCTAACGAAACAGGGGCCAGAACGACCCGACCCCTTTAACAGCGCTTTCAGTTTACGGTCACCCACCGCAGGATGAAGAAGTTGTCCGGACGTTGCGTCAACTCGATATTGCTGCGCGTTCCCCAGACCAGAGGTTGCACATACATCGGAACATAGACCTGCTCATCCTGAATTATGCTGGTGGCCTCGTCCAACATGGCCTGACGAGCGCCTTCATCCAGCTCGGACTGAATCTGCGGCAGCAGTTCATCGACACGCGCGTTCGAGAAGCCTCCGAAATTCCAGCTGCCCAGCTTTTTCTCTTCGTTGGGTGTCGCGACCAGAAAACGAACGGGGTGTTCGGCGTCCAACGTGCCAGGGCTCCAGCCCAGCAGGTACATGTCGTAATTGTCTTCGCGCAGCTCGGGCCAGTAGTTGCGCACCGGCATCGCGTCCAGTTCGGCAGTTAACCCGATCTGCGCGAGCATGCTGACAATCGCCTGACAGACGGCCTCGTCATTCAAATAGCGGTCATTGGGGCATTTGAGGCCGAACGAGAATCCGTCGGCGTATCCAGCTTCGGCCAGCAAGGCCTTTGCAGCCTCGACATCATAGGCCGGTCGCTCTGCATTGGCCGCCGAGTAACCGCTCATGGCAGGGCTGACGAGTTGCGAGGCCGCCTCGGCATTGCCGCGCATGATCGTGGCAAGGATGGCGTCGACATTCACCGCATGCGCCACGGCCTGACGCACACGCGCATCCCGGAACGGGTTGGGTTTGCCAGCATCGTCGGTGTATTTCAGAGCCTCAGCCTGATGATCAAAGCCCAGCATGATCACACGGGCCTCAATCCCCTGAATGACCTCGACCTCATCATTGCCCTGAAGGCGCGCCACGTCCTGAATCGGAACGGGCTCAATCATATCTACATCGCCGGACAGCAAGGCCGCGACAGCGGTAGCAGAGTTCTGGATCGGGTTGAATTCGGCGCGGGCAATGTTGTGCTCTGCCTCACCCCACCAACCTTCAAAAGGCTCCAGAACAGTACGCAGACCGGGCTCACGCGCGGTGATCTGAAACGCGCCGGTGCCGTTGGCGTTCAGCGTCGCGTAATTCCCGGTTTCCTTGTCGGGCAGAGCCGCCTCGTTGGCCTCTGCCCAGCCCTGATCCATGATCATCCAATTGGCAATGGACGACGGGAACAGCGGGTTGGGTGCTGTTGTCATGAAATCGACAGTGTAGTCATCGACCACCCTGACCTCGCTGATCGGTGCAAACCAGCTGCGGGTATCCGAGACCTCATCCGAAGCGCGTTGGTAGCTGAAAAGAACATCCTGCGCGTCGAATGTGCTGCCATCGTGGAATGTCACGCCCTCGCGCAGGGTGAAACGCCAGCCTTCGCCGTCTCCGATCGGTTCCCAACTGGTGGCCAAAGCGGGCTCGACGCTCATGTCCTTGCCGCGGCGGACCAGCCCTTCGTAGACATTGTTGAGGAAGCCAAGAACAGCAGCCGAATTGACGGCATGCGGGTCCATGGTCTGTGGATCGGTGGTCGAGGCCCATTTGAATTCGGCTGCCTGAGCGGCGCTTGCGGCCAAAAAGGCCAAACCGATGGCCGTTGCCTTGAAGGTCATGGCGATACCTCTCTGTTTTGGGTGAACAGTCGTGAAACACCAAATGACAGGGCGCTAGTCTGCGCCCTGCCCTGTCTTGGATCATGAACCTTAGTTCATGGTGAAGTATTTGATCTTCGGCGAATCTTCCGGCTCAACAATTGTGCCGACATTCGACTTCATACCCCAGTTCAGCACTTGGTGGTGGATCGGGATATACAGCTGATCGTCCTGCACAACCTGCCAGATCTCGGCGATCTGCGCGTCACGTTTCGGAAGGTCGGTTTCAGAGGCCAGCCCTTGAATCTTGGCGTCCAGTTCCGGGTTGTTGTACCGGGTCGCATTCCACGAGCCGTATTTCTCACCCTTGGTGTGAACCAGGAAGTTGAAGATATACTCGGAGTCGTAGGTCGGAACGCCCCAGCCCAGCATGTAGAAGTCGGTCTCGAGGTTCGAGAGCAGCGGGAAATGCTGCGCCTTGGGTTTGGCATCCAGATTCACCGTGACACCAATCTGCGCCAGCATGCCAACGGCAGCCTGACATATCGCTTCGTCGTTGACATAGCGGTCATTGGGGCAGTTCAGCGTGATCGAGAACCCATCTGGATACCCAGCCTCGGCCATCAGCGCCTTGGCGCCTTCGATATCGGTCGTTGAGGAACTGTCCATGCCCTCATCCCAACCGTTCACGAAAGGCGGTGCAATCATGCCAGCAGGGGCCGACTGGCCGCGCATAACGACCTGCTTGATGGCATCCCGGTTAATGGCCTTGGACATCGCCTGACGCACGCGTACGTCTGCCAGCGGGTTCTTCCCGTCCACATTGTCCGAACCCAGATCGGCATCCCCCATGTTCATGCCAAAGAAGATCACCCGGTTCTGAGGCGCAGTCCGTACGTCCAGACCATCGGTATCCGCAACGCGGGCCAGATCCTGAACGGGGACGTCCTGAATGAAATCGACCTCCCCCGACAGCAAAGCAGCAACCCGGGTCGCGGCGTTCTGGATCGGGGTATAGATGATCTCGGTCACTTCCAGGGGGAACTCATCCTTGCCCCAGTAGTTCTCGTTCGCGGTCAGAACGGTTTTCACGTCGGGTTCACGGCTGACCAGCTTGTACGGGCCGGTACCGTTTGCGTTCTTGGCGGCGAATGTATCCTCGCCCCCTTCATAGTCCTGCACCTTCACGGCGTTATTCGCCTCGGCCCAGGCCTTGTCCATCATGAACATGTTGGTCAGGTTGTTGGGCATGATCGGGTTCGGACCGTCGGTTTCGATCTCAACCGTGTATTTGTCCGGCGCGCGCACTTCTTTGACCGAGGCCAGCAGCTCTTTGTAGTCCGAATCCGGCGTCATCGCGCGGTTGAGCGAGAAGACAACGTCTTCGCTGTCGAACTCGGCGCCGTCATGGAAGGTCACGCCTTCACGCAGTTTGAACACCCAGACGTTAGGGTTTTCCTCAGACGGGGCCCACTCGGTCGCCAGCGACGGCACAAGCGCCCCGGAATGGTCGCGCATCACCAGCGTTTCCATGATCTGATGCGCCATGGCTGAGGTCGGACCCTCGTTTTGCGCATGCGGGTCCATCGTCAGCGAGTCGCCTGCGCGTGCCCAGCGCAGCGTTTCCGCAGAGGCAGTGCCAGCCAATAGGGCCATGGCACTGGCTGCGACCAGCAAGTGTTTCACTTTCATTGTAATCTCCCCAATTCTTTTTAACCCGCACGGATGGCGGGTGATCGACGAAGCGCGATCAACGTGCCCTTGATAATCCAAATCATTCTGAAACTTGCAATGCCTAATTGGATTGCTGGACCCGACGGGAACCGGCCAGATTTTGGCCGTTTGGCCGGATTTCGCTGGTCCTTTGACGATCGAGTTGCATACCCTAACTCTTTCTTCGAGACTCGGTTCGCGGTAAAAAAACGTAGCCGCATCAGGCTGGACATCGTGTCGGGGACATTGATTTGAAACAGACAAACCGCAAACCGCCCAACCCGAGGCGAGAGCTTCAGAGCGTGCGCAACCAGAGCGTATCGTTTCTGGGTGTCGCGTTTCTATTCAGCATCTTCGTCAATCTACTGATGCTGACCGGGCCACTGTTCATGCTGCAGGTCTATGACCGGGTTCTCAGTTCGCGCTCGGTCGAGACGCTTACGGCGCTGTTTCTGCTGGTTGGGCTGCTCTACGGCTTGATGGCCATGCTGGATTATGCGCGCGGCCGGATTGTGGCGCGGTTCGGCGCCAAGTTCCAATCCTCGCTGGACGAGAGGGTTTTTGACGGAACCATTCGGCGGGCACTGTATCCACAGATCCGCTCGGCCCCAGCAACGGCCTTGCGCGATCTGGAGGCCGTGCGGTCGCTTTGCGCGTCACCCGTTTTCCTCGCCGTTATGGATATACCGTGGACGCCCGTTTTTCTGGCCGCGATCTTCCTATTCCACCCGTTGCTCGGGTGGCTGGCAGTTGCCGGTGGTAGCTTGCTGATCGTCATTGCGTTTTTCAACCAGATCCTCACCAAACAGAAGGTGGCCGAAGCACAGGTTGCCTCAGGCCGAGCCAATGCCTTTGCGGAACAAGCACGACAAGCGGCCGAGGTTGTGCGTTCGCAAGGCATGCAGGGCGACGTTGCCCAGCGCTGGTTGTCACAACGCAGCGACGCCCTGTCACAGAGCATCTCGGCCAGCGACTGGACCGGCAGTTTCACGTCTTTGACGAAATCGCTACGACTTTTCCTGCAATCCGCGATGCTAGCGCTTGGCGCTTGGCTGGTGTTGCGCAACGAGATGACAGCCGGGGCCATGATCGCCGGTTCGATCTTGCTGGGCCGCGCTTTGGCACCTGTGGAAATGGCGGTGGGCCAATGGGGGCTGATCGAAAATGCGCGAACCGCATGGTCCCGTCTTGGCACCTTCCTCGATGAAACCCCGCCCGAGCAGACCAAGACCAAGCTGCCCGTGCCCGAGGCGCGTCTGGTCGCAAAAGGTCTGACGGTCATTCCGCCCGGCGTTCAAAAGCCGACCCTGCGCAATGCCTCGCTGCTATTGGAACCCGGCAAGGCGCTGGGTGTGATCGGCAAAAGTGGCTCGGGCAAGACAACTCTGGCCAAGGCGCTTTTGGGTCTGCTGACCCCCGCAGCGGGTGAGATTCGCTTGGGTGGCGCGACACTGGACCAATATGCCGCAGATGATCTGGGCCACTACATCGGTTACCTGCCGCAGCAGGTCACGCTGTTCAACGGAACGGTAACTGAGAACATCGCCCGGATGTCGCAACAACCCGATGACGCCGCTGTTGTCGCCGCCGCCAAAAAGGCCAACGCACATGAGCTGATTATGTCTTTGGAGAAGGGCTATGACACCTTTCTGGAAGGCAATGACAGCCAGCTGTCCGGCGGTCAGAAACAACGGATCGCGCTTGCCCGGGCGCTCTATGGTGATCCTGTTCTGCTGATCCTGGACGAGCCGAACTCGGCCTTGGATGCCGACGGCACCGAAGCGCTGAACCGCGCAGTGCGCAGCCTCAAGAAAAGTGGCAAGGCCGCGATTATCATGACGCACCGCCCGCAGGCGATTTCCGAATGTGATGACCTGATTGTGGTAGAGAAAGGCCAGATCGTCAAAGCAGGCAGCCGGGACGAGGTTCTGGGCTCGATGGTCCAGAATGCCGGTGCGATCAAACGACACCTCAATAAAGTGGGTGAGAAATGAGCAACCCTCCTGCGCGCCGCAGTTGGCGCATAACCTTCCCTGCAACTGTGGGCTTTGTTGCGCTGCTCATCCTTGTTGTGGGCATCGGCATCTGGAGCGTTCGGACCCAACTGGCCGGTGCGATCATCTCACAGGGTGTGATCGAGGTGCAAAGCAACCGTCAGGTGGTAGAGCATCCCGATGGCGGTGTCGTCGGCGAGATATTTGTGCGCGACGGGGATCTGGTGGAAAGCGGCGATCTGCTGCTGCGTCTGGACGATACGTTTCTGGCTTCGGAAAAGACCGTGGTCGAGACGCAATTGTTCGAACTGCTCAGCCGTCAGGCCCGGTTGGAAGCGGAACGCGATGGGGCCACCTCCGAAGAGTTGGCGGCAAAGCTGCAGGAGGTACAGCAACGCGAAAACATACCAGACGATCTGATCGCTGGTCAGCAGCGCCTGTTTGACGCTCGCAACGAGACGTTGACGCAACAGACCGAGCAATTGACTCGTCAGAAAACCCAGATCGAAAACGAAATCGACGGCACACAGGCGCAGTTGACTGCCGCCCAAAAACAAGTGGAATTGATAAGCGAAGAGCTCAAGGATCAGGAAAGCCTGCTTCAGCGGGGCTTGACACAAGCCAGCCGCGTCTCGGCCTTGCAACGGGAAGAGGCCAACCTGACCGGCGCCATCGGACGGCTCGAGGCGACAATCGCCCGGTTGACGGGGCAAATCGCCTCGACTGAGATCCAAATACTGGAGCTGAACGCGACCCGCCGGGAAGAAGCGATCACAACGCTGCGTGACGCGCAGACGCGCATCGCCGAGCTTGCTGAACGGCGCCTGTCCCTGACCGAGCGCCTATCGCGTCTGGATATTCGCGCGCCCGTTTCGGGCACTGTCTATGACAGTCAGGTTTTCGCCCTGCAGTCGGTCATCCAGCCGGCTGAACAGATGATGTATGTGGTGCCTCAGGATACGCCGCTTCTTGTGGCAGCCAAGGTCGATGCGATCCATGTGGACCAGCTGTTTCGTGGGCAAGAGGTCGCCCTGCGCTTTCCCAGTTTCAACCAGCGGGAAACCCCGGAACTGGATGGCCATGTTATCAATGTCTCAGCGGACACATTCACCGACGAGGGCACAGGCTTTACCTTCTATCGGGCTGAACTGGTCCCTGATGATGGTCAGCTGGATCGCCTGAATGGGCAAACTCTTCTGCCGGGCATGCCGGTCGAGGCAATGATCAAAACCGATGAGCGTACTCCGCTGTCCTACCTGACCAAGCCGCTGACCGACTACTTCACGCGGGCGTTCCGGGAATAACACATCGCGCCTGGGGCAACCTGTCCCAGTGTCACGACTTGCAATACCTATCGATTTAGTATACCGCCGCATACAAAGAGCATGTCCGGGCGTCAGATCCATGTCTGAGACCGGGACCTCAAGCACCTTCTAACGCCAATACGTCGGGATAGCCATGAGCCTGTATACTGATTACCTTGCCGAGATCGAAACACGCAAAGAGCAGGGGTTGAACCCCAAACCCGTCGATGACGGTGCCCTGACAAAAGAGATCATTGACCAGATCCGCGACCCTCAGAACGAACATCGCGCGGACTCGCTGCATTTCTTCATCTACAACACCCTGCCCGGCACAACCAGCGCCGCGGGTGAGAAGGCGGCGTTTCTGAAAGAGATCATTCTGGGTCAGGCCGATGTCGAAGAAATCTCGCAGGATTTCGCGTTCGACCTGCTATCGCACATGAAAGGCGGCCCCTCGGTCAAGGTTCTGCTGGATCTGGCTTTGGGTGACGATGTAGCGATTGCGGGCAAGGCGGCTGAGGTGCTGAAGACTCAGGTCTTCCTGTATGACGCGGATACCGACCGGCTGAAAGCTGCGCTCGATGCTGGCAATGCCGTCGCGAAAGACATCCTTGAAAGCTACGCCAAGGCCGAGTTCTTCACCAAACTGCCTGACATCGACGAAGAGATCGAAGTCGTCACTTATGTCGCCGCCGAGGGTGACATCTCGACCGACCTGCTGTCGCCCGGCAATCAGGCACACTCGCGCGCGGACCGCGAATTGCACGGTAAATGCCTTATCTCCGAGACCGCGCAACAAGAGATCGAAGCGCTGAAGCTGAAGCATCCCGGCAAGCGCGTCATGCTGATCGCTGAAAAAGGCACCATGGGTGTGGGATCGTCCCGTATGTCGGGTGTGAACAACGTGGCCCTGTGGACCGGCAAACAAGCCAGCCCCTATGTGCCCTTCGTCAACTACGCCCCTATCGTTGCAGGCACCAACGGCATTTCGCCGATCTTCCTGACCACCGTCGGCGTGACCGGCGGCATCGGACTGGACCTGAAGAACTGGGTCAAAAAGGTAGATGAGGATGGCAACGCGATCCTCAACAATGACGGCAACCCGATCCTGGAAGAAAAGTACTCGGTCGCCACTGGCACGGTTCTGAAAATCAACACCAAAGACCACAAACTGCTGAGCGAAGATGGGGAAGAGCTGGTCGACGTTAACTCGTCCTTCACGCCGCAAAAGGTCGAGTTCATGAAGGCAGGCGGTTCCTACGCCATCGTCTTCGGTAAGAAATTGCAGACATTCGCGGCAGAGGCACTGGGTGTCGAAGCGCCGCTGGTCTTTGCGCCGTCGAAAGAAATCAGCCACGAGGGCCAGGGCCTGACAGCGGTTGAAAAGATCTTCAACAAGAACGCCGTTGGGACCACACCCGGCAAGACCCTGCATGCCGGATCGGACGTGCGCGTCAAGGTCAACATTGTCGGCTCACAGGACACAACCGGCCTGATGACCATGCAAGAGCTTGAGTCGATGGCGGCAACTGTTGTCTCACCCATCGTCGATGGGGCGTATCAGTCCGGCTGTCACACGGCCTCTGTGTGGGATGCGAAGGCGCAAGCCAACACCCCCCGCCTGATGAAGTTCATGAATGACTTCGGCCTCGTTACCGGGCGTGACCCGAAGGGCGTCTACCATTCGATGACCGACGTGATCCACAAGGTGTTGAACGACATCACCGTGGATGACTGGTCGGTCATCATCGGCGGCGACAGCCACACTCGTATGTCCAAAGGCGTGGCCTTCGGGGCCGACTCGGGCACTGTTGCTTTGGCGCTGGCCACGGGTGAGGCCTCAATGCCGATCCCTGAATCGGTCAAGGTGACCTTTAAGGGCAAGATGGCCGAGCATATGGATTTCCGCGATGTCGTACATGCCACCCAGGCGCAGATGCTGGAACAGCATGGCGACAACGTGTTCCAGGGCCGCGTGATCGAGGTTCATATCGGCACGCTGCTGGCCGACCAGGCCTTCACTTTCACCGACTGGACTGCCGAGATGAAGGCCAAGGCCTCGGTCTGTATCTCGAATGACGAGACCCTGATCGGTTCGCTGGAACTGGCCAAGTCGCGCATCCAAATCATGATCGACAAAGGCATGGAGCATGAGAACGGCATGCTGCAAAAGCTGATCAACATCGCCGATGCGCGCATTTCCGAAATCAAGTCGGGCGAAAAGCCAGCGCTGCGCCCCGATGACAACGCAAAATATTTCGCCGAGGTTGTCGTCGATCTGGACCAGATCGTTGAACCGATGATCGCCGACCCGGATGTCAACAACGCCGACGTCTCGAAACGCTATACCCACGACACGATCCGCCCGATCTCGTACTACAATGCCGAAAAGCATGTGGATCTGGGCTTTGTCGGGTCCTGTATGGTGCATAAGGGCGACATCAAGATCGTGGCTCAGATGCTGAAGAACCTTGAAAAGGAAACCGGTAAGGTCGAGTTTCAGGCCCCGCTGGTCGTGGCAGCCCCGACTTACAACATCATCGACGAGTTGAAGGAAGAAGGCGACTGGGAAGTGCTTGAGAAATACTCGGGCTTCGAATTCGACGACCTGTTCCCGAAGGATAAGGCGCGGACCGAGTACGAGAACATCCTGTATCTCGAACGTCCCGGCTGTAACCTGTGCATGGGCAACCAGGAAAAGGCCGCCAAGGGCGACACGGTTCTGGCCACCTCGACCCGCCTGTTCCAAGGCCGCGTCGTGGCAGATGCGCCGGACAAGAAGGGTGAATCGCTGCTGGCCTCAACCCCGGTTGTTGTCCTGTCGGCCATTCTGGGCCGGACGCCCACGATCGAGGAATACAAGGCCTCGGTTGAAGGGATCGACCTGACCAAGTTCGCCCCGCCGGTTGCGAAAAACCCGGCCACTCAATCGGCGCATTTCTAACGCCGCATTTGACAAGTTTTTCATGCGCGCGGCCGTTCATCGGTCGCGCGCAAGTGTTTTCAGGGGGCGAAGCTAGCGCAGTTCGGCCTCGGTATTGCCACCATCGACCGTGATGACGTGACCGGTCGTACGCTCCATCAAGGCCAGATTGACGAACCCTTCGGCGACATGATGCGCCTCGACCTCACGGCCCAGAAGGTTGCCGCCCATATAGACCTCTTCGCTGACACCTCGCGCGGCGGCGCGTTCCTTGATGAACGCATCCGTCAGCAGGCCTGATCTGATCTTGTCGGCATTGACCCCGTTGACCCGAATACCAGCCCCCGCCAGTTCCAGCGCCAGTTGCCGCATCAGGAACATCGTAGCGGCTTTGGGGGTTCCATAGGCGCCTAGATTGCGACCGGGATTGACCGCCTGTTTGGAGATATTGAACAGGATTTGCCCACCACGCCCCTGATGCTGCATCAACTTGGCAGCGGCGGTGGCAAAGGCCTTATGCGCGAAAAAGTTCAACTCGAAAGCCGCGCGGAAGGCTTCATCCTCAAGCTCGATCAGAGCGCCGCCAGTGGCTGTGCCCGCATTCGACACGAGAATATCCAGCCCACCAAAGGCCGCGACCGCATCGGTTATCGCGGTATCGGCAGCGTTAGCTTGCGTGATGTCGAGCGCGCAGGCCGCATGCCAGCGACCCAACTGGGATAGGGCCGCATCCAGCGCCTCCTGATCCCGATCCACCAGAACGATATTCGCGCCCTTGTCGGCAAAGGCTTTGGCGGTTGCCAGACCAATCGCGCCTGCCCCGCCGGTCACCATGACGACCTGGCCCTGAAACGGCGGAGGGGTGCCTTTGCCCAGCTTTGCTTGCTCCAACGACCAATATTCGCAATCGAACATGTCCTTTTCGCCAATCGGGTAGAACCCGCCCGCATCTTCTGCGACAGCGCGCACGCGGATGTTCTGTTCAGCAAGATCAGCCGAGGCTGAGGCCGCCCTAGCGTTCACCCCAATCCCCAGCACACCGATCCCTTCGATCCACGCATGTTTGGGATCAGGGGTCAGCATGGTCTTGGGTTCCGCGGCCTGAGGGGCCTGACGGTCGAAATAGGCGCGGTAATCCACAGCGAAGGCTTCGACCTTGGCCTTGATGCTCTCTCGGTCGGTTAGGTCCGCCTGTTTCAGCACCAGCGGCCAGCCCTTGGTACGCAGCACGTGATCCGGTGAGGCCATGCCGCGAGTCGCCAGCGCGTCCACATCGCCGCGCGCCATAAACGCATGTGTCGCGGGGCCATTTCTCAGATCAAAGACAGGCATCGCACTGTCCTGATCCGCAGTGACCTCAGCGATCACGCCACGCAAGACGGGCAACATGTCCAGCCCGTTGGCAGGCAGACGTTCACCAATTGGCGTCAGTTCGGTCAGGCCGAGATAGTCCGCGACCTCATTGGTATGCTGAACGATCTTATCATAGCTTTCCTGCGCGGTGGCGCCAAAGGCGAAATGACCATGTTTAAGGAGCAGCAGCCCTTCAACATCAGGGTTGGCGTCGTACACATCCGCCGCTGCTTTCGCGAGGCTAAAACCGGGCATGATGTAAGGCACGATCCCCAGCCGGTCGCCGAAAATCTCGCGACAGACCTCTTCAGCATTGGGCAGGTCAGCCAGAATCAGAAACGGCGTAGCGTGGGTGTGATCGACGTATTTATGCGGCAGGAAAGCATGCAACAGCGTTTCCACTGACGGGTTGGGCGAGGCCGAATTCAGCAGGCTTGAGCGCTGATAGTTCACCATGTCCTCATCCGACAGCTTGTCGAGCGCGCGCAGCTTCAAAAGCGGCTCTTGCCAGACACCGGGCAGTCCGGGCGCTTCGATCGAGTCCAGATCCCAGCCCGAGCCCTTGACGTGCAGAACCGGCCGCATCTCGCCGAACAGATCGGAGCGCTCTAGCTTGACCGAGGTATTACCCCCGCCATGCATCAGCAGATCCGGGTTCTGACCGATGAGGCGCGAAGTGTAGACCCGCTCTGCCAATTCCTGATCCGCCGGATCGGCCCCGGCAGCCGCACGCCAGTCTGCGGCGGCCTGCGCCTTGTACATGTTTTCGATCATGTTTTTTGTATCCTTGTCGTTCTGCGCTCAGGCGGCTTGGCCAACCTTTTCGGGGAACATGGCTGCCAGACCATCGGCGCTGGCTTCGCAGACGCCCCGTTCGGTGATCAAGCCGGTGACCAGACGGTTCGGCGTAACATCAAAGGCCGGGTTGCCCACAGCCGAACCATCGGGGACGACACAGACCTCTCCAATACCGTCCTTTGTCATGCCAAACACATGCGAGATTTCGCGGTCCGGTCGGTCCTCGATCGGGATTTCGGCGACCCCGTCCCGCAGCGTCCAATCGATGGTGGGTGAGGGCAAGGCCACATAAAACGGCACGTTGTTGTCACGTGCGGCCAGGGCCTTCAGATAGGTGCCGATCTTGTTGCAGACATCGCCGGTCGAGGTGGTCCGATCGGTCCCGGTGATCACCAGATCGACCAGACCATGCTGCATCAGGTGACCGCCTGCATTGTCGACGATGTATTGATGGCTGATTCCATGTTCGCCCAGCTCCCACGCAGTCAAGGCCCCCTGGTTCCGGGGTCGTGTTTCATCGACCCAGACATGGATCGGCAAACCAGCGTTATGCGCCTGATACATTGGGCTGGTCGCAGTGCCCCAATCCACGGTGGCCAGCCACCCGGCATTGCAATGGGTCAACAATCGCACCGGCTCACCCGAGGGTTTGCGGGCGGCGATGTCGCGGATCAAAGCAAGCCCATGTTCTCCGATCCGGCGATTGATCTCGATATCCTCTTCGCAGATATCATCCGCCAGCGCCCAGGCCGCGGCGGCGCGTTGATCAATTGGCAGGGGCAGCAAGGCCTCCCGGCAGCGCTGCAACGCCCAGTTCAGGTTCACCGCCGTTGGCCGGGTCGCGTTCAGCACCGAGGCTGAATGTTCAAAACTCTGATCAGACGGGTCACGAGAAATCGCCTCCGCCATCCCATAGGCAGCGGTCGCACCTATAAGAGGCGCACCACGGACCCACATCTCGCGGATCGCGGCCTCAAACTCGGCCAACGAGGACAAGGTGGCGATCCGGAAATCATGCGGCAGCCAGCGTTGGTCGATGATCCTGACTTCGCCGCTTTCAGCGTCGCGCCAGATCGAGTGGTAGTGAACACCGCCAATTTTCATCTTCTGCCCTCCGGTCGGGTTTCATGGGGTCTGCCACACGTTCCAGTATTTTCACGCAGGCCTCAAGCGCCGATGGGTTGTTTCCGCACGGCTTTTAGCAGCGGATTACAGATCGGCCAGTCCCATAGCGGCATAGGCGGGCGGCATAAGGGCGCGCCGCCACCGGCCCAAAGGAAAGCGTCGGGCTGTCTCGGACATGACATTTGGCAATCCGCTGGTCTGACCCAGCGCCAACCGCGCTAGGGCACGGCCGCTATAGGTGCCCATGGCGACCCCGTTGCCATGATAGGCAAAGCCCGCAAACATCCCTGCCTGTCCCGCAACAGGCCCAACAAAAGGCACCAGATCGCGCGACATGCACACCATGCCCGACCAGATATGAGTGACGTCTACCTCGGCCCACGCCGGGAACATACGCTTGAAGTCGCACTGCACCTGCGTGCGGATCGCTGCCTCGGATTTGGGTGAGGACAGCAGCCCGCCCCGCATGCCAAACAGGAACCGACCGTCCGGCATCAGGCGGAAATAGTGCAAGAGATTGCGCGTATCGTAGGACATCTGATCCGAGGTCCAACCCTGCGCCTCCTTCTCGACCTGTGTCAGAGGACGGGTGACAAGCACCGTGGATTGGGCAGGCATGTAACGAGCCGACATCCAGGACGGGATATCTTCGCTGGAGTACCCATTGGTGCAGACCAATACCTTGTCGGCTCGGATTTGGCCTTTTGGTGTTTGTACAGCAAAGGCTGACGCGGTCTTCTCAATGCTCAGAACGGGGCTGTTCTGAAAAAACATTGCGCCTTGCGCCTGCGCGACTTGGGTTAGGCCAAAAAGGTATTTCCGGGGATTGAGGCCGAAGCCGACAGGTGTCGTGTATCCTCCGTGAAATGGCCCGTTCAGGCCTAGACCGGGCAGATCAGCAGCTTCATGCAGTATGCCGTGATCTTCGGCCTTGCGCCTCAGCGTCTCCATCGCGCGGCGGGAATGGGCCAGTTGCGTCTCACCTTTTGAATGCCGATCCACTTCGATTCCGTAGCGGTCCAGAAGGCTTGCGACGAGTTGCACCGAGTCGCTTTCAGCCTCGGAATAGGCTTGCGCCGAAGCCTCACCATAGCGACGGCACATGGCCTTGTAGCTGAGTTTTGATCCCCCCAGACAGCAGAACCCACCATTGCGTCCCGAAGCTCCCCAACCGGGTGTTTCAGCTTCACACACTGCGACGGACACGGCGGCATCCGCCAGGTGCAGTGCGGCCGAAGCTCCGGTGAAGCCGCCGCCGATGATGGCAACATCAACCTGCAAATCACCCTGCTGTTCAGGCCAGTCGGGGGCGGCGATAGTTTCGTCCCACCAGCACCCCTGCCTTGGCCCATCACCATAGGTGTAGTCTGGAAATATCCGTTTCATTCGGCGCGCACGGCGGCCATCTCATCCTGCTTTTGCCGCATCATGGCGCGTTTGGTCACCAATGAGGCGGTGATGACACCGATAGTCACAACCGCGATCATGAGGGTCGACAGCGCGTTAATCTCAGGGCTGACACCAAGCCGCACGGCCGAGAAAATCTTGATCGGCAAGGTCGTGGCAGACGGACCCGAAGTAAAGGACGCGATCACCAGATCATCCAGAGACAGAGTAAACGCCAGCAGCCAGCCTGAGATCACCGCCGGTGCGATGATCGGCAGGGTCACCAGACGAAACGCTTGCGCGGGCGAGCAGCCAAGGTCCAAGGCGGCCTCTTCCAGCGACTGGTCAAAGGTCACAAGACGCGAGGAGACAACGACCGACACAAAGCACATCGAAAATGTCGTATGGGCCAGAACGATGGTCAGGATCCCCCGGTCCAACCCGATGCCGATGAAGAGCAGCAACAGGGACAGACCTGTGATGACCTCGGGCATGACCAGCGGCGCGTAGATCATTCCCGAGAACAGGGTGCGGCCAAAGAAGCGCCCTCCGCGTACCAAGACATAGGCCGCGGCGGTGCCCAGAATGGTCGCCAATGTCGATGAGAACACCGCCACCCGGATCGTCACCCATGCCGCGTCCAGAAACGCTTCGTTCTGGGCCAGCTCTCCGTACCATTTGGTCGAGAACCCCGCCCAGACAGTGACCAGTTTGCTTTCGTTGAAACTGAAGATGATCAGGATAATCATCGGGATGTACAAGAACGCGAACCCCAGCGTCAGGGAAACCGTGTTGAACCAGCTTAATCTGTTCATTTCTCGGCCTCCGCCTGTTTCTGCTGGTTGCGCTGGAACAGCACAATCGGCACCACGAGGATCAGCAGCAGAACCACCGCCACCGCGCTTGCCACCGGCCAGTCACGGTTTGAGAAGAACTCCTCCCACAGGACCTTACCGATCATCAGGGTGCCCGAGCCGCCGAGAAGTGAGGGGATCACAAACTCACCGATCACCGGGATCATCACAAGGAAACAGCCCGCAATGATGCCGGGGCGCGACAAAGGGATCGTTACCAGCCAGAAGGCCTGGAGGCGCGAACACCCCAGATCCTCGGCGGCTTCGATCAGTGACTCATCCATGCGCTCCAACGACGAATAGATCGGCAGGATCATGAACGGCAGATAGGTGTAGACGATCCCGATATAGACAGCCGTATTGGTGTTCAGAATCGTCAGTGGAGTCGAGATGATACCCGTCCATAGCAGAAGCTGGTTCAGATAACCTTCGTTCGACAGGATACCCATCCAAGCGTAAACGCGGATCAGAAATGAGGTCCAGAACGGCAGGATCACCAGCATCATCAGCGTCGGTCGCCATTCGGCCGGCGCGCGCGCCATCCCATAAGCTATTGGGTATCCCACCAGCAACGTCAGAAAGGTTGAGATCACAGCGATCTTCAGGCTGGAGAGGTAGGCCTTCCAATACAGGTCATCCTCGGTCAGCCAGACGAAATTCTCAAAATCCAGCTGGCTGAAGAAATCCTTGATCCCGGCCCAACCCTGCGACAGGTCCAACGTCGGCGTGTAGGGCGGAATCGCCAGTTCCGTGTCCGAAAGTGAGATTTTTAGGACAATGAAAAACGGCACCAAAAACAGAGCCAACAGCCAGACATAAGGAACTGCGATCAGCAGCGCGCGGCGCATCAGCTCGCCAACAGGACCGCAGCCGTCGCTGTCCAGGACAGCCAGACCGGGTCTTCCCATGTGAATGACCGACGCGAGATGCGGCGAGTATTGGCCGTTTGCGCCTTGATGATCGTTCCGTTCGGCAGCTCGACATGATAGGTCGAGAGGTTGCCCAGATAAGCGATATCCAACACCTTGCCCTGCACGGCATTGATTGCCTCGGCAGGGCGGTCGGTTGAGATCGTCACCTTCTCGGGCCGGATCGCCAGATGGCAGGCCTGACCCTCCGAGAAGCCGTTCGCCGAGGTTGCCGTCAGCGGAGCCTGCCCTTCGGCCCAGTCGATCCGATAGGTTTCCTCACCATTCGCGGTGGCGTGGCCTTCGATGATGTTTACGTCGCCGATAAAGTCAGCGACATAGACCGAGTTCGGGTTTTCATAGATGCGATCGGGCGTGGCGACCTGCATCAAGCGACCTTGATCCATTACCGCCACGCGGCTGGCAACGGTCATGGCTTCCTCCTGATCGTGGGTGACGATCACAAAGGTCGTGCCGGTCTTCTCTTGAATATCCATCAGTTCGAACTGCGTATCCTGCCGCAGTTTCTTGTCCAACGCACCCAGAGGTTCGTCCAACAGCAACAGCTTAGGCGCCTTCGCCAGCGACCGCGCAAGCGCGACCCGTTGCCGTTGACCGCCCGAGATCTGATGTGGCTTTCGGCGTGCAAATTGCTCGAGCCGTGTCAGGCGCAGCATCTCTTCCACCCGGTCCTCAAGGTCATGCTTGGGCATGTTGTCCCGACGCAGACCGAAGGCGATGTTTTCCCAGATGCTGAGATGCGGAAACAGCGCGTAGGACTGGAACATCATGTTCACTGCGCGTTTGTTGGGCGGGATCGGGTCAATGTCCTGACCGCCCAGAATGATGTGCCCCTCTGTCGGCGTTTCGAATCCCGCCAGCATCCGCATCATCGTGGTCTTGCCGCAACCCGACGGACCGAGCAGGGCAAAGAACTCTTTCTCGAAAATGTCCAGAGACAGATTGTCTATGGCCGTGAAATCTCCAAACCGTTTGGTGACATTCTGGAATTGGATCAAGGGTTTCGCCTGCGGGTCATCCCACGGCGCAAAGACGTCAGAGTTCAAAACGGCCCCCGTTCGACAATCTGGAAGTGGGCGCAAGGCGATCCCCGCCGCCTTGCGCGAAATCGGATCAGGTGCCCGATTTGATCTTGGTCCACATACGGGTCACAACCCGCTGTGTTTTTGCCGGGTAAGGCGTCGTGATGTAGAGGTTCTGCATCGTCGCATCATCCGGATAGATCGCCGGATCACCGATCACGTCTTCCTCAAGGAACTCTTGCGAGGCCTTGTTGCCGTTTGCGTAGTACACATAGTTCGACGCCGCCGCCATGTTGTTGGCATCAAGGATGAAGTTCAGGAACTTATGCGCGCCTTCCGGGTTCGGAGCGTCCGCCGGAATAGCCATCTGGTCGAACCACATAAGCGAGCCTTCGGCGAAGGGGTGGTATTCGATCTCAACGCCGTTGTCGGCCTCGGCCGCACGGTCACGGGCCTGCAGAATGTCACCCGACCAACCAACTGCAACGCAGATATCGCCATTGGCCAGCGCGTTGATGTATTCCGAGCTGTGGAACTTCTGGATATAGGGGCGCACGCCGGTCAGAACTTCCTCGACCTTCTTGATGACGTCAGGGTCATGGCTATCCGGGTCCTCACCCAGATATTGCAACGTCATCGGGATCATTTCAGCGGGGGCATCCAGGAAATGCACTCCGCACTCGGCCAGTTTCTCCATGTTTTCGGGCTTCAGCACCAAATCCATGCTGTTCAGCGCCACGTCATCCCCCAGCGCTTCTTTCACCTTGCCGACATTCACACCAATGCCAGTGGTGCCCCACATGTAGTTGATCGAATAAGCATTGTTCGGGTCGTATCCGGCAGTACGCTCCTGGATGACATCCCAAAGGTTGCCAGCATTGGACAGCTGAGCTGTATCCAGTTCCCGGAACGCTCCGGCCTGAATCTGGCGCTGAAGGAATGTACCCGAGGGCACCACGACATCATAGCCAGAGCCACCGGCCAGCATCTTGGTCTCCAGCAATTCGTTGCTGTCGAACACGTCGTAGATCAGGGTCAGCCCTGTCTCTTCCTCGAACTTCGTTAGAAGCTCCTCGTCGATATAGTCCGACCAGTTATAGACTCGCACCTCTTCGGCGAAGGCCGCCGAAGTCCCCAATGCGAGAACCGCTGTCAGTGTCAGCGTCTTGAACATCATTTTTGTTCTCCCTGCGATTATGGTGGGTATTGTCCCGTTTTTTTGGATTTGATCAAGTTTTGCGTTTTTCGACTTTGTGAACTATGGTTCCAAAAGGTCAACAGCCCGGCAAGTCGGCACCCATCGAGACAAGGCAAACCAATTGGATTTGATCAAAAATAAGGCACCTAAGCCCAATATTGACGCCGGGAAACGGCCCGCGCACGAACAGGTCTACCACACCCTTAAATCCATGATCATGTTCGGCGAGCTGGTTCCAGGTCAGCCCGTCACCATTCAGGGCCTGACTGATTCGCTCGGCGTCGGCATGACCCCCGTGCGCGAGGCGATTCGACGTCTGATCTCGGACGGTGCATTGGTGTTTCAGGGCAATCGCCGGGTCAGTGTACCCTTGTTGTCCAGCGGTGATGTTGAGCAGGTGATCTTCGCCAGAATTGCCATAGAATCAGAGCTTTCGAGACGATCCACCGCCAAAATGTCCGCCAGCGACGTTGATCAACTGGAATCTATCGACCAGCAATTGGACCAGATGATCGCGGATGGTGACGTTCACGGCTACCTGCATCTCAACCACAGATTCCACGAAACGCTATATTCGCATGCCGATGCGCCCGTTCTGAGCGATCTGGCCGAGCGTCTGTGGCTTCGATTCGGGCCATCCTTGCGTGTGGTCTGCGGCCGCTTCGGCACTCAGAGCCTGCCTGATCGCCATAAGGACATCATCACAGGGCTACGCGCCGGAGATGCGGAAAAGGTGGCGAAAGCGACCGCTCAGGATATCGAGCAAGGCATGGAACTGATGATCGAAGCCGCCTCGGACATCTAGAAAACACCGATTCGATTGACAGGAAATAATTTGATCATATTGTGACTCGCAACCACCGTTGCAGGAGTCTTTCGGATGTCCACGATCACAAACCACATGCCCACCGCCGAATTGCAAGCGCTGGATGCCGCCCACCACATGCACCCGTTCTCCGCCAACGGAGCGTTGGGGAAAGAAGGCGCGCGCGTCATCACCCGCGCCAAAGGCGTCTATCTGACAGACAGCGAAGGCGAACAGATCCTGGACGCGATGGCCGGCCTGTGGTGCGTGAATATCGGCTACGGGCGCGATGAGCTGGCCGACGCCGCCGCCCGCCAAATGCGCGAGCTTCCCTACTACAACACCTTCTTCAAAACGACCCACGTGCCCGCAATTGCACTGGCCAACAAACTGGCCGAGCTTGCGCCGGGCGATCTGAACCACGTATTCTTCGCCGCTGGCGGGTCCGAGGCGAACGACACCAACATCCGCTTGGTGCGCACCTATTGGGCCGAAAAAGGCCAGCCCGACAAGAACATCATCATCAGCCGGCACAATGCATATCATGGCTCGTCAGTGGGCTCCGCTTCGTTGGGCGGAATGGCCGGAATGCACGCACAGGGCGGTATTCCGATCCCGAACATCCACCATATCAATCAACCCAACTGGTGGGCCGAAGGCGGTGACATGACGCCCGAAGAGTTCGGCCTCGCCCGTGCGCGAGAACTAGAAGAAGCCATTCTGGAACTGGGCGAAGACCGGGTCGCGGCCTTCATCGCCGAGCCTGTTCAGGGCGCAGGCGGCGTGATCGTCGCGCCCGATACCTACTGGCCCGAAATCCAGCGCATCTGCGACAAATACGATATCCTGCTGATCGCCGATGAAGTGATCTGTGGCTTTGGCCGCACCGGCAACTGGTTCGGATCGCAGACCGTTGGCATCAAGCCTCATATCATGACTATCGCCAAGGGCCTCAGCTCGGGCTATGCGCCCATCGGCGGGTCAATCGTCAACGACGAAATCGCCGAGGTGATCGGCGGCACGGAGTTTAACCATGGCTACACCTATTCCGGCCACCCGGTCGCAGCGGCTGTTGCGCTGGAAAACCTGCGCATCCTCGAAGAGGAAAAGATCGTCGAGCATGTCCGCGACGTCGCCGCCCCTTACCTGAAACAGAAATGGGAGGCGCTGGCCGATCACCCGCTGGTGGGCGAGGCCAAGATCGTCGGCATGATGGCGTCGATCGCGCTGACTCCTGACAAAGCCAGCCGCGCAAAATTCGCCTCGGCCCCCGGCACGGTGGGCTATATCTGCCGCGACCGCTGCTTTGCCAACAACCTGATCATGCGGCATGTGGGCGACCGGATGATCATCTCTCCGCCTCTGATCCTGACGACGGCGGATATCGACGAGATGTTCGTGCGCATCCACAAATCCCTGGACGAAGCACAAGCCGAGATCATCGCACAGGGCCTGATGAAGGCGGCCTCCTGATCCGCCCTTCATCTGGCTGAAAATATCCGGGGGGGACGCCGATAGGCGGCGGGGGCAGAGCCCCCCCTCTCTACCTCAACCGCTCAAGCAAACGAATAGACGCATAGCCATCTGGCAGCAGTCCTTGTGCCAGCTGATAGGCCCGCACCGCATTCACCGTATTCGGTCCAGTGCGGCCATCTATGCCCTGAGTATCAAACCCGGCCTGCGTCAACCGCGTCTGCAATTCCTTTTTTTCGGTAAAACTCAACACCCGGTCACCACGCGGCCAACTGGCCTGAAACGGAGCATCCCCGCTCAGACGATCCGACAGGTGACCGATTCCGATCACATAGGCATCCGCACCGTTATACGCCTCGATCACGCGGAAATTGTCAAAGATCATCAGCGCTACGCCCTGCCCGCCCGCAGGCAGCAAGATCGCCGCCCGGCCATGATCGCGCACCGGTTTGCCATCAAGCCCGACCACACCACGTGCCGCCCAGTCAGACGGCATCAGAGTGTGATCCCGCTTGGCCGTCGCATAGTCGAACCCCTCGGGCAGCCGCACCTCGACACCCCAAGGCTGCCCCTTGGTCCATCCATGCCGGGCCAAGTAAGCGGCGGCTGAGGCCAGCGCATCCGTCGGATCATCAGACCAGATATCACGCCGTCCGTCGCCATCGAAATCAACCGCGTGATCCAGATACGAGGTCGGCATGAATTGCGTATGCCCCATGGCGCCAGCCCAGCTGCCGACCATGCGACCCGCACTTACATCCCCGGCCTGAATGATCCGCAAAGCGGCAATCAACTGGGTCTCGAAAAACGAAGCGCGACGGGCATCAAAGGCCAATGTCGCCAGTGAGCGGATCGTCTGATTGCTGCCACGATAGGAGCCAAAGGAAGTCTCAAGGCCCCAAATAGCAGTTACGACCTCTTTCTCGACGCCATATTGCGCCTCGATCTGCCGCAGAACTTTCCGATGGCGCTCCAAACCCGCGCGACCATTCGCGACGCGCGTATCCGAGACGGCCGCGTCCAGATACTCCCAGATCGGCTTTGAAAACTCGGCCTGATTGCGATCCCGCTTGATGACCTTTTGATCGTAGCTCAGCCCGGCCAGTGCCTGATCCAATGTCTGCTGAGTGATCCCCTGCGCCACCGCCCGCCGCTGAAACGCGCCGAGCCATGCCTGAAAGCGGGCATTGCCTTCTACCGACACCCGAACGGCCTCAGCCGAGGGTCGCGGCACCGGCCGGAGGGAAATCACCACATCCGCCGAAGCCAGTTGTATCGTATTGTCCAAAAGTCGATTTTCTGACCTTTTTGAAGTTTCTGCTAAACCTGCCTGCATCATGGATGCCCACAATGCGGCGGTCATGACGCCGCCTATGCATTTACGCATTCCGTTTTTTCCTGATTACTGCTCTGGCGCAGAATAGCGCAAAACGGGCGGTTTTCAAAGCACGCAGACCGGTTATGACGATAGGGTCATCCGAGGATTTTCTGCCCGTTCTGCCAAACGGCCAGCAAATCCCCCTCGGGGCCGATATGCAGGACATGTGCCAGCGCGCCTTTGACCAGACGTCCGATCTGGCGATTGCCGATCAAGTTCGCGGGCACAAGGCTGGCCATCTGCAGGGCCTTAGCAAACGGCACATCGACCTGCGTGGTAAGATTCCGCGCCGCCTGCAACAATTCCAGATGCGCGCCGGCCAATGTTCCGTCGGCCAGCGTTAGCCGGTTGTCCTCCCGGTGGATTTCACGGCCATTGAGCTCAAAAACGCGGATATCCGACCCTGCCGTCGCCATGGCATCGCTGACCAGAAAAATCTCACCCGGCCCCTGCTTGGCGTTCAGCGCAGTGCGGATCATGGCAGGATGCACATGGATCATGTCCGCGATTAATCCCGCCGAGAATTTCCCCTCGGCCAATGCCGCGCCAACGGTTCCCGGCGCGCGTCCTTGCATCTGGCTTTGCGCGTTGAACAGATGCGTCACACAGCGCGCGCCGGCCTTTGCAGCAGCAACGCAGACCTCATAACTGGCATCGGTATGCCCCAAGGAGACCAAAACACCTGCCGCCGTCAGCGTTTCAATCTGGGCGATTGTGACGCTTTCGGGTGCCAGCGTCACTTTAAGAACCGGCAATAGGGCGGCGGCCTCAAGCAGTGCCGCGACATCCACATCTTCCATCGGGCGGATAAAGGCAGCGTCATGCGCGCCTTTGCGGGAGACGGCCAGATGTGGGCCTTCCAGATGCAGGCCAACGATCCCCGGAACGTCTTGCCGCACGGCCTCAATCACGGCCGATATGGCATTTGCAGTGACCTCGGGCGAATCCGTGATCAAGGTCGGCAGGATCGAGGTCGCCCCGATCTGCGCATGAGCCCCAGCCATGATCTGCAGCGCGTCAACATCCGGCTGGTTGTTGAACATCACCCCACCGCCGCCATTGACCTGCAGATCGACGAAACCCGGCGCGAGAAGTCCACCCTCCAGCGCGACTGGCACATGCCCAGAGCCAAGTTCCGACATGGGAACGACGCCATCAACCCGCCCACCCCGATGCAACAGCGCGTGGTCTTTCACGACGCCGTCCGGCGTCAGAATATCTGCTCCGATGAGGGCGTGGGTCGTCTCCGTCATACCGTCTCCGTCACCTTCTTGAGGTGCCGGGGGGCATCCGGGTCAATGCCGCGCGAGGCGGCGAAAACCTCGACCATGGAGTAGAACGAAACAATCAGGCTCAGCGCGTCGGTCAGCGGGTGTAGCGTGCGGACATGTTCGACCGGCGACGCAGATTTGACCTTGGTCGTGGTCGCAAAAACGCGGGCCCCTTTGGCGCTGATCGCGTCGGCGACCTCGGACAACGCGGGTTCCGCAGCGTCGGCAGCAGCAAAGCTGAGGACAGGAAACCCTTCTTCGACAATCGAGACCGGCCCATGCAGCACTTCGGCCGAAGAATAGCTCTCCGCGTGCAATTGGCAGGTCTCTTTGAACTTCAATGCGGCCTCGTTGGACATGGCGAGCACCTGCCCGCGCCCCAAGGTGAACAGCGACGGGTTCGCCCCAATCGCAACCCGTACCTCAGGCCAGTCGATACGCGCAGCTTGCGCCAGCCGTTCTGGCAAATCGCGAATGGCCGCCAAAAGCGCCTCGTCCCGCGCCCATTCGGCCAACACCCACAGGCCCGCCACGGCGGAGGACACAAATGTCTTGGTCGCGGCCACACTTAGTTCGGGGCCTGCCTGTATATCAATCGTATGGGCGCAGGATACCGCCAGCGGAGAGTCCGCGTCATTTGTCAACCCGATGGTCAGTGCGCCATCACGATCCGCGCTGCGGACCATCGACAGGATATCCGGGCTTTGCCCGGACTGGGACACGGCCAGACACAGGCTGTTTTGTAACCGAAGCGGCGCGTTGTAGATCGACGCGACAGAAGGGCCGACCGACGCCACGGGCAGGCCCAACAGGATTTCTGATGCGTATTTGAGATAGGTGCAGACGTGATCTGAAGACCCCCGCGCCACGCTTGTCAGAAAGGCAGGATCAAGGGTCCGGACGACCTCGGCCGTGGACGCGATGTCCTTTTGACCTCGACTGAGCAGCCGTTCGACCGCTTCGGGTATCTCATCGATTTCCCGGCGCATCCGGGTGATCTGCTGTTGCATGTGCTTTCCTAGCTGTTTGCAAGGCGCAGTTCGGCTACGAAATCGTAGGCATCACCGCGATAGACAGAGCGGGTGAATTCCACCACCCGTCGATTGGACAGGAACGAGGTCCGCACGATCCGCAGCCCGGCCACGCCAGGCTCGACGCCCAGAACGGCGGCATCGTTGGCCTCAAGGTTGATCGCTGAAATTCGCTGCATGGCGCGCACCGGGCGGTTGCCGTCGCGTTCCAGCACCTCGTAGAGCGAGGATGTTACGCCTTCTGGATGCGGCAGGATATCGACCGGCAGGGCCGCGTGCTCAATCGCCATTGGCTTGTCATTGGCCATGCGCAGGCGCGACAGCCGCGCCACCTCTTCGCCCGAGGACAGGGCCAGCGCCATGACCTCTTCGGGTGAGGGTGTGTGGATGCCACGGTCCAGCCACTCGCTGGTCGAATCCAGCCCCCGACGGGTCATGTCTTCGGTAAAAGAGGTCAGCAGAGACAGCGATTGTTCGACCCGAGGCGTTCCGTCCGCCACGAAACTGCCCGAGCCCTGACGCTGCACGATGATGCCACGCTCGACCAAATCCTGCAGCGCGCGCCGGACGGTAACACGGGACAGGCCGGTCAGATGGGCCATCTCACGCTCGCCAGGTAGCGGGGCGCTTTCGGCCAGAACACCGGCCTCGATGCTTTGTTCAAGTCGCTTGCGCAACCGCACGTAAAGAGGGCCTGTGGCCTCCTGTAGCCAGTCGGCAGATTTCAGGAATGTCTCGATAGTGTCGCTCATCAGCCCGCCCCTACCTTTGCCCGCTCGGCCAGGTGACGCGCCAGGATCAGGGCACCGTCAAGCGGCGAGCCCTTGGCCTCGGTCATGCAGGCCTGCATGTGAAGCGGCAGATAGTCTGCGTAATGCGGTGCGACCCCGCCGATCATGCAAACGGGCGATTCGTCGGTGTGACCAAGTGCACGCAGCCCTTGCGCCAGATAGTCGGCCCCGCCTTGCATCAGTTCCTGCGCCACGGGATCGCCACCAGCCGCAGCCGCGATGATCTCGGGGGCGAGGCCTGCGAAATCCGAGGGGTTCGCCTGGCCAACAAACGCAACGATTTGCATGGGATCGTCGTCATATTCCGCGCTGATTTTTCGGGTCAGCGCGCTGTGCGGTTGAATGCCGTCCATCGCCAATAGAACGCGTTGCAGCAGCTGAACGCCTAACCAGTTGCCCGAGGCCTGATCGCCGATCAAAGCTCCGTAGCCGCCAATAAACTGCGTTCGCCCATCGGCCTGACGGGCCAGAAAGGATCCCGTTCCAACGCCGATCACAGAACCGTCCTGCGCGCCCAACGCGCCCACAACCGCCGATCTGCGATCATCTTCGACCTCGACGATCCGCGAGGGAAGGCTGCGCGCAACCTCCGACGCCGCAACGGCATCCGTCACCCCAGCCAGTCCCGCGTAGGTCGGAATCTCGGCCAGATGCGCTCGGGGCAATTGCGCCTTATCGGCCAAGGCCTGCAGCCCCTCATCGAGGGTGCGCAGCGCTTTCTGACGATCCGAGAAGGCATTGGCACTACCCAATGTCACCTCGACCCGACCGTCAGGTGTGACCATCGCGAACCGGCATTTTGTGCCACCGCCGTCGATTGCAATCAGGTATTGGAAGGACTCATCCATATAGATACCTTTAGGATACCTTTTGCCGAAAAAAAAGACCTCAGCTTATAGAAACTGAGAATTGCCGGCCAAATCGGGGGTTTTTAGCATATTTTTCCAAGGAGAGGTAGACAAAAGGTATTATATAGGTATTACTCTCATCTGGGGAGGAATCAAATGCTGCCGCAAACGGAAATGCTGCGCGACGAGGTCGAAGGGCTTGACCTCCGGCCAGATGTCGACATCCTTGACTATCTGCTTGAGGCGCAGAAGGCAGCATTGGGTGGGCTTGACGGTTGCTTGGATGCCCTCTCAGAGGGGGCTGCTATTCTTACGGATACGGTGCGTCAGGGCGGCAAGATTTACTACGCTGCGGCCGGTTCCTCGGGCCTGATGGGGCTGGCGGACGGTGCTGAATTATCCGGAACCTTTGGCCTTTCGCCTGAGTCCATGGCGATCTGCATGGCAGGCGGGGTGCCACAGGGCGCGGCGATGCCCGGTCATACCGAAGATGATGAAACTGCGGCGCAAACTGTGGCGGCCAAGGTACAACCGAGTGACGCTGTAATCGCCCTTTCCGCCAGTGGCAGCACGCCCTATGCCGTCGAATTCGCCCGTCATGCGCGCGCGCAGGGTGCCAAGGTCATCGGGATCGCCAACAACGCAGAGGCCCCGCTGTTCGACTACGTGGATTGCGCCGTTCACCTGAACACGCCACCCGAACCCATCGCTGGCTCAACGCGCCTTGGGGCCGCGACGGCGCAGAAAGTGGCTCTGAATATGATGTCCACGCTGATGGGCATTCGCCTTGGCCACGTCCATGACGGGATGATGATCAACGTCATCGCCGACAACCATAAACTGCGGCAACGCGCCGAAGGGATCGTTGGAAAAATCGCCGGGGTTTCGGCAGAGCAGGCCAGTGCTGCGCTTACGCAGGCGTCCGGTAACGTGAAACGGGCAATCTTGCTGGCCGCGGGCGCCGACAGCCCGGACCGGGCCGAGGCGCTTTTGGCGCAATCTGATGGCCACCTGCGCCCAGCGCTAAAACAACTTTAAAACCAAACAAAATATCAAGGGAGAAAAGACCATGAAGAAGATATCACTAAGCGCCGTTTTGCTGGCGTCGTCGGCCCTTGCAGGCGCCGCCTATGCCGAAACGGTTCTGACTATCGAAAGCTGGCGCAATGACGATCTGGCGCTGTGGCAGGAAAAGATCATCCCTGCGTTTGAGGCGCAGAACCCGGATATCAAAATCCGATTCACGCCCTCGGCCCCTGCAGAATACAACGCGGCCCTGAACGCCAAACTGGATGCCGGGTCGGCCGGAGACCTGATCACCTGCCGTCCGTTCGATACCTCGCTTGGTCTTTATGAGGCCGGTCACCTGACGGATCTGTCCGATTTGGGCGGCATGGCCAATTTCTCGGACGTGGCAAAATCTGCGTGGCAGACCGATGACGGCGCGGCGACCTTCTGCGTTCCCATGGCCTCGGTGATCCATGGATTTATCTACAACAAGGACGCCTTCAACGAGCTGGGTATCGAAGTCCCGACAACCGAGGCTGAGTTCTTCGCTGCGCTCGACAAGATCAAAGAGGACGGCACCTATATTCCAATGGCCATGGGCACCAATGACCAGTGGGAAGCGGCCACCATGGGCTACAATAATATCGGCCCGAACTATTGGAAAGGTGAAGAGGGGCGTCTGGCTCTGATCGAAGGCTCACAGAAGCTGACGGATGAGGCATGGGTCGCGCCCTATCGCCAATTGGCGAAATGGGGTGACTATATGGGCGATGGGTTCGAAGCCCAGACCTATCCGGACAGCCAGAACCTGTTCACTCTGGGCCGCGCAGCCGTATATCCGGCAGGCAGCTGGGAGATCAGCGGTTTCAACAATCTGGCCGACTTCGAAATGGGTGCGTTCAAACCTCCGGTCCAAAATGCGGGCGATGAGTGCTATATCTCGGACCACACCGATATCGCCATCGGCCTGAACGCAGCCTCGCCCAACGCTGAGGCCGCACGCACCTTCCTGGATTGGGTCGGCTCGGAAGAGTTCGCAACCATCTACGCCAACGCCCTGCCCGGCTTCTTCTCGCTGTCGAGCTTTGACGTCGCGATGGACGACCCGCTGGCGCAGGAATTCGTAAGCTGGCGTGGCGAGTGTGGCTCGACCATCCGCTCGACCTACCAGATCCTGTCGCGCGGCACGCCGAACCTTGAGAACGAGACCTGGAACGCCTCGGCTCAGGTCATCAAGGGCGAAGAAAGCCCCGAGGACGCGGGGCAGCGCCTGCAGGATGGCCTCGCCTCCTGGTACGCACCGCACCAATAACCACTCACGAAACCAACGGGTCCGGCCTTCGGGCCGGACCCACCCAGAACAATCGAGGCACAAGATGGGCAACAGCCGGATCAAATGGCACATAGTGGTGTTCCTTGCACCCGCCGTGCTGGTTTACACCGCCGTGATGATCCTGCCGCTGTTCAACACGCTGCGGCTGGCGCTTTATACCGAGGTCGATCAATCCCGCGTCTTTGTCGGGCTGGACAATTTCCGTACCCTGTTCGGCGATCCCTTATGGTCGGATGCGTTCTGGAACGCCCTCGGCAACAATTTCTGGTTCTTTTTCATTCACATGCTGGTGCAGAACCCCATCGGCATCGCGCTGGCTGCAATGCTCAGCCATCCGCGGCTGAGGTTTGCGGCCTTCTACCGCTCGGCCATCTTCATTCCGACAATCCTGTCTTTCGTGATCGTTGGCTTTGCCTGGAAACTGATCCTGTCGCCGATCTGGGGCATCGCGCCAGACATGCTGGCCGCTGTCGGCCTGAAATCCCTCTACGCTCCGTGGTTGGGGAAAGAGGAATATGCCCTAACAACTTTGGCGCTTGTGTCGGTCTGGCAGTTCGTCGGTATCCCGATGATGCTGATCTATGCCGCCCTGCTTTCAATCCCAGAAGAAATCCTTGAGGCCGCCGAGGTCGAAGGCATAACCGGCATGGCCGCCTTCTGGAAGATCAAACTGCCGCTGATCCTGCCGTCAATCGGCATCATCTCGATCCTAACCTTCGTGGGGAATTTCAACGCGTTTGACCTGATCTATGCCGCGCAAGGCGCGCTGGCGGGGCCCGATTTCTCGACGGATATTCTGGGCACCTTCATGTACCGCACCTTCTTCGGGTTCCAGTTGCAGCTTGGCGATCCGCATATGGGCTCGGCCATTGCGACGGGGATGTTTGCGATCATCCTAACCGGCGTCTGTGTCTATCTGTTCCTGATCCAGACCCGCATCCGCCGGTATCAGTTCTGAGGGTGGTAAGATGAACAAAGCCCGCAGAAACCCGTTCAATATCGCCGCCATGCATGGCGCGCTGATCCTGTACACCCTGATCGCGCTGTTCCCGGTCTTTGTGATCATGATTAACAGCTTCAAATCGCGCAAAGCGATCTTTCGTGAGCCGCTGGCCCTGCCGGATGCCGAGACATTCTCGATGATCGGCTATCAGACGGTAATGAAACAGGGGGATTTCTTCCTCTACTTCCAGAACTCGATGATCGTTACGGTGGTGTCGCTGTTCTTCATCCTGCTGTTCGGCGCAATGGCGGCCTTTGCCCTGAGCGAGTATCGCTTTCGCGGCAATACCCTGATGGGCCTCTATCTGGCCTTGGGCATCATGATCCCGATCCGCATCGGCACGGTCGCCATCCTCGAGATGATGGTCGCGACCGGGTTGGTGAATACGCTGATGGCCCTGATCCTTGTCTACACCGCGCAGGGCCTGCCACTGGCCGTCTTTATCTTGTCCGAGTTCATGCGGCAGGTCAGCGACGATCTGAAAAACGCGGGCCGCATTGATGGTCTCAGCGAATACACAATCTTCTTCCGTCTGGTTCTACCGCTTGTGCGTCCGGCGATGGCGACAGTTGCCGTGTTCAACATGATCCCGATCTGGAATGATCTGTGGTTCCCGCTGATCCTGGCCCCAGCCGAGGAAACCAAGACGCTGACGCTGGGCAGTCAGGTCTTCATCGGGCAGTTCGTCACTGACTGGAACGCGGTTCTGTCGGCGCTCAGCATGGCGATCCTGCCGGTCATGGTTCTCTATGTCATCTTCTCGCGGCAATTGATCCGCGGCATCACTTCGGGGGCGGTTAAATGATCCGAGTCCTTATCGCAGGTCTGGGCAATATGGGCCTCAGCCACGCGCTGGCGCATCACCATCGTCCCGACGCGCAGATTGTTGGGTTGGTCAATCGCTCGGGCCGGGTCGATAAGTCGGAGTTGCAGGGCTACCCCGCCTTCTCGGACTTCCACACCGCTCTGGCCGAAACCGCGCCTGATCTAGTGGTTATCGCGACCTATTCCGACAGCCACGCTGATTATGCCTGCGCTGCGATGGAGGCGGGCGCGCATGTGTTTGTCGAAAAACCTCTGGCCACCACGGTCGAGGATGCGCGCCGCGTTGTCGCCAAAGCGGCCGAAACGGGACGCAAACTGGTGATCGGCTATATCCTGCGCCACCACCCCTCGTGGATGCGTTTGATCTCTGAGGCGCGTGGCTTGGGCGGCCCCTACGTGTTCCGCCTGAACCTCAACCAGCAATCCACCGGCCCGACTTGGGAGACGCATAAGGCACTGATGCAGACCACCTCGCCCATCGTCGATTGTGGCGTCCACTACGTGGATGTGATGTGCCAGATTACCGACGCCCTGCCCGTTCGGGTCAATGGCATGGGCCTGCGCCTGTCGGATGAGATTGCGCCGGACATGTACAATTACGGACAGTTCCAGGTGGTGTTCGCGGACGGTTCGGTCGGCTGGTACGAGGCCGGATGGGGTCCAATGATGTCGGAAACCGCGTTCTTCGTAAAAGACATCGTCTCGCCCAATGGGGCCGTTTCGATCACCGAAGGCAACAAGGGCGCCTCGGACGATGTGGACGGGCACACCAAAGTGGGCGGCATTCTTGTGCATCGCTCGGATGGAGACACTCTGATCGAAATGGACGGCGAGCCGGGCCATCAGGAGCTGTGCGATGCAGAGCAAGCCTACATACTGCGCGCCATCGCCGAGGATATCGACCTGACCCGCCATATGAGCGACGCGGTGCAATCCCTGCGGATCTGTCTGGCGGCCGATGAAAGCATTCGAACCGGGCAACCGGTTGACCTGAAGGAGGCGTGACGTGACCGCCCTGAAGCTGAGCAAAGTGTGTAAATCCTTCGGGCCGGTTGAGGTGCTGAAGAACATCGACCTGACCGTCGAGGAGAACGAATTCGTGGTCTTCGTTGGCCCCTCGGGCTGCGGGAAATCGACCTTATTGCGGGTGATTGCGGGGTTGGAGGATGCGACCTCGGGCACGGTTGAAATCGACGGCGAACAGGTCAACACAGTGCCCCCGGCGAAACGGGGGCTTGCGATGGTGTTCCAGTCCTACGCGCTCTACCCGCATCTCACGGTGCGTGGGAATATGGCGCTGGGGCTGAAACAGGCCGGGCACCCGAAGGATGAAATCTCGCGCCGCATTTCCGAGGCCAGCCGGATGCTGTCGCTTGATGACTACCTGGAGCGTCGCCCTGCCGAGCTATCAGGCGGCCAGCGGCAACGCGTCGCCATCGGGCGCGCGATTGTGCGCAACCCGAAACTGTTCCTATTTGATGAGCCGCTGTCCAATCTGGACGCCGCCCTGCGCCTGAACACACGGGTCGAGATCGCCAATCTGCACCGCCAGATTGACGCCAGCATGATCTACGTGACCCACGATCAGACCGAGGCGATGACACTCGCCGATAAGATCGTGGTTCTGCGCGACGGGCGCGTGGAGCAGATCGGCAGCCCGATGGACCTCTACAACAACCCCGCCAACCGCTTTGTGGCCGAGTTCATTGGCTCGCCCGCGATGAACTTTGTCCCGGCGGATATGATCGGCGGCCCAAAGGGCACCTATTTCGGCATCCGCCCGGAATATGCCACCCATTCTGAAACCGGGGCCCTATCCGGCACCGTGGTGCATGTGGAAAACCTGGGTGCGGATACGAATATTATGGTCGACATCGGAACCGGAAAACCCTTCACCATCCGCGCCTTCGGCCAGCACAGGGTTGAGCCGGGCGCACGGACAGGGATCGCATTCGACCAGGCCAACGTCCTCGCTTTTGGCGAGGATGGGCAGAGACTTTAGCGCTACGCGTCTTCCCCAAGCTCTTTGACGGCGGCCAAGAGGCGGGCGATTTCCTGTTCTGTGTTGTAGTGACAGAAGGAAATGCGGATGCAGTCCGATAGCCCCAATGGCCCCAGCACATTGCCCGAGTAATGGTCGGCCTTGCGCGTATGGGTTCGAATGCCCTGCTGATTCAGCGTCTCGACCACATCTTCGGATGCTTTGCCTTCGACCACAATCGACACCAGCCCCTCACGCGCTGGGTTGTCGGCCCCGGCCAGAATGGTGACGTGGTCCATATCGCGCAAACCCGGCAGGTTGCCGGTGCCGTTGATTGCGGTGTTGGTCAGATGGGTTTCATAGGCATGAATGGCACGACCCGCAGCCTCAATCCGCGCGCGCGGGTCGGTCTCGCCCGATACTTCCCCGCCCAACCAGTCGAAATAAGACACCACATCCGAGACCGTCGCGTAAGAACCCGTATCGCGGGTGCCGAACTCCCACCCTGTCGCGGGGGCGTCGATCAGCATGTCGTGCGGCGTATGGGTGAGACGGTCAGAGATCCATGCAATCCCGTATCCGTGGCGCGAGAACACTTTGTAAGGTGAGATCGCATAGCCGTCGATGTTGTAGGCATCCAGATCCAGCTGCCCATGGGCCGCGTGCTGGATGCCGTCGACGATGATCATGCAATCCGGCGCAACCGCCCGGATCGCGGCCGAGATTGCGGTCACATCCATACCCATACCCGTCACCGGTGAGGCATGCAGGATCGTCGCTACGGCCACATCTGGGGTCAAAAGTGCGGTGTAGTCCTCAGCCGTGACCAGACCGGTATCGCTGTCGTGAGGCACGTTCACATAGTCGAGCCCGGCAATCTCGGCCCAGCGGCGCGCGGCGCTGCGGGTGGCCGGGTGCTCGATGGAGGAGCCGATCACTTTGGCCCCTTTGGGTGCGGCCAGACAGGCGGTACGGATCATGCGGAACAACAGCTCAGTCCCGCTTTCGCCTGCAAAGAACTGGCCGCCTGAGGCGTTCATGAACACTCCCAGATCCTGTTTGGCCTTGTTGATCACATTCTGCGTACCCTGCCCCGCAGGGTTGATACGGCCCGGATTGTCCGGGATCGCCGCATAGAAAGCCGAGGTCTCTGCCACCGATTTCAGCGTCAGGGCGCCGCCTGCATTCTCAAAGAAAATGCGTTCGCCCTGAAACGGGCACGTGTCAACATGGGCGAACCTGTCGCGAATAGCATCAATAAGCGCGGGGTTGTCTTGGATCATGAGTCAGTCCTGTGGAAAGTCGATGCGTTCGGACCGCTTGCACAGGCGTGCCGAACAGATCGAATTCAAACACCGGTTTTGTCTTCATGACAAGAAAAAGGGCCGGTTGAAACAACCGGCCCTTCTGCGTCAGTTGAACCGAGGGATCAGTTCGAACCGGCGTTCAGCTTTTCGTTCTGCTCGCGCAGCGTGTCCGAGATGATGGCGTACCACTCGCCAGACTGGCGCATCTCGTTCAGACCTTTGTTCATCATCGCGATGTATTCGCGGGCAAACGGGTTCGAACGGTGGGCCATGAAGCTCATCGACGAGAGAGTCGAAACATAGGGGTTCTCGACGATATCGTCCGATGTCAAACCCATGTCATTCATGGTTGAGGCAAACAGCTCAACCTCGAATGCAGCAACGTCTGCTGTGCCGGTGAGAACGGCATCCAGGCATTCACGCGCTGAGTTGGGATGAATCAGGTTCAGATTTTTGCCGTTCAGGCCAACTTCTTCCAGAACAACCATGCTCCAACCCGCCATACGGCAAAGGGTTGCGCCTTCGAGATCCGAAAACTCTGTTGCGGCGGCGTATTCGCTTTCGGGCAGCGTGAAGAAGCCACCAACAACGTCGTAGATCGGAACAGACGCCACGAACTGCGTGCAGCGGGCTTCGGTTGCCTCAGACCACTCATAGGAACGGTTTGTACAGTCGGGCAGCGTCCAGGCGATCGAGATGTCGAATGCGCCCAACGGCAGTAGAGTGTCCAGGTGCGAGGACCAGTCATCCACGAAGCTGACCGAGAAGTCGCGGCTGTTGCCGGCACGCTGCAGGCTGGTCGTTGCCAGACGGGTCATGATGCCGCCACCGCTCAGAGATTCTGTCGTGAACGGTTCCCAGCCGTTGCCCGCAACCAGTTTGATCGGCGGTGCATAGACGTTCGACCGTTTCACGCTGGCCGCACGCTGTTCTTCTGCCGCGATGATTTCCTGTGCCGACTGACCGTTGGGCAGGCTTCCATCCTCACACGGCAGAGCCAAGACCAGGCCGGGCTCTAGCGAATTGGGGTTGGTGATCTCGTTGCGGTTCGCGTTGAAGATCGGCTGATAGTTCGACGTGCCATAGGCTGCGATGGCGATGGTTGCCATCGTGTCGCCGTCCTGCACGGTGTAGTTGGAACAGGCTTCCTGCGCTGCTGCAGCACCTGCGGAGAGTGTGAGGACGGCGGTTGCCGTCATCACTTTGGTATTGAGTTTTTCTCTTAGCATTTTTTATTCCTCCCATAAGTTGGAATGTGGAGATGAGGTTTTAGTTGATTGCGTCTAGCAGTCTTTCATTATGCTCATTCAGGCTATCCGAGATGATGGCGTACCATTCCCCGGTTTCACGCATTTCGTTCAGGCCCTTGTTCATCAGGGCAAGGTATCTTTGACCCTGAGGATTGGACCGGTGAGTAATGAAGCGAAGCGACGACAGCGTCGAGACATAGGGGTTCTCGACCAGGTCGTTGGCATTCAGGCCCATTTCGCTCATGGCGTCTGCGAACAGCTGCAATTCGAACGTCGCGATGTCAGCCGTTCCAGTGATGACCGCATCCAGGCATTCCCGTGCGGTGGCGGGCTGCACAACAGTCATCGTATCGTCGCGCAGCAAACCTTCTTGTTCCAGATCGTGCAGAGGCCAGCCTTCCATACGGCAGATCGTGGCGCCGTGCAGGTCGTCAAAGCTGGTGGCGCCAGCGTATTTGCCTTCGGGCACGCTGTAGAAACCGAACACAATGTCATAGACCGGGGCCGAGGCGTGGAACTGCGTGCAGCGGACCTCGGTCTCCCATGACCATTCATAGCTGCGGTTGGTGCAGTCGGGGATGTTCCAGGCCATCGATACATCGAACGCACCCAGCGGCAGCAGGGTTTCGATATGCGAGTTCCAGTCATCCACAAAGCTGATCGAGAATTGCTCGTTATTGCCACCACGCTGCAGCGTTGTGGTGCCCAGACGGGTAATGAACCCACCACCGTTCAGGGTTTCATCCGCGAACGGAGCCCAGCCATTGCCGGTCACCAGTTTGATCGGCCGTTTGAACGCACTGCTCTGCGCAGAGTTTGCAAAACGTTCCTGCTGTGCCGCGATGATGTCGCTTGCGCTCTGGCCGTTTGGCAGGTTTCCGTCCTCACAAGGCAGGACCAGAGACAGCCCGGGATCCAGCGCGTTGGGGTTGCTGATCGCATCGCGGTTCGCGTTGAAAATGGGCTGGTAATTGGACGTGCCATACGCGGTCAACGCGATGGACGCCATGGTATCGCCGTCCTGTACGGTATAATTCGTACAGGCTTGTTGGGCGGCAGCGGCTCCGGCACTGACCGTCAATACGGCAGCGGTTGTCAACGCAACATTATGGAGCGTGAAGTTGGGCATTCGGTGTTTTCTCCAGATAAAATTTGAGATGGCTTTTCAGTTTTCTCAGCCGTTTTCCATTTGATAGCGAAGAGCGGAAGAGACGATGTCTCGCCATTCGCCGGATTGCTGCATGATCGCCAGACCCTTGTTGAGCGTTTCCAGAATCGCTTCTCCGTCCGGGTTGTCCTTGTGCGTCATGACATTCAGCGACTTGATCGCCGCCAAATTCGGGTTCTCGACAATGCGGTGTTCATAGCCAAGCCGACCGATGGCTCCGTCGGCTAGGTGCGCTTCGATTGCGACAATGTCGGCCTCGCCCGTCATCACCGCCTCAAAGCACTCGTCCGGCGATTCCGGGCGCAGCAAGGTGATGATCGGCTCGTACAGGCTGACCGCATCCATGTGCGACAGCGACCAACCTTCGGGGCGGCAGATCGTGGTGCCAGCGAAATCAGCGTAGCTCAGCGCTTCGACATAGCTTGTGCCTTCGCGGGCGAAGAACGTGTCGACCACTTCGTAGAATGGGTTCGAGAAGTTGTAGGTCTCACAGCGGTTGCGGTCGTTTTCGGACAGCGCCGCAGGTTCTTCGCAATTCGGACGCGACCAGGGGAAAGTTCCGTCAAACGCAAGTGTCGGCATCAGCAGATCCAGATGCGAATTCCAGTCGTTGACGAACTGAATCTTGTAGGCCTGCTCGGGCGCGGCGCGCAGCATCGCGGTTTCCACCAGATGCGTATATAGGCCACGGTGCGGCAGAGCTTCGTCGGTGAAGGGTTGATAGTCGCCACCGGTGATCAATAGCACCTGACGGTCGCGCACCTCAGGGCGTTCGCCCGTACCGGCGTCGCGGATCAGGGCGGCGCCTTCGGCGCGTGCGGCCTCGATTTCCTCACGCGCGGCGGCCTTTGCTTCAACCACGGCCTGTTCACTGACCTGCTTGGCCTCAGCTTCGGCGGCAGCCACTCGGGCTTCGGCCTCGGCGATCGCCTGTTCTGCACGCTCTTCGGCAGCTTTGACCAGCTCGGCAGCCATTTCGGCGGCTAGACGCTCGGCCTCGGTATCAGCGAGAACCGGAGTACGACCGATATCTTCAAGGCAGGGCATTGCCAGCACGTCACCGACCCGAATGATGTTCGGATTGGATCCAATCACATCGCGGTTGGCGTCAAAAATGATGCGGAAATCTTCCGTCGCATAGACCTGAATCGCCAGCTCTCGCAGACTGTCGCCGCGCTGAATCTCGTAGTTCGAGCACGCCTCTTGCGCGGATGCTGCACCTGTAGCCGCCGCCAAGGCCAGGCTCGATATGATCAATGTGTTTTTCATGGGTCCCGTTGCTTTGCCTTATTATTGTTTCGCAAGTTTCACGACTGCGATTGAGAGATTGTCTTGATCAGGGTTGTTCTTCTCCAGCACTGCCTGTTGCAGTGCCTCTGCGATTTCTTGCGCTAGTGCCTGCGCGTGGCTGCCTACGACCGCCTGAAGCTCGTCATCGGTCAGGGTCTGCAGGCCGTCACTGCCCAGGATGAGGATGTCCGCTGCCGTCATTGCCAGCGGATCTTCCGGGCAATCCACTTTGGGAATCGCACCGCCCATGATGACCGAGGTTAGCTGATTGCGGTCCGGATGAGACCGCGCTTGCGCTTCGGTCAGCGTGCCGTCGGCAACCTGCGCGTCGATCATCGGCGCCATGGAGTGGTCTTCGTTGATCTGCATCAGCGCACCGTCCCGAAACAGGTAGAGCGGGCTGTCGCCAATCGAAATCCAGAACAGACGCTGCCCCAACAGCAAGGTGCCCAGCAAGGTGGACCCCATGTTGCAGCCTTCGCCCTGTTCTTCATTGCGGTTCGAAATCAATGCGTTGGCCTGCATGGCCGCCAATGGCAGTGCATCTATCGCCGCGCGTTCTGACAGGGTGTCGCTTTCCAGCTCGGTGTCCAACGCCTCGCGCCAGGCAGCGACAACGAGGCTTGAGGCGACCTCACCGGCCTCATGCCCGCCCATACCGTCAGCAATCACCACATAGCCTGCATCCGTCGCGTCGAACATACGCGAAGCGATAGCATCCTCCTGCGTGTCCCGCTGACCCTGGTTCAGGATCAGCGCAACGTCATATGCCGGAGTCGCGAGCATCTATCAGGAATCCCGCCAATCAAAACCTTCGTCGCAGAAGGCCATGAAACGGATCGAGGTTTCGCTGATGCGGATCAGGTCGCCATTGGACAGCGCCACGGTGCTGAGGACCGGCTTGCCATTCAGGCGCACCAGATTGGCCTTGCCGCCGTGACCCAGATAGCATTTGCGATCTTCAGGGTCATAGGCAATCACGGCATGGTTGCTGCGCGAGATGCCGGTGTCGCCGAAATCCAGCTGGATGGCCTGATCATCATTGCGACCGATCTGCATCAGACCTTCCGTGAGGGTGATGCTGGATCCACGGCCGGGGCCCTGGGTGACAACCAGCCAACCCACCGGGAAGGTCTCTTGCGCGGCTTCGGTTTTGGCGACCGGCGCGGCGGTTTCGATCAGGTCCTGAACGTGGGTATCTGCGCGTTCGAAGCCCAGGAAAGTGGTCTTCACGCGCGAACGGCGGTCCTCGGCTGGGGCCGGAGTTGGCACTGGAGTCGGTGTCGGCTCAACCGCTGCGGCCTGCACTTCGGGTTCGGGCTGCGGTTCAGGCTGCGGTGCGGGGGCTTCCGCCACCGGCTCCTGAACTTCGACCTCAGACTCGACCGGCGCGGCGGTCGGTTCCGGAGTGGGTTCGACTGCGACAGGTTCAACCGCTTCGGGCTCTGCCACTTCGACCTCATCCTGAACCGGCGCTTCGACCCGCTCGTCTTCGGACAGATGCAGGGTCACGATCTGCTCATCGGCATCCGGCTCGTCAATCGCTACTTCCTCGGCCACCTCTTCAGTCACCGGAGCCTCTTCTGCGAAGATCGACGTCTCTTCCTCGGTGCCCTCGGCCACGTCTTCGGCATCCGAAAACTCGGGCATCTCGCCTTCGGCGGTCAGCTCATCCTCTACATCATAGGTCTCTTCATACGCCTCAGAGGCCAGATTGCCGCCGCCCAGCGCCGCGCGCAGCGCGTTAAAATCCGCAATCGGTTCGGGCTTTTCCTCGGCCGGGGCTGCTGCCTCAGTCGTTTCTTCTTCTTTGGTTTTGCCGGCACCTTCTAGAAGCCGGCTGAGAGGGCTTTTGTATTTGAACATGGTGTCGACACCTTCAACTTGTTGGCACGCAATTCTGTGCCGTTTCGCTACCCGCACCACGCATGTCCGCGCTGCGGTCTTCAATCTTGAAACCAGGAAACTTTTTACCTTTCTGCGCCGGGCCGGATCCCGTCAGGGTGGCTATCTTTCGGGGGCCACCCTCAGCAAACACACGCTGGCAGATTACGTTCGAACCGGTCTGATCACTCCTGCGCAAGAGGCATGGTTGCGTTGGCATCTGCACCGTTGCGCGATACCGCAAACCGCGCCTGAGGCTGTTCACCCGACACCAGATCCGCCAGAACCGCATCGAGGCTTTCCGGTACTTCGAACGAAAGCCCTGTTTCGGCCTCGCTGACCAGCACATCCCCGGTTTGCAAGCTGCCCGACGCACCCTCGGGCACCTCTGTCACAACTGTCTGCCAACCACCGGCCCCATTGCCGTTGACGCTAAAGCCGTAGCCGTTTTCCAACCCGATCGTGCGGAATGCAGGCAGCGCCAGCAATCCGTTCTGCGCCCGTGTCTCACCCAGAGGACGGTAGCGCGCAGCTACGCGCAGATACCCGTCGGGATCCACCTGCAAGTTCTCAAGCACCTGTGCCGCAAACGAGGCATCGTCGCGCACCGGCTTGCCGTTCAAGGTAAAGATGGTGGCTCCACGCTGAACCCAATCGCCGATCACCGACATATCCTGATTGGCATCCACACCCGTGATCGAGAACATATTGCCGGTCGAGGCGCGACGGCGGGAGGTGTCAAACGGAACCTCAACATCCCAATGCGAGAACGCCACCTGAGCCTCGGCCAGATTGACCGGAGCTGCCGGGGCCTCAGCCTCAGGCGCGGTCACTTCGGGCGCGGCTGCCGTTTCTTCGGGTGCAACTGCTGTTTCTTCGGGCGCGGCTGCGGTTTCTTCGGGCGTTGCTTCTTCGGTCACCGTTTCTGCGGGGGCTGCTTCTGTGGCGACCGTCTCCGCAGTTTCAACCGGTTCCTGCTCGACAGGCTGCACTGCAGCGCTGACCTGTTCCAGTTCCTGTGAAGGCTCTTCTGTTTGGGCCGCTCCGACCGCCGCTGTTTCGGTTTCCACTGCTGCGGTTGCGGGTTCCGTCGCTTCCGTCGCAGGGGCCGCTGCCGCTGTCTCGACCTTGTCCGCATCACTGGACATCATCACATACCCACCTGCAGCCAGAGCGATGGCCACAACAGCCACACCTGCCAACAGCTTTCCATTGCCGCTCGATCCGTTTTTGACAACCGTATCAACGGCAACCGCTGGTTCTTCGCGGGGCGAGAGCTTGGTCAGATCCTCTGAGGCCTTGTCCTCATTGCCCATGACAATGTCGGAATTGCCCGCCAACAAAGCGGTCACAACCGCCTCGGCATTTTCGCTTTCGGCCTTGATCCGGGCTTTCTCGGCCTCTTTGTCCTCACGGTCCATACCAACGATGACCGAAACCGGACGATAGGCGAATGTATCAAACATCACCCCCGGCCCGCGGAACATGCGCAGCCAGTCCAGCGCCGATTGCAGACGGTCGGTGGCGTGAACCTCCATCGCCTTGTCGATCGCTTCTAGGAAACCTTCGGGATAGCCTTCGAACCGACCGGTCAGCTGGGAATAGGGATCTTCTTGTCCGTTGTTGAACGCGTTCAGGCGGCTTTGACCATCGATCGGACGCTCACCGCTGATCGCGTGATACAGCGTTGCCGCAAGCACATAGAGGTCGCTGCTGGGGCCTTGCTCAGCGCCGCGCACATAGAATTCATGGGGCGAGTAGCCATCCTTGATCACCCGCAGCGTCAACAGCGCCGCCGACTTGTTCGCCGCCTGCTCGCGCGCAGCGCCAAAGTCGATCAGAACCGGATCACCATTCTCGTCGATCAGGATGTTGTCGGGGGAAATGTCCCGGTGCAGCATGCCGCTCTGATGGATGAACGAGACCGCCGACAGCATCTTTTCGGTCACCTGAACGATGAAGTCAGGGCCGCTTTCGTTCTCGGGCTTGTCCATGTAGTCCAGCAGGTCGCACCCGCGGATCAGGTCCATGGCGATGTAAGCGGTGTTGTTGTCCTCAAACACCTGATGCACATCGACGATGTTTGGATGCACCAGCCGCGCGTGGTTACGCGCTTCCTGGATAAAGAGGTCCACGATCGCGCGCAGGTCTTCGGAGTAGGACGGATCAGCGGCTTCGACCAGGTCTCCATCGCGACGGCAGAGCGCGCCGGGGAAACACTCTTTGATAACCACGTCCCGCTCCAGGCTGTCACGGGCCAGATAGGTGATTCCGAAGCCACCATTGCTGAGATAGCTCAGGATTTCATACTGCCCCCGCAGGAGCTTGGCTCCGGGTTGCAGACCTTCAATTTTTGGTTCGTCGTGCGATGCACCGACAGCCTGGTTATGGCTCATTTCAATCCGCCCGTATTTCTCAAATCGCGGCACAGAAAACTGGGCAATCAGCCCGCGAACTCATAACCAAAAACAACCGCAGGACACTTAAGTCCGGTTAGACGTTTCAAATTTGACTTTATTGGGGCCGCCTCATGGCTTCACTATGGATCGTATTTCCCCTAAATCAACATATAGTGTTGAACCCATCTTGCAATCATATATGTGGTGAATTCACATATATGATTCGAAAACTGAATCGACCAAAACAAGCGGTTGGTCTACGAATTCGAAACAATAGGGAATCGTTTTGGACAGGCCTCGAATCGCCGCAGTGCAGCTCAATTTCAGGTGGAGAGCGTCAGGTTCCGGTCTTGGACTGCTCGGTCGCCACAGTGCTACCAGCCCAGGCGAGGTTGTCGCTCAGCTGCGCCAGAATGCTGATGGCATCACGCAGAGGCGCATCTCCGCTTTCGAATTGCAGCAGCAGTAGAAGGTCGGTGGCCTTTTCGAACTCACCGGGAATCCAGTCCGCTTCGGGGTCGATCTCGCCGCCCTGTTCCAGGCGTTCGGCAAAATCCTCAACGATTTCCTGACAGCTTTGCAGGAACGCGGCCGGTTCGATATCCGAGGATTCACGCAGGTCCTCATAGATGCTGGCAATCGCGGCCAGCCAGTCTTCGAGGATCGGGTTGTTCAACGGTGGCAGGGCCGATCCGAGCGCAGCTTGAACCGAAGGGCTTTCGGTCTCCGGCTCTGGCTCGGGGCCAGCGAGAGTTTCCAGAAATGGCTGGAACAGCTCGGCAATGTCTTTGCGGGCTGCGTTCAGGTCCTGCATCCGACGAGCGGAAGCCGCCTCGAGCACCTTCTCGGCCAGATTCTGACCGCCGCAGTTTTCCCACAGATCAAAATCTGGTTCAGGCTCTTGCGCCATAGCTTTCACAGCGACAGGCGTACCGATTGGAACCACGGCGTTGAAAAGGCCTTCTTTTTCCTTGTTCAACCGGGCAAGCACGCGGTCCAGAGCATCACGGACGTGAGGCAAATCGGTATGCGTTACGGCCAGCAGACTGTTGTCGCGCAATTCCTGCGGGACCTGTGCCCAAAGATGACGCTCGGTCTCGCGCCAGGCGTTTGTGCCGTTGGTACACCAGATGGCGCAGTCCACGAAACGAAGCAGGTCGAGCGTTGGTTTATATGTCTCGTCAAGCGCGCCCGAGCCGGGCAAATCGAACAACGAGATCTCGCGCAGCGCGGGCGTGTTCAACCCGACCGAAATGAAGTCAGGCTTATCTTCGGCCGCTTTCTCCAGCACGATCCCCGAGTAAGTCTTGGGCTCCTTGTCCCACCAGCCGACGGTGGTTTCAGGCGCATCCGCAAAGGCAACGATCACGAGGGGCAGCTTCAGATGCTGAGGGCCGATGGGCAGGATATCCGCCCCGGCCAGCATATTGGCGAGGCTAGACTTACCCGCCCCGAATTCCCCGGCAAACCCGATATTGACCGCGTTGGACAGACGCTCGGCATGGGCCAGAGCCTTCGCGCGCATATCCTCCAGCGCCGAATCCATTGGCAGGGATTCGGTTGCGTTCAGAAAGCGCTCAAGCTGCCTGACGTCCTGTTCGGTTCCGGGAAATTCGATCATTCCGCTGCCTTTGCTTGTCCTTCATCCGCGCGCACCGGGGCGAACACCGTTTCCAGTTCATCGGCGATGCGACGGGCCCGATCGAACGCATCCTGCGCTTCGGCCTGAGCATTAGTTTCACCCGAACCGGTCCGGTGTTCAAGATAGCCGCCCAACAGCGCCACATAGTGGTCCAGAACCGTTTTCAGCCGCTCCATCATGTTTTCACGCGCCGTGTCGATCAGATCATCCCCGATCAGTTCGAATTCCTGCACAATCATCCGCTCTGCGCGCGTGACGACGCTTCTGCGCGAAATCAGGCGCGACAGCCAGTTCACCCGCAACTCCACCGTTATACCGCGGGTCAGCGCCGTCGAGTCCGGACGGAACCACCGCACCGCGCTGGTGTTCATGCGGTTGTCGAAGGGATCCTGCCATCCGGGCAAGGCGCGCAGGGCCGCGTTGGCCTGCATGTCGATCGCGTAAAGCTCGCTCAGCATGCGCTGGCGGACGACCTGCGTGGCCCCCTGGATCAACTCGCGCATCCGGTCGCGCAGAGGGGTAAAGTTCAGCTCGGTCTCAGCACCTTTGGCCAGCAGAGGCGAATTGCCATCCGGGCCACGCACCACGGCCGAGACCGCCTCGGCCACCGTGTCATCCATGACGCCGCGCAGATTGGCCAACACGTCGTCCATGTCGCGCGTCATCACCTCGGTCTTGTCGGCAACAAGCGCCCTGAGTTCGCCAAGCGTCTTGTTGTTTTCGTCCAGATCGACTGTGGTCGAGCCATCCTCGGACTCCAGCGCGCGCAGCTCGGCCTGCGACCTTTCCAATTCGCCTTGCGCGAAACTGTTCAAATGCTGCCACGCCATCCGCAGCTGTTCGCTACGCGGTCCGTCGGCCAAGGCCTGCGTCACATGCCGCCGCAGATCCGGAAGACCCGAAGCGATCATGGCAGCAAAGCGCAGCACGCCTTCGCGGCTGATAGGGCCGGGGCCTTGCTTTATCTCTTCCACACCGTCCAGATACTGCTTCATCTGCTCGGGATGGGCGCGCAGCCAGGCCAGGACGTCATCGTGATTGACGCCGGTCTCATCCCCGGTAAGCGCGTAATGCGCCCATTGGGCACTGCCCATCAGCACATCAATGTCCGAGTTCCCCAGCGCTTGTTCCAGACCGTCTAGAACATCACTACGAACCTTGCCCGCATCCTCGGCCCCGCCGCCCAGCTCATCCACACGGTTGATAAAGACGACGATCTGGCCCAGCTCTAGCGCCTGCATCAGACGGAACAGCTTCAGATCAGCCCGTGACAAAGCCTGATGCGCGGACAGAACCACCACAAAGAAATCGGATTCCTTGAGGTACTGGCGCGAGATTTCCTCGCGGATCAGCAGCGGGTCGTTGACGCCCGGCGTGTCGGTAACGGTCAGCGGAAACGGGAAATGGCCGATGTCGAAGTAAACCTCGGCCTTGCGAGTAATATCGCTGTAAAGACCCCGATCCGAGCCGGGGTCGTGGGTTTCGCTATCGCTCGGATCATCGCCCGCGCAGACATAGCGGGCCAGATCGTCCGAGTTCAGGTCTTCCAGATCGTGGTGCTGACCCAACAACTGTTCGTAGCTGTCGCCCAGGCGCAGACGGGCGCGGGTTTTCATCGCCTCGACCTGCTCTTCGATCATCTCGCGCTTATAGCTGTCCTCTTCATCGGGGAACATGTTGCGCAGCTCTTCACCCTCGGCGATCAAGGCCTGCCACTGGTGATTGTCGAAGAAGTGGAACTCTGCCCCTTCGGTGCGGCCCGAAGGATGGCCGAAATGCATATCGGTGATCACCGTCGTCCACGGGTTCACATCCGAGGGCAGGTATTCGGCCTGCCCTGTGAAGCCATTGATCAAACGCGATTTTCCCGCCTTGATCTGCCCAACAAAGGCGATCGACGGTTTCAACCCCGAAAGGTCTCCAACAATTCGCGAGATGAACTGACGGGTTTCGTCATTGCTTGTCTCGTTCATGTCTTCGGCGATGCGAATAAGCTCGCGGCGACTGGTTTCACTCATAAATTTTTACCCTGGTAACAAGAAACACTGGTTTGAATTGATGGAAAATTTGAAGGATCGGGAGGCGCTCATGAGTCACCCCCGGAAAGTTTGGTCCACAGGCCAACAACGGCACCCAGCTTGCGCGCGTCATGGACGGCAATAGCGGTCTGGCCTTGATCCTGCACCACCGCCACGGCGGCCCCCTTGCCCCCCGAAGGTCGCATGACAATCAGCTGAGGTTGCTGCAGTTCGGACTGGCTATCCTCGTTCCATCCGGTCAGATCCGCCATGAAACGCGCCAGAAGACCGGCTTCTGTGCGCAGTGCAGCGTCCCCTTCGAACTGAGGATCACCTCCGTCGATCAGGCCACGCGCTTGCGCGAAACGCTCGGCACTGTCAAAGAAACCCCGCGCGGCAGAGGTGGCATCCGTTGTCTGAGGCGCAGGCTCTTCAACATCCGGTACAACCGAAACAATCGGCTCGGCCGGAAGTTCGATCCGGGCGCAGGCCGTTTCGATTTCGCCAAGCGTGACGCCGACGTCATCGGCTTCAAGCTCGGCGTCGGGTTTTAGCGAGACAAATTCCAGCGGCGCGGGCGCGTCGGCGATGTCCGACACCAGTTGCGCTAGCTTGCCGATCAATTCTTCGCGCGGTTCGGTTTCAAAATCCGGCACCATACCCGACCGGACGCGGAACACATCGGTCACGCGGGCATTGCTAACTTCGATCGCCAGCACGTCTCCGTTGGCCGCGGTAAACTCCAAGCGACGCGGAAGAACGGTGCCACGAATAGCGCGCAGCACACCAGCACGGCGCGCAACCGAGGTCTCGCCCTCGACCGGAACGGCAGGCGACAAACGTGCAACCGAGGACCGCCCGATATTGTCGAGCATGTCGAGTATGTTCGTATCCATCATACCGTGACCCCCTCTGGTCCCGTTCAGACTGCGGCCGCAACCGGCCCTAAGCTGAGATGTGATTTGGTAAGCGCCAACCCTGCATTCGCGCTGTTGCTGCAGATGTAGCAGACCACATGTTCGGGATACTCCGGGGTCCGCTGGAAAATGATCAACCTGTCGCCGGAAAACACCGCGATTTCCCCAAATCCCGGTGTTTCAGATGTATCCCCTCCTGCTTCACGCAGCATGGTTTCAAAAGCCACCACCCCGCGCCCCTGAAACAGGTTTGCCGCGGCCAAAGCCAGCGTGTCCAGCATGTCCGATGCATCAGGGTCTTTGACGCTGGTGCCCAGCAACATCCCCGTTTCCATGTCGACATACCCGGCTGCAACGCAATCGGGTATCGTCTCCATCGCCGCGGTCAGAGCAACTTGAATAGACATTTAACCCCTGACCTTCTTCGTGTCTTGTCGGCGTCGGCTACAGAACATGCCATTCTGCCCCTCTGTGTTCCCCGGCTTTGGGAATGGACCTGATCGCCTCTTTGGCCTGAGTTTCGATATGCTCAAGGGCAATCTGGTCGAACTCAGCCAGGAAGGCCAAGAACGCGCGTTGAAGACCCTCAGAATCGGTCGGCAGATCCCCGGCGGCGGCAAGCTCTCGCCACATTGCGGCTGCGCTGGGAAGCTCACCTGTGGGGATGTCCATCAGCCCCTCGTTTGCATCTTCCTCAACCTCTTCCGGTTCGGGCTGCGGCATCAGTCGCACTTCGACCAGGCCGTTGGTTTCGGGCTCCGGTTCAAAGTCATCTTCATCGCTGCCCGACTGTTCCGCCATCAATGCCGTGATCGACGAGACCGAAACCTCGATCCCGGGCGCATCAGACTGGTCTTCTGTGGCCTCCGTCGGCGCAACCTCTGGTGTGTTGGACAAGGTCTTGTTGAGCGATTCCAGAAGGTCTTCAGATTCCTCAGCCTCAGGCGCTGCCTCAGCCACATCATTTGAGGGGCTGGGTGTTTCATCCTCTTCGGCAAAGACATTCTCATCTTCGTCTTCCGCACCCGAGAATTCAAACACGTCCAGGTCCGCCTCGTTATCAGCGAAAGAGGACAGGTCCAGCGGGTCTTTGGGGTCTTCTCTGAACTGGGCGCGCAACTGGTCCTCTTCCGTCTCGGCGGGTTGAGGGTCCGGCGTCGGGACCATTTCGGCGCGCAGGCGCTCGGCCTCGTCCGCATTGATCCGCTCCCGCTCTACCTCGTCCGAGCGGCGTTCGACGCGGGACGGGCGCACTGGGAAATTGGTGACCACGCCACTGTCCTGATCTGCCACCTCCGGGGTCTCCGAAGGAACCGGATCCACCAGCTGCAGCGGCGCGACCTCAGCGGTCTCATCCTTGCGCTTGGGCCGGGTCGGGCGCACCAGCGGGCCGTCAGACTGGCTCTTGTCAATTTGGTACCGCGACAGATGGCCGGCGCGGGTGTCCATGATCTGCTCGGTGATCCCAAGGAAGCAGTCGATCATCTTGCCGCCACCACTGCGCGCCCACATCTCGGGGTCGCCAGTTTTGTCACGCGCGGTAATCGCGTCGCGGGCGGAAAACAGGATCGAACGATTAAACAGATGCCCCGCCTCGCGGTTGACCCGCCGCAGAACTTTTTGGCGGTCCTTCTGGCCCAGCGCATCAGCGCGCGTGATCAGCAGGATCGAATTGTTCTGCAACCGTTCGGGCAGAGAGACCCATGTCGCACGTTCAGTTTCCCGCCAGGCCTGTGTCGCATGGGTACACCACAGAACGCCATTAGCCTGCCCGACAGCGCGCTGCCAAACATCGGTTGAGATTTTGGGGTCCGAGATACCAGGCGTGTCGATCAGATCAACCGCCTCAAGAATATCGGCCTCAAGGAAAATTCGAATGAACTGCGCGTCGTTGACACCCACACTCTCAAGCTGATCCAGCGAGATATCTTCGGTGCTGCCATCATGACGTTTGACGTAAGCCGAGCGGTTGCCATAGCTGAACCAGACCGGCGGCAGCTGGGTTGCGGTGACTTGCGTCGGCAAGGCCTGCTTGCGCAGCAGAAAGTTCATAAGCGTCGATTTACCGGCGCTGAACTCGCCCATGAGGGCGAAAACCGGCTTACGGCGCGACCACTGCTCGATACGCTCCCAGGCCTTGGGGGTGATGAAACGGTTTTGGATGTCTTTTGCCATTTTCTACTTACGCCGCTTCGTTGCTTAGGTCTTTGAGGATGCTGCCCAGAATCTCGTCACGGGATTTCTGCAATTGCAGACCCGCCATCAGCGCCGGATTCTGCCCTGCATCCTTCTCGGCCGTAGCCGAGATATTCAGCAGGGTTTCCTTCTGCTCGCGCAGGAAGTCAGTCAGGACGGCCCGCACGTTTTCAAGCACGGCGGCGACCTGATTTTCTTCGATATCCTTGGTGATCGAGTTCGCCTCGGACGCGATCAGACGGGTGTAGTCGGATGCATAAGCTTCGAACCCTTTGCGCCGCTGCCACCAGCGCCGCCACCACGTGCTTTGCAGGTCCAGTGCGATGGTGCGGCCAATCCCCAGCGGAGGCGGTACACGGGGCACGATCGGGGCTTCGATGTTGAACTCACCCAGATGATTGCCAAGCAGTTTCTGATAGAGCGCCTCGACATCCGCCGCAGCTGCAGAATAAAGCGCGCCAGCTTCCTTGCGCATCGAACGGGCAAAGCTGAAATAGGCCGCTTTTTGCAGCGTCCGCAGACCTGCAGGATCATACTGCCACGTACCCTGTTCACCATTCTGTTCCAGATGCGAAATCAGAGAGTCCGTGGCCCGTTTGACAAAGCTCGTCTCGGCCGAGTTCAAACGCTCCAGCACCTTGTCGCGCAGCTTGGCGGTCAGGTCAGCGGCCTTTTTGTCATACTCGGCGGAAACAGCGGCAATCGCATCTTCAGGCGACGCGCCGTCAAGATCGCGGACGACGCCCTCACCCCCAGAAAGGGTCTTTGCGACAGCGGTGGCGCGAATCTGGCTGGCAATGTTACGCGCCCGGTGGCGCACGCGGTCCAGCAATCTGGCCCCTGCCCCTTCGGCGATGCGTTCGTTCATTGCCAGTAGCAGATCGGGCAGGCCCGAAAGCGCCCAAATCTTGTCGAGCGACGGCGCCTGATCCCCGAACCCTGCAGCAAGGTAGAAAGTGTTCAGGGTCTCGCGCGATTCCTCGGTCAGAATATCTGGGTTGCCTGTCAAGGCGGCCTCGGCCCAAAGGGCGCTGCCGAACACGACACTTGTGTTGGCGTCGATATTGTTCTGTTTCAGCGTGTCCTGAATCCGGTCGCGGATTTCGGGCACTTGGTTCACCGGATCAGCCAACTCATCAATACGGTTCACGAACAGGACGATCTGACGGTTTTCGAACTGAGCGATGATCCGCATCAGCGCCATATCCATCGTGGTCAGCGCCTGACTTGCGGCCAGCACGACAACACAAACCTCGGACCCGCGCAGGCTGCGCAGCGTGATCTGCTCGCGCACCATGAAGGTATCGTTCACACCGGGTGTATCGCAGAGCTTCAGCGCAATCGGGTATTGCGGGATGTCCATGTAAAGCTCGGCCGATTTGGTTACATCGGCGAACCGCCCGGTCTTGGGGTCGATATCCGGATCGTCCTCATCGCCCAGACAAACGTAGCGCTGGATCAGCTCTTCGTCGAAATAGTCGTACTGATGGCTTTGGCCTAGGATCAGGTCGAAATGCTTGCCAAGGCGCTCTTCTGATTTGACTTTCATCTCACCGATCTGGCGGCGGATATCGTCCATTTCGTCATCCGCACCGGCGCGGTTGGCCAGCTCACCCAGACGACCGCCGCCCACCATCAGGTTGTCCCATTCTTCCTGCTCGAAGAAAGTGAACTTGGACTTGGTGTCGCCTGGCGGACGCGTGTTGATGTTCAGCGTCGTGACCACTGAGGTCCACGGGTTGACGTCAGAAGGCAGCAGCGCAGGACGGCCTGCCAGAATGTTAACGATCGAGGACTTGCCTGCTTTGACCTGCCCCACCATCGTCACGCTGGCGGTGAAGTTCTCCATCCGCGTCTTGAGCGTCGCCAGACGCGCCGAGGAGCGCGCATCCGCCACCTCTGTCAGTTGGTCGATCTGCGATGTCAACGACGTCATCGCCGACGTCATCGGCATCAGAGCTTCGTTGCCCACAGACAAAAGGTGGTCATTGCGCGCCATGTTCAGCCTCCGGTTCCTGTTGCCGCGATCCGATGCGCGTGATCCGCGCCTTGAGCTGGAATCCCGGTCAGGGTGTCGATACGGGCGATTAGGTTCAGGGCGTTGCCCAGAATCTCAGCCTCAGCCCGCGGTGTGATGGTTTCATAGCCTTCGGAATCTGCCAGAACCTCGATCGAGCTGAAGCGGTCGCCGTTTTCTAGGCAGGCCACACGACGCCCGGTCGGAAAGCCGTCAGACTTGCTGGCGGGCAGCGGCATCCGCGCGTTTGCCAGCAGATAGTGCTGACCCGAATGGGTGCGCAGTGAAATTCCAAAGCCGGTATTGGGGTAGTCACGGTTCAGGGTTTTGAGTTCACCCAGAAAACTCTCACGTGCAAAGATGACGGCATCCTGCTCGTGGGCAGCGGAGTTGTTCGGATCGGTCACAGCAAAGAACCTCGAGACTGGAGTTGAGCAAAAAAACTCGTAAGGGTGCCTAAGTGGCAGAAAAGACTCATTAACTCCTACGCGACCAAGAAGCCCGTTCAAGGCGGTGTTATTTTGACGCGAATAAGATATTTTGGCGTTTCAAATGTGGCGCCATTAAGGCGCACGATTCATAAGAATGCCTCAACCCCTACGTGTACGGGGTTCTCCTTCAAAAACATCTATCTCGCGACGAACCGCATAGCCTGCAAATTGGCAACGTTGGCGGACTATACCGCAGCGCTTGGCAAATACCAGCGAATCGCAATGGCGTTTTGTTCAAGTGCAAAAACTTGCCATTGGGTGGATTTTACCCCTCGCGCTGGCGGAAAAGCTTTGCTATCCAGCGCTCCAGTTCGACGCGTAAGCGTCCGGTTGCGGGTGTGGCGAAATTGGTAGACGCACCAGATTTAGGTTCTGGCGCCGCAAGGCGTGGGGGTTCAAGTCCCTCCACCCGCACCACTGAGATCAATAGGCGATAATTTTAGCGTTTCAGCTGGTCCGCTGAGCTAGCTGTGCTTTCGAAACCAGAGGCAAGCTTCTTAGTTTCGCGACCCGAACCATTTGCGGTAAATCTCGTCATAGGTGCCGTCTTCGCGCAAAGCCAGCAGCGCCTGATTGACCTCTTCCACCAAGGGTGATCCCGTCGGGAAGGCTATGCCGTAGTTTTCGCGCAGGAAGATCCCTCCGGTCATCGTGGCGATCCGACGACCCTCATGGGCAGCGAAATAGGACAGGACTGGGGCGTCGAACACAACGGCGTTCAGGTCTTCTGCCTTGAAAGCCTCCAACATTTCATCAAGCCCCGGATAAGCCACGAATTCGATCTCGCGCCGGTTGAGGAAACTGGCAGCCGTCGATCCCTCGATCGTGCCGACATTTTTGCCGTAAAGATCATTGACCGAGTTCACATTTCCGGTGATCGCATCCACCGTCATCACACTGGTGATCCGGGCGGTGAAGACCGAGACGATGAACAAGGACGACACCACCAGTATGACGCCCAAGATCCGGCCAAAGGGCGTGCGGGGCATCCTCTCTTCAAAACCGCCATTGACGACCAGATTCAGCGCCCACCAGAAGGATGGAAACCAAGCCTCGTTCAATTTTCGGTCGAAATAGGGCTGCGCGCGACGTTCGAACCCCCACATCAGCATGCCACCCCCAAGAAGGATGGCAAAGGCCAAGCCGATGGCAAAGAACAGCTCGGCCGACAGCAGCGCCTGCAGCAGCGACGGCTTGCGTGCCGAATCCGAGGGCACCATGATCTGCAACCCGGCCTCGAAGATCGGCTGGCTGAAATCCATCTGCGTCTCGCGCAGCGCAGTGATCGAGATATTTGCGATCGCCAGATCCGCCGTTCCATCCTGAACAGCCGCCAGCATGTCACCGAAGGCCTCGACCCGTGTGACGGAATACTCCCACTCCAGCGACTCGGCGAGCGCTGCTAGCAGATCCATGGAAAAACCAGCCTCGGCACCGTCCTCGACATAGGAAAACGGTGGGCGGGTCACCGTGGTGACGTTCAAGGTTTGGGCCAGGCTTTGCTGTGCGAGAACGGCGAAAGTCAGGCTGATCAATGCGTAAAAGGCGCGTTTCATGGTCAAATTACCTGTTTCGCCGCCCTGTAGCGCGATTGAGGTCAAAACAGCAAGGTCACCGCAGGGTAAAGCACCATGTTTTATTGGCGTCTCAACTCGACACATTGTGGGAATTACCTGGGGAATCTGGCGGATTAGGGTTGGCAATCCGGCCAATTCGTTGAATCTGTGCGGGAACCTGAACGAAAACCCAACCCCGAGGCCCGAAATGACGGACGCAGTTCAATTGACAGCGGATTTGATCCGTTGCCCATCGGTCACACCCGTTGAAGGGGGGGCTTTGGTCTTGCTGGAAAATCTGCTGTCAGAAGCGGGGTTTGACTGCACGCGGGTGGATCGCGGCGGCATCTGCAACCTGTTCGCTCGTTGGGGGGTCAAGGGGCATCCGCGCAGTTTTGGCTTCAACGGCCACACCGACGTTGTTCCGGTGGGCGATGAGGCCGCATGGACCAGGCACCCCTTTGGGGCCGAGGTGCATGACGGCGTCATGTTCGGACGCGGCACAACCGATATGAAATCCGGAGTCGCGGCCTTTGCCGCCGCAGCTATTGATTTCGTGCGCGATACGCCACCCGACGGGGCCATCATCCTGACCATTACCGGGGATGAGGAAGGCGATGCGCTGGACGGCACGACGGCCCTGCTGGACTATATGGATCAATCGGATGAGCGGATGTCGGTCTGTCTGGTAGGCGAGCCGACCTGTCCCAACCATATGGGCGAGATGATCAAGATCGGTCGTCGCGGCTCAATGACTGCGTGGTTTACGGCGACCGGGTTGCAGGGACATTCGGCCTATCCGCATCGGGCGAAGAACCCTCTGCCGGCGATGGCGCAGCTGATGCATCGGCTCGCCAGTCACAAGTTGGATCAGGGCAGCGATCACTTCGATGCCTCTACGCTGGCCGTTGTGACAATCGACACCGGCAATGCCGCGACCAACGTGATCCCGGCGCAATGCAGTGGCGCGGTGAATATCCGCTTCAACGACCTGCATTCCGGGGCTGCCCTTAGCGATTGGTTGCTGCAGGAGGCCGATCAGGTGGCGCAACATTTCGGCGTCGAGGTTGAGACCCGGATCAAGATCTCGGGCGAAAGCTTTCTGACCCCTCCGGGGGCGCTGTCCGATCTGGTGTCTAGCGCCGTCAAAGCCGAGACCGGCATCACGCCCGAGCTATCGACCACGGGCGGAACGTCCGACGCGCGGTTTGTCAAGAACCACTGCCCGGTAGTCGAGTTCGGGTTGGTCGGACGGACCATGCATCAGGTGGACGAATGCGTCGAGGTGGCTCAGATCGAGCAACTCAAGGCGATCTACACCCGCATCCTGAAAGACTACTTCGCCTGACAGGCTCAGGGGGCTGCGATTTTAGTCATGACGCCGTCGCACCGCCGTGCTAGGCCAAACCCATGACTCGCATCCCCACCAAGCAAGAGGTCCTGGATTGGATCTCGGCGAACCCCACCCTGACCTCGAAACGCGATATCGCCAAGGCCTTTGGCATCAAGGGCGCGGATCGGATTGATCTGAAACGCACCCTCAAGGAGCTTGAGGCCGAAGGACATCTGGAAAAGCGCAAGCGCAGCTATCGCGACCCGGACCGTCTGCCTCCGGTCAGCGTGCTGCAGGTGAAGGCCCCCAATGAGGATGGCGACCTGTTCGCGCGGCCATTGGAATGGCATGGGGAAGGGGTTGAGCCGATTGTTCTGCTGATCACTCGCGCCAGCGACCCTGCCTTGGGCGAAGGCGACCGGATTCTGGCCCGTCTGACCGTGGTGCAGGAAGAAGACCACAATTACGAGGCCCGCCTGATCCGCCGTATCGGGACCAATCCGCGCAAAATTGTGGGCCTGTTCCGCAAAGGGGCCGAGGGCGGGCGGATCGTGCCCATCGACAAAGCCAGCCAGACCGAATGGCAAGTGCCCGAAGGTGCGGTGCATGGGGCGAAAGATGGTGAGCTGGTCGAGGCCGAACAGGCCGGACCCAAATCCCGCATGGGCCTGCCCCGCGCCCGTATTGTCGAACGTTTGGGCGACCCGTCCGCGCCAAAGGCTGTGTCGCTGATCGCGATCCATCAACATGGCATCCCCGACGATTTTCCCGACAAGGTCACCGCCGAAGCTGACAAGGCCAAGCCCGTTGGTCTGAAGGGTCGAGAAGACTTGCGGGACATGCCGCTGCTGACCATCGACCCCTCGGATGCGCGCGACCATGATGACGCCTGCTTTGCCCATGCCGATGACGACCGCAAGAACCCCGGTGGTCATGTGATCTGGGTCGCAATTGCCGATGTCGCCGCCTATGTACAGCCCGGCACCGCGCTGGACCGCGAGGCACGCAAACGCGGCAACTCCAGCTATTTCCCGGATCGCGTCGTGCCGATGCTGCCGGATCGCCTGTCCGGTGATCTGTGTTCCCTGCACGAAGGCGTCCCGCGGGCCTGCATCGCTGTGCGGATGCAAATCGACGCCGAGGGCAACAAGATCGGCCATCGCTTCGTGCGAGGTTTGATGCGCTCGGCCGCGTCGCTGCACTATGCTGAGGTGCAGAAGGCCATCGACGGCTCCCCCAATGACCGCACGGGACCGCTGTTGGAGACGGTTCTGAAACCGCTCTACGCCGCCTATTCTGCACTGAAAACCGCGCGTGCGGCGCGGCAACCGCTGGAGCTGGACCTACCGGAACGCAAGATCGTTCTGTCCGAGACGGGAGAGGTGACCAGCGTCGCCTTCCGCGACCGCTTGGACGCGCATAAGCTGATCGAAGAGTTCATGATACTCGCCAATGTCTCGGCGGCTGAAACGCTGATTGCGAAACGTCGCCCCTTGCTGTTCCGCGTCCACGAGGAACCCGCGCCCGAAAAGCTTGAGAGCTTGCGCGAAACGGCCCAAGCTGCCGGCCTGAACCTTGCCAAGGGGCAGGTTCTGCAAACCCGTCACCTGAACGCCCTGCTGAACGCGGCGGCTGGCACCGAGGATGCGGAGCTGATCAACCTGACGACCCTGCGGTCTATGGCGCAGGCCTACTACAACCCCGAAAACTTTGGTCATTTTGGGTTGGCCCTACGGAACTATGCACATTTCACCTCGCCTATTCGTCGCTATGCCGACCTGATCGTCCACCGCGCGCTGATCTCGGGCCATGGTTGGGGTGATGACGGTCTGACCGAGGATGAAATCATGCGGCTGGACGAAACCGCAACGCATATCTCGGACACCGAGCGACGCTCGATGATGGCTGAACGCGACACGACCGACCGCTATCTGGCGGCCTATCTCAGCGAACGTGTGGGCAATGAGTTCACGGGTCGCATCAGCGGCATCGCGCGCTTCGGGGCCTTCGTGAAAATGGACGAGACCGGCGCTGATGGACTGGTGCCGGTCCGATCGCTGGGGCGTGAGTTCTTCCATTTCGACCGCGAAGCGGGAACCCTGATGGGCTCGGATACCGGTCTGATCATAGCGATAGGCCAACGTGTCACCGTGCGTCTAACCGAGGCGACGCCGGTTACGGGAGGCTTGGAGTTGGAGTTGCTCTCCATCGACGATCAGGCCCTGCCACGAGGACGCGGGCCGAAGGGACGCGCAACCAGACGCAAGGCGGTCAACACCAAGCGCAAGAAGGACAAGATCAAGCGTAAGGTCGAACGGAAAAGACGCCAGCGCTAGCCTTTGTCCGCAGGTTTTGATGATCCCTGCGCAAACACGAGCAAGTCTCGCATGCGGTCGTTCAGGTGGGGCTCAATCTGTTGCCGCGCGCGGGCGATCCGCGCGCTTTCCTCCAACTTGCGGGATAGGGCGTCGATATCCACGCCGTTTCGCCTCAGCCAATGCTGCAGCGCCTGCTGATCAAGCAGGCCGTGCTGCTGCCGAAACTCTGATACTGCACGCACAAGGTCTTCGCCCGGAACGGGTTGCCCGGAGCGCTGGTCCAGCGCAAGAGCCAACGCGTCGATCTCAGCGGCAAGGCGCAGCGCGTCGAACCGATCACCGGAGGCGGTCTTGCATCGTATTAGAACCTCGGGATCGTTAATTGGGTTGTAAGACAGCACACCCGTCAGAAGGGTTTCGAACGCGTCCGTATGCCGGAACTCGAACGCTGGAGCGACGGTTAGCGTGTCGTTCTGCCAGTCGCTCTCGGCACGCAGCAAACAGGCCTGAGCATCCCGGTTTTTCTGATCAATTCGACCCTCAGGGAGCCATAGCTTCAGGCGTTCCGCGGCGGCCGGGTCCAAAGCTGCACAGTCTTCCAGGAGGCTGTCAAAGCTGCGATCAGGATAGAACCTGCGACGGGCGGCTGCGACAAGGGCATCCGCCAACTGCCGCTCAACAACCTGCGCGGCGACAGCGGCTTCTAGAGTCCAGCGGATGTTCACCAGTGGCTCGGAAAGATTGGCAAAACCAACCTCTTCAGGCGCATGGATCAGGGCGACCTCATCGTCCGCCTCAAGCCGGAATTGGGCGAACGCTTCAAAGATCTCACCGACCCCGATCATGCCAAAACTGCCAAGCTCACACGCGCGCAGAGCACCGATCGAGGCGGCACCATAGACGGGGATGCCTTCGGACAAGGCCCACAGGATTTCCTTGTGGTAGACGGCGGGCAAGGCCTCGAAATAGCCATCCAGCAGGATGATGGCACGCGGGCGAGCAAGCGCTGCCTTCAGCAGATCGCCCTGCGCCGCAGGCCCAAGACGCCGGATCGGCAACCGGTCTTCCACGTCACACCGGCGCGGCAGGGAAGGACCGGCAAAGAGGACGATGTCACCTTGGCTCATGACACCTTCCGCGCGCGCGCTCCGGGGCGGTATCCGGGCGCGTAGGATGTACCTTCAAGCCCCGGCGCAATGACCCGCATGACCGTTGCGGGCAGGTCGGGAACCGAAAGATCAACGGCAACCGGCACCTCAAGCCCGGCCCGTTCTAGCGCGGCCCGCATGCAGTCAAGGCTATCACGAGGGGAGCGGACCTGATGAAACGGCACTCGATCGAACCGGTGTGGCGTGTCCGCCTCAACGATCTCGGCGCGCTGCGACCAGAGCGTTTCCGCATTACGCCGTGCTTCATAATAGTCGCGCGTGCGATCATCCCGCGCGCCTGAGATGAGGGTCAGCCGACTTTGCGCCGCTTCGGTCAGGGCACGAGACAAGGCGATGCCCCGCGCAGGGTGGCACCCTGCCCCCGAGGCCGCCTGCAAGCCACGTCTCGTGTCATCCTGACGGTCGATGATTGTTGCAAAGAATGCGGGAATTCCAAGGTCCGAGGTCACGTCCCAGATCGCGCAAGCCACGCCTGCGGCGTCGAACCTGTCAAGAAGCGCTTTGCAAGTCGGGTCTGTGACGGAGTGCAGATCGACCCGGCAGGACGCCATGTTGCTTGGGTTGAGCTTCCACAAAGTCACCGCATCACGCTCCAGCGTTTCGGCCAGAGCCTGACAGGTAGCCTCATCAACGCTGCTGCCCGAGGCGAGGCCGGTCGACGACATCAGAAAACACCCCAATCCGGGCTGCAGGGGTAGCGTGTAATCCATGTGGACTAGTTCAAAGGGGACCCAGACCGAATGATCATCTGAGAGCGCCTTTCCCTCGGCCCAAAGCACGGGTTTGCCGCGCGAAATGGGGTGACCTGAAATCCGAGGCAGACGCTCAAGATCAATCACTTTTTCCGTCTTCGCCAAGTCATCGGCGCTTGCCAGACGCAAGGGCAAAACCGGAGTTTCGGCGCAGCTGAGCTCGACCGCCTCCATCAAGGCCGAAACCTTTGCATCCTCGACGGTCGCGCCTTTGCCTTGCGTCAAGGCCAGAGACCGCGCATTCGGACGATGCGCGGCGTAGACGGGTATGCCGATGCAATCCAGGCCAGTCAGATCAGCCAGCCGGGTGACGCCAAGGCGTTTCATATGGGGCAAGACGCGGTCCAGAACCTGTACGGACGGAACCGCGTGGGCAGGCGCTCGGTGCTGGTCTTCCCCCTCTTGCCCCATGTCTTTCAGCGGGGCTGATCCTAGCTGCGTGTGAATTTGTGCCTCTGTTTCAGCCCGTCGATATTGACCAGATAGCAGGTGCCTTCGGGTTCGAACTTGTCAGGCGGCAGGAAGTCTTTGGGCGGGATGGTGGCAAGGTTCACACCACATTCCAGAAGCTCTCGCACCAAGGCCCAGCCCTTGTCGTTCTGGTACTTCTCAGGATCAACCTGATAGGCTTTGTTGTCCCAGACCTCACGCGGGATATGCAACACTGTGCCATCATCGCTTGCAATAATCAGGTCGTGTCTAAAGTTCTCAATATCGCTTTCGGACATTATGTCTCCTCCACTCAATACAGGCACGTTCACTACAGCAAATCGAACCCGGTGCCGCAAGCTTTCCTTCGGGCTGGGGCAGTCTTGGGCCAATGGGCCGTGTTAGAGGAACCCAGAATAGCGTGCAGCGTCGATCAACGCGGCAATGCGTCTTTTGATCAGGGGCACGTCATCCGTACCAGTCAGGGTGGCGATATCTGCCACGACATTGCGCAGCGTCTCGGGCAGGTTCTGCTGGCTACTGTTCAGAAGGCGCGCGCATAGCTTTGGCACCTCGGAAAGGTCTTTCTGCGTCTGGCTGGATGCGATCAAAGGCAACAGCGCAGACCATTCAAACGGATAAGCGATCGAGGTCTTCTCAAACTGAACCATCGCGTCGCGGGCCAGCTTGCAAGCGGTGCTGTCTGCGCTGCGCTGCCAAGCCTCCCACGACAGGTTGGCGGTTGCCAATGCGATGTATTCATGCATTTGGAGTTCCCGCGCCAGCGCAATGCTTTCATGAGACAGGTGCGTGGCCTCTGATGGGTTGTGCATGCGCCGGTAGACGAGGGACAGATAAGTCATGCAGCGCAACTCGATCTTGCGGTGACCGGATTGGCGCGCGGCCTTCAGACCAGCGCTCATAGCCTCTTGTGCCTGAGGCAGGCGGATGCAGTGCAAATTGACAAACCCAAGGATAAACATGGCCGAGGCAACTATGGCGAGGTTACCAGTTTCCTCAGCCGCAGACACATAGTTCGATGCGGTTTCAATCGTGTCCTCGGTCGGATCATAACGCGACATTCTTAAGTCACGCAGCACCAGTTGATCGAAATACTCGGCGCGTTGTTCGGCGGTCATGCTGCCCACATCCTGCGCCAGTCCGGCCGCCAGTTGAGACATCGCTTCGCCGTCCCCACTCCAGTAGTGAACGTTTAGCGTATTAAGCTGGATGTCGATCCACTCCCGCAGCAGCTCGGCGTCGTCCCGCCACGCGGTTTGATCCAGCGCGGCCTCGGCGGCGGCAAGTTCGGCCAGTGATCCCGCGCGATCCTGTTGCAAGGCATTGCCGGTCAGACGGTGTAACCGAGCAGTTTTCCGCGGGTTGTCTTGAACCATCCCTACGGCCTCACGATAAGCCGCAACCGCGCCGTCAAGGTCGTGAACCAAGGTCAAGACGGTGCCAAGCTGTTCCAGCAGATCGGCACGTTCCGGCAGTGTGCCGGGGTGTAACCCGTCCGAAAGGGTGACCTGTTCCAGATGGTTCAACGCGGATTTGAAATAGGCCGTGGCCTCTGTATTCGCGTAGCGCGAACTTGCCTGCTCCGCCGCTTGCTGGAAGCACCGTGTTGCTTCCGCATGGTTGCCGGACAAACCCCAATGGCTGCCCAGAACATGGGCGGGCGTGATTTTGCGAAACCGCGCACCAAGTACAGCCGCAATACGCGCATGCACCATTGCACGCACGGATCGCAGCATGGTCTCATACGCTGCATCGCGCATCAGGGCGTGACGGAATGAGTATCTGCGAGCCGCAGCCGGGGCGGGAACAATAATCTGCGCCGATACCAACGTGTTTAAATGAGCCGACAGCGCATGATCGGATTCATCAATCACGGCAGACAGAACGTCGAAGGAAAAATCCCGACCAATGGCCGCAGCCGTCTGCAGTATCCGGCGGGATTCAGGGTGACGATCAAGGCGGGCGACCAACAACTCGTTCAGCGTGGTCGGTACCGCCGTCTCATCAATCGAGGTGCCGCCCCCATCGGTTCGGTCAAAGACCCCGGTTTCAATGAACGACTTGGAAAGCTCCTCGGCAAAAAGCGGCACCCCGTCGGACCGATCCGCGATCAATTCCAGCACCGGCATCGGCACCGGTTTCAGATCGTAGACATGTGCCGCAATCTCACCGATTTCCTCGTTGGACAGCCGGGTCAGCTCGATGCGGGTGTTGACCTCCCACGCGGTTTGAAACGCGGGCCTGCAGGTCAGCAGCACCATGACCTGCTCATCTTTGAACGTTTCAAGCAGCCGTCCCAAAAGCTCTTTTGTGGTCGGGTCGATCCAGTGAAGGTCCTCGAAGACAACCAGCACTTTCTTGTCGCGCACATACCATTCGAACAGAGCAATCAGCGCCTGAAACGTCATCTCCTTCCGGCCCAACGCATCAAGCGGTAGCGTGGTGTCGCGCCCGTGTTCGCGAAACTGCATCAAGGCATCCGCCAATGAAGCTGTCTTGCCCGGGTCCAGGGTTGTGGCCGAAAAAATTTGTTCCAACCGATGGGCTGTGTCCCCGGCCGAAAGCTGCCCCCCGCTCAAAACCATAGACCAGATTTGGTTCAGTATCGGATACAAGGCGTCATTGGTATGGAAGGGCGAGCATTGAAAGCGCAGAACGTCGCCCTCGGCCTCAAGAACATGCGATACGAACTCTTCCACCAGTCGAGACTTGCCAATCCCCGGCTCACCAGATATCAGCGTCGACCGAGGAACGCCCTGCTCGACCCGCTCCCAAGCCTTGTCCAACTGGCCCAGTTCAACCTTGCGGTTGATGATCGGCAGTTTTTCTTTTGACCGACGCTTGAAATCGGGGGTAGGGCCGTCCGTTGCGCCTTCGACGCGCCAGATACGCACCTCACCCCGGAAGCCTTTCAATTTGTGATTTCCCAGATCGGTTAGATCGAATTTGCCTTCGACAATTTTCTTGGTTTCATCCGAGATCGCCAAGGTGCCCGGTTTCGCCATCAACTGAATTCGGGCAGCCAGGTTGGGCGCGCGCCCGACAGCCTGATCTTCTTCGATGTATGAGTTGCGGATCAGGTCCCCGACAACGACATTGCCCGTTGCGATGCCAATGCGGCAATTCAGCTTAACCCCATGTGGCCGGCCCAGAAAATGCATCGAGTCGGCGATGCTCAGCCCCGATCGGATCGCCCGTTCGGCGTCATGATCATAGGCCTGCGGCCAGCCAAAATAAGCCAGAACGCCATCGCCCAAATACTGCGCGACAAAGCCGCCATATTCCTCGACAATCTCGGTCACGGCACTTTTGTAGCTGGTCAACAGGGTCGAAAGCTCTTCGGCATCTAATTGTTCGGACAGTTGGGTCGAGCCGACAAGATCCGTAAACACCACTGACAGCTGCCGTCGCTGTTGCGGCGCGACCGAGTGGCTACGATCCGCCTTTTCCGCAAAAGGGCCTTTTGCCAGGTCCGACGCCTGCCCGCTGCGCAGCAAGGCAATCGCGTTCAGCAACTGACGGCGATGGCCAACCGATGCGATCCCCATATCCCTGAGGTCTTCCGCAGTAATCGTCGGAAGCAGGCTGCCGTCCACATCATGATCATGAAACGCCGAGATGTAGCGCTCCATTCCAAGCGCGCGCAGCCAATCGTCGAGATCAATTGCCATCGTGTTGTTTCACCATTCACCCTGCCAACGGGCACTTACGGCACGACTGAAACACACCAACCGCCCGCATGAAGCGCTGCAATCTGAAAGAGAGCGCAAAAAACAATTATCATCATGATACCGATTCCACTATCCTCGGAATCGCAACATTATCAAGGGGAAGAACGTCGTCGTGCCCAACTCAAGAAATTTGCTTATCGTCGGAACCGGCAATGTCGCCAACGCGCTTGCGCGCCGGTTTTCTGCAACGGAACATGTGGTTCACATCGGCTCGCGGGATGCCGAGCGGGGGGCCGAGGCTGCGGACCGACATGGTCTAAAAGGTGGCTTTGCAACCGATCTGGTTCAACACGCCGAGGTTGTGTTCATCGCCGTCCCGTTCACGGCGCTGGACGATACATTGGAGACTCTGGGATCGCTGGAAGGCAAGGTGGTGGTCGACTGCACCAACCCCCTGACCGATGACTACATGGCTCTGACCCTGGGGCATACCACATCCGCAGGTGAGGTTTGCCAGTCGAAGCTGCCGGGCGTTCCGGTCGTAAAGGCCTTCAACGCGATCTTCGCGGATGTCGTTGACTCGGATCCGACTTATGGCGGCATCCGCCCTCAGGTGTTCCTTGCCGGGGACGATGCTGGGGCAAAAGAAACGGTGGCCGAGTTGGTGCGTGCCATCAATTATGACCCGGTCGACAGCGGAGCGATGCTGAGTGCACGTTATCTGGAACCTCTGGCCGAGTTGATCATTCAGATGGCCTATGTTCAGGGCGAAGGCACCCGGATCACGCCTGTCATCCTGCGCTCAGACGCATAGTACCGCTTGAATACCCGGTGAAGCAGGCAGGCTCGGAGGCTCTGCCTGTTTCAGAGGATTGTTACCAAAAGCGGCCACCACCGCGCATCAGGGCAGGGGCTTCGGATCGCCGTTCCTTAGCCTCCGACGTGGTCGCCTGTTGGATTGTGTCGCCCGCCATACGGTTCTTCCCAGCTTCGTGAAGCTCTTTCGATCAGAAGGAATACAGGCTTTCGTAAATACCGTCGCGGCAGCACAGAGCGACGATGCTCATCTGTCCACCGAGATCGGTCAAAACAATCGTGATCTTTTCATCGACCGAATACTGCTTGGGTGTCTAGTGTTTGACACCTTTGACCAGCCTGTCAGCCGCACCTCTCGATGCGAGGTTTATTAGAAAATATCAGAACAGTCCATCGCGCAATATTGGGCCAAAACGGCAAGCTGTCCTGACCCAGGAATATACGGTGGAGCCTTCTGGACAGTCGTCAGCTATGCGGACAATCCGGCCTGTAGCAGCTGTAATCGAAAGCTGCCAAATTGGCTTAACTCGAAACTGGTCGTTCACTGCATTTGTGTCGGGCGTCTTAGTTGCGGAATATACAGTCGCTGACGGGTATTCGGATCATCGGCACAACCGTTTGATGACAATTCTCTGCTGTCATTGACGTCCGGCTGACTTTCGGCCAGGGCAGACAAATCTATTTTCTCAATCTCCGAGAAGTCTTGGAGAATCGCGCAAAGCACTCCGGCAAGCGCCTGAGGACCTCTTTGCAGTAATTGGATATTCGCGACTGCGGGTCGAAGTGAGTTTGTCGGTTTGGCTTGCGCTAAACGTATGAGCTATGTGCTTCTGCACGACGCTGACCACGTTGGCCTTTAAAACGGCTACATATTTTCTTCACAGGGAAACGCGCTCCAAAGGCTTTTTGAGATTGCTGAACCAGCACTCTCCTCCCATGTCTCGGGGTGATCCGAGATATAGTTCACCACGATTTCACGCATTTGGTGGTTCGGAATTCTGGGAAAAACACACCTGCCGGAGCGAAGAGGATCAGTAAACTCTTTTGTGTTCTCAATTGGCTCGCTTCCCAAACCTTTTGCTGCTCGGACAGTGTGCCAAGTCGTGTCTCTTCCTTCGCGATATCCGGCCATATACCCCATACAATAGCCCAGTTGCAGCGCATCCCCGTCAGTGCAGATATCAACAAGCGTACGGCCATCCATTTCGGCAGTGGCTTGCGAAACAATGCTCGACAAAAGCACCGCTGCGGCTGAGTTTAGAATTCTGGCTGTCATTTCACGCCTCCTTACTTTCAAGCATTTGCCAGAAGTAGCGGCATTTCTCGGAGACCTCATGTTCGATCCCGAGTTGTAGATGTTTAACATAATCTCGGCATTTCCGCTTTGACGCAGATCATATTCGTGGAACTTTGACGTCTTTTAGCGTCTGCGCTTGGGAAATGTGCAGCATTGCTTCGGTCTATTCGGCGTAGCAACGCAGCAGTGAATTTGGTCGCGTCAACATCAGGCAACTTGTTCTGCAACCCGGACGTTAGCGCCTAAAATTCGCTGCACTCTTAATCAATGGCTGTTTTTTTGCCTAAAACGCGGCTGGTGGGGTGGCGGAAATTTTCTGCGTCGGCGAAATACTGGACAACAGCACTTCCAGTATGGGCTCTCTGCCGAAATTCACTGCGGTCCTTCGCCATGTATATCTTCAGTTCGTCGCCAATTTCATCGAAATGAAATGTCAGGCGGGGCGACTTAGGTGAAAAAGCCCTGAGTTCCAATTCCTGCAAACATTCAAGCAGATCGAATGCGTATGAAACGCGTTTATCTACGATGGTAGAAAACCGACCCACGTGCCCAAAGAAAATGACTGAAACAAGGTCATTCGACCGCACTGATAGCGCGATTAGCCCTGAAAGCTGGTTCAACGCATCAAGCGTCGCCTTCCACCAAAGGTTTGGGTGCTGCTCTGACCAGCCGGGGTGTTGCGAAGACGTTGTAATCCCCATTGAGGACGTCGCGAAAATTCGATCAAACAAGCTTAACCGCCGATGTCCTGGTATCAATCCCGAGATACATTCAAACCCGGCGCCTGCAGAAATACACGGAACTTGACTGGCTATTGATCTTTTTAGCGCGCGCAAAGAATATGTAAAAGTAAGATAAGATCAAAGCGGCTGTGATCCGCAGGCAGACTGGCATGACCAAAATCAAGAATATGGAAGAGTTCGCGGCGCTCAGCGGAATATCGCGGCCCACGGTGTCCAAATACTTCCACGACCCCGATAGCGTTCGCCCAACGACGAGGGCGCGCATCGAAGAGGCGCTGGAGCGGTTTGACTATCGCCCGAATATCTATGCAGTGAACCAGAACCGGAAGCTGACCAAGAATATCGGCATCGTCGTGCCCTATCTGGCTGATCCGTTCTTTGCCGAAATCGCTCGGTATCTCGAACAGAGCTGTATCGCAGCCGGGTATCGGCCTTTCCTTTTCAGCGCTCACGGGGAACAAAAGCTGGAAAACGAAATTCTGGACGGTTTGCAATCCCTGAAACCTGCGGGTGTCTTGTTGGCGCCTTTGGGGCGTATCTCTGACAAGTCAGCGATCGAGAAATTCTGCGCCAGTGTGCCGACGGTTCTGTTCGACAGTAACCTCGACGGTTTGGGCGCGGCGTTTATCGGGTCCGACAATTTCAGCTTTGTTTCTCAGACCGTGGAATACATGACCCGCACGGGCGAGCCGCCCTCGTTCTTCGAAATGCGGACACCTGCAAACCCTAATGCCAACAAGCGGCGCAAGGCCTATGTCGAGGTGATGGAGCGCCTGGGTTTTGAACCGCATGTGATCAAAATCGAAGGCGCTGGCTGGGCCTTTGAGGAGATTGGTCGACAGGGTGCGCTCAAGGTTTTGGATGAACGCAAGTTACGCACGGATTCGGTTTTGTGCAGCAATGACCGATTGGCGATCGGCTTTCTGGCGGCGTGTTTTGAGCAGGGGATTCGCGTCGGGCGGAAAGCCGATTGTATGCTGCGTGTGGCCTCGAACGACGATCATCCCTTTGCAAAGTTCACATGCCCCTCACTGACAACCGCGGCGCATGACTATGACAATGTGGCGGCCCGAAGTGTCGAAACGCTTTTCGAACTCATTGAAAACGGAGGGAAATTTGAGAAGCGGACAGAAACCCTCTTCCCGGCACGATTGGTTCTCAGGGAATCTGCATAACGTCAAAAATTAACGCGCGTAAAGTTTTTATTGACGCCGCGACAAATCTTGAACTAGTCTTTCTGCACAGCATCCAAGCTCAGGGAGGACAGGGATGTACTTGAAACACGCACTTCGTGCGGCGACAGCTTTGACGTTCGTCGCGACGGCCGCGGCCCACGCACAATCCATCACGATCGCCACAGTAAACAACGGCGACATGATCCGGATGCAGGGCTACACCGACAAATTCACCGAAGCGACCGGCATTGACGTCGAGTGGGTGACGCTGGAAGAAAACGTACTGCGCCAGCGCGTGACCACTGACATCACCACCAAAGGTGGTCAGTTCGACATCATGACCATTGGTATGTACGAGACCCCGATTTGGGGCGCAAATGGCTGGCTGGTGCCGCTCGATGGCATGTCCGCCGAATATGACGTTGACGATATTCTACCCGCCATGCGTAACGGCCTCAGCAATGACGGCACACTGTATGCGGCACCGTTCTACGGCGAAAGCTCGATGGTGATGTATCGCACCGACCTGATGGAACAGGTCGGTCTTGAGATGCCCGACGCTCCGACATGGCAGTTCATCCGCGAAGCTGCGGCAGCCATGACCGATCGCGACAACGACATCAACGGTATCTGCCTGCGCGGCAAGGCCGGATGGGGTGAAGGGGGCGCCTTCATTACCGTCACCGGGAACTCGTTTGGCGCGCGTTGGTTTGATGAGGACTGGAAGCCCCAGTTCGATCAGCCCGAGTGGAAAGAAGCTCTGACATTCTTCGTCGACATGATGAATGAATCCGGCCCGGCAGGATATGCCACAAACGGCTTCAACGAGAACCTGTCGCTGTTCCAGCAAGGCAAGTGCGGTATGTGGATCGACGCCACCGTTGCGGCATCCTTTGTAACCAACCCCGACGACTCGACTGTCGCAGATCAGGTCGGCTTTGCGTTGGCGCCAAATTCAGAAGGTGTCGACAAGCGCGCCAACTGGCTCTGGGCCTGGGCGCTGGCCGTTCCGGCTGGCACGCAACAGGAAGACGCGGCCAAGCAATTCATCGAATGGGCCACGTCCAAGGAATATATCGAACTGGTAGCCGAGAATGAAGGTTGGGCCAATGTGCCCCCGGGTGCGCGGACGTCGCTCTATGAAAACCCGGAATACCAGAAGGTTCCGTTCGCCCAGAAAACGCTGGATTCGATCCTTGCGGCCGATCCGGATAACTGCTGTGCGCAACCGACGCCCTATGTTGGAATCCAGTTTGTTGCGATCCCAGAATTCGCAGGCATTGCCACTCAGGTGAGCCAGGAATTCTCGGCAGTCTATGCCGGACAGCAAACGGTGGATGAAGCGCTGGCCAAAGCACAGGCCTTCACCGCCGAAGAAATGGAAGCCGCAGGGTACTGAGGCATCCTCCCACGCGGGCGGGCAGAAAGCTGCCCCCCGCTCACCCCTTCCACAACCCACATTTTTCTCGCAGGCTAAGCTACGCCTGAACAGAGAGGGTTTGCGTAATGGCTACTCAACATTCCCGATCCGTCGCGCGCCTGATGATGGCACCCGCAGTGGTCCTGCTACTTGGCTGGATGCTCGTGCCCCTGACGATGACGCTGTATTTTTCCTTCAAGAAATATCTTCCCCTGCGTGGCGGTGATCTGGGCTGGGTCGGCTTCGACAACTACGTCCGGTTCGTATCGTCCAGCTCCTTCTGGCCCGCGGTTCAGGCAACGCTTGTGATCGTCGGAGGGGTTCTGGTCATCACCGTTATCCTGGGTATCCTTCTGGCGATGCTCCTGGACCAACCGATGTGGGGCCAAGGGGTTGTCCGCATCCTCGTGATCGCGCCCTTCTTCGTCATGCCCACCGTGTCTGCGCTGGTCTGGAAGAACATGTTTATGGATCCGGTAAACGGCCTGTTGGCCCATCTGTGGCGCTTTTTCGGGGCCGAGCCGATCTCGTGGCTGTCCGAGGCGTCTATGACCTCGATCATCATGATCGTCTCATGGCAGTGGCTGCCCTTTGCGACGCTCATCCTGCTGACAGCAATCCAGTCGCTGGATAGTGAGCAGTTGGAAGCCGCCGAGATGGACGGCGCGCCAGTCCTAAAGCGCTTCTACCACATCATCCTGCCGCATCTGAGCCGCGCGATCACCATCGTGATCCTGATCCAGACAATCTTTCTTTTGTCGATCTTCGCCGAGATTTTCGTGACCACCGGCGGCGCATTCGGCACCCGTACACTCACCTACCTGATCTTCCAGCGTGTGCTGGAGAGCCAGAATGTTGGCCTCGGATCAGCCGGAGGTGTCTACGCAATCATCCTAGCCAACATTGTTGCGATCTTCCTGATGCGCATCGTCGGCAAGAACCTGGACGCGTGAGGAGGTAGGACCATGGCCCGCGCTGTCACAACCCGCCGCAAATCGCTAAATACCGCCCTCGCCTGGGCCGTTGGTTTGCTGATCTTTTTCCCGATCCTCTGGACCATCCTGACCAGCTTCAAGACCGAGGCGCAGGCGATCGCCAGCCCGCCGCTGTTCCTGAACTTCAACTGGACGTTGGAAAACTACGCCATCGTGCAGGAACGCTCGGACTACATGCGGTTCCTGTGGAATTCGGTCATCATAGCCGGGGGCTCGACCATTCTGGGCGTCATCATCGCCGTCCCCGCTGCATGGGCGATGGCATTCGTTCCGTCCAAGCGCACCAAGGACATTCTGCTTTGGATGCTGTCCACCAAGATGCTGCCTGCGGTCGGTGTTCTCTACCCGATCTATCTGCTGTTCATCCGGCTGGGTCTGCTGGATACGCGCGGCGGTTTGGTCGTCGTGCTGATGCTCATCAACCTGCCGATCATTGTCTGGATGCTCTACACCTATTTCCGCGAAATTCCCGGTGAGATCCTGGAAGCCGCACGGATGGACGGGGCAACGTTGAAAGAGGAAATCCTCTACGTCCTCACCCCCATGGCCATCCCCGGTATCGCCTCGACCGTTTTGTTGAACTTCATCTTGGCGTGGAACGAGGCGTTCTGGACCCTCAACCTAACCGCTGTCGACGCTGCTCCGCTAACGGCGTTCATCGCCAGCTATTCCAGCCCAGAAGGTCTGTTCTTTGCCAAGCTCAGCGCGGCCTCGACCATGGCGATTGCGCCAATCCTGATCCTTGGCTGGTTCAGCCAGAAACAACTTGTCCGCGGCCTGACCTTCGGCGCTGTGAAATAAGGAACACGACACATGGGACGTATTCAACTCAAGTCCGTGACCAAAAGCTTCGGCGACGTGCAGGTCATTCCACCGCTTGACCTGACCATTGAAGATGGCGAGTTCACTGTCTTCGTCGGCCCCTCGGGCTGCGGTAAGTCCACCCTGTTGCGTCTTATCGCGGGGTTGGAGGATATCACCTCGGGCTCCATCGACATTGACGGGGCGGACGCCACCGATGTGCCACCCGCCAAACGAGGGCTGGCGATGGTTTTCCAGTCCTATGCGCTCTACCCCCATATGACCGTGCGCAAAAACATCGCCTTTCCCCTTCGGATGGCGAAGCTGGATCAGGCCGAGATCGACAAGCGGGTCGAAGGTGCCGCCGGCGTCCTGAACCTGACTGACTATCTAGACCGCCGCCCCGGCCAGCTGTCCGGCGGCCAACGCCAGCGGGTCGCCATTGGGCGCGCTATCGTGCGCGAACCGGCGGCGTTTCTGTTCGACGAACCCCTGTCAAACCTCGACGCGGCACTACGCGTTGGCATGCGGTTAGAGATCAGCGAGCTGCACGAACGCCTGGCGACCACGATGATCTACGTGACCCACGATCAGGTCGAAGCCATGACCATGGCCGACAAGATCGTCGTCCTTCAGGCTGGAGTGATCGAACAGGTCGGCAGCCCGCTGGAGCTGTATCGCACACCTCGCAACCTGTTTGTTGCGGGCTTCATCGGCTCCCCCAAAATGAACTTCATCGAGGGTGAAGAGGCCGCAAAACATGGCGCGAAAACCATCGGCATCCGCCCGGAACATATCGCTGTTTCGGAAACCGAGGGCGAGTGGTCCGGGGTTGTCAGCGTCTCGGAACATTTGGGTTCAGACACCTTCTTCCATGTCCACGACACCGGATTGGCCGAGACGATTACGGTTCGCGCCGATGGCGAGGTTGGGTTCCGTCACGGGGATCGTATTCACCTGACGCCACGGGCCGACGTCATCCACCGCTTCGATGAAAAAGGACTGCGGATCGAATGACCCGTCTGAATGGCAAAATCGCTCTGATCACCGGAGCCGCGCGCGGCATCGGGCTGGCCTTTGCCAAATCCTATGTCGCGGAAGGCGCACGCGTTGCCATCGCGGATATCGACATCGAACGCGCCCAACAGGCCGCAGCCGAAATCGGCGCGTCCGCCATGGCCGTCGAAATGAACGTGACAAACCAGCAGAGTATCGACGACGCCATTGCCCACACGGCATCGCATTTCGGCCCGATCGACATCCTGATCAATAACGCGGCTATCTTCACCGCCGCCCCGATTGTCGAGATTGAGCGCGCCGACTACGAGCGCGTCTTTGACATCAATGTCGCCGGCGCCTTGTTCACAATGCAGGCTGTCGCGCGCCATATGATTGAGCATGGCACCAAAGGCCGGATCATCAATATGGCATCGCAAGCTGGGCGGCGCGGTGAACCTCTGGTCGCTGTGTACTGCGCGAGCAAGGCCGCGATCATCTCTCTGACCCAGTCTGCGGGCCTGAACCTGATCTCACATGGGATCAATGTGAACGCGATCGCGCCAGGTGTGGTGGACGGCGAACACTGGGATGGCGTCGATGCGTTCTTTGCCAAACACGAAGGCAAACCGCCGGGACAGAAGAAACGCGAAGTGGCCGCTGCCGTTCCCTATGGCCGTATGGGCCGGGCCGAAGACCTGACGGGGATGGCGGTGTTTCTCGCCTCGGACGAGGCAAAATACATCGTTGCACAAACCTACAATGTCGATGGTGGAAATTGGATGAGCTGATGAACCCAGTGGCACACTCAAACCCTCTGATCCAGCTGCGGCAAGATAGACTTGCAGACCTGCCAGCGACTGTCAGCACCCCTAACTATCAGCGTTCGGAGCTGATGTCGGGCATTGTTCATATCGGTCTTGGAAATTTCCACCGCGCCCACCAGGCGTGGTACATTCATCAGCTCTTGCAGCAGGGCCAAGCCTACGATTGGGGCATTATCGGAGCCGGAGTGCGCAGCTATGACGCTGAGATGCGTGAGAGGCTGTTGGCGCAGGATTGCCTGACGACGTTGATCGAGTTGGATCCACAAGGAATATCAGCAGAGGTCATAGGCCCGATGATCGACTATCTGCCGATTGAGGCAGGTAACGCAGCACTCATCCGCCGGATGGCGGATCCGTCTATCCGAATTGTGTCCCTGACTGTAACCGAGGGCGGCTATTATCTGGATGCCAACACCGGCAAGTTCAACTTGGATCATGAAGACATACAGCACGACGCCGAGAACCCGCAGCAGCCACGCACAGTTTTTGGTGCGATGGTCGAGGCATATAGGCAAAGGCGTAAGAGCGGTTTGGAACCGTTTACGGCGCTTAGCTGCGACAATCTTCAGGGCAACGGCGCAATACTAAAAACCTGCATTGTTGGTTTGGCGCGTCTGGTCGACACGGAACTGGCCCACTGGATCGCCCAAAAGGGCGCATTCCCAAACTCGATGGTGGATTGCATCGTGCCCGCGACGACCGAGCAGGTCATTTCGCAATGTCGGGCGCTTGGAATTGACGATCGTGCTCCGGTCTCGCATGAGAATTTTCGACAATGGGTCGTCGAGGATGACTTCTGTGCCGGGCGGCCACCACTCGAACAGGCTGGGGTCACGATGACCCACGATGTTCACGGATATGAAATGATGAAATTGCGCATTCTGAACGGAGGTCACCAGCTGCTTGCCAATATTGGGGAAATTCTGAATGTACCGACGATTTCAGAGTGCATGCAAGATTCGGATATCGTTGCGTTTTTCAAGAAGGTTCAGACAGAAGAGATCTTGCCCTATGTCGAAGCCGTTCCAGGCACCACGGCAACCGAATATCTTGGATTGGTTGAAAAGCGATTTGCAAACAACGCCATCCGCGACACGACACGTCGCGTGGCATTTGATGGGTCTTCACGACATCCGGGGTTCTTGCTGCCGTCATTGCGCGATGCCCTTGCCTCAGGCCGATCTCTGACTGGTTTGGCTCTGGCCGAAGCGTTCTGGTGCCGGATGTGCGCGGGCGTTCGCGAAGACGGCTCGGAAGTTGCGCCAAACGACCCCCAATGGGAGCATTTGCAAAACACCGCTCGGGCCTCCAAGGCCGATCCGAAATTGTGGATCGAGCAACGCCAGTATTATGGTGAGCTAGCTGGCAACACGCGGTTTGCAGAAGCGTTTTCCGCTTGGCTGTCCACAATCTGGCAAGTTGGTTGCCGGGCAGCGGTAACCGACTACGCCACCTCATAGGCAAAGCGACACTAGTCGTACCGCGCAATGGGCGTAAACTTCCCTAACCCTCATTGAGCGGAACCGTAGTTGCACTCAGTTCAATTCGGCCAGAAAGGAGTTGGCCTTTTCCAGATGCTTCTCTTTTGTTTCCAGCGACATCCTATCGCCCGTGCGACACATCATGGCCCAACGCGGATTTTTTGAAAGCGTGTCTTTGTGTTTGAAAATGAAGCGCCAATATAAGCCGTCCCAAATCTCGGCCCATTCGCCTTTGCCCCAATGGCTCATCTTCCGAATGTAATTTGATCCTGAAAAATAAGGCTTGGTCGTGATCAGCCCGCCATCTGCGTTTTGACTCATTGCGTAAACGTTTGGAACCATGACCCAATCGTAGCTGTCCACGAACATTTCCATGAACCACAGGTAGACGTCGTCTGGCTTGATTTCACACAAGAACATAAACCCGCCGAGGACCATCAGCCTTTCGATGTGGTGACAGTAGCTAGTCTGCAGGATCCGCCTGATCGTATCGTCAATCGGGTCTATCCCTGTTGTGCCGTCATAGAAAGAGGAAGGCATTGGTCGGTTGTGACGCCAATGATTAGTTGTGCGCATACGCACGCCCAAGTCCTCATAGGTGGCGCGCATGAACTCTCTCCACCCTATGATCTGACGGATAAACCCCTCTACAGAGTTGAGGGGCGTATTCTTACGCTGGGCATGGTCCAGAGTTGCGTCAATGACTTGCTGTGGCGTGATCAAGCCAATGTTCAATGCAGGTGTAAGGACAGCATGCCAAAGCCAGCTTTCGCCCTCAACAATCGCATCCTCAAAATCACCGAACTGCTCGAAACGCCGTTCCAAAAACTGGTGAAGCCACGCCAGTGCAGCCGCGTGCGAAGTTGGATAAAAAAGGGTATCGAGATGTCCGCGCGCGTCGGGAAATTCAGACAGAACGTTGTCTTTCGCCGCTTGGTCCACACTGTCGTGCTGCGGCCAATCTATCCAAGGCAAGCTTTGTAGCAGGGCTTTTGGAACCTTTTTGCGATTGTCTTCGTCGAAACTCCACTGGCCGCCCAAGGGCTGATCGTTCTCAAGCAAGATGTTCAATCGGCGTCGCTGGCTTTTGTAATATTCCGCCATGAACCAACGTTTTCGGCCGGCAGACCATGCCTGATTGCTGGCACGTGTGTTTAGAAAGCCGGGCGAAGGCAGGAATTCAATCGCAATTCCTGTTGCTTGCGATGCCTCACTTAAACGCTTTTCAACAACTGAATCGACGGGATCAGCCATCACGACCCGAGAAATCTGATCCAGAGAAAGCCGTTCGAACAAATGCAGGCAAGCTTTGGTAGAGCGCTCATACTCAAAGAGGTCCACATCAAAGCCCTTGATCTCGAGCTTTTGGCGATACCTGGCCATGCTCGCCCTATGGAGCCAGAGCTTCTGCTTGTGCATTTTGGCGGGATACTGCGGGTCCTCGAAGAACAACGGATCTTCGAACAAGATCACCTTTTGCAGCGGCATTTCAAATGCGGGGTGTTCTGCAAAAATTTGATTTGGAAGCACAATTGCAGCATATGTCACGGCGTTTTCCCGATTTGGTTTACTCGGCTAGCAGGTTAGATTCAGGAGCTGCAATATGGACGGGATCTTCTTCTTGAAGCCAAAGAACCCTGCTTTGGCGTGTGGCCACGCGTGCGCATCATAAGGGCGCCAGATACGATGCAGATGAATGCCGGCCTCGTTCAGCTTTGGTTCGGCACGGTCCAAGCGCACCCGTGTCGGACCGATAGGACAATAGGGTGTGACAATCGTATCAACTTTGTTTGTTTGGGCCGCCTTGATCAGGGGCTCGTACCAATCGTCCTTGGCCTGTCCAATCTCTCCAAACGGCGAAAGTGCGCTATTCATTGCGTGTTTGACAAAAGCTGATGGCAAGTCACCGACCTGACCAGGCGAACGACCATCTGTGGCCAGCAGGCCGACCACGCCTGCGGGACGCAATGATGTGATATCTGCTGCGGCCATGTCTTCCTCTGTCATCAGGAGTAGATACGGCTTCGACAGGGGTTGCTCTGACTGCGGGCGGATTTCGATGCGCGGATGATCTGTTGCTTCAACCAGTGGCTTAGCGACGTTGGCCAAGCCTTGGGGCTGAAACCGCCCATCGGTGTATTTCGCGATATTGTCGGCGCGCGCGAGATAGGTTTTTCCCTTTGTGTGGAGACCCGCCACCCAACGCCAACTCAGGGTATTTGACGCCGGATCGCCGTCGACAAGGTGGCGCATGAAGACATCTGCGCCCAGTTCCCAAGGGAGTCTGAGCGTGAAAATCCAAATTGAGGCCACCCACATCCTCACGTGGTTATGAAGATACCCCGTCGCGTTTAACTCGCGCATCCAGTGATCAAAACATTCGATACCGGTACAGCCTGACACCGCATCCCGATACGCCGCATTCAACGATGTATCGCCTTCCAAACGCTCCAATTGCGCCACCAAGTTTCTTTGGTAGCTAAACCAAACACTTGGCCGTTGCTCCAACCATCCTTTGAAATACGTGCGCCAAAACACTTCGTGAATAAACTTGTCGGCAACCTTTTCGCCATGAGCGGACAGAACGCATGACAGAACCTCTTCCTCAGTTATCAATCGGTGTCGCAGCCAGGGTGAGAGAGTAGATACATTGCCGCGTCGGTCGGGGCCAAAGTCATAATTTCGGCTTTGCGCATAGTCGCGTCCAGCGCGGGGCACGAATTGCTCCAAACGCCTCAGGCCTGCGGCGCGCGTAGGTTCGAAACTCAGCTGTGCAAAAGCGTTATCCACCCCACGAAATTCCAAAGTCATGCGGCAGCCTTGCAGCGTTTCGAGCAGTATTTGACGTCATCCCAGACCTTCTCCCACTTCTTGCGCCACACGAAGGGACGTTGGCAGACCGGACAGATCTTTTGCGGCAAATCCGCCTTCTTGCGCATCTTCACGTGAGGTCTCCGAACGGTAGGTCAAGTTGAGCCGCATTCCGCGGTGTTCTGGATTTTCTACTACGAGAGCGTTCAGCCTTTCGGCTTGCGTGTTTGGTGGCGATTGCGTGCGCTCGATCGTGAAATTCCGGCCTGCGCCTCACCGCCCACATTTTTTCTCGCGCAGCCTTTGCCGCCGCCAGGTGGTCAAACACGCGCATAGGGTATTCTCGATCAAGAACCGCGTCTGCATTGTCCGCGTTCCATGGATCATGCAGATGTGCATCCGGTATCTCTGCCAGTTCCGGCACCCACCGACGAATGAATATGCCGTTCGGATCCTGATCCAGGCCTTGTTTGACGGGGTTGTAAATACGGATGGTGTTAATGCCGGTTGTGCCAGATTGCATCTGGACCTGACTCCAATGGATGCCTGGCTCATAGTCGGTGAACATCCTGGCCAGATGCAGGCCCGGCGAGCGCCAATGGAGCCACAAATGATAGCTTGCGACTGCCATCACCATTGCCCGCATGCGGAAATTCAACCAACCTGTTGCCCGCAGAGATCGCATGCAGGCGTCCAAGAAAGGATACCCTGTCTCACCTGTTGACCATGCTTGTAGAAGCACCGCATCCGGTTTCTTGGGGCGCAAGCCATCATAGAGCGGGTGAAGGTTTTCGAACTCTATTTGCGGTTCGTCCTCCAACTTTTGAATGAAATGACAATGCCAGTGCAAACGCGCTGAAAAGGATCGCATCGATTTCTGCCATTTCCCTGCGCCCACGGGAAGCGTGCGCCGCGCATTTTCCGTCTGTTGCGCAATTTCGCGAACAGAGATCGCGCCCCATGCAATATAGGGAGACAGCCGCGAACATGCCGTCGCGCCACTCAAGGGGCTGGACATTGCACGTTGGTAGTCAATGCTCCTGTTGTTCAGAAAGCTGTTCAAAAGCCCCAGCCCCACTTTACGCCCACCCTTTTGCCGACCCGTACATACGGCCCCTGCAAGGCCAAGATCTTTGCTGCTTGGGAGCGCGCCAAGCTCTATGGGCAATGGCGCAAGCTGCGGTGCCTTTTCTGTAGGTTGCGACATCTGCACGTCCCAATGGTTCGCCCAGCCGTCTCGTGACTTCAGTCGGCGGATAACACCGTGGTTCTGAATCTCATGCCAAGGGACACCCGCGTCGCGACACCAGGCAGCGACATCTTGATCCCTGCGATAGGTCCAATCGTTGCCCGTCTCCTCGTGAGACCATAAGGCCTCCAGAAATCCCTTTTTTTTCAGCTCCTTAAGTGTCTCAATCACTGTCCCGATACGAACGGCGAGTGGCTGCCCCAACTGAGCGGTTGCCTCCCGCAATTCCGCAAGTGTTTCAGAAACAAAACTCCATTGCCGTTCTGAGGCATCAGGCTGCAGCCACAGTTCAGGTTCAACAACATATAGCGGCAACACGGGGCCAACTCTGGCCGCGCGTGCCAAGGCCGCATGATCCAAAACACGGAGATCTCGCTTGAACCAGACGACTTGCAAATCCGTACACCTCACCCAAGCCATTCTTTGAGTGATTACGCGTCATGGAATGCAACGGATCAGAAAAAGTGCTGATTTTGCAGAATGATCGCGACGTCTTTGCCTGCATGTCGGCGACTGCAGGTAGTGTCCGTTACTGCGCTTTTTCTCGGTTTAGTTGCTGGCAATAACGCGCAAAAAAAATCGCTCACGGCCAGACATCGAAGGACGGCTTAGTCCCCGTCCGCAACCTAACCTACTCCACAGTCTTGCGGTTGTAACGAATGTCAGTTTTGACCGGCCGTATTGCAGCGACGAGGTTGTTGGCCTACGGCGGAAGAAGGCCGCACGTAGCGGCCTACGGATCAGCCAATTCTCCCCAGTTTTCTTTGTCCGCCAAATAGCAGTCAGTTGAGAATGTCCGCTATTGCACCAATCAGGTTCAGAACTTCGTTCGTCCGTCGATCTACCTCGTAGACATAGTTTCCGGCCCGCACGTAGTATCCGTTTCTTTTCAGACCATATCTGTAGGGATCGTTGATGCGCACATAGCCATCATAGATGTAATCCCCAGCCCGGTATCGTTTGACTTGTCCGGGGGGGACGCACGGAACTGCTTTTTTGGCCAAGCCCGGCGGGCAATGTCCTGCTTTTGATTTCACGAAAACAGGCTGCATAGCATTGTGCGACCCAACAGTCTGTCTAAGATCGAGAGACTGGACATCAAAACTCGCACTCGCAACCGGCCCGGTTTGCATTACGAACACCGTCGCTGTGATTGCTAAAGCCGTTTTCATCCTTCTGCCTCCTTTGACTGCGTCTTCCATTTATGATCCCCGTAGGGATTTGACCAATGCATAGGCGGAGACTGGCTTTCCACTGAAGTCTCCCACTATGACGCGATGGTTCGTTGATACGACAGCCTCAGCTAACGACCTTTCAAACCGTCAAGTTGGAATGGGGTAATTGACGAGGCGCACGACCGGACAAATCGTTTGTTCTTATTTCGTAAACAACATTAACCGAACGTGAACAGTGTATTCGCAGTGGGTTCAAACAACTTTAGGCATACTGATTAAGTTGGATCGAACGAGACGTATATCGTTTGACGAAAACAAGGGGAACAAAATGGTCAAGCCTGCCTTTATGACTGAAGATCGCAGCACTGAAATTGCGATGCGGACCTCTAGCGAATCTGCCGAAGAGCGCCTGCAAACCACAATGAATTCGAGCAATAGTCGCTTCCCTCCTATTGAAAACGCACTGACAGAGATCATAAAAAACAAGCGGCTATCCGAGGCTCACCAGAACGTCTGAAGACAAACCAGCTGACCCCCCCGACAATTCTCGATTATCGTCCTAAACATCGGAATTGTAACATAAATCCCGCCCCAACTTGGGGCGGGATTTTCTTGTTGCGCATCGCAATCATCAAGAGTTTGCGCCAAGCAGGCCGACTAGGTCGACCTGCCAACTTAGTATCCGAAAGGCTTACCGGCGCTCCCGCCTTCAGTTCATCCTGAAGTGGAAGCTGGCGATGGCAGGGAAGCCTCAGGTCACAGTCCCAGCAGGGCTTTGACCTGTTCCTCAACTGCATCGGTGACTGGCTTGTTGGCAGCGGCTTCCAGGGCCTCACGTTCTGCCAGGTCTTGCTCTTCTACAAGTTCTGTCAGCTCTTCCACCTCTTCAACAGCTTCATTGTATTCAATGGCTGCCTGTCTCTCGTCATTCAAAGTCTGGGCTTCATCAATCGAAGCGTCCAATTCGGCTTGGGCCTCTTCTAGCTGCGCTTCGATATCCGGATCGCTACCGCCCGCGTCCTCCAAAGCTTGTTCAAGCTCTGTGACCGTGTCCCGGTTGGTTTGAACCTCACCCAATGCGACTTCCAAGTCATCCTCGATTTCTTGAACTGTACGATCTGGTTCTTCCAGCCCCTCAAGGAGCTCCAACTGTTCTTCCAGTTCCTCACGCAAGGGTTCTCCGGCCAGCACTGTGTCGCGGTACGTGGCAATTCTGCCAACCCGTGAATTGGGCGCAGCATTGGCGAGGGCCGTTGGACTTGCATTGGCCGCGTTCAGTGCGCCCAACTCGGACGGATGTGCACCGAGCAGCGCAGCCATACGGTTACCTTTGGTACGGGAAACGGGACGCTTGGACTCTTCTACAATCACAGTCTGACGAACCGTTTTTTGCACCTTGGCCTTCTGCGTTCGAAGGGTTGTCGTAGCAACCCTTGAGGTGGTTGCCGTTTTGCGAGTTTTGCCATTCCCGTTGAACAGATCTTTCAGAGAGAACCCGCCGCCTTTTTTCGTACCGGACCGAGCGGACTGAGACTTTGTTTTCCCTTGCCCGAATATCCCGACTCTGGTGCCGCCACGGCTTTTGTCGGCCCCGTTGCCACGGGCACCATTTCCAGCCGAGCTGTTGTCTCCGCGATCTCCCTGAGCGCCGTTGCCATTGCCGCCGCTGTTTCCATTGCCACCGCCGTTACCGTTGCCATTTCCACCGCTGTTGCCGTTTCCGCCGCCGTTACCACCACCGTTTCCGCCGCCATTGCCGTTTCCACCGCCATTGCCGCCACCATTACCGTTGCCTGGTTTGGCATAAGCAAAATCAGGAGCTGCGACGGTGGCTACAATGGCTGTTGACCCCAACAAGGCAATCGCGATCGTCGAAGCTTTAAGCAGTCCGCACTTGGTGGTTTTCATTTTCAATCTCCTCAAAACCTTCAGCAACGACAATCAGCGTGCTGAGGTTGACCACAGTGTTTCGGCAGTCTGACTCGCAGTCGAATCAAAGCCCTTGCCACTGATTTAACTTGAGGTCGCTTGAACGCAGGGCTAACTGCTTGTTCATCATCGGTTCATGTCGGGCCTAGTAGTCTTCAATGAAGGTGTTTGAGGGTGTTATGCAGGCCAAAGCGTTTTTTCTGGTTGCAGCTTTGCTAACTGCCTTGTCCGGGGGACAAGCGGCGGCAGACGCACGCGAACTCAAACAGTCTGAACTGCGCATGGCGACGTTGTCAGGCAGTGCAATACGGCTGAACCGTGTCATCAAAGGCGTGAAGAAAGCATACGGCGGAACCCCTGTTGATGCGCGCGCATTCAAAACAGACAAGATCTACTATCGTATTCTGGTCAAAAAGCCGGGCGGAAAGATCGTCAGCGTGATCGTGAACGCCGAAACCGGCACAGTCGTCTCGAACCGCTCAAGTACCGGGCGCGAGATTTCCGAAGCCGCGCGCAATTCGACCAAATCCCAAAGCAACAACGGTCAGAGCGCCTCTGCCACCCGTGGGAACAGTGCGGGCCGAAGCAATGCTGGCGGCAACGGCAACGGCGGTGGAAATGGAAACGGCAATGGCGGTGGCAACGGCGGCGGCAATGGTGGCGGCAATGGTGGCGGCAATGGCGGCGGCAATGGCGGCGGCAATGGCGGCGGCAATGGCGGCGGCAATGGCGGCAGCAATGGCGGCGGCAATGGCGGCGGCAATGGCGGCAGCAATGGCGGCGGCAATGGCGGCAGCAATGGCGGCGGCAATGGCGGCAGCAATGGCGGCGGCAATGGCGGTGGCAATGGCGGTGGAAAAAATTAGAGTTAAGATCGCGCTGATTTAGCTGTAGTCTCTGGATATGCGAATACTCCTTGCTGAAGACGAACCCCAGCTTTGTGAGCAAGTCAAAAAGCTATTGGGTGCGGAAGGTCGCGTGGTCGACGTGGCCAACAATGGTACAGATGCCCTGCATCTGGGGTCGACTGAACCGTACGACATGATCATCCTCGACATCGGCCTGCCTGAGCGTGACGGCATTTCGGTCCTGCGCGAATGGCGCAGCGCGGGTGTCAAAACCCCGGTCTTGATCCTGACGGCCAGAGATGGCTGGAGCGAACGCGTCGACGGTCTGGATGCTGGCGCGGATGACTATATGACCAAGCCGTTTCACATGCCTGAATTGGCGGCGCGGGTACGGGCCATCTTGCGACGTCAGAGCGGTCAGTTGAACCCCGTGATAGAAATGGGAGAGGTTTCTCTGGATACGCGGAATGGTCGGGTCACCGTTGGGGGCATACCTGTCGATTTGACCGCGCAGGAGATCGCTGTTCTGACCTATCTGGCGCACAACATCGGTCGGATGGTGTCGCGTACTGAGTTATCTGAACACATCTACGAATATGACGGCGACAGAGATTCCAACACGATTGCAGTATTTGTGACCCGCCTGCGCAAAAAACTGGGCTCCGATTTGATCACAACCGTCCGGGGGCGCGGCTATATGATTGATTCCGCCTAATGCTCTCGTTGCGCCAACGGGCCTTAATCGGAGGTATCGCTTCGGGAGCGTTGTCCGTAGGGGTCGGTACGCTGATGGTGTTTTCCTACATCAACACGCGCGTTCTGGAGCAGTTCGACGCAACGCTACAAGACCGGCACACGCAGGTTGTTGTTGGCCTCAGCGCCACCACGGATGACCCTGAAACCCTGCGGCAGTTGGTATTCGATCCGGCCTATAGCACGCCATATTCGGGGCGGTATTGGCAAGTAACGGACAGTACCGGTGCCATATATACGTCTGCTTCACTCTTCGATGAAACGATCGCCGAGCCTCCGCGCGGAAATGACGAAACAATCATTTGGAACACCTCCGGTCCAGATAGCGAAGCCATTCGTAGCGTCTATCAAAAAATCACGTTCGAAGATGGAACGGAGTGGGGCGTAACTGTCGCCGAAAGCAGGAGCGAACTGATCAACGAACGCAGCGCTGCACAAAGATACCTTCTCCCGGTTTTTGGATTGGTTGGTTTGATCGGAGTGGCAAGTTCTCTTTTGCTGATGTCCGCCATTGTTGGCCCGCTCCGGAAATTGCGCGCCGATGTCGCTCATCGTTGGGATCGAGGCGATGAGCTGGCTCCCGAAGACTACCCGGAGGAGGTTTCTCCCCTGGTGGAAGATCTCAACAAACTTCTGCATCGAAACCGCGAGATTGTCTCAGGTTCGCGAAGGCAAGCAGCGGATCTGGCACATGCCCTCAAGACACCGACGGCCATCTTGCGAAACGAATTGGCAGAACTCGCAGACGCCGGCGCACATACGGAGCCTGCGGAAGAAGCGCTAACCCGAATTGACGCCCAGCTTAGCCGTTCACTCGCACGCATGCGAGCATCAAACACCGGAGAGTTAACGCATTCCAGGACGGACCTATCGAACTCAGTCGAACGGCTGTCCCGGTTGTTCTCGGTGATGGCCGAACGCGAGGGGAAGACGCTTGTTTCGAATTGCGAGCCTAGTCTTCACGTTCGCATGGACCCACAGGACATTGAGGAAGTGATCGGAAACCTCCTTGACAACGCCCTCAAGTGGAGCCGGACAACATTCCAAATCTCCGCCAGGCGCACGGGCAGCGGCATCGAACTTCGCGTCGAGGACGACGGGCCCGGAATCCCAGAGGATGCCCGGCTTGAGGTCCTTCGGTCCGGCGGTCGACTCGATACCTCAGTAAAAGGAACAGGGTTGGGGCTGCCTATTTCCGTTGATTTATTGGCCGCCTACGGTGGAACGCTGGAACTTGGAACATCGAAGCGCCTGGGGGGCTTGGCCTGTGAGGTGAATATTGGGCGCGAGACATATAGCCAATAGATGAGCAAAGTGGCGACAGTGTCCGACCGCGTCGCCACACGTCGCCAAGACGGGCGTGGACAGTGTATTGATATGATGCAGTACTAAACTCCCTTCGCCTAAATTACCCGCCGCGCAGAAAACCTGCGCGGCGGGCACTTCATTTAATCGACGATCTCGCTGTAGTCCCCGCGGACTTGAACCATCACTGATGCGTCGCCAGAGTCACGGTTGCGCCAGAACCAACCATGTTCACCGGCGAAGGCCGCTTCAATCGTGCCCTCTGCACCGCTCGACCCGCGCGCTTTCTCATAGGTGATCGACTGACCGCCACCGTGACCATGTAGGTCGAAATTCACCCGACCGCCTGTAACGACCATACGGTACTCAGCCGTTGCGCCTTCTTCCATGACCAGCTTCCATTCAGCCGACTCTCCGGGCGTCAGTATAAAGCTGGTTTCATCCTGCCAGATCTCGGCCTCTTGCGCGTGGGCCGACCCGACAAAGAGGCCAAAGACGTCGTTCAGCAGGCTCGACTGATCCTGGCTTTCGAGTTTGCGGTCTGCTTCGGCTTCGTCTGCAAGTTGCGATTTAATCTCGCCCATCTCTTGCAGCCCGAGCACGCGGCCAACGCCAGTCGGGTCGATCCCGTATTCGGCTGGCAGTACCACCGTGACAAGGATCGCGACGGCAGACGCACCTGCAATGACGGTCGAGCGGAAAAGCTGAGCCGAGCTTGGCAGTTCCTCAAGACTTGGTCTTTCTGTGTTGAACATTTTCTGAACTCCGTTACGCGGCAACAAAATAGCCCGTGATCTGATAGCCCATCAGGATGAACCCGAGGGTCATCATGATGACGTTTACGCTGTAAGCTTGCTGGAAGAAGTACGGGCTTTTGCGCCAGAACCCCATTACGATAAGGATGATCGCAAGGGCCGTAAGCTGGCCAAGTTCCACACCCACGTTGAACGCCAATAGGTTGGCGAGAAGCCCTTCGGGAGCGATATCATAGTCGAGAATTTTGGTCGCCAGACCCATGCCGTGGAACAGGCCAAAAACCAGCGTCGCAACTTTGGTATTTGGCTGAAACCCCAACCAACGCTGGAACGCACCAAGATTGTCGAACGCCTTGTAGACAACCGAAAGGCCGATAATGGCGTCAACGATGTAGGCGTTTACACCCCAGCCGAACCACACGCCCAACAGCATTGTTGTCGAGTGACCAACCGCAAAAAGACTGACATAGATGCCGACATCCTTGGCCCGGTAGAGAAAGAACACGACGCCAAGAAGGAATAGGATGTGATCGTAGCCTGTGACCATGTGTTTGGCGCCAAGATACATGAAGGGAATGATGTTCACGCCCCAGATTTCCTGGATGTAGCCTGCGTCGCCTTCAGTGACGTTATGAGCCAGCACCTGAGACGTGCTCAGTGCCAGATTGGTTATAATGAGGGCCAGCAGGAGCGTCGCGCGCCTGTCTAGACCCCGTGAGATTAGATTCATGGATGTTCTCCGTTGTTATGTGATGTCGAAAACCCCGATTGGGGCGACGTCACACGCGCGGAGGCCGGTCTATACCGTAGTTCTTGGTTGGGCCGTCCGGCACTCGGTCGAACGCCCTGTCATCTGAGAGCGAGGCCAGTGACAGCGCATTTTCCGGTTCCGGTATGACCATTTGGCTGTGGTCGTGATCTGCACCATCATGACTGTGCCCGTGCATCGCCCACAACAAATCTTCTTCAAAGCCATGAGTATGCCCGTGCTCTGCAATGATCTGCAAATGCTCCTGCACGGTTTCAATCACTGTCGGGGCATGGCCCACGTTTGGCTGAAGCGACCAAAATATCAAAGACAGGCAGAGGAAAGCTGCCATCGCATTCTGCGTATATCTTTGAACTGCTCTCACGTCTTCAGTGCCTCAGCGGCTTTCTATATCCCCCCCAGGGGTTATCCCGACTTATATGATAAAACCACAAATGCTCGCAAGCCATCCAGCACGTACAACGCGGCAGAAACGCGCCTAAGAGCCTCTGCGGTCTCTTTGGCGCCTAGGGTTGGTTGGCAGTAGCTCTATTGAACAACCAAGAAACCTTCCAACGAAGTAACAGCAGTTCCTTCAAGGATGACGCGGTTGCCATCCGCTTCACAAGCAATGACTCCGCCTCGCGCAGAAAGCTGACGAGCCAACAAATGTTTTTTCTCCAGTCTCCGAGACCAGTATGGCGTCAAACAGCAATGTGAAACGCCTGATACGGAATCTTCTGGCACACCATTTGCCGGGGCAAAGAACCGTGAAACGAAATCAAATTCCCCTGTCCCTTGCGCCGATATGATCGCTGCGGGTAACGGTAGTTTTGCCAAAGCGGCAAAATCCGGAGCACAGCTCAGAATATCATTTTCGCTCTCAAAAACAGCCAGATAGTGCTTTGCAGCCAATAAAGCTGAAGGCTTCTTCCCAAGTGCTTCGATCAGACCCGTGGGGGCATCGACCACCTCTGGCACAAGTGCGGGCATATCCAGACGCAATCCGTTTTCCCCACGTCGAACAATCATCCGGGCGGATTTGGAATGGAAGGTGACCGCATCCAACCCGACCTCGAGATTGGAGAATACGATGTGAGCAGCCGCAAGGGTCGCGTGTCCGATCATATCCACTTCGCGCGCTGGGGTGAACCAACGTATGTCGAATTCGGCATGCCCTGCGCGATGGCGCGCATTTGCTCGCGGAACAAAAAACACCGTTTCAGATTGGTTCAGTTCACTCGCGATGGATTGCATGACCGGTACAGGCGGCCATTGATCCAGTGGGCAAACGCCAGCAGGGTTTCCGCTGAGCGTGCGGTCTGAAAAGGCATCGACGAAAAAGGTTCGAAGTTTCATCTATTGTCCATGTCTGAAACGCCGGATGACGGCATTCTGTCTCAAGGTAGAGGCCGCAGGACGAGGCAACCAATTGTGCAGTTTCATCCTTAGTCGCCTACGTTCGGGCGCGGGATTGTGAACGCCCCATCGTTTTCGATGGCAAACGCGGCACTAAGAACCGTGCTTTCTTCGAAATACCTGCCAACCAGCTGCAACCCTATCGGCAATCCTTCCGAGTGCATTGCACAGGGCATCGTCAGCGCAGGATGGCCGGACATGTTGAAGAAGGTGGTAAAGCGCGTGATGGCATTGCCAACTGCTTCTTCCACACCGTCACGGGTTGTCTTCACAGTTCCCAGTTTTTGCGCAATTTCCGGCGTCGCCGGCGTCAGGATCAGATCGACTTCGTCAAACAATGCGTTGGTCTCTTGCCGATAGAGTTCTACGAAGCGCTTGGCCCGGATGTAGTGTTCCGCAAGGAGAGTCTGCCCCAGCGCCAATCCGGCGCGAAAATCCTCCCCATAAAGCTCACCCCGGTCTTGTAAATAGGCCGAATGCGCGCTCAGAGCTTCAGGCATCTGAACGGTGAGAGACACGGCGCGGCTGTGTTCGAGATCCGGAAATGTCACAGGGACCAAAGCCGCGCCTTTCGCAGTCACAAAGCGTTTAACATCCTCTAATGCTGTCAAGATTTCCGGATCAGTTCGCTCGAAATAGAAATTAGTCGGAATACCGATGCGCAACCCAGAGATATCGCCATCGAGCGCTGCAGCATAGTCTTCGACCGCAAGGTTTTGCGAACCCGGATCACGAGGATCGTAGCCCGCAATGATCCCGAGTAAATCAGCGCAATCTGTGACGTCTCGAGTCATGATGCCCACATGATCTAACGTCCAGCAATATGGCACCACACCCGTCGTCGGCACTCGGCCAATGGTTGGCTTCAGTCCGACCAGTCCGTTCAACGATGCTGGCGCGCGCACTGATCCGCCAGTGTCCGTACCAAGGCTGGCAGGGACCAAGCCGAAGGCCACCGCTGCCGCTGATCCGCTGGACGATCCTCCGGCCAGTCGGCTTGGGTCATAGGCGTTCACGCAAGTTCCATAGACCTCATTTTCGCCGGTTGCGCCGTAAGCAAACTCATGAAGATTGGTCTTGCCCAGGCTCAGCGCGTTTGCCTCTCGCATACGGGCGATGACAAAGGCGTCCTCCGATGCAATTCTGTCATGAAACACGCGCGATCCAGCTGATGTCAGAACACCTTCGATGTCGAAAAGATCTTTGGATGCGTATGGAATACCCGCAAAATGCGACCGCTCCAGATCGTCGCGCGTGAGGGTCTCGGCCACCTGGCGCGCAGATTTATCTGTCACGGTGATAAAGGCTTTGGAACGGTCATTGTGCCTTGCAATCCGCTCGGCAAAAACCGCGACCAGTTCAGTTGGCGTTATTTCACCGGCTTCAAGCCTGGATTTAAGACCGCGGACAGTGTCAAACGCTATTTCATTTGTCATCTGTCTATCGCTTCTGAACAGTCAGGGCCGGAGGTATCGTGCCAAGGTCGATCTTGCGAAGGACCTCCAACTCGTCCAGCAACTCCTGAAATCCGGTAATGATGCCTAGTTTCGGGTCTACAAGTTCGTCTATTTCCGCATCGCTCCAGTCGTGCGAGGCCATCTGGTTGCAGATACCTGTCAGAGTCTCTTTTTTCAGTTTTTGCATGTTACCCATCCACGCAGGTTCCGATGAATCTTCCGGCGCGCCAATACGCGCGCCGAGCTCGTGCGTCACAGTTGCGATAGTTCAACCATTTGACAATCTGCTGGCCTGACCGATACCACCGCCTGTAGACCTATTTGCTCAGCAGGATCTCACGCGGATAGTTGGTGATGTAGTCGAACCCGGTTTCCGTCACGACCACCGAGTCACCAATCCGACCTGCAGTGACACCATCGACCGAAATGCCGCCGTCGACCGCAAAGGTCATGCCCGGCTGCAGAACTGTCTTGTCTCCGGCTTTGAGCTCCGGCGCTTCCAGATATGCAACACCGATGGATCGACCGGTACGGTAGCCGGTTTCATAACCGCGTTCCTTATAGACTTCGTTGGCGGCTGCAGCGACGTCTTCGGCCAGAACGCCCGGGCGGATCGAGTGGATCGCGGCTTGCTGTGCGTCAATCGCAGCCTGCTGCACTTCGCGGTCCAGGTCTGTCACTTCGCCGATGTGGAACATACGGTCGAAGCCCAGCTTGTACTGTTTGAACTGCGCCATGTTGCAGAAGCAGAAATAGACGGGATCAAACTTTTCATATGCTTTCACACCGGCACGACCATGCACCATCGAGGTATTCTTACCGCTTTGAACAATCTGCAGGTTGTGGATCATGGGCGAGACGAAGCTGTCCCAACCCTTGTCGGTCAGGAAAGTGGCCGCCTTGCGCGAACCTGCATCAATTACCGCCAGCGCGCTCTCGTATTCCTGTGCGCCTTCTTTCAAGGAATTATGCGCCGCAAGCATCATCACACCAGCGATCTCTCCAGCCTGTTTCATCACTTCTATTTCGAAGGGTGACTTGATGGTCCGCATCGCGCCCAGTACCGGAGAGATATCCTTGAGAGGAACGCCCGGATAAGTCTCGTCCAGATGATTGCGGACAATTGCAGGGATCGATCCCTTTTCAACCCAGATCTCGGATGGGCTCTCGCCCAAAGCACCAGCCAGCGCGCGGCCCCATGTGCGTTGTCCGATATCTTCCCAAGTGCGTACGTCTTCGACCCATGTCATCGCACCGACCATCTCCGACTCCATCAGCGGCGTGATGACAACAGGCGAGTCATCCGCGTCCACCACCAACATCGTGGGGCGCCCGAACTCGATCCCCAGGTAACCCCAGAAACCCGCCAGATAGGCCATAGAACTTTCATCGGTAAACACGGCCTTCTGAATGCCTGCGTCCTTCATGCGGCTCTGAAGCTCAGTCGTTCTTTGTTTTGCGTGTTCAAGCATGTTCCTTTATCCTTCAAGAAGAGCCAACGGCATGACACCAAAACCGATGGCAGGGTTGAACTTCAGGCCGTCCCTTCATTGTCGCGCGGGCGGCCATTTCGGTTTTCAATTTCAACACCGCCCGCCTTCCACGCGGGCGGCGCTATCGCGCCTCAGTCTAGGAGACCCGGTAAGAAGAGAGCGACCGGCGGCACGAAGGTAACGACGAAAACCATCGGCAGGTGACCTAGCAGCAGGAACTTCAAGGTCGGGCCGACATAGGTCGACAGAGGTTGTCGGGTGACGCCCCCGGCCATGTAAAGCAGCGGTGCGCAGGGCGGAGAGATGTTGCCCAATCCCAGGTTCGTACCGACAATGGCAGCGAAATGGATCGGATCCAAACCAATCTTCTGCGTTACAGGCAGCAGGATAATCGCAGCCAGAACCCCACCCGATACGTCGTCGATGATCATGCCCATGATCAGCAACAGCAGATTGATCAACAACAGGATGACAATCTTGTTTTCCGATATGGTCAGCAACAGATCGGCAAACTGTGTCGGCACCTTGGCCAAAACCATGCCGCGGCTCATGACGAACAGGAAAAACAGAACCATCAGGATCGCGCCAGTCAGACGTGCGGCTTCGACTGTTGAGGCAAACAGTTTGTCGAGCGGTAGCGTACGGTAGATCAACATACCAACGGCCAAAGTATAAACCAGCGCCATCGATCCTGCTTCGGTCGGAGTGGCGATGCCGCTGTAGATGCCACCCAAAATGATCACCGGCATGATGATCGCAAGGCTTGCACGTTTACCGGTTTGGCCGATTTCTTTCACGGTGCCCGAAAAAGAAATTTTCTCTGAAACTGTGATCGTCGTGTTGTTCCGCAGGAACCAGAAATTCAGCGCGCAATAGGTCGCGGCCAGCAGGATCCCGGGGCCCATGGTTGCAAGAAAACACTTGGCCACTGACTCGCGGATTGCAATCGCAAAGACAATCATTGGGATGCTGGGCGGGATCATCAGAGCCAGAACCGAAGAAACAGCAACAAGCGCAGTTGCATGGCCCGGCGGATACCCTTCCTTGATCATACGCGGGACCATGATTTTGCCGATGGCCGCAATCGCAGCCGAGGCCGATCCCGAAATCGCCCCAAACAGCGCACAAGTCACAACCGTGACCGCTCCCAGACCACCCTTGGTGCGTCCGACGAAGGAATTGACGAAATCCAACAGCCGCTCAGATATCCCCGAAGCGCCCATCAGAGTGCCCGACAGGATAAACAGCGGAATGGCAAGCAGCGAGAAAGCACTGACCTGCGAATAGCCGAACCCGGCATGAAACGAGATGTCTGTGCCCTGCAAAGTGCCAAAAACAAGCGCTCCGATGCCGAAGGCAAAGCCGACGGGCACTTCGATCAGCAGCAGGACGATGACGATTGCGATAGCAACGAAGAACAGTGTCAAATCACTCTCCCCCCTTCCCGGTGATCAGCGCGCGGGCTTCGAGGAAGATCTGAAGCAGCATGTAGAACCCCATCAACACGAAGCCGAAGACCATGCTGAGATCCCACATGTATTTTGGGAGTTTCATGTAAGAGCTTTTGCGGTTCAGGTTGATGTTGAACTGCGCAAAATCCCAAGCGTATTTGGCAAAAACGACCAGTGCGACCAGGCACAGGATTGATCCGAACAAACGGAGCGCAAGCAATGTCTTTCGATTTCGAAAGACCAGCGACATCACTCCACCTTCGATGTGGTCACGCTCGCGCGAGCAATACGCCATTCCGATGAAGTAGATCCACAAGGCCATCATCGGCGCCAGCTCTTCGATACCGAGGAACGGAGACGAAACGACATATCGCATGAACACTTGCGCGGCCATGACCAGGCCAAGGGCAAGCATTGCGACAAACATGATGACGCGCATCAACCACGCAACTTTGGCTTCCAGCGAGTACATGCGATCCAGGCCGCGATAGACAGGCAGTTCGCGATCCTCTGGCGCAGGCACCGGTATGATCGGCGATGGCACCAGAACATCGTCCAGACTGTCTGTGTGCAAGATATCCTTGGTCATTTTCCCTCCCATCCCCAAAAGGAAACACGCGCAAAGCTTGGTTTGCGCGTGTTCGTAAGTGGCGTTATTCCACGCCGGCCGCCTGTCTGATGGCGCCCATCACTTCTGTGCCGATGATCTCCTCCATGTAGGGGTATTCAACTGCGACAACCTTGGCACGATAAGCGTCCAGCTGATCGGGGGTCAGTTCGATGACTTCGATCCCGGCAGCTTCGATCTGCTCGAACCATTTGGGGCTTTCAGACTCGGCGTTTTCCCAGGCCCAGGTGACGGCTTCATTGGCGGCCTCTTTCACCCAGCCCTGCTGTTCCTCTGTCAGGCCATCAAACCACGCTTTGTTTGCGGTCCAGAAGGTGTGTTCGAAGTTTTCGCGCGTGAAGACGTACGCGCTCAGCACGTCCTTGAACAACAGAACTTCGGATGGCGGCGAGTAAGCCCGACCGTCAATCGCACCAGTCTGCAATGCTGTATGAACCTCGGAGAATGCCATCGGAACGGCCGAAAAGCCGGTTGCCTTGTAGCGCTCGATCGCCATGGGCATACCCGGAACGCGCATCTTGAAACCTTCTGCATCGGCCGGGAAGTCTACGGGAACGTCAACGCCTTTGCGCACAACGAAACCGGTGAAGTCGGTCGGGATCGTACCCAGCAACTCCATGCCCAAGTCATTCATGATGTCGTTGTAGACTTCATTCATTGTCGAACCGGGACCGTAGACTTCCTTGCCCGACTCCCAGTCGTTGGCGACATAGCCCAGAACGGACACGTCCCAGCGCGGATCAAGCTCGGAATGGTTCCACGACATGGTCATCTGAACAGCGCCTTGAGCGACCTGCTCAACGATCGATGTCCAATCTCCAAGATCACCGCCGGGGTGATAAGAAACCGACATGGTTCCACCAGAAAGCTCGTCCAGCCGTTCGATGAACTGTTCGGAGACTTTGTGGAAGATGTGTTCCTGATCCATGACGTGGCCCAGAATGATGTCCTGAGCCGATACACTGGACACGGCGAACCCTGCAAAGCCGAGCGCGGCAGCCCCAGTTTTCAGAAATTTTGACACCTGCATTTACGAAGGTACCTCCCTTTGATCGAATCTCGGCCTGTGCTTGAGGAACCCCAATCAGGCTGGCGGGACAGTTGACCTGTATACAGCTTAATGTCAATGATCAATTTTAGTCACTATTTTCTTATAAAAATGAGGTAGGTGCATGCATGTCATGAGAATTGATCCAGGATCCATGTTCGATGAGGGCCGCCACAAACGGGCAAAAATAGGATTCGTTCTACTCGCGACCGAGCAGACAATCGAAGACGATATGATGGAACTGATACCAGAAGGCGTCGGTGCACATTTCACCCGGGTGGCCATTCCAGACAGCATCACAGTTGACAGTCTGATCGGAGTCGGGTCCGACCTGGCACGCGCCGCGTCGACCTTGTTGCCAGATGGTAGTCTGGATGTGATCAGCTATGCCTGCACGTCCGGCAGTTTGGTCCTGGGCGAAGAAGACGTATTTCGCGAACTGCGCAAAGGCGCACCCAACGCGATCGCGACCTCTTTGATCACCTCTGCCATTCGCGCCTTAAAAGCACTTTCGGCAGAAAAGATCGCGGTGTGTACACCTTACCTTGAAGACGTGAATCAGAAAGAAAAACAGTATCTTGAAGAACGAAGCCTCCACGTCACGAAGATACGCGGCCTGAATCTGGAAAAAGACAGCGACATGATCCGTGTGCGCCCGGACGTGATTGAACAGTTGGCCCATTCGGTCGATTCCGGGGCTGCCGATGCCGTGTTTATTAGCTGCGGTGCTTTGCGGTCACTCGAAGTCATTGAGCGGCTCGAAGACGCCCTGAACAAACCCGTAATTTGTTCCAATCAAGCCATGGCATGGGATGTCTTGCGTAAAGCGGGTGTTGATGACCAAATTGCTGGGTACGGTCGGTTGTTGAGAGACTACTGATTGGTAGTCTAAGACAGCAAAGAGCACCCAGAGGGATCAGAACCGTGACTATCGCAGATTCAGGAATTGCGGCGCCCTCAAAGGCAACCGTAGACGAGATCCAAGAACAAATCTTGGAGCGAATCTGCTTCGCGCACTACCCTCCGGGCACTCAACTGAAAGAGGCTGCACTTGCCAAAGAATTCGGTGTCAGCAGAACCCCCGTCAGAGATGCCATCGCGCGCATCGGGCATCTTGGATTGGTAGAGACGCGCAATGGTGTCGGCACCGTTGTCATCGAGCTTTCAGCAGAACGTGTCCGCCATCTTTACGAAATGAGGATGGAGCTTGCCCAGATGATTGGGACCTTGTCGCCGATCACTGTCACAGAATTTCACCGCGCAGAAGCGCGTTCGATCCATGAAAAAGCCGTCGCACTGCGCGAGCGGCTGGACTCTCAGGAATACGTAAAGCTGAACCAACGCCTACAGACCCTGATCACATCTCTGATCGGAAACCACTCTCTGCGCGAATTCTGGAACCAGGCATATTTCCAGTCGTCCAGCGTCTGGCATCGCATGGAACAGATTGTTGGCATAGTTGCCTACGATTCATTGGTGCGAGAGACCTCTGACTTGGCCAAAGCACTGGAGCGTGAAGACATCGCCGCCGTCGGATTTCTGCAGAGAGTCTACATAGGATATGCTTTTCAACTGATTGAGACACATCTTTTGAAGCGACAAGAAGAACGTGAGTTTTGAGTCGATTGCTTAATGCTCGTTGGAATTTTCTTAGAACTTCAGAAAAATTGGTTTCGGCAGATCACCTGGCCTTTCCCATTGGCACAACCGCATTCTGGTTAGATTTCGAACCATTGGGAGCAAACGCTTCTGTTCGCCAAAAATTGTACGTTGGACATGACGGAGATAGAAACACCTCAGTGCGGGTGTTTTGTGAAGCGACTTTCAGTAGAGTCGCACGCTACCTTGCGCATCTCGTCAGCCCCTCCGAAAGCGACAGTTGATCATACGCGCGCAGAATGTTTGGGAGCTCCCTTTTCGGGCATTGCAATTTCTTATGGGATGTCAGCTCAGAACCTCAGCGCAATTTCTATCACTCTGACGGCCTTGCAAGTAAGTTACAGCCAAGTCTTCTAATGACGACACGCAATCCTCGGTTATGCGTTCATCCCTTCAATTAGCGTTGTTTTCATTGACACATTGCCTTGCATGCGATCCGCTGAACTACGTCATCTGTTTTAACGCAAGGATTTGATGTCATGCCAGAATCGCTCAACCTGCATAAATTTGAAAACCTAAGTCCTTTCCAAATCAAAGATGAACTTATCAAGTTGGCGCAAAAAGAGGCGCGGCAGATGGCTCTGCCATACCTAAATGCCGGTCGAGGGAACCCAAACTGGATCGCCACCAAAGCGCGTGAGGCATTTTTCCTTTTGGGGCAGTTCGCCATGACAGAAGCTCAGCGCCATCAAAACGAGCCGGAGGTCGGTCTGGCTGGCATGCCGCAAGGGCCAGGCTGCTATGACCGGCTAAAAAAGTATTGCGCCAAGTCGATTGAAGGAAACGGCCCTCCCGGTGCGGATACTTTGGTGGCAGTCGTTGATTTTGCGATTGAGAAATTTGGTTTTACGCCAGACGATTTCGTGCTCGAGTTGACTGACGGTATTGTTGGTGACCATTACCCGATGCCCGACCGTTGCATGGAGCACAACGAAGCGATTGTGCATGAATACGTTATGTGGGCGATGTGCGCAGGGCACCGACCGGATGCTAAGTTTGATATCTACGCGGTCGAGGGTGGCACCGCGGCGATGTGCTACATCTTCAAAGCGCTTAAGAACCAGAGATTGCTGAATGCTGGTGACACCATTGCGTTGGGCACACCGATTTTCACGCCCTATCTGGAGATGCCGGTCCTTGAAGACTATGGGCTGAACACGGTGGATGTCTCTTCGAAAGAAGAGGATCACTTTCAACTGAACGACAAAGATTTCGAAATTCTGTCCGACCCGAAAGTCAAAGCACTCTTTCTGGTCAACCCGGGCAATCCGTCTTCAGTTGCTATCAGCCCTGAGGTCTCAGCTCGGCTTGTCGAGTTCGTAAAGACCCGCCGCCCCGACCTGATCATTTTGACTGACGATGTTTACGGGACCTTCGTTCCAAACTTTCAGTCTATCTTGGGGCATCTACCTGAGAACACTATCGGGGTTTATTCCTACTCCAAGTATTTTGGTTGCACCGGGTGGCGTTTAGGCGCGATTTTAGTGGCCGAGAACAACATCTTCGACAAGATGATTGCGGATGCTCCGGACGAAACCAAGGCTGTCGTCAACGCACGCTACGAAACGCTGACACCTGATCCATCCTCGTTCAAGTTCATCGACCGGATCGTCGCCGACAGCCGCGATGTTGCGCTGAACCACACTGCGGGTCTGTCGCTGCCACAACAGGTGATGATGACCTTGTTTTCACTCGTCGAGCTTATGGACGAAGAGAAGGCCTATCAGAAATTCTGCTGGCGTATACTGAAACATCGCTTTGACGAGTTGGTCGACGGGATGGGCATCGAAGTTCCCGACAACCCGCTGTTCGACAAATACTACGGTATTATCGACTTTGAGTTCTGGCTTCGCAAATACGTGGGCGAAGAGGTGGTCGAGTGGATCAAAGAGAATGTCCACCCGCTGGATATATCCTTCAAACTGGCACAGGACCACGGGATCGTGTTGCTGAATGGATCGGGCTTTGACGCGCCGAACTGGTCGGCGCGGGTATCCTTCGCCAATTTGGATGATAGTGCTTACCGCCAGATCGGAAGAGCGGTGCGCGCGGTGGCCACTGGTTACGTGCAGGCCTACCGTGCCTCGAAAGGACTGCCCTTGCACGGTTGAGATCTCGCAGCAGCGCAAAGAAACGGATCAGCATGATGATGGGTAATCATGCTGATCTCACCCTTCCAAGCTAGGACCCTACTTGTTGCGCGGTCTGTCCTACGGAACAAAAGCCACAACCAACGGCCCCCAGAGTGTCAGGAAGATATTGGCCACGGCATAGGTCATGGTAAAGGCGGGTGTGGGTGTCGAGTTCCCGGCTTTTTCCAATAGTGTCGCAAAACCGGGATTGCCCGAGCGTGACCCGGTCACAACCGCACAGGCTTCAACCGGGTTCTTAATACGCAGGGCGAAGTAGTTGATCGGGAACTGCACGATCATGGGCATCAATGTAACCACAACACCCAGAAGCAGAAGTATGATCCCATATTCCTGAATTGCCTCTAGTGCAGGTTTGCCCGCATTTAGGCCAACGACGCCAACAAACACGGCTAAACCAAAGCTCTGAAGGAAATTCGCGGCCCCACGGTTAATACCGCCGATCTTGGGTTGCCGGATGCGCAAATAGCCGATGATCAAACCTGTAACCAGGCAACCGAGGCCGGACCCCAAAGCCACCTTCGTTCCTGCGATGACAAAACTGATCTCTCCGATCAGATAGCCGATGGCCACACCGATCCCCAATGCAATGAAATTGGTGACTGAGGCCGAAGGCGGCACATAGCCCGCAACCTTGGCAACTCGGTTCAAGTCGTCCTTGTGACCGACAATACTGATCTCGTCACCTGCGTGAATCTCTGTGTTGTGCAGGACGGGGACATCATGGCCCATGCGAGTGATCTTTGAGATATGAACACCGCGCCTTTGATCTGCCGTCAAAGCCTCGCGCAGTTCTGCCAAGGTTTTGCCGGTCAGTTTGCGGTTGGTGACCACGACGTTGCGACGCTCCTCCACAACCGTCAGTTCAGGTGGGTACTCTCCGATTTCACCACTGGCGCTCCCCTCGAACTGGGTCAAAGTCGCAACAAGGCCAGAGACGACCACAGTGTCTCCGGCATTGACTATCGTTTCAGGGGTTGGATCCACAGGAGCGCCATCGTGGAGCAACCGTTCGACGATCAGATCGCCATCATAACCGCCTTCGATGTCCTTGACGGATTTTCCGGCAATGCTTGCATCCGCATTTACCTGATAGGCGCGGGCGTCGAACCGATTCATGGGAAGGAACTCACCTTCCTCTAGTTTGGGTCCACCGCCGCCGAGTTTCTGAGCCAACTTAATCGCTTCTTGCCGCAGATCGACACGCATGATGATGGGAATGATGCTAACCGCCAATATCGGGCCGATTGAGCCGAAGATGTAAGTAACCGAGTATCCTACGGCGATGTTGGTTTTCAGTTTTTCCGCCTCATCAGCGGCGAGCCCAAGCAGATCTATGGCATTTCCAGCGGTGCCAATGATTGCAGATTGTGTCAGGCCGCCAGCGGCCAGCCCCGCGGCCAGCCCTTTGTCCAAGCCCGCCAATCGGGCAACAACGATAACAAAAAACAACCCCCAGAGGGTCATCATAAACGCGGCAAGCAACTTGGTCAGCGCGGTTCGGTTCAAGGCCGCAAAAAACTGAGGCCCGCCGTTGTAACCGACCATGAATATGAAGAGAGAAAAGAAAACATTCTGAACATCGGTGCTAAGGTTGATACCACCGATCTGGCCAATGAAGACCGCCACCAACAACGTGCCAGCGATGCCCCCCAATTCGAACTTGCCGACCCGAAACTTTCCGACGCCATAACCAAGACCCAGGCAAAGAAACAGTGCCATGATCGGGAAGGCGCGAAGTTGTTCTGTAATCAGTTCCATTATTAAATCTCCAGGGTTCAAACGCTGGTCATTTCTCCTAAAGATACAGCGCCCTACTGTATTGAAAACAAAAAAATTTAGACACCCGACGTCGTGCGGACTTTATGAAGCCATTCGGAACAGTTTCTTGAAATATTCGGGTGAACTTGAAATCTAAAAAGCTATTTTCGAAACGTAGATCACGCCATTCCCTCTTTGCCTTTTGGGAAAGAGCCTTTGCCATTTCGATGGATTCCTATGCTCTCTTCGACCATTTTCAGATATTCACCTAAACTGCAGCGAGTGGAGGTTGTTTTTCCGACCTATCCTGCAGGAATGAAGCGATAACATTGAACCTCTGGCTACTGTGTACAGAACAGCGTCGTCGTGAGCGCAGTTAAGTCTTTGGCCTCTTCTTCCCGATTTGTGCGACAGAGCCAAAGGTTACGCAGTTTGACAGGAGTTAGCGCGATTTCTGCAGCTACTGGTGTAGAAATTTCAGTCTGGGTGAATCGCTGTCTTCCGATCTGCAAAAATGGAGCGTGCAACAAGTTGTGAAAGCCGGCACCGACCAAAGGTTGCCCGCCAAAAGTACTCTCATATGAGGCTCAAAACCTGATCCGAAAGCTGGCACCGTGTTCTCGGGTCATTGTCTCGATCACTGCATTTGCTTGTTTCAATACAGCGGAAACAATGGACAAGCCCAAGCCAGTACCGCCTTGATCCCGTCTTGTCGTGAAGAAGGGCTCGCTGATGCGCGTGCTGTTGCGCGGGGAAATTCCCGTGCCGTCGTCAGCGACAATCAAGCTGTTTGAAGCTGCATCAAATGTAATGTCGACACGTGTTGCCCCGTGCTGGAATGCATTTTGCAAAAGATGATGCAGAACAATGTGCCCCTGATCTTTGGACAATGGTAGGCGCGTGTCGGAAGGCGCGTGACACTCAATGACGTGCTCTGAAAACTCGGCTGATGCGGCTTGGACAATATCCGCCAATGGCGTTGGAGTCGCGTCAGTTTGAATGCTGGCCCGGGCCAGTTCGCGAAGACGCACCAACAGAGCGTTCATGCGCAGACCTTCCTCCTTTATGTTGTGAACGAGTTTCTGATTTCGGTCACTGTTTAGAGCAGATGGCCCTTCAGACAACAGCTCGGCCGCACCAAGAATTGCGGTGACCGGCGATTTCAACTCATGTGTGACATGGCTCGTGTAAGTTTCAATCGCTGTGGAACGTTCTGACAAGGTTGCGGCCATAGAAACGACGTTGTTGCCCAAATCTGCCAATTCCCTCACCCCATAGTGCGGCACCGGGTCAGGCGTTGGCTTCGACCCGTTTGCGACATCTCGGCTTTGACTGCTGAGGTCGCGAATTGGCTTCGAGATCAGTCGCCACATCACCCAACCGACCCCGACCGCAGACACCAGCATGAACACGGCAACAGAACCCAGTGTGAACCGTTCCTGAAACAGAAACTTCCTTAGGTCCATGGGCGTGCGCGACAGGTAAACGGCGCCGATAACCCGATTGCCCAACACAACGGGATGTGCAACGAACACGCGATAAGACGTGTCCCGGCTGATCGAATTCAGAAGATGCCTCTTAGACGGATTGTCCCGATGCCGCAACACAGAGATGGTTTCCCCATGCAGAGCTTGAGACACTTCCGGGACATGCAGAAAGGACCCGGTGACGGATCCGCTGCTGGCAATGACTCGGCCAGAATGATCCGTGAAAACAAATCCTGACAGAGTCGTCTTCTTTGCAGACATGGCCAATTTGGACAACGTTTGAGAAATCGCCGCGTATGGCGCAGCCAGCGGTTCATCTATTGCAACCGGATCGGGTCTGGGCGGCGAAACCTCACCGCGAAGCAGGTCCAAACTGGGTGCTATGGGATGAAAGTCCTGCTGAAGCCGCGTGATCTGCTCGGGGGACAAGCTGTGGCCAACATCTGGCGTATGTTGGAATTCTGAGAAAGCCGCAGCATACACCTCGGCAAAGATAACCGCCTGAGACAGCAGGCTGCGTTCCGTTTCACGCGCGAATTGGTTGCTGTACAAGCGAGCGCCCAGAACGCTGATGATTGGAAGCGTCACCAATGCGATGCAGACCAACGCAATCACCAGCGCAAGCGAAGGCCGCCATTTTTTCTTGACGGTCAGCACCGACAAACGCCCAATTTTACACCAACCCCGTGCACGGTCTGGATCAGGTCTGGATAGCCCGACGCCCGTGCCTTTTGACGGATATTGCGAATATGGCTGTCAACTGTGCGACCGGACAGGTACGTGTTGTGACCATAGACCATTTCGATGAGCTGCGACCGCCCGAAGACCCTGCTTGGTGCCTTAGCGAGGATAGACAGCACCGAGAACTCGATCCCGGTCAGCTGAATTTCGGTTTCCGCTAGGGTGCACCGATGGGCGCTGTGATCCAGCCGCAGATCCTGAAAAACCGTCACATCATCGGGCGCCTTTGTGTCTGCCGAGCGCGCGAGGATGGCTTTGATCCGTAGAACCAGCTCACGCGGGCTGAAAGGCTTAGTGACATAGTCATCGCCACCAAGTTGAAACCCAAGAATGCGGTCAATCTCATCATCCCGTGCCGTCAGAAACAGGATCGGTACAGTTGAGGTTTTGCGCAGCTCCGTGCACGTTTCCAACCCGTCCATTTCGGGCATTCCGATATCCAGAACAACCAAGTCAGTCGGGGTTTTTCTGAACAGCTCTAATGCATCCTGGCCGGTGCCCGCCTCGGTGGTTTGAAAACCGGAATCTTCCAGTGCAAAACGTACGACATCGCGGATACGGGCATCATCATCTACAATTAAAATGTTGTTCACCGTATGTGTCCGCCGTCGAAGTCTCACCCAAGTCACGATCAGAGATCACACTGCCATTGGCCGGGTCAAGTGGGGCTTGAACACGTGGTGCGCTCCATTTGAAATCGTCCCCCAACCACCAGGCATCTGTTCGCAATTTGTATGGTATATGTCTCATGCTTCGATCCTCCGAACTCGGGTCAGACGCAGCGCGCCCAAAGCCGCCAGGACGATCAGCCCAAAAATCGTTTGCGGCTCGGGAGTGGATGATCCGCTGAACGCGGTTTTGGGATAGGCCGCAGCACCGACGCCCGCCACCTGAGGCAGGACCACGGGAGTGGCTTTTGACGGTACCTCGCCTTCATTCACAACCTGTTTAGACAGAGCGACAAAAGAGGTGAACTGCGTCTGAAGATTGAACTTCAAGCCAAGATCAGTGATCTGTGCTTCAAGCTTTCTGGGGTTACCTGTCTGAACCGCCAGAGCTCGGTCCAAATCCGCAATTTTCGTGCGTGCCCAGGTCAATGGGATTGCCTTTCCTTGGCGCATATCATCGTTAGCGGCGGGCTTCTTGGGCAGGATCAGCGACAAGGGCATTTGCGCGTCTCGACCCTGAACCAAGCCATTGATCTTGATGTCCGTAGGCCCACCGCCTTCGTACCGCGCCATAACCCGGATTGAGCCACCGTCGAACAGGTCAGGGATATGTCGGGGAACGACGTCAGTTACATTCAGCCCGCCCCAATCGACGGATATATCCGTCAGTACCGGCGATTTCAGGTCTTGGGCGAGCGTTTCAGCAACATCTGACGCGCGTTGAGTTGGGTCGACATATCGGGCATAGCCACGACCCTCTTTGGCCATCCCATCCAAAAGGTAGCGATTTACAGCAGTGCCGACACCAAAGGCATAGATCCGAGCATCACCAATCTGCTGCCGGATTGTGCGCAATACATCCGCTTCGCGCCCGATATATCCATCGCTGAGAAAGACGACGATGCGCAGTGTGTTCTCAGGTTGTCGCGTCGCAAAAGCATGACGGATTGCATTGTCGATTTCGGTTCCACCACTGGCACGGAGGTCGCGCACGTAGCGCAAACCAGACCGGATGTTGCCGCTTGTGGCGGGAACGGCTTGGGACGCGAATTCGGACGCGCGGGACGAAAACCGGATCACGCGAAAATAATCTTCGGGACGCAAACCCTGTAACGCAGCCTCCATAAAGCGCTTGCTGGCATCCAGCGGCGCGCCGCCCATTGATCCCGAGGTATCGAGCACAAAAACCAGCTCTCGCGCCGTGATTTGATCCGATTGCGGAACCTTTGGGGGTTCGATCAACAGCGACACAAAACCGCCACGCTCATCATGATGAGCCAGCACTCCGGCTGCTGTTTGATCGCTGCCAAGTTCATAACGCAAAACAAGATCACGGTTGTCGATCACGCGCCCCTTCTTGAAGGTGGCACTGATTATTCCATCGGACTCTTCAAGCTGCAGATCATGGGTGGCGCTTGTCAGATTGGAAACGGGGACCGCGCCACGCAGGTTCAGGGCCAGCGAAACGCGTGCGGGTTCAATCGTATCTGGGTTCGTCAGGCCTGGAACCGGCGGGTACTCGGGTAACTGGGAAACCTCCCAGCCATCGATCTCGGCCACGGCGGAGGCGTCCAGCTCTTCTTCGTGGAAGTCCGCCAGCACGGCATTCTCGGACGTCGGTTGAAAGTCCACCGTGTCCTGATAGCGCGGCCCGACAACCAGTGGCAGCACTAACTCATAGGCATCATCGATCTTTGGAACCGCCTGCACATAGCTCAGCGTCACTGTGATCGGCTGCCCTGGCATCAAGTTAGAAACGTTCTGCGTGAACATGTTGGGACGATGTTGGGTCAAAAGGGCTGCGGCCTTACCCTCTTGCTTTGCGGTTTCAAAGGTTTGTTCGGCCTCGTGCTTTTTCTGAACCTCAGCCTCAATCACTTCGTCGCCAACCCGCATCTGCATGGCATAGACGGCAGCCTTTTGGTTCAGTGGAAACAAGTACTCCGCCGACATTGGATCATCTGATGGGTTCACGAACACCTGCTGCACCTGAACGGTTGCAATATCGCTTTGAATATCAACGGAAAGGTCCGATTTGAGCAGCGGGAGATCCAATTGACCCGCCGCACTACTACCGACCAATCGGCCCGCGACGTCGTCTTCTGGTTGGGCGTAGACAATCCCGGGGCACAGTAAGAAGAGAAAAGCAAAGTGGCGTATCATATGTCCGTTCCTTTGATGGTTTGAATGTCCAGAGCTGCAATCGTGGCAGCGTCGAGTTGGGCGCGAAGTTCGCTGTCCAGACTCCATGGGGTAATCCTTTGCACGCTGCTCCAGGTGCCGCCGGAGCCGTTCAGCCAGCGCCAAATCGCTTCACCTACGCTGGGTGTGACGTGCCCGTTTTGTGAGACGTAGCTGACTGCGACGAACCATTCGTGCCCATTTGGGCCGATCGCGCGATAGTAGGCACTCGGAACGCTGTCATAGCGTGTGCCAAGAAAGTGAACCTTGTAACCCAGACCCCGCAGGCAGATCTCCGGTGCATGCAGATGCCGCAGTGGCGCGCGCGTGCTGACCACATTCAGCCCCAGCGGACCAAACTGAGCCTTCTGCGCCTGCCCGCCATAGGCTTCGAAGTAGTGTGCCTCCATCGCAGTCAGAGGCACGCTTCGCATAAGATGCCCGTGAATTTGTGTGGGAAGGTTCGGGGTCGCCACTCTGCCCGAAACATCCATTGGATTAGCCTTGAGGGACACGATGGCAATGCTGCCGACCAGGCAACCAAACCCGCCAAGCGCTTTGATGGGTTTCGGCAGGATAATCCGGCTGGATTGTGGGCGACCTACACATGCAACCGCATTGCGGGGCCGATAGAACAGCGCAAAGGGCGCAACCGTCAGAGCAAGCGTTACCAACCCGATCAGGCTGTGCCAAGGTTCGGCCATCACATCCAGATCATGTGTAATCCCGATCGCCAGAAGTGAAATGCGCAGACTATTGCCCAAGGCGGCGCATCCGATCACGGTCAAAACGCTGAGGGCACCGACATACAGTTTAGGACGCATGATCGCGTTCTGAGTGACCACAAAAGCCAGCGACAGCAAAAGCCCTGACGCGCCCGAGCATGGCAAGTCCACCAGAATGTCTTTCTGTTCCAAAGTGATGCGCACCCCGTCGCAAACGACACCTGAAAACAAAGAGCCAAGCATGTGACAGGACAATTCCGCCGAAACCATCTGCAACGGGAAGCCAAGCGTACGCTGCAAGACCATCTCGGCTGGTAAAGAAAACAAAAACAGAGTGGCCATCCAGAATGGTGAAAGCGCGAAGGGGCGACGATGCAGCTGCAATACCGAAACCAGCGCGAAAACATCCAATGCAAGCGCGCAAGCACTGAGGATATTGACCGCCAAAACCTGTCCTAGAAATCGGATCAAAGCGGCCAGCAACAACAAGGCAATCGCAGGTATCTGAGAGCCCACTTCTTTTGGACGGCCGCTCAGAACGCTCATGCCGGCCAAACCAAAAATCAGCAGAACATAGATATATCCGTACGATCCGTAGGCCGGACTAAGCCAGCTTTGTGCAAGCCATTGCAAAGGCTGCGCTGCAAGGATTGCGGAGGCGGTTGCGAAGGTGCACCAAGCCAAGTTATCTGCGGTCAAACGTTTCATGCCGCCAGATGTGACCGGCGAATGCGCATTTCCCCTGCCCAAGATGTGCAGATTTTGATGAGACACTCTTAAGTGAGGTTTTCATTGCAATTCTAAGTCCTCAACTTGATGCGCGTATTGCCTCTGGCGATGTAATCTCTGCAATCACACTGCCGGAAGAAACTTGGTCTCAATTTCAACGGCCTGATTGTTCGGCGCGAATTTCGGGTCTTCCAAGCAGTGAAAATTTGATTGACATTCAGATCACTGCGCCGCGCCAACTGAGCAACAGAAATCCCGGGAACGATGCTCTGCGCACAGTTCATCCGCTTCTCGTCATCGCCCCACTTCTTAAGCTGGCTCCGCTTCCCCGTTCCGGCCGCTGAAGTGCCCACTTAGCTAAGTGGACACTTTGTGACATTGGCGCACGTCTGGCAGAGCTTTCAGGCCAGACGCCTGCGGGCTTGGATGGATAAACGCCCTTTGATCTGGAGAAGAGATACGCTGTCGCTGCCTCCAACTCACTAAGCAGCGTTTCTTCTTGTGGGCTGAATCTGCGGTTTGCAAGCAGGTTTGAAGGGTACGTAGAGGACGAAGTCGACGATGCACTACAGCGGATTGCCTACAAATAAGCTGAAGGGATCTTGCCCAAGGTTAGGATTCATAGCCAATAGATGACGGTTGCTGCGAGTGCGATTGCGGAGAGGAAGACTTTGGGACACCGATTATAGCGTGTCGCTACGCGCCTCCAGTCCTAGAGCCTACCAAACATGATCTCAATTCGGTTGCGCCCTTTGTATCGATGGTTGTCATCCTTCACGGTTGTCTTGCGTTGCTTTCGACCAGAGATACCGGTGGTTATTCCTTTGTCTTTCAAAGCGTCTCGGAACCAGTCTGCATCATAGCCGCGGTCCCCGAGCAGCCAGTCGACATCTGGAATACTGCTAAGTAGCGCTCGCGCACCGATGTAGTCATTGAATTGGCCAGCGGTGACAAAAAGGCTGATCGGTCGCCATTGACTTTCACGGATAGCATGCAGTTTGTTATTCATGCTGCCCTTGGTTCGGCCAATCAGGCGGCCACGCTCCCCTTTTCGCAGCCATGCTGGTCGCGGTACGATGTGCTTTCAGGTGGGTCGCGTCCACTTCCCGGTAGTCGAAACGCAGTTTCGATGCACGGGGATCATCACGGTCTTTTCCTCGCCGTGTTCGGCTGACCAGGCGACCATCATCCGAGCGAAGATACCTTCCTCACTCCAACGCTTCCACCGGCTATAGAGCGTCTTTTGCGGTTCGTACTTTTTGAAAGCGTCTTGCCTCCGCAACCCATTTCGATTGATCAAGATAATCCCACTAAATACCCTTTTGTGATCTACCTGTGGCTTGCCATGCGACCGCGGGAAGAACGTGGAAAGTTTGGCCACATGCTCGTCAGTCAGCCAGAAAAGGTCGCTTATATCACCATTCAATTTTCCGAGCCGCGAACCATGCAGCGCTTTGAAAATCGATACATCCTGACCGTAGGCGCGGACTAAGCCGAGGTTCGAGTATTTCGCTCTGACGCCGCCTTGTATTCTGGAAGTTTGGACAAGGCAGATTTCAAGGCGTCGCCCCAACCTTCCGATATCGTTCGAAAGTACTGATCGTCACTTTCAAACCTAGACCTCGTGCCAGCCTCAAGGCTGTCTTCATCGTAAAGCAGTAGATCCAGCGGCGCCCCAACAGACAAGTTTGCCTTGATCGTTGAATCGAAACTGACGAGCAAGAGTTTCACGGTCTCCGGAAAGCTCATTTCGGGATCGTAGGCACGCACCAGAATTGGGCGGCCGTATTTTGTCTCTCCGATCTGAAAGAATGGGGTGTCGTCGCCTGCCTCGATAAAGTTGCCTTCGGGGTAGATCAGGAACAATCGAGACGGCCCGCCCTTAATCTGCCCACCCAGAATGAGCGTTGCGTGAAAGGCGCTGTCAGCTTGCTGCCCAGACCGGGCATGCTCTTCGATGACATCGTTCAACGTAGCCGCGACCAATTGCGCGACCTGAAACATTGTCGGCGCTTCCAGGATCGAGGGAGAACGATCTTCCGGCGCTTTTGTGCGCTCCTCAAGCAGGCTTACTGTGGCCTGAGTGGTCGCCAGATTGCCCGCGGTCAGCAGAGTGATCGACCGCTCACCTTCCACCGTCCAGTTGAACATCTTGTTGAAGGTCGAAATATTGTCGACGCCTGCGTTCGTCCGCGTATCGGACATGAACACCAGTCCGCGGTTCAGCCGCATGCCCACAGCATAGGTCATTAAGTTCTCCGTTACTGCTGTGCGACTTGCAACTGCACTGTCAATTGCTCACCCGCTGTCCCAATTCGGTTCCCTATTACCGGCGCAGCTTGGGCATAGTCCAGACCGGTTGCGACGCGTACATAGCGATGATCAGGCGAAATTCCGTTGGAAACGTCAAATCCAACCCATCCGAGCCCGTCCAAATGCACTTCTGCCCAGGCATGGGTCGCGTCCTGCAGCTCGGTTTCGTTCATCATTAGGTAACCCGAAACATAGCGCGCAGGCATTCCGATCTTTCGAGCGCAGGCAATGAAAATATGCGCATGGTCCTGGCACACGCCGCACCCAGCTGCGAGGGCGTCTTCAGCGCTCCAACCTGGGTGTGAACTTCCCACTTCATAGGTGACCCGAGATCGAATTATTTCGGACAAGGCGTGCATCTGCTGAAGCGGTTCGCCTTCAGGCAGCGCGCCGATCACGTCGGCAACCCCTTTTCCTGGCGTTGTCTGAGGCGTGCTCCGATTAAAAAGCCACAGCGGTGTCGACCCTTCATGGCGTCCCAGGACACCATGTGTGTCTTCCACCGCCACAACGCCTTCGGATATCAAGGAAATGCTTTGGGTATTTGCTTCGAAAATGATCAATTCCACTGTGTTGCGGTGGTAGTCTTCAAAGCTCAGCTCCTTGACCCCTCCGATGACTTCAGTGCTCCAGCTCTCGATGGTTTGATTTCGAAATGACTTTGGCGTTTTCCTAAGCTGCTGCAGCCCAAAGGGGACCGGCGCGTCGAAATCATATCGTGTCTCATGGCGAATGTGCAGTTTCATGGGCTACTCATAGAACCGGTAGTCAATCTCGATCTGACGACTTAAGTTGCCGAGATCTGTCAGGAAGTCCTGAATGTATTCATGAAGCCCCAACTCAAAGATATCGGATATCTTCTGGTCCAGATATTTCTCGTACAGTGCATTTGATGCGGCGCATGACGGCCCCGCAAAGCCATAGTCTTTCTTCAGGTAGGACAGGTTTTCCTGAATCTTTCTACAACAAAAGTGAAGACTGCGAGGCATCCTCTCATCCAAGATCAAAAACTCAGCAATGTCAGACGGTCTGGTTTTCTGACCGTGGGTCATCCGATAGCCGCCACCAGCACCGACGGAACGAAGGATGCTTTCCCACTGGATGTTGTCCAGTGACGAGCCGACTGAGAACGCCGTGGGCAATAGAACGTAGTACTTCACGTCCAAGATGCGCCCCGTGTTGTCGGCCCGTTCGACAAAAGTGCCGATGCGAGTGAAATCGAAGATATCATTGCGCAGCATGGTGCCCAAAGTGGCGCCACGGACCAGTGCGGCCTGGTGACGAATAAGCTCCAACATGGCGGGCAAATCGCGCTCATTCACGCGGCGCTTCATCGCCTCGTCAATTTGCATCCAACTTGCGTTTACCGCGCTCCAAACATCGTGGGTCAGTGCGGTTCGAACAAGGCGCGCGTTGTTCCTTGCCTGTTTGATGACCGACTTGATCGAGGATGGGTTATCGGCATCGCGCAACACCCAATCCACAGAGTTGTCTTTTGAGATGTCTTCGTACTTGGCGTGGTATCCATCTAAAACGCCCGCCGTTTTCAGTACAGAGCCCCATTCTTCGGCGGAGTTCTTGGAACGGGTCAACGCCATCCTCTGACCTGTTTCAAGCAGCCTCGCCGTGTTTTCCGCTCGTTCGAGGTAACGGGACATCCAGAACAACCCGCCAGCAGTTTTTCCCAGCATGGTCAGTCCTCCAGAACCCAAGTGTCTTTAGTCCCGCCGCCCTGACTTGAGTTCACGACGAGCGACCCCTTCTTCAACGCCACGCGTGTCAAACCGCCGGGCGTGATGTTAACTCCATCTGGGGACACCAAAACAAAGGGGCGCAGATCAACGTGCCTGGGTGCCAGCCCCGAACGCGCGAAAATCGGAACCGTCGAAAGCGACAAAGTCGGCTGAGCAATATAGTTCCCGGGCCTCCTCTTCAGCTTTTCACGGAAAGCTGAAATCTCTTTCTTGCTGGCCGTAGGGCCAATCAACATACCGTAACCGCCAGACCCATGTACTTCCTTGACCACAAGCTCGGACAGGTTGTCCAGCACATATGACAAGGACTCTGGCTCGCTGCAACGCCAGGTGGGTACGTTTTGAAGCAGGGGCTTTTCGCCCGTGTAGAATTCAACGATTTCAGGCATGTAGGAGTAGATTGCCTTATCATCCGCGATACCTGTGCCCGGAGCATTCGCAATAGTGATGCCCCCCGCGCGGTAGACATCTAGGATGCCGGGAACGCCCAGCGCGCTATCAGGGTTGAAATTCAGCGGATCTAAGAAATCGTCATCGACCCGTCGATACAGAACGTCGATAGGCTTGTAGCCCCGGGTGGTACGCATGCAGACGCGGCCATCGACAACCCTCAGATCGTGTCCTTCGACCAACTCCACTGCCATCTGGTCCGCAAGAAACGCGTGTTCGTAATAGGCTGAGTTGTAGATACCGGGGGTCAAAACCGCGACCGTGGGCTCTCCCTCTGCACAGGCCGGTGCGCAGGCTGCAAGAGACCGCCTCAAATTTCGCGGGTAGTCGGAAACATTTCGAACATTTGTGGCACTGAAGAGCTCGGGGAACATCTTTAGCATCGTTTCCCGGTTCTCCAGCATATAGCTGACACCGGATGGCGTGCGCGCGTTGTCCTCAAGCACAAAGAACTCATCTGGTCCGGTTCGCACCAGGTCAACACCGACGATATGCGTATAAACCTGACCGGGCGGCGAGACGCCAAGCATTTGCGGCAGGAACGCTTCGTTCCCGGCGATCATCTCGGCCGGTACACGTCCGGCCCTAACGATTTCTTGGCGGTGGTAGATGTCGTGAAGAAAGGCATTTATTGCCCGCACCCTTTGTTCGATACCGCGTTCCAGCCGCTGCCACTCTCGCGAGGAAATGACGCGCGGCACGATATCAAACGGTATCAACCGTTCCTCTGCTTCGGCTTTGCCATAAACGTTAAAGGTAATACCCGTCAGCCTGAAGACTTCCTCAGCCTCGCGCTGCTTGGCTCTTAGCCGTGATACATCTTCCGCGTCAAACCAACGACCGATCTCTTCGTATGGACCTCTGAGCGATCCATCGCTGTTGAACATTTCATCAAAATACTCACTCATGCGAGAAGTTTGACGATCAATTCGGGGTTTTCAAGTCATTCGGTCCTTTTTGCTAAGCACTTCTGGAAGAAACGCCTATTTTTCAAGCGAGTTGGTGCATCCACCAATTTGAACAACGCCGCTGGTTTTTTTGTTCGAATTCATGCGGCTTCGTTGCACAAATCGAGGAGAAGGCTTGCTCCCCCCTTTCCTCTGACAGACTTATCCTTCGGGCTCTGCGACGAATGCGAGCCCCCTTGGGATCAAACACTTGATCGGCGAACATTTGTCTGGATTTCGATCTCGCGACTGATACCTTGCCCTCGCATCGGTTTTTAGCTGCACAACATATGTACGGATAATTTATTGGAGCGCGCCTTTGGTCATTCCTTTTCACGTTCGGGAAATGCTTCAACGCATTAAAGCGCGATTTGACGCCGATCAGATACCCCAGCAGATGGCGCCGAGCGACGTGGAGTTTTCTACACTACGCCCCTCCCGCAAGCCGACCAAAGAGATGGTCGAACGCTTTTGGGGCAAATTGAAACCCACAGCCAGCGCAGACGATCAAGCACGGATTGCAGATCAAGCGACCATCGAAGACGCCGAAATCTACGGAGCCAATATCGAGAATTTCATCGGGACGGTTAAGCTGCCTGTCGGGGTTATTGGCCCCTTGCGCTTGAACGGGATGAACGCAAACGGGGATTTTCATGTCCCACTCGCGACCACCGAGGCCGCGCTGGTTGCGTCTTACGCCCGGGGCGCTTACGCCGCCACCCGTTCAGGCGGTGTCAGCACTGCCGTTCTGTACGAAGGTGTGCTCCGTACACCAGCCTTTGTATTTGAGAGCCTGCTAAAGGCTGGGCAATTCGTGGATTGGGTGGTGACAAATGTCGACATTCTCCAATCTGCGGCCGAAGCGACAACCCGTCATGGCAAGCTTGTCTCACTGGAGCCGTTCATCGACACCAACGTCGTTTTCCTGATTTGTCGGTATACCACAGGGGATGCTGCGGGTCAGAACATGGTGACCATCGCTACCGACGCCTTGTGCCACGCCATCGCAGATAGCTGCCCTGTCGCGATTGAAGACTGGTATGTCGAAGGTAATTTCTCGGGCGACAAAAAGGCCTCGGCTTTGGGGTTGGTGACGGGGCGCGGGCGCAAGGTCAGCGCCTCGGTCACGCTTCCGGCTGAGATTGTCGAGAAGACGCTGGGAACCACGGTCGAAGCGATGCTGGACTATGGCCGTGTCGCCAATCTGGGGGCGCATTTGTCGGGCCAATTCGGCGCGCAGGCACATTATGCCAACGGGCTGGCGGCGTTCTATATCGCAACCGGACAGGACGCGGCCTGCGTTGCCGAAAGCGCAATGGGCGTCACGCGTATGGAACCTAGAGGCGACGATCTGTTCTGCTCGGTGACACTTCCCAACATCCTTGTCGGCTCGGTCGGTGGCGGAACCGGTTTGCCAAGTCAGACAGCGGCGCTGAACATACTTGGCCTCAAAGGCAACGGATATGGCACGGCTTTGGCCGAGGTGGCCGCAGCCACATGCCTGTGCGGCGAAATCTCCATTGTTGCTGCGATAGCTGCGGGCCATTTCACCCGCGCCCATGAAAGTCTGGCCCGCCACAGATGAGCATTCAGAACCGATTCTGGATTTACCAGTCCGAGCGATTCCCGCTGAAGAAAACCGTCCCTCTGCTGCTGGTGTTTTCCTCGGCCAGCATTTGTGTGTCTGCCCGTCTGGCCAACCGTCCCCTGCCCGAGTGGCCCGCCTTTGCCGCTGGCTTTGTATTGGCCATGGCGTTGTTCTTCCAGATGCGGGTCTGCGATGAGTTCAAGGACGCCGAGGATGACCGGCGGTACAGGCCGGACAGGCCGATCCCACGCGGATTGGTCTCACCAGGCGAAGTCCTGAGTCTCGGATTGCTCACCATCCCACTGGCGCTTGCTGCGGCATGGTTCTGGCACCCTCCCGTTTTGTGGCTGTTGGGTGCGGTCTGGATCTGGCTCGCAGCAATGACGGTTGAATTCGGCGTTCCGGTTTGGCTGAAGTCCCGACCGGTTTTTTACCTGCTAAGCCATATGGCCATCATGCCCTTGATTGATCTGTTGCTGACCGGCCTCGAATGGCTGCCGGCAGGCGGGGCAGCGCCCTCGCTTTGGCTGTTTCTGGCACTGTCCTTTGTGAATGGCTGCGTCCTTGAGATCGGGCGCAAACTATGGGCGCCGGAAAACGAAATCGCCGGGGTCGATACCTATTCCGGCCTTTGGGGGCCGCGTCTGGCTGGGAGTATCTGGATCGGCTGCGTTCTAGTGTCTTACGCCCTACTTGTCGGCACAGGCAGCGCCACCGGAGTCGGCTGGTCAACCGCACTGATCGGTGCGTTGGCGCTAGTGCCCTGCGGGCTCGCCGCCCTCCGCTACACTCAGACACCCACCGCAAGAGCCGAACAAAGGATGGACACCGTATCCGGCCTATGGGTGTTCCTCTGCTATGCTACGGCTGGTTTTCTACCCTTCCTGATCGGAGCCTTTGCATGAGTTTCATCATTGCCCAAACGGGTGCCACCGATGTCTCGGTTGTCGGTGGGAAAGCAGCAGCCCTTTCGCATCTGGCGCAACACCGGTTTTCCCCGCCCGCGTTCTTCGTCATCACCAACGATGCATTTCGCATGGGGCAATCAGGACCCATCGCGCAAAAGGGCCTGAAATCGGCTGTGACCGCCGCGATTGAAACACTCGGACCCGGACCTTACGCGGTGCGGAGCTCTGGCAGGTCCGAAGATGGTGTGGACCAAAGCCATGCGGGACAGTTCGAAACGGTCCTGAACGTCCCCGGAAAAGATGTGATCGCAGCGGCCAAGCAAGTCTGGCAATCCGGTTTCTCAGCCACGATTGAGACTTACCGGGCGGTCAAAACCGGCGGTGCGGCCGAAGCCCCTGCGATCGTCGTGCAATGCATGATCGATGCCAAAGCGGCCGGTGTCGCCTTTTCCGCCGATCCGGTCAGTGGTCGGCGCAATGTGGTCGTGATCTCGGCCATTGATGGGCTTGCAGAGCAGCTTGTATCAGGCGAAGCGGACGGAGAAGACTGGGTCATCGGTGCGAATGGCACACCAGAAAATACTCCGGACATGCCCGCGCATTTGACCCTGCCCGAGGCACAATCCATCGCGGCCCTCGCCCGAAGGGCCGAGGCGCTGTTCGGTTCCCCTCAGGACATTGAATGGGCTATGGATACCCAGGGGCTGCATATTCTGCAGGCCCGGCCGATCACCACGACTCTTCGCCCAGCGCCGCTTGCAGATCAGACCCTGACCATTTTCGACAATTCCAATATCGTCGAAAGCTATCCGGGGATCGTCAGCCCGCTGACTTATTCCTTTGCCCTGCATGTGTATTCTCAGGTCTATCGCGCTTTCGTCAGGCTATTGGGCGTGTCCCGGCACACGATTGCCCGGAACCCAACCGTGTTTGACAATTTGCTGGGCCGGGTGGACGGGCGCGTCTATTACAATCTGATCAACTGGTATCGCGCGCTGGCGCTGCTGCCCGGGTTTTCGCTAAACCGCGACTACATGGAAACGATGATGGGCGTTTCTGAACCGATGCCACGTGAGGTTACGGATGCTCTTGCCCCGCCCCCCACCACTGGCTGGCGCAAGCTTTTGGAGTACGCAAAACTGTCAAAAGTTGCGGGCGGTCTGATCTGGCAAGCCATCCGATTGCCACGGACTCGGCGTGATTTTTATCGCAGGTTGAACGACATCTTGCAGGCGGGGCTGGATGTGGATGCCTCGAATGCGACCGAACTGGCCGCCGAGTATCGTCGCATTGAAAGCACCCTGCTGGATCGGTGGGATGCCCCACTGATCAACGATTTCCTGTGCATGATTGCCTTTGGTGGCTCGCGCAACCTGCTGCAAAAGTGGCTGGGCGAGGATGGGTTGACCCTGCACAATGACCTCATGATCGGGCAAGGCGATATCGTTTCCGCGGAACCCGCGCAACGCATAGCCCGGATGGGAGAACTGGTCCGGCAGGCAGGTCTTGCCGAGCCGTTAAAGGCCAATGCGCATTTGTCGGTTCTATCCGGACACCCCCAGATCGAAGCCGAGATTGATGCCTATCTTGAGAAGTTCGGCGACCGGTGTACGGAGGAACTCAAACTGGAAAGCGTTCCGCTGCGCGACGACCCGACCAGCCTGCTGCTGGCGATCGCAGCGAGCGCCGAACGTCCGCCGTCCGTGCGTCAGGAAGGTGCTGAGCCAGATTGGAAGGCGCTGTTTCCGTCAAACCCTCTCAAACGGCAATTGGCCAAATGGATTTTGGGCTGGACCAAGGCGCGCGTGCGCGACCGGGAAAACCTGCGCTTTGAGCGCACGCGTATCTTCGGCTATGCCCGGCGTGTGTTTTTAGGCATCGGCCGGGAATTCGCCGCCCGCGACCTGCTGCCCTCACCCAAGGATGTATTCTTTCTGACAACTCATGAAGTTCTCGGAGCGGTTGAGGGTTACAGCCTGTCACCCGACCTGAAAGGCATCGTTGCGCGGCGCACACGCGAGGATGACGCCTCCTCCCGACGCCCCGACCCACCCGAACGTATCGAAATCCGTGGTCCCGCTATCGCACCGATCTGGTCCGAAGATGTGGAAGCCGAGGTAGACACGGCGCGCGTGAAACACGGCACGGGTTGTTCAGCAGGGCAGATCAAAGCGCGCGCGCGTGTGATCCGCGACCCGCGCGCGCAGGCCCTGAACCCCGGAGACATTCTGGTCGCCCGCCATACCGACCCGGGCTGGATCGCGGTATTCTCGAACGCCTCCGCAATCGTTGTCGAGCGGGGGTCGCTGTTGTCCCATTCGGCCATCGTCGCGCGTGAGTTGGGCATCCCTTGCGTGGTCGGCCTGAAAGGCGCCACGCACTGGATCGAAGATAGCGAGGTGATCCGTGTCGACGGGGCAAGCGGCGCAGTGGAGCGGTGCGATGGGTAGCAGCGAGATCGAAACAAAAGCGGATTTCGACCATATCCGATATGCCCAACTGTGGGAGGACGCAGATGTCCTCACCACGGCCTTGGGTGAGTGCGCAGGAAAGACGCTGGTGTCCATCTGCTCGGCCGGGGATAATGCGCTGGCGATGCTGACACTCGATCCTGCGCGCGTTGTGGTTTTGGACCTGTCAAAGGCGCAGATTGCCTGCCTCAAGCTTCGGATCGCGGCTTATCAAGTTCTGACCCATCCCGAATTCATAGAACTCACAGGCTCACGCGCAAGTACGCGACGGGGTGCACTGTTGAACCGGGTTTTGGAGTCCACCGATGCTGAGACGCGCGCCTTCTGGAAGGCGCTGGCCCCCGAGGTTGAAAAACATGGTATCGGCGGCGTCGGCAAGTTCGAGCGCTATTTTCGCATCTTTCAAACCTGGCTGTTGCCGCTCGTCCATTCTCGTAGGACCATTGACGCAGTGTTGACCCCCCGCTCGCCGACAGAGCGCCAGACCTTTTTCGACACGCGGTTCAACACGGTTCGATGGCGGCTTTTGCTGAACCTCTTCTTCTCGCGTTTCGTCATGGGACGCATGGGTCGGGACAGTGCGTTCTTCGACCATGTTGAGGGCAGCCCCGCCCAACATGTCGCCCGGCGCATCCGTCATGCGGGGGTCACCACTGATCCCTCGCAAAACCCCTATTTGCACTGGATTCTCAAAGGCAATCACGGCGACGCGCTGCCGATGGCCTGGCGGCCCGAGCACTATGAGGCAATCCGATCCCGGTTGGATCGTCTGGACATCCGCCTTGGATCGCTCGAGGCTTTTGTATCAACCGGTGAGAAAGCCAACGGTTTCAACCTGTCCGACATCTTTGAATACATGTCCCCCGAGACCTTCCCTCAGGTCTACGGCTCTATCCTGACTGCCGCTGAGCCAAACGCCCGATTGGTCTATTGGAACATGATGGCACCCCGTCGGGTTCCGACTAAATACTTAAAACGCGTCACAACCTTGACCGACATCGAAACACAGCAGAAAGCCCGCGACATGGCATTCTTCTATTCCGATTTTGTCGTCGAAGAGGTTCAACCGTGACTGTTCTTGGGCAGATTCTGCTTGCGGCGGGGTCCGTGGTCGCCTTGATCGGCGTCATGATGGTCATACGGTATCTGGCCAAAACGGCGGGGTTGAGTTCCGAAGTACAGCGCAAACTGATGCATGTCAGCACCGGTCTCTTTGCGTTGCTTTTACCCTGGCTCTTTCCCGATCGCTGGCCGGTTTACATGCTGATTGCAGCCACAATCCTGGTGATGCTGGTGCTCCGCCTGCCCCGTTTCTCTTCGGGTCTGGGTGCAACCCTGCATGGGGTAGAGCGTACGTCCTACGGTGACTTTCTGCTCGCTCTGTCGGTCGGGCTTTGCTTTCTGTTGGCAGGGGAAAACACACTCTTCTACATCTTGCCAATCGCCGTTCTTACACTGGCGGATGCCGCCGCGGCGCTGGCCGGAACTACCTATGGAACCAAACGCTACGTGGTGGAGGATGGCGACAAGAGCTTGGAAGGCTCAGTCGTGTTTTTTGTCGTAACGCTGTTGGTTGCGATCATCTGCTTCTTGTTCATGTCGAAACTCCCGCCATCCAACATCATGATGCTTTGCCTCATGGTGGCGGGTTTTGGCACGTTGGTCGAAGCGCAAAGTTGGCGCGGGTTTGACAACCTGTTCCTGCCGCTTGGCTTGTTGATTTTTCTAAACGGCCACTACCACAGCTCTTTGGCAGAACTCGCCCTGTTGGCTGCGCTGTTCTTTGCCGCCCTTGCCAGTTTCGGCGTGGTGGGAACCAAGCTGGGCCTGACCAAACATGCGACTCGCGTGTATGTTGTTGCGGTTTTTTTGCTGCTGGCCGCCGCAAAACTGCAGAATACGGCACTGCCGATCATGGTTCTTGCTGCGCACGGATGGGCGCGCACCGCTTCTCCTTGTGACAGCAAGTACCCCGATCTGGATATCATCGCCGCCTTGGGTCTTTTGGGGTTTGGTTGGCTTGCGATGGGTCATGCAACAGGATGGGATGCGATTTCCTTTTTTGGGCTAAGTGCAATGGGGCTGGCCATGGGGCATATTGCGTTGGCGCTGCGTTCCAGCCCAATCGCGATACCGCTTGCTGCAGCTGTTTTGTTCGCCGTACGGGCTTGGGTTGTTTCCCAGAATTCCGAACAATCAAACTGGGCCGAGCCTCTGACGGCTTTGGCCCTGTTTTCACTCCTTTGCACAGCCGCAGTGCCGTTGGCCCGACCACAATGGTTCGAAAAAGACAGAGTGTTTAGGCTGACGCTGTTGGCCCTCGCCCTGCCCTTGTTTTCCTACCTTTGGATCCTTGCCGGATCACTTGGTGCAGGGGTCTTTGCCGGAGTTGGTGCATGACCAAAGAGACCATCAAAACAGCGGATGCAAAACTGACTGTCTATCTGAACGGCCCGAATTGGGACGGCGCGCCGACCGCAACTTTCGGTGATTTTTCCTGCAAAACACCTGAGGCCGGTGCGGAGATTCTGCGCGAGGGGATAGAGCGGGTGCAAGATGCGGGCCTCAATCGCATTATTGGGCCTATGTCGGGCGATACGTGGCACAGCTACCGGTTTGTCTCGGACAGCGACGGGTCTGTTCCGTTCCTGATGGAGCCCAGCAACAAACCGCATGAGCCCGAGGCGTTCCGGTCAGCGGGGTTTGCAGAGATCAGTCGGTATTTCTCGGCCCGAGTACCGCTGCAGGCCGCTGCTGCGACCGCTCCGCCGGATAGCGGCAGCTTCATGGTGGAGGCCTGGGACGGAACGGACCCCGAGGTCCTCTTTCGTCAGGTCTTTGAACTCTCAACCCGGGCGTTCTCAAACAACGCGTTCTACAAGCCGATATCCGAGGCCGATTTTCTGGCCATGTATTTGCCGGTTGTGCCGATGATGAAGCGCGACCTGATCCTGTTTGCGCGCCGCAACGACGGAACCCTGGCCGGGTTTTTGTTCGGCATTCCCAACTATGCCGAAGGCCCCAATCCGAAATCCGCCATCCTTAAGACCTACGCCAGTCTCGAACCGGGAGCTGGGCGGCATTTGTCCCACAGGTTTCACAAGACGGCATTCAGCTTGGGATACGACACGGCAATTCATGCGCTGATCCATGATGACAACACCTCGGCTGACCGCAGCGCCGCCGAAGGCGCAACGATCTTCCGGCGCTATACCCTGCTTGGGCGCAAGCTGAATGGCTGACCTGTTGTCCCATTTCGCCGCTGCGGTTGAGCGCGTTCCGAACCAGACCGCCATCGTGGACGGCAAAGGGCGCCAGATCAGTTTTCAGGCCCTACACAAACGCGTTCAGCAATTGGCGGGTCGGTGGCAGTGCAATGACATCCAACCGGGGGATCGTGTGCTGTTGGCAATGCCGGTCAACGCTGACCTCTATACCAGCCTGGCCGCCCTGTGGTCCCTTGGCGCTACCGTAGTCTTGCCGGAGCCAGCCATGGGACTGGCCGGTCTGCGCCATGCCATTCGGGCAACAAACCCAAAAGCGTTCTGTTCGGCGGGCCCGTATTCCTTGCTAAAGTTTCTGGTTCCCAGCCTTTGGACCCTTCCTTTGCTCACGTCCCGAGAAGGCCACATCACCCCGACAGTGCACAAGGTGCAACCGGATGATATCGCCCTGATCTCCTTCACCTCCGGCACGACTGGTAAGCCCAAAGCCATTCCACGCTCGCACGCGTTTTTGATGGCACAGCACGCTGCCATCGCACCCCTCCTCAACAGCGACAAGGCCGAGCGTGATCTGGTCGCCTTTCCGGTGTTCACCCTGATCAATCTGGCGGCCGGGCGCACAAGTGTTTTACCAAACTGGAAGCTCAGCAAGCTGGACCGCCTGTCGCCCACGCAGTTGGAACGGTGGATTCACGCGCAGAACGTCACCCGCGCCCTGATACCGCCATCACTGTGCGAAAAGCTGGTTCGATCCGAGGACACCGGGCTGATGCACACGGTGTTCACCGGCGGCGGTCCAGTGTTTCCAAAGCTGGTAGAGGCTTTGAGATCCCGGCACAGTCTGTCGGTTGTGTGCGTCTACGGTTCGACCGAAGCTGAACCAATCGCGGTTCTCGATGCCCTCGACATCTCGGATGAGGATTACCGCGACATGGCTTCTGGAAGGGGGCTACTCGTGGGCTACCCGGTCCCTGACATCACGCTCCGCATTCGCGACAACGAGATTCAGGTCGCCGGCGCACATGTGAATGAAGGGTATTTGGACCCGCGTCACTCACAACAAAACAAAATCAAGGAAGGTGACATTGTTTGGCACCGGACTGGTGACGCGGGCACGCTCGATGATGACGGACGTTTGTGGCTTTGGGGGCGTATCGGATCCGAAATTGAAGTCGCTTCAGGTACACTTTTCCCCTTTGCGATCGAAGTCGCGGCCCAGCAATGGCCGGGCGTGGATCGATGCGCTTTTGTCACAACGAAAGTAGGCCCCACACTCTGCGTCCAAGGAACACAAAAGTACCTCGAGGATTGGAAGCGTTCTGCGCTTGGGTTTGGCATTCCCAATGTGGTTTCGATTGAGAGCATCCCTATGGACAAGCGCCATGCCTCCAAAGTCGATCGCGCGAAACTGGAAAGCAGCCAATTAATTTAGGTATTATACGGCTCAACAATCCTTGCGTTTTTCACCCTTCAACCCTTCCTGCGAATGGTTGAAATACCCATCAACCACATACAAAACAAACAGGCGACAAGCCGTCCGATGGGCAAAGAGCTACCATCGAACAAGCGCGAATTGAAACGTCCACAAACATTTGCCAAACCTTGCAAATGAGCTGAACAAGCTAACTTGAGGCAGGTTGGTGTTGGCGACCGGTCTGTCCTAGCAGTCCGAGCTTCTGTTGGGAAAAGTACACAAATTCCGCCAACCGAATAGCTTTTTGTTCTACAAGGTCGCCAAGGTTAATATGCGCCTCGAATTGCAGGTTTCACGACCATTGGGTGTTTGTTGGCGCCATACCGAACCGTGAAGATCGCTTAGACCGGTGATATTTGAAGCTATCTCTGGTTGAGTGGTCAACCGACCTGTGTCTCCAACACACTTTCACTTACTTCTGTCTTGCATCAGACGTTCACCCTGCTTGCAGAGAACGGCCGCCGTCAGCGCAAGACGGCGATTGCTGGGATAGCCAAGTGCGGCAGCTTTGCGCAATAGAAGATTTTGCAAAATCCAATTACGGGCCGATGGCAGACCTTGGCCTTATTTCACACAATAACGGCTTTGAAGCATGACAATTCGTCTAAAGAATTAGACTCAATCCTCATTCTGCCACAAGCGCGACAATTCCTTCTCTAGGCTGGGGAGGTTGGTTCTTTGCCTCAAGCGGCTTGTCGAGCTTGCCACGATACACCAATGCGAAAACGGGCGGCGTAAAATAGAATGATACGACGGTCGACAACAGCACCCCTCCGGCGATGGCCACGGCGAATGGCGGCCAAAATGCTCCACCGCCTATGATTAGGGGAAGGAACCCACCAAAGGTCGTGACCGTTGTCGAGATGATATGCCGACTTGAACCGGTCACAACACGCGCCATAGCTGCTCGGTCGCCTTGGCTTGCGTCAACGTCTTGTTGCAACCCAGTCAGAATTATGATCGCCGCGTTGATCGAAACCCCGATTGAGCCGATGACCCCGATTATCGCCGTTATTCCGAACGGGAATTGCATAACGGCCAGCGACAGCATGGAAAGTCCTGCAGACAACACGCACACGACCAAGGTCACGAGGGTTAGTCGGAACGAATTGAAGGTTAGTACAATGGTCGCGATGGAGAGTGTGACAATCAAACCAACAGAGGCAAGCAGATTGCCTACAGTATTGGATCGGGCATCACTGTCACCACCCAAGGACATAGAATAGCCTTGTGGTAACACAAATCCGGACGCATCAAGCGCCTCTAGTACGTCCTGCAACGCCTCTTCGGGTAAAACACCGGGGACGATAAACGCTTGGATAGTGTTTTCGCGCACGCCATCCGTTCGGGTTATAACGCTCTCCGCTGGTTCGATCACCGGTGTGGCCAGTTCAGACAGCGGAACAGCAGGGAAAACACTAGTGGCGGATATGGCGGCGGCATTGGGCAGCAGGATGGGCATACTGACAATGGCGCTTAGGTCTGATCGCACCTCGTCACCAAGACGAACTCGCACCGGCAACTGTTCAGTCCCTTCGATCAGTGATCCTCCGGTGACGCCAACAAGTGCCGTGTCCAACTGACCGGCTATGTCGGCCACGTCCAATCCCAGCAGACGGGCTTTGACCTCATCAATCTCGAACCGGATTTGAGGATTGCCGCCGTTCACGCTGGCGCGCGCCTGCGTCACCAGGTCGAGATTGGCCATAACTGAACGCACCTCGTCGCCAAGATCGCGCAAAACCGTGATGTCCTGCCCCTGAATTTTTACTTCAACTGGTGCGTCGACCGGAGGGCCCTGCACGAGACTACGAATGATGATCTGCGCGTCAGGAAAGTCGGTATCCAAACGACCCTGCAGGGCTCCGACAAGGCGGGCTGCGTCGTCGGCAGTGTCGGTCGTGATCATGGCCTGTGCAAACCCGGGCTCGCGTGAACGGTTGCCAACGATGTTGTAGTAGAATGCCGGGCCGGATTCTCCGACCGTCCAGTAGACACTTTTGACGCCGTCATCAGTCAGCAGCATCTCATCGATCTGGCGGGCGGTTGCTTCGGTGGTGGCAATTGATGTTCCCCCCGGCATGTCGACCTCGATATAGAATTGGTTTCGGTCGACGCCCGGGAAGAATTGCGCGGTCAGCGTTGGAAAGGCCGCAAAGCCAAGCACGGGCAAGACCAGTGCCAACGCGATGGATCGCACCGGATTAGTGACTGACAATCGAATTGAGGCCTCGAACATTCGGGCAAGCGGCGGGATGCTGATACCGCGGCTCAGCATTCCTGCGTCGGGGCGGTCGGACAGTACCCAGCCTGCAATCGCGGGGGTCACCGTCAAAGCGACAACTAGTGACCAGACAAGCATAAGCACCACGGCGATAGCGATAGCACCAACAAAGTCGCCGGCGGGGCCAGGCAGCAAGATCATCGGCGTGAAGGCGAGCGCCGTTGTTACAGTCGACGCCAGCAGAGGCGCAGCCAACCGGCGAACAGCATCTCGCACGGCTGAAAGTCTCTCCATCCCATCCTGCAAACGACGACGAATTTCATCCGTCATCACGATGGCTGCGTCAACGAGCAGACCGAGGGCAACAATCAGGCCCGTCACGGACATCTGGTGAATTGGCAATCCAATCATGTTCATCGTCGCAAGAGTTGCCAATGAGACAACCGGCAATACCAAGGCCACAATCGCAGCTGCACGAACGCCCAACGTAACAAACAAGACTGCCACGACCAGAGCCACACCAATGGCCATGTTGATCCCAACCTCTGACAAACGATCCGTCGTGTACTGGCTTTGATCAAACAGCAGTATTTCCTGCATGCCCAAAGGTACCGCTGCGGCGCCGGCCTCAAGCTCATCCCGTAGAAAGCCTGTCCAGCGGTCGATCTGCACGCCGTCCTGCGCCAGAATCCCCACCAAAACGGAAGGCTTTCCGTTGGCAAACGCGATTGAGAACTGCGGTTCGCGTGCGCCCCGGTCTACGCTGGCGATATCTCCGAGCTGCACCACGGCACCGTCTGCGTTTTCACGCAGGACGATGCTCCGAATGCGATCCAAACTCTCAATTTCTCCGCTGACGCTAATGGTCAGGTCGACATCGGATTGCAGCCGCCCAGACTGGACCTTCCCATCTGCTTCGGCGATCCGCTGGGAGATCTCGGCAGCGCCAAGGCCAAGCGCTGCGGCCTTGTCCATACCGACACTTACCAGCACCTCTTCTTCCGGCTGACCGAAATAGTCGACGGCCCGTGTCGCAGGTATCGCGCGCAATCTGTCACCCAAGGCTTCGGCATGACGAGACAGCAAAGTGAGCGGGACGTCGGGGTCCTCGGCCGCGACTGCAATGACAGCGGAATAGGCAGCAATACCCTCGGCATCAAACTCCGGTGGCAACACTCCTGCCGGAAAGTTCTGGCGTGCATCTTCGACGGCGTCCCGAGCCTCGGCCCAAACCTGCTCAATGGTGGCTTCGTCTAGCGTTTCCAGCAATTCTACCGAAACGACAGATACGCCCGAACGGGATACGGAACTGATCTCATCCACCTCGGCGATTTTCCGCAGCTCTTCTTCGATTTCTGCGGTCACTAGTGCTTCAACCCGTTCTGGATCTGCACCCGGGAACTGTGTCGTTACAGTCGCGAAGAGGTTGGTGATCGTGGGGTCTTCCTGTCGCCCAAGCGATAGGAACGAAGACAGCCCTGCAGACACAAGCACCAAAATGATCAGGGCAACCAGCCGGGGATGGCGAAAGGTAAGGGTTTCCATCAGATCGCTCCGTTACTCGCCAGTGTTGAAGGCGACGCGCTGACCAACGCTGACCCGCTGCGGCCCCTGATCGATCAGGACGGTGCCTTCCGGGAACGCGCCTCGCACAAAGACGCGGTCGTCTTCGGCATGCAGCACTTCGACTGTCGCCAGGCGTACAGTCTTTTGCGCGTCGGCAACCAGCAGTGTCCATTGCCCGCGCGTTCCTTCCTTCAGCGATGTTGTCGGCACCCAGGTTCCCGCACTTTGGACAGGATCGAGCACATGAACACGTGCGGTTTGCCCGAAAGCCACGTCGGGAGCGTTCTTTAGATCGAACAGCGCGGTGCGGGTTCGGGTCACCGGGTCAATGTCGGGTCGCAAGGTTGCAAGATCAGCCCGATAGCTTTGACCTGCTATCTCGATCTCAACATCAGTCAGAAGCGCCGGATCAACATCGAGAGGAATACCGATCCGAACCTGTGGCGACACAACCTCGACCATTCCCAGAACCAACTCGCCCGATCGCAGAGTTTCACCTCCGTCCACATGTCGCGCGGTTATTTGACCGGCAAATGGGGCCTCGATACTGGATTTCTCGATCCGAACGGTCACATCGCGCAAGGCCGCATCCAGTTCGCCAATTCTGGACAACAATTCATCTCGCTGAGAAACGGCCTCGTCCAAACGGGCTTGACTGGTAAAGCCTTGTTCAATGAGTTTCGCGTTTCGCTCGACTGTCTTTCTCGCAAATGCAAGCTGGGCTGCAATGGCATCACGTGCTGCTGTCAGACGGTCGCGTTCGACCTCCAGCAGTACAATGTCCAGTGTGGCAAGAAGTTGACCCTTGGCAACCTCGTCACCCTCATCCACCAGAATTTGATCGAGCGTCCCGTTCAGTTCGAAAGAGATATCTGCCGAACGCTGAGGTTCGACCTGCCCGATGAACACACGGTCGACTGTGTAAGCGTTCTCGGAGGTGATCGGCGTCACGGATACCGGGGTCACAGCGGCGGCATCCGGTGCCGGCACCGCCTCCGCTCTACGGGTAAGCTCGGATGCTCCGAAGTGAACAGCAGCCGCTGCGACGGCGATAAAACTGACGGTCACTCCCAAACGCACAGTGCCGCGTAACACACGTGCAAATAGGCTCGGTTTGGTCGCTTCAGTAGATGAATTTGCAGGATTCGGCATTTGGGGACCTCATCAAGTTAGTGTCTCTAACATAAGTTAGAAGTTCTCACTTTGACAAGAGATACGTGATCTGGCACATGTTGGATCATGAGCAGCATCGAAAAAAATCATTCGACAAGCAGACAAACGGCTGGTCTTTCCGTGAGCAAAAAAGCCTATCATCACGGTGATCTCCGCGCTGCACTGATCGAAGCAACCCGACAGTTGGTCGAAGAAAAAGGCCCGGACAGTTTTTCCGTATCCGAGGCCTGCAGACGCGCGGGCGTATCAACTGCCGCGCCTTACAAGCACTTCAAAGATAAGACAGAAATGTTGGTCGCCACTGTTCTTGAGGGAATGGATCGGCACCGAGACAAAATGCTTGCCGCGCTGGAAGGCGTTCCTGAAGGATCTCCCGAGCGTATTACAGCCATAGGGATGGAGTACATTGCCTTCGCGTTAAATGAGCCCGGTATCTTCAGATTGAAATTTGGCGGCTTCACAGACCGCATCGCGGATCCGCGGCTGGAGGAAGGAGGCCAGCAAAGTTTCGAGATTCTTTTGACTGAGATAGCAAAATGTCTCGGTGAGCCGGGAATCACAGACGAAGTTCGCCGCCGCGGTTTTTTATTGTGGAGTTTTGTGCACGGGCTGTCCTTCATTCTGCATGACAAAGGGCTTGCCGAGAAGGGCGAAGAGTTTGATCTTCATACCCTTCTCGAGGACGTTTCGGAAAGAATGTTGAGTTAAGCGCTCTCGTGCCAAATCAAACGCGACTGAGCTTTGATGGCGGGAAAACTAAAACGGTAGATCGCCAACGCCAATACGATTGCTTGGGTTCAAGGAAATGACACCTATAGAAAACGCATGTCAGTTCTACCGCCAAGGTACTTCTGCAGCTGATGCTAAGCTCGCAGAGTCGCTGTTCAGGTCGACAACGCCCATGACAAAAATTTCCGTACGCCTGAAATTCGCATCAGTTAATAACTGTCACCTTCCTGCAAATTCACGCACCACTTGAAATGCAATGCAATTGGCGGCTTACGTCGCAGATCAGTTCTGAGGTCGGCTATGCTTTGTTGCATCGCCTGTGTTTCTCTCTACCAAATCATGAGATACTAAGCTCTTTGCAGATTCTCCCTTAGGCGAGCAAGAAAACGACTGGCAAAAAGTAGACACAACTTATCTTAGAACACGCGGGACAAATCGCCCGGGACTGCCACTTTGGCGGGGGAAGTAGTGTTCAATTTAACACTTGCCCTGTTTGGCCCACGCTCAGCTTTCCGCCTTTAGCCACCTCAACATAGACACCCATGTCCATATGACCCATCAACTTCCGAATTAGATAGGGTATCTTCAAGTCCCGCTCGGTCGTATCCGGGTTCACCTCGGTGGCTGCACACCTTTTCGTACGTGAGAGTATCTTTAACTCGACATCGCCGAATCCAAGAACTGATCCAACTGCGTCCAGCTCAGAAAACGGGGGTAAGCCTTCTATCTCAATATTCGCCCGGAAGCGTGCTGGGTGGATTTCCGCGTTCAGTTGTTCACCCAATTTCTCCACAGACGCCAGATTTAAAACGGATATCGCATTCATCATTTTAGGTGAGACGACAGACACATCTGTAAACCGATGAGGAGCAGACGAAACGAAATTTGGCGGTTCGGGATCTTTTAAATCGATCTCTGAAGACAGGAAACTTGCCGCATTCATCCGATCTTCTGGTGCTTGCATATTAAAGCTGTGTGTTTTGCCGCTTGCTTTGATCTTTAGAGTTTGGGTCTCAGTATCAAAATTCGTCTTAACACCTGCCAGTGCAGCCTCATTCAACAGAACAACAAAGCGATCTTTCGGCAGTGGCTGAGGGTTCTGCGCATCGAAACCGGAGTTGTAGCGCGCGAATCCGAACAAGCGATCACCAGGAATCCCCTCTCCTGCTCGCAGCTTTACGGTTTGCATGGGCTCGGCACTCAAACCTTTAATTGGGTACCGGTTCAATCTGACGATAGAGAGCATGTTCATACGTCTGCACCTGACCAAACGAGTTTACACGATCCTGCGTGGTCCGTGCTGTTTGACGCTATCTCCAATTCTCCAAGGTATCGACCAAATAATCTGTGAGTGCTTCAAAAGCGGGTTCGCTAAACCTGCTGGACGCATCATTGCCGCGATTGTGGGATGTGCCAATTATAGTCGATTTGGCCTTATTAATCCTAACTGTCAAAAATACATGCGCTTCGATAAAAGTAATTAACTATTATTAAATCAATAACTTAGAAGCAGATATAGCGAATTTCCAAGGCTATTTGAGGTACGAACCTCAAAAAATTCTGGACTTGAGGTGCGTACCTCAAATAGCCTTGGAAGTATGCCGCGATTCGCACATCCTCGATTGACGGCGCAAAAAGGGAGGAATGGATGACTTACACAAAACTGGCCTCGGCCAGCGCAATAGTCCTTGCCGCTACTACTCTTTCTACCAAGGCAAATGCTGAAGATCTGACGCTATGTTGGGCTGCATGGGACCCGGCCAACGCGCTTGTTGAGCTATCAAAAGAATTCGAAGCAGAATCGGGCCACACAATGAACTTCGAGTTTGTTCCCTGGCCGAATTTCGCGGACCGGATGCTGAACGAGCTGAACTCTGGCGGTAAGCTCTGCGACCTGCTGATTGGTGACAGCCAATGGATCGGTGGTGGCGCTGAGAATGGTCACTATGTCCAGCTGAACGAGTTCTTCGATGCTGAAGGCATCAGCATGGACGATTTCGCGCCGGCCACTGTCTACGCGTACTCGACGTGGCCTAAGGGCACACCAAACTACTACGCGCTGCCTGCGATGGGCGATGCAAACGGCTGGTTCTATCGCAAGGACTGGTTCGAGAACCCAGACATCCAGGCCGCTTACAAAGAGGCTACGGGTCAGGACCTGCGTGAACCTCAGTCTCAGAAAGAGTTGTTGCAGATCGCTCAGTTCTTCCAAGGTCGTGAGATCGACGGCAAGACCGTCTATGGGGCAGCAATCTTTACCGAGCGCGGCTCGGAAGGGATCACCATGGGTGTGACCGGAGCGCTGTATCCTTGGGGCTTCAAATACGAAAACACCCCGGGCTCATATGACATGGAAGGCGCCGTAAACTCACCCGAAGCGGTTGAAGCTCTGGAGTTCTACAAGGAATTCTACGAAACGGCGACGCCTCCGGGGTACACCAATTCGTACATGGGTGAGAGCCTGGACGCCTTTAAATCCGGTCAGGTCGCCATGGCGATGAACTGGTTTGCGTTCTTCCCAGGTCTTTATGCCGACCCCAATACCGGCGGTGACAAGATCGACTTCTTCGTGAACCCACCCCAAAATCAGGCAGGTTCGACACTGGGTGGACAAGGTATCTCTGTTGTCAGCTACTCTGACAAACAGGATGCCGCACTTGAGTACATCAAGTGGTTCGCGCAGCCAGAAGTGCAAGCCAAATGGTGGGAGCTTGGAGGATACTCCGCGCATAACTCGGTGCTAGAAGATCCTGGTTTCGTAGACAGCCAACCGTTTGCCGGTGACTTCCTGGAAGCAATGGGCGGTGTGCAGGATTTCTGGCAAGAGCCTGCCTATGCTGAGCTTCTGCTGGCAATGCAGAAACGCATCCACGACTACGTGGTTGCTGACCAAGGTACAGCTCAGGAAGCGTTGGATCTTCTGATCGAAGATTGGACGGAAGTCTTCGAAGACGAAGGCAAGCTGTAATCCGGACACAGGCCGGAGCGGGTGCAATCCCGCTCCACCTTCACCCGTGAGTCCTACACCAACAAGAACTGGCAAAGAGATGTCTGACAGGACCGTAGATCGCGTTGCGCAGGCAACGCCCGAGCGAGTTGCGCGAAAAATCCGGGGATTATCCGACCGCGCGATCGCCTGGATATTCATCTCCCCAACGATTTTTCTATTGCTGGCGATCAACATCTTTCCGTTGATTTGGACCATCCAACTGAGCTTTACCAACTACAAGGCCAATCGGATCGGGCGCGAAGTCAAAGATGTCGGTCTCAGGAATTACGAGCGTATCCTGACGGACTCGGACACCTGGCTGAACATGCAGGCGACGGCGCATTTCCTGTTCTGGACGATCTTTTTCCAGGTCCTGATCGGGTTTGCTCTGGCGTGGCTGATCAACAAGAAATTCAAGGGCAACGATCTTTGGACCACAATTATCGTGTTGCCGATGATGCTGTCTCCGGCGGTTGTCGGGAACTTCTGGAAGTTCCTGTACCAGCCTCAGATCGGCCTGTTTAACTACATCGTGTCCTGGTTTACCGGCAAGGACCCATCGAGCTTTGAAATGCTGGGATCCGTCACGTTGGCCCCATGGGCGATTGTGATTGTCGACACCTGGATGTGGACCCCCTTCGTAATGCTGATCTGTCTGGCCGGTCTACGCAGTATTCCCGACTACATCTACGAGGCGGCTGAGATCGACAGGGCCAGCAAGCTACGACAGTTCTTTACGATTACCATCCCGATGGTGCTGCCGTTCCTGATGCTCGCTGTGCTGTTTCGAGGGATCGAGAACTTCAAGATGTTCGACCTGGTGGTTCAGCTCACCGGTGGTGGGCCGGGGTCTGTTACGGAGCTTACTTCGATAAACCTGAAACGCGAAGCCTTTGAGAAATGGCGTACGGGCTATGCCTCGGCCTATGCGATCATCCTTTTCGTCACCGTGTTCGGCCTTGCGTCGATCTACGTCAAAGCCCTGAACAAGGTGAAACAGAGATGAGCAGTTTTTCCGTCACAGAACCTTCGAACCGGTCCAAGTGGATCGCAGGCTTCTTGGTAATCACTTATGCGCTGATCACGATGATCCCGCTGGTGTGGATCTTGCTGACCGGTTTCAAATCGCCCGCCGACGCGATCAGCTACCCGCCCAAAGTGGTCTTTGACCCAACGCTTGAAGGCTACGTCAACCTCTTCACCACGCGCACACGGCAGACGCAGGAGTTTCTGGAAGCCAATCCGCCACAGAACTGGGCCGATGAAATCGTGCGCCAATACGACATGGTGATCGTCGGGCCATCTAAGTTCGGCGAGCGCTTTATGAATTCGGTTATCATCGGATTTGGCTCAACCTTCCTTAGTATCTTCCTTGGCACGCTTGCCGCCTATGCGTTCAGCCGATTTAAAGTACCGCTCAAGGACGACCTTCTGTTCTTCATCCTCAGTACAAGGATGATGCCTCCGGTCGCCGTCGCCATCCCGATTTTCCTCATGTTCAGAAACCTTGGGCTGAGCGATACGCATCTGGGAATGATCCTGCTCTATACGGGGGTAAATATCTCCCTAGCGGTTTGGTTGCTAAAGGGTTTCATCGACGAAATCCCAAGAGAGTACGAAGAGGCCGCCCTCATAGATGGCTACACGAGGTTTCAGGCCTTCTACAAAGTGGTGCTGCCGCAAGCCGCCACAGGCATCGCGTCAACTGCGATCTTCTGCCTGATCTTCGCCTGGAATGAGTACGCGTTTGCCGTGCTGCTGACATCCGCAAACGCGCAGACTGCGCCACCGTTTATCCCAACCATTATCGGTATTGGCGGCCTGGACTGGCCCGCTGTTGCAGCAGGTGCCACGATCTTCCTGATCCCCGTCATGATTTTCACCATCCTGATGCGCAAACATTTGCTGCGCGGGATCACATTCGGAGCCGTACGCAAATGAGCGAGTTTCTTACCGGATTACTACGGCTCCGCCGCGGCCCATGGGAGATGGTGGCAACCATCCTAATTGCACTGGGTGTCTTCATGCTGATGCAACCCTTTGTCCTTTGGGCCTTTACCTACTCTTTCATCGTCACGCTGATCGGAACCGTCATGTTCATCATCGTCAGCCATTTCCCGGAGTAGAAATGGCCCAGATCGTAGTCAAAAACGTTAAAAAGATGTTCGGCGATTTCACGGCTGTCCGCGAAAGCTCGTTCACGATTGAGGACGGTGAGTTTTTCATGCTGCTCGGGCCATCTGGCTGCGGAAAGACGACGACGCTGCGGATGATCGCAGGGTTGGAGCTTCCAACGTCGGGCGAAATCTATCTGGACGGCGAAGAGATCAGCCAGCGGCCGCCATCAGAGCGTGACATTGCCTTCGTGTTCCAGATGTTCGCGCTGTATCCCCACATGAACGTGCGCAAAAATATCAGCTATCCCCTGATATCGCAGGGCATGCCGCGTGCTGCTGTCAAAGCCAAAGTAGAGGAAGTCGCGGGAATTCTGGGGATCAACGACATACTCGATAGCCCGGTAGGTGGGTTGTCAGGCGGCGACAGACAGCGCGTGGCGCTGGGCCGCGCGATTGTTCGAGAACCCAAGGCGTTCATGATGGACGAACCTCTTGGTGCCTTGGATGCCGAGTTTCGGGAACACATGGCCGAAGAACTGCGCGCGCTTCATGATCGCATGGGCGCAACCACTGTGTACGTTACGCATGATCAGCTGGAGGCCATGCAAATGGGCGACAAGATCGTGGTGATGAATAATGCTGTGATTGAGCAATTCGGCACGCCGCAGGAAATCTACGACAAACCGGCCACGATGTTCGTTGCGGATTTTATCGGATCTCCTTCGATGAACTTCCTGCCGTTTCAGGGAAAGGTCGCGCCTGGCTCGGGAATGGTTCGACTGAATGGCCATGACGAAGCCGTACCCAAACTGATGGAAGGGGCAGAAGGTGACTTGGTTTTCGGTGTTCGCCCCGAGCATGTTTTTCTGTCGGATGCGAGCGCCTACAGGGCCAAGGTCCTGGCCGCAGAATACTTAGGAACCACCCAGATCGTGACGCTGCAAAGCCCGAACGGAGAGCTGAAAGCCCGGATTGATGCACGTGAAACCGTTAACCCCGGCGAGACAGTGGGATTGGAGTTCCGCTCCCCCGCAGTAACCCTATTTGAAGAGTCTACCGGGCGCGCATTGAGGTCCGCTCTGAACGACGAGGTACTAAGCAATGGCTGAAGTCGTGTTGGAGAATATCTCGAAGTCATTCGGCAACGTCAAAGCGGTGGATGATATCTCAATGACGATCCCCAACGGAGCCTTTGTGGTGTTGTTGGGCCCGACTGGTGCGGGGAAAACAACGACGCTGAGATTGATTTCCGGGCTTGAGAAACTGGATTCAGGAACGGTGCGCATTGCCGGGCGTGACGTTGGAATAGATACACCTGCCCAGCGCGATGTGGCGATGGTGTTCCAGCAATACTCGCTGTACCCGCATATGACGGTGCGGGAAAACCTGTCTTTCCCGCTACGGTCGCCGATCCTAAAGACGCCAGAGGATGAGATAACGAGGAAGGTCAACGAAGTCTCGGAAATCCTGCAGATTCCGCACAAACTGGACAACAAAGCCACCGAACTGTCTGGTGGCGAAATGCAGCGTGTGTCGATCGGACGGGCGCTGGTGCGCGATCCCCAGATCTTCCTGATGGATGAACCGCTCAGTTCTTTGGACGCCAAGCTTCGGGCGGATTTGCGGGTCGAGCTGAAAAGGATTCAGGCCGATCTGGGGTCAACCTTACTGTATGTGACCCACGATCAGGTCGAAGCCATGACAATGGCGACGCATATCGGCGTTTTGGAAAACGGCCGATTGGTTCAGTACGGAACACCCCGGGATATCTATGAAAACCCGGGCAGTGTTTACGTTGCCAGCCGGTTGGGTCTGCCGCGGATCAACATCCTGCCGTCCGAGTTGTTCGGAGGCGATCACAAAGGCCCGCAGATCGGCCTGCGCCCGGAAAACATCATCGAAGGCGAAGGCAGCGATGCGCGCGTGATACGCGCCGAGCATCTGGGAGATCAAACACGGCTACACTTGGACTTACACGGTCACCCAGTTGTGACCCTGATCGATGTCCATCAGGACTACCCATCTGGAAAGATTATAAAAATCCGCCCCCACAACCCGTTGTATTTTGACGCGTCCGGCGCGCGCGTGAATTAAGGAGCAAAAGCATGGCCCAGTTCCTCAACACAAAAGAAACCCTGGTGACAGAGGCTATAGACGGCCTTCTGGCTTCCTCTGGCGGTCAGCTTACCCGGCTGGACGGCTATCCGCATATCAAGGTTGTTTATCGGTCGGATTGGGACAAGTCGAAGGTCGCCCTGGTGTCCGGAGGAGGGTCTGGTCACGAACCCGCCCATGCCGGTTTCGTTGGCGCCGGTATGTTGACGGCCGCGGTCTGCGGCGAAGTGTTCGCCTCACCCTCGGTCGAAGCAGTTTTGGCGGGCATTCTTGCTGTCACGGGTGAGGCCGGGTGCCTGCTGATCGTCAAGAATTACACCGGTGACCGGTTGAACTTTGGACTGGCGGCGGAACGCGCCCGCGCTTTGGGTCGCAAGGTTGAAATGGTCGTCGTCGATGATGACATCGCCCTGCCCGACCTTCCGCAACCACGTGGCGTGGCGGGTACGTTGTTCGTCCACAAAATCGCCGGAGCGCTTGCTGAAAACGGTGCTGACCTAGACACCGTTACCAAGGCAGCAAGAAGCACCATAGCAAAGGTTGTCAGCATCGGTATGAGCCTGGACACCTGTACCGTTCCGGGATCTCCGAAAGAAGACAGGATCGCGCCGGGGAAGGCAGAGCTTGGCCTGGGTATCCATGGTGAGCCCGGCGTACAGCAAGTCGAGTTCTCAAATGCGGTATCGGCCATGTCCACAGTGGTGGAGAAGCTGAAGCAAAGAGTGGGCGATGGGGACTGCGTGGCATTGGTTAACAACCTGGGCTCGACAACTCCGCTGGAAATGTCTGTCCTCACGCATGCGTTGTCCGAAACTGGTATCGCCCACCATATCGTTGGCCCGGCACCGATGATGACGTCGTTGGATATGCACGGGTTTTCGGTTTCCATTCTGCCCGTGGATCAGGACGATTTGTCAGCGCTTGAAGCTCCCGTTGATCTGGCCGCATGGCCCGGGGTCAATTCCATTGACCCGATCAAAGTTGCGCCATTGCCTGATGGCCTGACCCCAATCGATCCAATTCCTTCGAACAATCCCGCAACAAAGGAAACGATCACCCGATTGTCTGAGCTGCTGATCAACGCCGAGAAAACCCTGAATGAGCTGGACGCAAAATCCGGGGATGGCGATACAGGAAGCACATTGGCGACCGCCGCTCGGGCGTTACAGGGCAGCCTCGACCGGATGCCGCTGGCTGATCTAACACAGCTGTTTCCGGCGTTGGGCAACGAACTGAGCCAGACAATGGGTGGGTCGTCCGGTGTGATTCTTGCGATCTTTTTCAACGCAGCCGGGGATGCCTGTGCAAGCGGAGCCTCCGTGCCTAAATCCCTGGTCGAGGGCCTGAACCGCGTCAGCCAGGTCGGGGGTGCCAAGGTCGGTGACAGGACAATGATTGACGCCCTAGCACCGGCACTTGCCGCGCTGCCATCTGGTCTGACGCACGCGGCCGAGGCTGCCCGCGAAGGCGCGAACAACACCGCAAATATTCGTCGTGCGAAGGCAGGCCGGGCAGCCTATGTTCCCGAAGAAAACCTAGTTGGACATAACGATCCCGGTGCTGAGGCTGTTGCTTTGTTGTTTGAAGGCTTAGCGCGGGAGATTGAGGGCTGAAGAACACGTGGAAGACCAAAAACAAAAACTAGAATTGGTAAAAAAGCCAACCGTCAATGACCTCGCGCGCGTTGCGGGTGTCAGTCTCGCGACTGTTGACCGCGTCTTGAACAGACGCCCCGGCGTGCGGGCCGTAACCGTACAGAAAGTCCAAAAGGCAATTGATGAGCTGGGGTATGTGCGCGACACGGCCGCGGCCAACCTTGCGCGAAACCGAGTTTACAACTTCCTCTTTGTTCTGCCGGACACTGACAACGAGTTTGTGGAGGCAATCAGCAGTCAGATCGCAGAACAATCCCGTGACCAATTTATCGAGCGGACCCGCATTGCGATTGAGAAGGTCGCTCCGTTCGAGCCGCAAGATATCGTCAACATTTTAGATGCTGTCGACAGTTTGGATGTTGATGGAGTTGCCGTTTTTGGGCCTGAAACGCCTTCTGTCCGCGATGCTGTCAAAAGGCTCAGGGACAAAGGCGTTCCGGTGGTTGCCTTGGTATCTGACTTGCCCAGTTCCGAGCGAGACCACTTTGTGGGAATTGATAACGTTTCGGCAGGACGAACCGCCGCTCAGCTGATGGGGCGGTTTGTTCATCGCGACGGCAAGGTCTTGGTTCTTACAGGATCCCGATTGGCACGTGACCACCTGGAGCGTCGCCAAGGCTTTGACATTGTCGTGGCCGAGGAATTTCCGCACCTCCAAGTCGTGGCGTCGGTTGAGGGCCGGGATGACCCGGACCTGATTTACAAGATGATGCCCGAAATCTTTGAAACCTATCCAGATCTGGTCGGAATATACTCGTCCGCGGCGGGCAATGCGGGCCTGATACAATTTCTTTCAGAGAACAGGTTCAGCAAAGATCTGGTGATCATAGCGCACGAGCTTACGCCGCTCAGTCGTGAGGCGCTTAGGCTTGGCACATTTGACGCCATAATCTCGCAGGACACAGGGCATATTGTTCGTTCTGCCGTCCGTCTTTTGCGCGCAACTAAGGACAAGGTTCCATTCAACAAAGCGCAGGAACGTATCCGTATCGACATCTATCTAAAGGAAAATTTACCGCCATAGAGGCTTAGATTTTGGGGAGGAAATTTTATGAAGACGATCAAAGGTCCAGCTTTGTTTCTTGCACAATTTGCGGGGGACGAAGCACCGTTCAATTCGTGGGACGCGATCACCAAATGGGCGGCTGATTGTGGATACAAGGGCGTTCAGGTCCCCAGTTGGGACGGCCGGTTATTCGACCTTGAACAGGCCGCGTCCAGCACCGGCTATTGCGATGACTTCAAAGGCAAGGCCCTAGAAAATGGCGTCGAAGTCACCGAACTTTCAACGCATCTTCAGGGCCAGCTCGTGGCCGTTCACCCAGCCTATGACAGTGCGTTTGATGGCTTTGCAGCCGAAAGCGTTCGGGGGAACCCGAAAGCCCGGCAAGAATGGGCGGTAGACCAGGTCAAAAAGGCACTGTCAGCGTCAAAAAACCTGGGTATTTCCGCACATGCGACATTCTCAGGCGCGTTGGCCTGGCCCTATGTTTATCCCTGGCCGCAGCGCCCTGCGGGCCTGATCGAAACCGCGTTTGATGAGCTGGCGCGCCGATGGGTGCCCATCTTGAATCACGCCGAAGACTGCGGTGTCGATGTTTGCTATGAAATCCACCCCGGAGAGGACCTCCACGATGGTGTGACCTACGAGATGTTTCTGGAACGGACGGGAAATCACCCACGGGCCTGCATGCTATACGACCCGTCACACTACGTGCTGCAATGCCTCGACTATCTGGACAATATCGACATTTACAAAGATCGGATCCGGATGTTCCATGTTAAAGATGCCGAGTTCAACCCGACCGGGCGGCAGGGTGTTTATTCCGGATATCAAAGCTGGGTTGATCGGGCCGGACGGTTCCGTTCACTGGGCGATGGTCAGGTGGATTTCGGGGCTGTGTTTTCAAAAATGGCCGCGAATGACTTTGATGGCTGGGCTGTGGTCGAATGGGAATGCTGTCTCAAACACCCCGAGGATGGAGCACGTGAAGGCGCTCAATTCGTGTCAGATCACATCATCCGTATGACCGAGAAAGCCTTTGATGATTTCGCCGACGGTGGCGCTGACGAAGCCGCCAATCGTAGAATGCTGGGGATTGAGTGATGGTTACAGGACGCAGTGAAGAAACGTCAGGACGTATTCGCCTTGGCATGGTTGGCGGCGGAAACGATGCCTTCATCGGCGGCGTTCATCGCATCGCCGCGCGATTGGACGACAAGTTCGAGCTGGTTGCCGGTGCTTTGTCTTCGACGCCCGAGAAATCCATTGAAAGTGGTCAGGCCTTGGGGCTCGATCGGGTCTATGAAGACTTCAAACAAATGGCGATAAGGGAAGCCCGGCTGAAATCTGGGATAGAGGCGGTCTCAATCGTTACGCCAAATCACGTTCACTATGCCGCCGCGCGTGAGTTCCTGAAACGCGGTATTCATGTCATTTGTGACAAACCACTCACCTCGACCCTTGCCGATGCAAAAAAGCTGGTGAAGGCGGCGGAAAGCGCGAATGCGCTGTTTATTCTGACCCACAACTACACGGGCTATCCGATGGTTCGGCAGGCACGGGAAATGGTTGCCAACGGTGATATCGGCAAGATCCGAGTCGTCCAGGTTGAATACCCGCAGGACTGGCTGACCGAGCAGCAGGAATTCAAACAGGCTGAGTGGCGAACTGATCCCGAACGCTCGGGCGCAGGCGGATCGACCGGTGACATCGGGACTCATGCCTACAACCTCGCTTGCTTTGTAACCGGGCTGACAGCGGAAAGCCTGGCGGCCGACTTGCAGGCCTTTGTGCCGGGGCGAAAAGTCGATGACAACGCGCATGTCTTGCTACGCTTCGAAGGCGGAGCGCGAGGTATGCTGTGGTCTTCTCAGGTGGCTCCCGGCAATGAAAACGCACTTCGTTTGCGCGTCTATGGTGAGAAAGGTGGGTTGGAGTGGTCTCAGGAAGATCCCAATTACCTTTGGTTCACGCCATACAATGAACCCAAGCGGCTGATCACCCGAAATGGAGCTGGAGCGGGCGATGCTGCCAATAGGTTGAGCAGAGTCCCTCCAGGTCATCCCGAGGGATATCTCGAAGGTTTCGCCAATATCTATGGAGAGGCTGCTGAGGCGATCCAAGCTTTCCGGAATGGTATTTCACCTGATGCGTCGGTTGTTTATCCAACGGTTCATGATGGACTCAATGGTGTTAAGTTTGTAGCCGCATGTGTGCAGAGTTCTTCAAGGAATGCGGCTTGGGTCAGCTTAACTTAAATCCTGGTTGCGGGCGTAGGGCATGTATCTTGGAAGGTATCGTGGGTATCTACCAAAAACCGAAGCGCACAACCTATTAATAAACACTCCGGAACAACGAACCGCGAGCGTCGCTGAACCGGTGTCATGTGAAGCGATCTCCTGTTGCGTGATGACCGTTCATTGGAACGAGTACGAAAGGCTACTTAGCGTGCAAAGCCGTCCTTCACTTTTTGGGCCTCGCTAACTCAGCATCCTAGCGCAGATGCGGCAACCAGCCTGTTCTTATTGAAAACAACGTGTTCTCGCGCAAAGAGTAGCAGCGCGGCCTGCACCGCCGCACTTGTTTTGGATCAGCGGGATTTGGACAAGCCAAACACCCCTAGCCATCAGCGGCAAGACGCTGCCTTCCCCCTCGGGCAACCCTATTAGACAACACCGTTTCCTCGGCTGAACATGCGGGCCGTACCTTTATTGTCGAATAGCATTGCCTCGCCTCCATCCGCGTTCGCCATACGGCTCATCAGCAGGAACAGGCACCTTCGGCGTATGATCTGCAAATCAGCCCTGATTTTCCAAAAGAAGGTCAGGGTCAATGAAATCGGTCTAGGTGCAAGGTGAAGGAACTGACACAAGCATGGCAAGGTACTCTCGCTGGTGGTGGAACTAAGTGTCGCCTTGCACAGGGGGAATTGGCGGACTGAGGAGCAACTGTTTTCTGCAACTATATGTTAAGCAATGATAAAAAGTTGGACTAAAAAATACTCTACTGAGTATTCCACACTAGGAATGGAAACTGGCATTTCTAAGCCAAAGTCTGGGGTTTAATGAAACGCCCGGTAAGAAATATAAAACCGTCACTTCTACAGAGTGTAACGAACACATTCTTAGAAGCGTTTCGAACTTGCTGATGACGACAATGCGGAACAAATTGCCATCGGATGCTGAGCAATCAAGGACCGTACAGATCCCAAATCGAACTTCCAAAGTTGAGCCCCGCAAGTCCCGAGGTGCGAACGGCTCAGTTAGTGAAGCTCAAAGCAAAAGTATGATTTTGTTGGTCGCGACATAGGTCGTTTCTTGCGCAATTCAGTTAAATCAAAGGTAATTCAGTTTCTTGGTGACCCAGAATAAAATTTCTGCCAACACCGAAATTGCGCCTGCTTCCTCGGTTATAACCAAGCCCGTACCCGATGCGCCCAGTTTGGTCACCCTTGCACTCTGATCTTCCGGGATTTCTGCAACAACGATGAAGTCCGCCGCGCCAATCAATTCGCGCAGTGACGGAAGCCCACTTCTCGCATCCAACGCTCCTTCGCTGGTAGCGGGTGGTATGTCCGAAATCGTGGTATCAAACTCCGCTCCAGGCATACTACGCAGGGCAACGCGAATAGTGTCGCCTATGGATATGTTTTGCAGACTACTCAAGGGAAGTGTCGCAACCAGAACCCTGTCGCTTGGTACAACAAAATTGATTGCCCCTTGTAGAGTCGATACCCGGTTTCCAGGGCGCAGGGTCAAGCCTGTCACCATGCCATCTGCAGGTGCGCGTACGACTGTTTGTTCCAATGCCCAACGCGCTTGGATCAGCAAATTCTCTACTTCGGCAACGCCCACATCGACGCCATCCACTTGGGCGGCAATACGCCTTTCAAGACCCGCCTTCCGCGCGTTTGCGGCGCGCAAGCCCGCCTCTAGTTGCTCTATCGTTGAAACGGCTTCCTGAAGCTGGAACTCAGTGGACGCTCCCCGTTCGGTGAGACGGATAATGTCATCGCGTCGCGCCACACCAAAATCCAGTTGCGCGGACAATGAGGCGATGTCAGCCTCAGCCGCCTCAAGGTCGTGACCCAGTTGATCTGCCTCCGATTGGGCGGAGGCCAGCGACGCTTCAAGTCGAGCGACCTCAGCGGCGAATTCCGTATCATCTATCCGGAAAAGAACATCCCCCTTTGATACCAACTCATTGGGCTCTGCTGCGACTTCTGTCACTGGTCCAGCAACATTTGGGGCAATGCTGATCACTGCACCTTGGACCGAAACCGTCCCGCTTGGCGTCGTGTGGTTCAGCGCGCCGATAACCACCAATGCAATCACGACACCACCGCCATAGATGACGGTTTTTGAAACCGCGTTCCAAGGCAACAGGCGGAGTTTGGAAAATACCAACCATGCCAGGCCAAAATACAGCGCCAGAACGATTAGCATATCAGATACTCCACTGAATTCATTGGACCAGGAACCGAAGTATCTGGGCTTACTAAAGACGCACAAGACCAGGTTCGGCCGATTTGGCCATTATACAGTCTCAAGTAGCGTATCTGAAAGAGTGTGCTCTGAAAGGGCTCCTGGTGCACCAATTGCAACAAGCCTGGTTTCGGGTTTGCGCTCACCCCACACTTCATCCCGCGCGATGTCCATGCGTTTACCGACGACTTGGACAAGAATACGATGATCCGGATCTTCCTCACTGAAGACAAAACCCTTGAGACGATAGACATCACCGGGAAGCGTCCGAATAGCGCTGCGGAGAGAGGACAGGCTTATCGGGCGTTCCGCTTTCATCATGGTTGTCGAAAAGCTGTCTGAATGATTAGCGTGGTGACAGCCGCAGCCGGGGCCATGTTCATGATGGTCAGGTACTTCTGTTTCTAGTTGTTCTGAGGCAAAGCGGCCGACTGAAAGAAGTATGTCCAGAGGGACGTTTGCATTGACAGCTTCGACCAAACGATAGCGACGGAAGCGAGAGCCAAGCCAATCGTGCACCTTCTGAACTGTAGCCCTGTCAACAAGATCAACCTTGTTCAAAATAACCATGTCCGAGAACGCAATTTGACGGAGCTTCAGTTCCATTTGTTCCGGCGCGGCAAATAGTTGTTCCGCATCGACCAGGCACATAAGGCTGTCCAAGCGGATCATGTCCCGAAACTTTTGATCTGTGAATGTCATCGCGATTGACGATGGATCCGACACTCCACTTGCTTCGAGGACGATGTATTCCGGTTTTTCAGGCCGGGCGAGAACTGCTTCTACCGTTTCGATCAAGTCATCTCGGATCGAGCAGCACACGCAGCCGTTTGCCAGACTCATCACATCATCTTCGAGGCCGACCACCAAGTCGGCATCGACATTTATCGATCCAAAATCGTTAACCAGTACCGCCACCCGCAGACCGTGGTTACCGGTCAGGATGCGGTTCAAAAGCGTTGTCTTGCCGGCTCCTAAAAAGCCGGTAAGGATCGTTACGGGGATTGCGGATGACGACCCAAATTCGATCATGTCGTTACTCCGCCTTCTTTTTTCGGTTCGGGATGACGTCATCAACTTTGATGACGAAATCACTGGGCCATTCTGGATCAGGAGCTCGGAATACGTCAGCTGGGTAGTATTCTTTAGGATCGATCTCCATGTCGCGATACTTTTGGTCCTGCTGTTCAGCACGTGATGACCGCGGTGCTGGCGGCTTGATTTCATCCGGCAGCGTGATCTTGCCCTCTGCTTCCATCTTGCCCAATTCGCGGAAGGGGGCGACAGATCCAGACTTTCCGGGAAGAGTCGCCTTCCGATACCAGATTGCATCCTTTGTGACGTTGACGACGGCGACATCCAAACCCCAGGCGAACAACCCATCATAGTGCGCTCGGATTCCCGCCAACATCTCAGCATCGATATCCTCGTCTTGCGTATAGTGGGTTACCATTGCAAGCCGTGGGCGCGCCTCAGCCATCATCTTACCGACCGCATAGTGCGATGTATGATGCGTATCGATTGTGTAGTTGAACAGCTCTTGCGGCAAACCGTATTTGTAGGTCATCAACTGACCGATATCCTGTCCGGACATTTCGGTCACAAACACATCGACGCCTTTTCCGTATTCAAGGCTCAGTTCATCAGGGCGGCCATCGCCGGTCCAAACAAAGCTCAGGCCATTCCAATCCAGCCGATACCCCACAGCTCCGTCCTTGGCATGGCTACGCGGCCAGGACCGAACAGTCACGCCATCTTGGTCATAAACGATGCCACCTTCTTGGCGGAAATCGAATTCGTTAACTTCGATCTCGTAGCCGTCCCCAATCGGGAATACATCAAAGGCCTCCAGATGCCATTTGAGCATTTGCTGCATGCCTTTAACCATTCCGGCCGTGCCAAGCTCGGGTGTTCGACCTGATGGACCGTGAATGCGAAGCGGTGTGTATCCACCAGACCAGGCCCGAAACGGGTAGATGTATGGGATGTCGGCATAATGATCGACATGCAGGTGCGTTATGAAGATGTCGTTGATCAACTGACCCGGAACCTGCATCCCGATAATGTTGCGGACACAACCTGATCCGAAGTCGAAGAAGAACCTCTTTCCGTTACCCAACTCGACCATAATACAGGTGCCAGCCTGATCTTCTCTCGGAGGAAATGGGGTGGAACCGCAGAATGAAATCCGCATTTCGTCGGGGCCGAGCTCTTCGGACAGCGGGAAGTAGTTCGCGTTCGAACCAGTCATGTATTTTGTGGGGCGGAAATACTCCGGCAGCGTGATACCGCCCGCAGGTCTGCCGCCGTAAGGGTTCTTTAGGCTTTCGCCTAGTGGTCCATCTCCGGGGTGCGCCTGTGCAGCTCCAGTACCGTAGCTAACGGCACCGGTTGCGACCGCGCCTGCTGCCAGCCCCTGCATAACGTGTCGCCGGGAAGGGTTTTCGATGTCGTCAGATTGCTGGTTCGGGTCGTTTTTCAGATCTTTGCCGTTGTCTTCTTTTGTCATGGCCATGCCCTCAATTGGAAATGTTGCGAGGATCGCGCTTCACCATCCGGCGAAGTTCGTTCACGAGTTCAGATTTTATGTGGGCCCATTCCGCGCGCTCTGAGGCTGTGATCGATACATCATCCAGCAGCTCGGAAGCTTTCTTCAGGTCTTCGACAACCTCTTTGAGCAACGCATCCGTTTCGATACGCCCTGACAGCGCATCGGACAGCTCTGGAATCTCTTCTGTCAGGTCCACCGCCACTGGATAAATCCCGGCTCCCACTATCTATTCTCACATCGAGATGAGTGTGGTTGACCGTGCAGGCCAAGTGAGTCACCGTGAGTTGGGGGTGAGTTTGCCTTGAACAAAGCTAGTGAATTGCCGATAGATCAACATGTTGAGCAGCCATCGCCGGATCTAGTCCGGGAAGCTCTCGAGCGCGTTTTATCGAGCGACGAATTTCAAGCTTCGCCCCGTCTCCAGCAATTTCTTACATACGTAGTCGAGGAAGCTATCGCGGGTCGCGGTCCCCAGATCCGAGGCAAAGCTATTGCCGTAGAGGTCTATGGGCGGCGTATTGATGGCACTGGCGGTCAAAACCTCGTTCGCGTAGAAGCTAGGCGGCTGCGCAGGCTGCTCCATGAGTTTTACGAAGAAAAATGGGACGGCGAAGGGGTTCGCATTTTTGTTGATCCTGGCGGATACAAGCCGCGGTTTTCATACGAGCCTACAATTGAAGACGGCGTGTCAAATGGATGGAACGGCGATGAGCCGGGCGGGCGTCGGCGTTCGCTGCGGCTGCTGCCAGTTGGATTGGGGGTCCTCGCAGTAGTCGCTGTGCTTGGCATCTGGACGAGCCAAAAAAACACAAAAGTACCACCAACGGCTCAATCCATTGAACAAGCTGAACGTGCAGCACTTGGTGAGCAATCTTTGACAAGACTTCAGGCGGCCAACCTTGCGGGTCAAGCCCGAGGCATGTTTTTTCCCGTATTTGACGTCAAACGCCAGCAAATAGCACTGGGAATGTTCCAGCATGCGGCCGAGCTCGACCCAGCACTCTCCGATGGCTATGCGGGATCGGCACAGGTTCTGGCGACTCTGGCCATGCTGTCCCCTGATGAAGCACAAAGAGAAGATCTCTTAACTCAAGCTTCGGAACTATCTGAAAAGGCCCTTGAATTGTCCCCTGCTGATGCGTGGGCAAATGGCGCAAATGGTTGGGTGTTGGCCGTCAAGAACCAGCCAAACGAGGCTTTAAAATACGCCAGAATGTCCGTCGAACTGGGTCCGAAGGATGGCCATATTCTCGACCTTGTTGGTATCACTGCCATAGTTGCCAATGCCCCAGAACTTGCCGCCGAAGTCAGTAACCCGGAGAGACCCAGATCCGGATCGGGTAGGTTTGGTGCGAGAAACATCTGGGGCGTGTCGCAACTCATGCTCGGGAATTACGAGAGCGTTGTCGAAGCCTTTCAGGGGGCGCCAGCTGCCGGAGCGCCAGTCAGTGCTCCTTCGCTCTTATTCCAAGCCGTTGCGCAAGATGAGTTGGGAAACACGGAAGAAGCACAACGGCTCATTGCTGAAATGCGAAAAACGTGGCCCGAGTTTCCGTCTGAGTTTCTCGCTTACAGGATATTCAACAACGACAACGCTACGCGGAAATTGATACTGGAAACACTTAGCAAGTTTTGACAAACGGCCGATCAAAACGACAATGATGTGCGTCTAGAAGAGGACGTTTAAACCAATTATGGAGGTTGCCTAGTAATAAACCTTAGTCCTCACTTTGATTGACCGATGTCGGCCCAAAAGAGACTTTCACGGTGGTTTTTTGTTGTGGTGTTTGCAAACCCACACAGCCGCCGTTCGCCGCACCTGCTCGTATTCGATAGTGGCCACCGCCTTAAGTGCGGCCAAAGCAGCCGTCGAAAGCATGACACCTAAGAACCAATCGAACCCGCAATTTTGCATTCGCGACCGGACTTTGAAAGCTCGCAAAACGCAAAACCAGAGTTTTCAATGTAGCTTCGAACCTTTGCCGTATTAAGTTTTCGTATTGACCTGACTTGACGGCTAGGTTGACTGAACGATCCAACGACTCGCTATTTTGAAGATGTTGCGAGAACTTGGTCCGCGATCCAGTCGAACACAAGCCTGGGTCCTCGGCCAGAGTTGGTATGGCTCCGTGACATCACATAACCGGCATCGCTGAAAACGAGATCGTCCGTAACGGTCACAAGGGAACCCTTGCTGAGCAGATCATCAATCAATCCAATCCAGCCTAATGCAACGCCTTCACCTGACAAAGCTGCCTGAGTGACCATGTCGTAGTTGTTGAAACTAATGTAATTTTTCTTTCTTTCGCCCGTTACGCCTAAGCTATCAAACCATCCTTGCCAGGTTTGCCACGCCGCGGTTGCGGGTTTTGACAGACTCAAGAGTTGAACATTGAGCAAGTCTGCAGGATTTTGGATTGGCCCGATCTTCTCTAACAGCTGAGGACTGCAAACAGCAGCGACAACTTCTTCCAAGACTAGTATTTCATCAGGTTTGATCTGGTCCTTGGGCGCAACATGAATACGAATGTCGCAATCGGTATCATTCAGACTGGGTGGCACATTTGAAGCCAAAATCTGAAATTCAATTTCATCCCCGATTTCCTCTCGGAGGTAACCAAGTCGAGGCAGCAACCAGAATGTTGAGAACGCAAAATCGGCTGAGATTCGAACGCTGGGTTTAGTTTTGCGTTCCAGCAAAGAGTTTACCGCATAGTTCATCTGCGTCATTGCTGGTCTGACCACGTTCAAAAGCCTCAAACCCTCGTGTGTCAGTGAGACACCCCGGTGTTCCCTTTTGAAGAGGACGACACCCAGATCAACCTCCAAACCTTTTATCCGTTGCGAGATAGAGGACTGGGTCAGCCCGAGAGCGTCTCCCGCACTCGTAAAGTTTCCATGTTTTGCGACCATTTCGAACGCATAGAGCGCAACGAGGTTCCGGCTTAGATTGGTATTAACTCTGTTAATGTCATGCATAACTACTCAGCTACTGCAAAAGAAAGAAGAATTATACCAAAAACTATGCCAGTGGGCGCGAGTGCAGCCCTGTGAAAGAAACACGGGAGCCAACGATAACAAATTAAAGGCGCGGCTACAGGCGCGGACAGCCATCCGATCAACGAAACTCAAACGCGTATGCAGGCTCAAAGAATTCAATAATTTTAGAGAGTTGTGATTCTGTGGACCCGTTGAGGCTGACGACGCTTTTGTGTGCATCGTTGGGTTCACTGGTTTCCTTACAACTTGGGCTGTCAGACCAAATCTAGCAGACAGCCCCACAAGAACATCCAAAACAGGGAGAAGTTGACTATGGCAATAAAGCCACCTCTTTCGGAACTTCCGATTAAGACCGCTGATAACGGTTTTTATCGGGGGTTCAGTGTAAACGTCACTGTGATCAGTAAGATCATCATCAGTTTGTTGGTCGTCTGGTGCATCGTTTGGCCAACCCAGGCCGGCAGGATCCTTGGCGACTGGAACGCAGCTATTCTGGCTCAGTTTGCTGCTTGGTACATCTGGGTCGTAACCGGATTTGTTATCGTCTGTATTGGTTTGGCCATCTGGCCAACTGCGGGACGTTTGAACCTTGGTGTCGAAGGTGAAAAGCCGGAGTTCTCAAATTTCTCCTGGTTCTCGATGATGTTCGGTGCTGGGATCGGTGTTGGGATGTTGACCTGGGCGGTTGCAGAACCCGTAGCCCACTTCAAGAACAACCCTTCAGTTATTCAGGGGGTCACTACAGCTCTAGATGCGGACAATGTGCGCACCGCTTACGTGTGGTCCTACCTACATTGGGGATTGGGCGCTTGGGCGTGCTACGCGATTGCTGGTCTTGCACTGGCATTCTTCAGCTATCGCCGCGGGCTTCCGCTAACGATCCGCTCATCCTTGACACCACTGTTTGGCAAAGCGCTGTCGGGCAACCTTGGGCACCTGATTGATATCGTGGCCGTTGTTGCGACCATCCTCGGTGTGGCACAGACATTGGGGTTTGGTGTCGAGCAATTCGTGGCGGGTCTGACCCGTATCGGCATTGGTGGATTGGCTAATGCAGACGGTTCAGCCACAACACTGGGTATCGTCGTCGCCTTGCTGGTCATTATGGGTGCCTCGACGCTGTCGGCTCTGTCCGGTGTGGGTAAAGGTATTAAGTGGCTGTCAAACATCAACATGGCTTTGTCGATCTTCTTGCTGGGATTCTTCATCCTGTTCGGAGCGACATTCTTTGGCGCCAAGGCCTTCTTTGTCGGTATCTGGGATTACTTGATCGCTTTGCCTTGGCTCAGCTTAAATGTTTACGCATCAGATGGCGTTGAGGGCTCCGAGGCTTTCCTATTAGCACAGTGGCAGGGCTGGTGGCCGGTGTTCTACTGGGCTTGGTGGATCGCATTCGCACCCTTCGTCGGGTTGTTCCTGGCGCGCATCTCGCGCGGTCGGTCCATCCGTGAATTTGTGCTGGGCGCAATGATCGTACCCTCGCTTATGTGCTTTGTCTGGTTTGCGTGGGCCGGTGGTACGGCCATCGACCTGGAACTGAATGGCGGTGCGAATGGCGTGATTCTGGACGCAGCCAATGGTGACAAGATCTTTGCCATGACTACGTACATGCTCGCGCCAATAGCGGAATTCCTTGCCTGGGCAATGGCGGTAGTGATCGTGATCCTCTTGATGACGTTTCTAGTAACTTCCGCTGACTCGGCAGTCCTGATCGTGAACACAATCAACGCCGCTGGTGACGAGGGGCCCAAGGCTCGCCCGCACATCATGTTCTGGGGTGCAGCGCTGGCATTGGTCGTTGGCGGTTTGCTAATCTCTGGTGGAACAGGGGCAATCCAGACAGCCATGGTAATCGGCGCGTTGCCTTTTTCCATTGTCATGGCGCTGATGTGCATTGCGTTGATAAAAGCGATCTGGAACGATGGGCGCCGCGAAGCCGCCGGCATCGCATCAACTATTGATCCAGAAACATCGACGATGCCAGCCGAATAAAATTCGCTTAGCCAACAGTGACCCTGGGACGTTCCTAGGGTCACAAATATGAAGGCAGCCCATACAGAAATCCATCAGAAGTTGAGGTTTTTGCACTGTGCGTTGACTGGTTGATCAAAATCAAAATGCGATTTTGAATAAACTTGGCTACGTCAGCTTTCGAGCACTACAAGCATTGATTCACTGTGTAGCATTTCGCACTTTGAGCTCTTTCCAGACCTCGGAGGCAGCGCAACTTCGAACCATACAACGCTTCGTCGACCGGAACTCATCGCCACTTTCAGACATTTTTCAATACTGAGGGTCCTGCGTTGCAGCGTTCCCAAAACGGACCTTGGCTGGCTGCAGAGAAAGCACCGGGGTACGCTCAGATATCTCAAACTATGACTGTTCAGACGCAAAATACTCACGTCTTTCAGACCACCCCCTTCTGAATGAAGTCGGCGCTTCGCCGTAGCGTTTCTTGAATCGTGCAGTAAGTTGCGTCGCGCTGCTAAAGCCTGTGGCTGCGGCGATTTCTGCTACAGCCATCTCGGTTTCGCTGAGCAATGCGTAGGCCCTCGAAACACGCAGCTCTATATAAAACTGGACAGGCGAAGTTTCGACGTACTTTTGGAAGAGACGCTCTAACTGGCGACGAGATATCTGCACGGCTTCTGCTATTTCAGAGATATCTAAAGGCTCTTCCAGGTTTTCTTGCATGATCTGCATCGCGTTGATCAGGTACTGGTTGCGGCTACCCAAAGCGACCGAAAAGGCTGATTTCTGGAGCGTTTTACTATTGTTGGACCGAAAGTGAATGCACATGTCCGAAACGATGACCGCCAGGTCATTTCCGAAATCGGATTCGATCATGTCCAACATCATGTCGGTTGCGGCATTTCCGCCTCCACATGTCATAAGCTCATTGTCGATCTCATACAGGTTTGACGATGGCTCCAAACCATCAAAGTTTTCGATGAAAGCAGGGTGGTTTTCCCAATGCAATGTGAACCTTTTACCTGACAGAACTCCGGCCTTGGCAAGGGCGAAAGCCCCGGTGCAAATACCACCCAGATTACACCCAAAGGTTCTTTGGCGGCGAATCCACGATAGCACCTTGGGGTTTGTACTTTCCACCGGTTCAATACCCGAGCAGACAAACAGCCGCGATGATCGTGGCAGATTGTGCAACGCAAAATCCGGCTTAATTTCAACCCCATTCGAACAAGAAACCGGTTCTCCATCTTCAGTGATCAGAAACCATTTATACAGTTCTTTGTTTGTAACCTGATTAGCGATCCTCAGAGGTTCCACTGCGGCGCTAAAAGCCAGCATGGTCAGCTTTGGCAGCAGCAGAAAATAGATTTCCTTGGCCGGCCCATCATAGTCAATGCGATAGCTGGCCGCGCCCTTTGGGACAAAGTTTCTCGGGTCCATATGCTCTCCTCCCAGTATCGACCAAGGCGGATGAAGGGCACCAACACCTCATTTGGTGTTGGTGCAGAAAGATTACGCACTCATCTGTGCAACAGGTTCGCCGCTTTCCTCCCAGGAGCGGACTTCATCTTCGCTTGCTTTAGGCGAAAAGAGCCCTGTCATGGCATAGAAGATACCGATGACCGGTGACAGCCAGCAAGCGAATGCAAGCGGAATATACAGCAGGTTTTCGAAGTTGCCGTCTGCGATACCCAAACCAAGCGCCGTGATGACAAACGCACCACCTGCATTCCACGGGATTAGAGGGGACACCAGTGTTCCGCCTTCCTCGACCGCCCGGGAAAGGTTCAGCGGGGAATAGCCCATCGCACGATAGACCGGTGCATACATCCGTCCAGGAAGCGCAATTGACAGATAGGGGTCACCTGCAACGGTGTTGGTCGCGACAGAGGTCAGGATGGCCGAGGTTTGAATGCCGGCAAACGTTTTCACCTTCGAGATGACAACTTTGATGATCGCCTGAAGGCAACCGACACGTTCAAGCGCTCCACCAAACCCCAGGGCAAGCAGCACCAGTGAAATCGTCCACATCATCGACTGAATACCTCCGCGGTTCAGCAGGGGATCGATCTCTGGAACCCCAGTATCGATCGAATAGCCGCTATTGGCGAAGGTGAACGTCTCATGCAGTCCAGCCCCCTGACAGAAGATAGCCATGATGCCGCCCGAAACCGCGCCTGCAAACAGTGACGGGATCGGAGGTTGTTTCATGACTGCCAGCACGATGACCAGAACGGCTGGAAACAGCATGATCGGCGAAATCCAGAACGCGTCATCCAGTGCCGTCGTGATTGCATGAATGCGGTCAAACGATACCTGTGACGTGTCAATCAGAGTGAAGCCAACGACAAAGTAGATCACGAGTGCAATCAGCATCGAAGGAACGGTGGTTGGAAGCATATTCCGAATGTGATCGAACAGATTGGTTCCTGTCACGGCTGGTGCCAAGTTCGTCGTGTCCGATAGAGGTGAGATCTTGTCTCCAAAGAATGCTCCGGAGACGACCGCCCCCGCTGTCCAATACATTGGAATACCGAACCCCGCACCGATCCCCATCAGCGCTAAACCGACAGTGCCTGTCGTTCCCCACGAAGTGCCCAATGAAACGGAGACAATGGAGCAAAGGACCATTCCAGCGGCGAGGAAAAGTTCAGGCGACAAAATCTTGAGACCGTAGTAGATCAGCGTTGGCACAGTTCCGCTCGCGATCCACACACCGATTATCATTCCCACTGTGATCAGAATCGAAACTGAAGGCAGTGAGATATTGATAACGTGGAAAACGCCCTCTTCGATATTGGGCCATTTGTGACCCAACATGAGGCCAACGATGCTGGTGATCGCGATCCCGAATGCCAACGGGATATGCGGGGTAAAGTCACCGAAATAGAATAATTGCAGCCCAAGCACACACAGAGTCAGCACTATTGGCGCAAGCGCCAGCAGCAAGCCGGGCTGTCGTATGTTGTCTTCATTCCCAGGCATATGAGTCTCCTCCTTTAGATTGGTCCAGAACCTTGTTGATCTGCGGAAGAAACCAAGTTTGGCGATGTGAGACTGTCGGTCAGAGCGTACATCTTGTTAAAATTTGCGACATTCGGGCGGCGGATTTTGGCGTCCTCGAATGAACTGAAGACTGACAATTGCGATCACGCCAAACAAATTACATGCGTTTCGACCACCTCATCTTCATTGGGGCAACTAGCAAACTTTGCTCGAGTTGGAGTGGTTCTGTTAGTCATGGTCCTTTCCGTACCTTCACCCCATAGTCCCCGTGCTGCAGCACGGCGCATCGAACTTGTCGTTCGCAACGAGCGCAAAATCAAAGCCTGCCTGAACTCGCTAAATGCGAAAAAAGCGGCCCGCCGTAATAGCTTTCTTGAGTTAGAGGCAGACCGAAGTAACTCCGTTCATTCCAGTATAAAAACAACGCGCAATGTGACGCAAAGATAGTGCCAACCGATGCCGCTGATCGAACTAAAACTTTAAGATTTTTGCGCGACAATATAGCGGCTTTGGAGGATTGAGGCTTGATCAGTCGTATAGAGGATATCGAAGCCTGCGGAGGCAATCTTCCTCTCAAGCACTGATCCAGACACAAAATGCACAAATGGGGCTTTACCAAGAGCCTGCATGATTGGGATCGCGACCCGACTGATCATCGTATACTTGAAACCACCGCTCTCAGGGGCGCAAACGGTTTTGGATATGAAAAACCCACCGGATTTTGTAAGTGCGGAAATGTGCTCAAGCGCTTGGTCCAAATCGGGCAGGAGATGAAGCAAATTGTGCGCCAGGACCGCATCGTAGGACCCTTCGTCAAGACCGTGCTCAAGAACTTCAGCCACCTTGAAAGTGACATTCTCCAATCCTTCTTTCGCACGCTTCTCATCGGCAATCTCGATCATGCCCGGAGCGAGATCCGTCGCGGTGATATGGGCAACATGCGGTGCAAGCAGCAGCGCTGTTGAACCCGTCCCGCACCCGATTTCCAGTACGTTGTCGTCTGCTTTCAGGTACGACTTCGTAAGCTCAAGTGTTTTCAGATACCCTTCCATATTGCGGATTGGGTCTGCCGCGTACTTTCGCGAGATTTTGCTCCAGAACGCGGCATCCTTGGACAAAGCAGTCATTTCATTACTCTCTTACAAGATTGCTGCGGTATCCTTTACTTCCAAACAATCATTTATGGAATTGCTACAATCCGCAGAACTGTTATGCATAAATGCATGAACTGGAAAGCTATAAACTTCGACTGGAATCAGGTGCGGTCCTTTCTTGCGACAGCCGAAGAAGGCTCATTTTCCGCAGCGGCGCGCGTTCTTGAGCAAACTCAACCCACTGTCGGCCGTCAAGTTGCTGCACTGGAAACGGCGCTTTGCATCACCCTGTTTGAAAGAGTCGGCAAGTCGCTAAAGTTGACGACAGCTGGCGCCGAGCTTTTGTTGCATGTCAGAGAAATGGCGGATGTGGCAAACAGGATTTCTCTTACTGCGACAAGCCAGTCGCAAGCTGTTGAGGGACAAGTCAGGATTACTGCATCAGATGTGATGTCTGCCTACCAGCTGCCACCGATACTGAAAAAGATTCGACTTGCAGCACCTCGACTAGAGATAGACATCGTTGCTGCAAATGACATACGAGACATACAGCGACGTGAGGCTGATATCGCGATCCGACATGTACGCCCAACTCAGCCGGATCTGACAGCAAAGCTTGTCGCCGAGGCCAGCGCTCATTTTTACGCGGCACCTTCGTATCTTGATCAGGTCGGACGGCCTAAAAATGAAAATGAACTTGCGAAATTGGACTTTGTCGGGTTCGGGGACATCGACACGATGATCGGCTTTCTCGATCCGGCGGGCATTCAGGTCACCCGAAAAAGCTTCAGGATTGGCTCACAAAGCGGGATAGTATCCTGGGAATTGGTGCGCCAAGGGTTTGGCATAAGTGTAATGTCGGATGATGTGGCTGCCTTAACGCCGGGTGTGGAGCGCGTGCTTCCCGACCGCGAGCCGTTTAAGTTCCCGATTTGGCTGGCGACGCACTCCGAATTACATACCGCACGAAGGATCAGGTTGGTGTTTGATCAACTGGCGGACCAACTTAGCGCAGGGACCATCAGGTAATCTGGGAGTTCGCTTTATGTCACAGGCTATTCCAACGCTTCACTTGCTATGCGGCAAAGCAGCTTCCGGGAAATCAACTCTGGCAGCAGAACTCGCCGAAAGAGACGCGGCCGTGCTTATTTCAGAAGATGAATGGCTTAGCACCCTGTTTGGCGACCAGATGAAGTCCCTTCAGGACTATGTGAATTGCGCTTTAAAACTGCGACCGGTCATGGGGCGTCACGTGGCTTCTCTGCTGAAGGCTGGCGTTTCCGTTGTTCTCGATTTTCCAGCGAACACAATTGAAAATAGGGTTTGGATGCGCGACCTGCTGGAAGACACTGCTGCGAAGCACCACCTTCACTTTTTGGATGTGCCAGATGAGGTTTGTCTGCACCGACTGCGCGAGCGCAACAGAGAAGGCGCTCATGCCTTTGCAGCAACGGAAGATCAATATCGCCGAATTGCGCGGCATTTCGTGCCACCATCACCCGAAGAAGGTTTCAACATCATAACTCACCGTCAGTAGCGCCCGAAATTCAAAGCGTCGCGGCGGCTCCAAACATTGTTCCGCCCCCTGCTCTGGATCGAAGGATGGCGAATGCTCAAAGACAACTTTCACTTAGTCTCAACTCCGGATTTCGCACGATAATAGGAGGCGCATGCCAGTGGGTCCTTCATGGGTCAAGGCGGTGGCAAGACCGGCAATGTCGCTTACGCCGACTATCGGTTAACGTACGTCACTGGCGGGCCTGGGCAACGCACCGTCCAGAACAGGCTCCTGCGATCCCCTTCAGAATAGTTTTGCGCCGTCAATGCTGCACGGACAATGGTACGAAGCACCGAGCAAGTTACACATAAGTTATCAAAACACTTCTGGCTTGATTTCACCTCAGACCATCACTGAGCAACTTCTCGGGAGTAGGTGCATGGTGCTCGTCCAAAACCCCTGAAATAAGCCTGCAAAATGTGGTAGGAAAAACTGTCATAAGATCGTTATGCAAAAGCGGCAACAATTCTCGTTGCCAGCCAATTCGAAAGGTCACCCATGTCATTTTCCAGCCGCTCGTCAATTTCGCGTCGCCAATTTCTCGCAACAACAGCCGGTGCAGCGGCTATCACCTTGCATCCTTTTTCAGTTTCGGCTGCCAACAATCAAGCGCATTTGCGCATTATGGAAACAACGGACATCCATGTTCATGTGTTCCCCTACGACTACTATGCTGACAAACCCCGTGACACCGTGGGCTTGTCACGTACGGCCTCAATCATCGACGAAATTCGATCCGAGGCGACGAACTCGATCTTGGTCGACAATGGCGACTTTCTTCAAGGGAACCCAATGGGCGACTACATTGCCTATGAGCGTGGTATGAAAGAAGGGGACGCCCACCCTATCATCACCGCGTTCAACACGATTGGCTATGATGCCGCCACTTTGGGCAATCACGAATTCAACTACGGACTGGATTTTCTGGAAAAATCACTTGCGGGCGCGGAGTTCCCGGTCGTTTTGGCTAACGTTTCAAAGGCACAAGGCGCAACTCCACGTGACGACAAAACGCTGATCAAACCTTACGCAATGATCGACCGTGAAATCGAAACGGGCGACGGGACCAAGCACTCAATCAAAATCGGCGTAATTGGCTTTACACCGCCGCAGATCATGAACTGGGATCGAAAGCACCTGGAAGGCAATGTTCAAGCCCGCGATATCGTCGAAACCGCGCGGGCATACGTGCCAGAGATGAAAGAACAAGGGTGTGACCTAGTCATCGCCCTTTCACATTCTGGGATCGGCGACGCCAATCATGTCGACGGTATGGAAAACGCATCCGTCGTTTTGGCGGGTGTTGACGGGATCGACGCGTTGGTCACGGGCCACAATCACCTTGTTTTCCCCTCGCCGACATTTTCGGACCGACCCGGTATCGATGTCGAAAAGGGCACCCTGATGGGCAAACCTGCTGTCATGGGCGGCTTCTGGGGATCACATCTTGGTTTGCTGGATCTGTTGCTGGAACGAGACGGAAACGAGTGGCGCGTGGTCACCACGACGTCCGAGGCCCGTGCGATTTCTCAACGCAATGAAGACCGTTCAATCACCGCTTTGGTCGGAGACGATCGGAAGGTTCTCGACTCGGTTGCGAAGGATCACGACGAAACGCTCGCCTATGTCCGTCGAGCAGTCGGCAAAACATCTGCTCCATTGCATAGTTATTTCGCGCTGGTTGCTGACGATCCGTCTGTGCAGATCGTTTCAATCGCACAGAATTGGTATGTCGAAGAAATGCTGAAAGGTACCGAGCACGAGGGTTTGCCGATCCTGTCAGCGGCGGCGCCGTTCAAGGCGGGTGGTCGCGGCGGCCCCGACTACTACACCGACGTCCCGGTCGGGGACGTTGCTATTAAAAACGTGGCTGATCTGTATCTCTATCCGAATACGGTGCGCGCGGTGCGCGTGAACGGTGTTCAGCTGCGTGGTTGGTTGGAGCGTTCGGCCGGAATGTTCAACAAGATCGAGCCAGGCTCAGAGGACGCGGTGCTACTGAACCCAGAGTTTCCATCTTACAATTTCGATGTAATGGATGGTGTGACATACCAGATCGACCTTTCACAACCGTCGCGCTTTGGACCAAAAGGCGAAGAGGTGAATCCCGACGCAGCCAGAATTGTGAATTTGTCCTTCCAAGGTAAACCGGTCACTGATGACATGGAGTTCATTATCGCCACCAACAATTATCGTGCATCGGGCGGAGGTTCATTCCCCGGCGCACTGGGTGATACAATTGTATTCGAGGCCCCGGACACAAATCGCGACGTCATTGTGCGCTATATTGTTGAACAGGGAACGATCAACCCAAAAGCGGACGCCAATTGGTCATTTGCACCTCTTGAGAACACAACCGTGCTTTTCGAGACCGGCCCTAAGGCCCGAGACTACATTGGCGACGTCAAAGGCGTTTCCATCGAAGACGCCGGATATGGCACAAACGGCTTCGCGGCTTTCCGCATCAAGCTCTAGTTCAATCTGATTTGCGTACTTAGGGGAAGCTGGGGATCAACTAAAGCAGCTACTATAGGGTCTATGCTGACCGCCCGCTTGGGATATTCAAAGGCTATCAATAGTCATAAAGAACGATTGCTTTGTACTCACAGCAGAAATTAGCGGCGGCGTTTCAGAATGGCGGTTTTGGGCCGTACTTCATACTTGTGGTGGGGCTACTGGCCATTGACATTTTTTTGTGGGTCAGTGGGATCTGGACAAGCCAAACGCCACTGGCCGCTAGGGAGAGGGCGCAGCTCTCCCCCTCGGGCAACTCAATTAGACAGGGCCGTGTCCTCGGCTGGGCCTGCGGGTCACTCCAAACCTGTCGAATAGCATTGCCTCGCCTTCACCGGCGTTTGCCACTTTGCAGATCAGATGGCAAAGTCGTTTGTTCCTGATGATCTACAAATCAGCTCTGATTTTCCGGAAGGAAAGTCAGATCAAACGGAACGCCGACGGGAGCATGAAATCGGGGTGTTGGGTCAGTCTTTGACGTGAAGTTCAAATTCGTCTGACGTCCAACAGTTACTGTGGAACATCACAGATCATTGACTTAATCGATGGCCAAAATCTCAAGAAATGAGTACATTACGTCTCTTATATCTAACCCAAACATCAAGCATTTCTGTCTCAATACACCTATCGACCATACGTTAGCACTGCTGGCAATATTTCAAACTCCCTCGAATCGTCGGAAGGCTAAGGCAATTAAACCGGCGATTGCCATGTAAACCAATGCCAGCAACAGCAGGGGCTCGTAGACCACGAATGTGTCTGCTCGAACCCGGGAAGAAACCGCATATATCTCGACCACTGTGATCGTTGCTACGAGTGGCGTTGCTTTGAGCTGCAATATGGTTTCACCACCCAAGGTAGGCAGAACATTACGTACGGCTTGGGGTAGCCAGATCCGGCGGAACATAGTGAAACGTGGCATCCCGAAAGACTTTGCAGCCTCCAACTGGCCTTTTGCCACACCAGAGAACGCGCCTCGCATGACCTCGCCCTCGTATCCTGCAAAGGACAATGTCAGCGCCAGGACGGCGTAGGGCCAAGCCTGACGCAGGTAGGGCCAAAGCTCAGACGATCGTATCCAGGGAAACTGCGGAAATAACGAACCAAGTCCGTAATATAGCAACCAGATCTGCAACAGCAGCGGTGTGCCTCGAATTATCGTGCAGAACACCCTTGCGGGCGTGGCCAAGTACCATGGGCCCACCGCTTGCGCCAATCCCAGAGGCACAGCCATTAGAAAGCCTAATACGGTTGTGACCACCAAAAGCCAGATTGTGGTCCAAAGACCCTGTAACGCCAAAGGGGCATATTTTGGGATCCAGTCCCAACGCAACGAGAACGCACACCAGATCACCAATGCTGCAAATAGCAACATCATGACGATACGGTGCGGTTGCATAAGAGCTTTTACAGTGATCATGCCGAGCCACCCTTCAACGAAGGTTGACCGCGCCGCGCCCATTTCTCGATTCGGGCAAAAACGACCCCTGAGAAAAGGGTGACCATCAGGTATAGAAAGCCAGCAGCCAAAAAGAAGGTGAAGTAGGCTCGGGTACTGCTTGCCGCCTGTCGTGTTTCCAGCGTCAACTCACTGAACCCAACGACAGCGAGCAAGGCCGTGTCTTTGGTGGCGATAAGCCACAGATTGGCCAGCCCCGGCACCGCAAATCCCATCATTGCTGGTATGGTCACCCGACGCATGATCATGAAGGCGGGCATTCCATAGGACTTCGCCGCCTCGATCTGCCCGACAGGCACCGCCTTTATCGCGCCTCGCAGAACCTCGGTGGCATAGGCCCCTTGTACAACGCCCAACACCCAAATACCGGCGGCGACACCGTTGATCTCAACCCGGCCGCCTCCGACGGCCTCAGAGATCTTGTTGATGATATCACTGCCGACATAATAAAGGATTAGGATCAGCACCAATTCGGGCACAGCCCTGATCACTGTTGTGTAGATGGCAAGAAGGTCACGCGTGACCTTCCCGCCGTAGAGTTTTCCGTAGGCCCCGAACAGCCCGATAACCAGCCCCATTCCAAATGCGCCGAAGGCGATTTGCAGGGAATTGGCAAGCCCGCGTAACAGGTTGCCACCCCAACTAGACAGCGACAGCAACTCCATGCTGGTGCCAAGGCCCAGTGTCTCTAACAGTCCGGTCACAGCTACGCCTTAGTAGATGCTGGTGGTGAAATAACCCGAGGTGATTTTCTCGTGGGTCCCATCCGCCAAGATCGCAGCGATCCCTTTGTTTAGCGCTTCAAGAAGTTCGGTGTCGCCCTTGCGCACACCGGCACCGACGCCACGGCCCAAGATTGCCGGATCATCTGCGACAGCACCTTTGATTTCGCAACAGCTACCATTGTCCGAATTCACAAAATCAGCCATGGCAATACTGTCCGCCTGAGTAGCATCGATGCGACCCGCGAAAAGGTCTTGGTTGGCCTCATCCTGAGTCTGATAAACTTTCAGCTCTGAATCCTTGAAGTATTCCTGGGCATAGGCTTGGTGGATGGTCGAGGCTTGGATCCCGATGATCTTGCCAGCAAGGGATTCTGCGGTGGGCTCGATATCCATCGACTTGTCCGCCACGATCACTGCGGGTGTGTTGTAGTACGCATCACTAAAGTCGATGGTCTTCAGCCGTTCTTCGGTGATCGACATCGACGCCATGATCGCATCGATCTGCTGGCCGGTCAGCGACGGAATGATACCGTCCCAGGCGACAGGTGTGATTACACAGTCAAGCTCGGCTGCGGCGCAGACGGCATTGATCACCTCGATCTCCCATCCGACCCAATTGCCCGAGCTGTCGGGTGACGCAAATGGGGGATAGGGTTCGGCGGCGATACCGATCTTAACTTGTTCAGCTGCGGCCGCGCCTGCAGTTAGAACGGCTGCGGCTGTTGCTGCAGTCAGAAGTGCTTTTAATTTCATTAGGAGTCTCCCGGTTGGTTTTATTTGGTGTTTTGATACTATCCGACTGATCTGAGGAATTGCTTCAGTCGTTCTGATTGTGGATTTCCAAAGAGGTCGGCAGGTGGTCCCTGCTCTTCAATGCGTCCCTGGTAGAGGTAGACGACATGGTTCGCCACTTCTCGCGCGAACTTCATCTCATGAGTGACCAATAACATGGTTCGCCCTTCAGCAGCCAGATCACGGATCACCGTCAGCACTTCGCCCACAAGTTCTGGATCCAGTGCGGATGTTGGCTCGTCAAAGAGCATAGCGGAAGGATCAACCGCCAATGCCCGAGCAATAGCGGCCCTCTGCTGTTGGCCCCCGGATAGATATGCTGGGAAGGTGTCCTCTTTTCCGCCCAGGCCTACCCTGACCAGCAATTCGCGCGCGCGTTCGATCGCCTCGGATTTTGGCACCTTTAACACATGTACCGGAACCTCGATCACATTCTCCAGCAGAGTGCGGTGGGTCCACAGGTTGAACTGCTGGAACACCATCGCCAGCTTTGTCCGAATGCGCTCTATCTGCTTCTGGCTGGCCGGGCTGCCATCCGCCCGCATGGCCACTTCCTCGTCTCCGATTATGATTTTGCCGGAGGTCGGCGTTTCAAGGAAATTGATGCATCGTAGCATGGTCGATTTGCCAGACCCCGAGCCACCAATGATCGCTACGACATCGCCCTGATGTGCAGTGAGGTCTACGCCTTTTAGTACCTCGAGATTTCCAAAAGACTTATGCAAGTCCTCAACGCGGATCGCCTCTCGGCGCGTATCCGTTTGTTGAGCAACTGCGTCAGCGGCGGCTGTGTCCATTTTTTCTTTGACCCCAACTTTCTGATTGCAGTAAGCCGCGAGCACAGTAATTATGCAAGTGTATAATTACAGCATCCGCAAAATAGGACCAATCGTGAGCGAAGACCGCAAGAAATTTAAGCGTGAGTCGGCCGAAGCCCGACAGCACGCACTGATTCTCGCGACGCTTGATTTGGTGGCGGAGCAGGGCGTCCGTGGCGCTACAGTGCGGGGAATCGCAGACCGCGCAGATGTAACGCAGGGGCTCATCCGTCATTATTTCAACTCCAAGGAGGAGCTGATCGTCGCGGCGTATGAGCACCACATGAACTCGATGACAGATCAGACATTCGCACCCGCGAGCCAAGTCGAAACTAGCGCCCAAGCCAAGTTGGCAGCTTTCGTGACCGCGTCGTTGACGCCTCCGGTTGTCGACCCCCGTGCTATCGCTCTTTGGGCCAGTTTTTTGAACAAAGTTCAGCAGGACCAGCAAATGAAGGCGACCCACGAACGAACATACGCCTATTTTCGGGACCAGCTTGAAGGGTTAATCGCGGCCTCTCTGAATGAAGCGAACCGTTCGGCATCGCCTGTCCAATTGCGGCAGCTGGCTATCGCTTGCAATGCGGTCATCGACGGTCTGTGGCTGGAAGGCGGGGCCTTACCCGATGCCTTTGAGCAGGGTGAACTGGTTGAAATCGGGCTGCAATCCGTTTCCGCCATTATCGATTTGGATCTAACGCAAGAGAGCGAGCGCCTATGAGGTTGACGGCAATTACTGAACGGCTGGCCGGATTGGGCGGCGGTAAGTGGGAAGTACACTTGAAGGCGCGCGCCATGGTTGAGGCAGGCGCCGATCTGGTGGAAATGACAATCGGCGAGCCGGACGTGCCAACGCCTCCAGAGCTATGCGACGCCGCTGCCGTGGCGTTGAAGTCTGGCCGTACCGGCTATTCCAACGGCCGCGGAGAGGCCGGGCTTTGCGCAGCCTTGGCAGAGTCGTATACCAAAAGCCGCGGCCGGCAGTTTTTGCCGGAGAATATTCTTTGTTTTCCTGGCACGCAGACCGCGCTTTATACGGTGATGCAAGGCGTCGCCGAAGCCGGTTCCGAAGTGTTGGTCGGTGATCCGATGTATGCCACGTACGAGGGCGTGATCCGCGCATCAGGAGCCGAACCCGTGCCGGTGCCGCTCCGCCCTGAAAACGGTTTTCGGTTGCAGGCCGAAGATATTGCCGAGCGCATCACCCCGCGCAGCCGCGCTATACTTCTGACGACTCCGCATAATCCGACAGGCGCGATCCTGACCGCTGAAGATGTACGGAAAATTGGCGAACTTGCGATCAAGCACGACCTCTGGATCATCTCGGACGAAGTGTACGAGCATCTGGTGTTTGAAGGAGCAGAATTTGTATCTCCGCTTTCGGACCCGGACCTGGCCGATAGGGTCATCGCCGTGTCGTCGATTTCCAAATCTCACGCAGCCCCTGGCTTCCGCAGCGGTTGGTGCGTTGGCCCAGCCGCGTTCTGTACTGCGTTACTACCGGTCTCGGAAACGATGCTGTTTGGCAACCAGCCCTTTATCGCAGACATGACTGAAAAAGCTGTGCGACACGGATCTTCGGTCGCTGCAGGCATGGCGTCTCGTTTTGCGGCTCGCGCTCGTGTTCTGGAGCGCCGCCTTCATAGTGAAACGCCTCTGACCGTCCACCAACCGGATGCGGGCATGTTTGCGCTGGTCAACGTATCGGGCATTGGAATGGATGGTGACGCCTATGCTTGGGATCTTTTGGAGCATGGCGTTTCAGTGATGCCGGGCTCGGCCTTTGGTGAAAGCCTCAAGGACTGGGTTCGGGTCGCCCTCACCATCGACGACAGCCAATTCGCGACCGCGCTAGACCGTATCGTCGCCCACGCAAACCTCAGCAAACGGAATGTTGCATGACCAAACAAACAGTGGGCGAGGCACTGGTCGCCGAATTGAAGCAACGGGGCGTATCCTGCGTGTTCGGCATTCCCGGCGTGCACACCGTTGAGCTTTATCGCGGGCTTGCCGCCTCGGGTATTCAGCATGTGACCCCAAGGCACGAGCAAGGCGCAGGTTTTATGGCTGACGGCTATGCGCGTGTTTCAGGCAAGCCGGGCGTTGCCTTTGTCATAACAGGACCCGGCCTGACAAATACGCTGACGCCGATGGCGCAGGCCCGTGCGGATTCCGTTCCGATGCTGGTGGTTTCCGGCGTCAACGAGAAGAGCACGCTAAACAAGTTTCTTGGCCACTTGCATGAACTGCCCGACCAACATGCGCTTGCCAAGACCGTTGCGCTGGTGTCCGAACATGTGGACCAGCCCAGTGATCTGAGTGCCGCTTTGGATCGCACATTTGCACCCTATTCCGTTGGACGACCAGGCCCCACCCATATCCAAATCCCGCTGGATGTGGCGGGACTGGTCGCTGAAAGCGCCCTGACGTCGGAAGATTATCCCCATCAGGCATTGGACTGCGACTTAGTCCAACAAGCCGCAGACCGGCTGTCAGCCGCGCGAAAAGTCGTCATCTTGGCGGGTGGCGGAGCGAAAACGACCGGAGAAGATCTACAAACTCTGGCAGAGCGTCTCGATGCGCCTGTCGTGCAAACCGCAAATGCGCGCGGTCTGATGCATGGGCACCCACTTACTGTTCCCGCTAGTCCAAGCTTGAAAACCGTACGGGCATTGATCGAGGATGCCGATTGCGTCCTCGCTTTGGGGACCGAGTTGGGCCCAACGGACTATGACATGTATGCCACCGGAGATATGGCCTCTATGTCAGGGCTCATACGAGTGGATATTTGCCCGGATCAACTGACCCGTCACGAAGCCGCAATAGCCATAGAGGGTCGCACCGATCAGGTTGTTTCGTCCTTGCTGTCGGCATTGCCCGGAAAATCCAACCAGCGAGATGGAGTGGACCGCGCCGAAAGAACCCGCGCTGCTGCGTTCGAAGAGATAGGTTCTGACTACCGCGCTCAAGTCGGTATTCTGGCAGCCATGCGCGCTGCTGTCCCGAATGCGCTCATGATCGGAGATTCCACTCAACCGATTTATGCGGGCAACCTCTATTATGATCACGACCGTCCCGGAGGTTGGTTCAATGCGGCCACCGGATACGGAGCGCTTGGCTATGGTATTCCAGCCGCCATCGGTGCCGCGATTGCCGACCCGGAGGCGTCCGTGATTTGCATCGCTGGGGACGGAGGTGCCCAATTTTCACTGCCCGAGATCATGGCCGCAGTGGACCAAAACCTGCGCATTACCTTTGTTCTTTGGAACAACCATGGCTATGGCGAAATCGCTACTTCCATGGAGGGCGTGGGCGTCGAGGTGATCGGTTGCGACCCAACCCCACCTGACTTTGCGGCCACTGCTGCCTCGTTTGGTGTCCCCTACAAACGCGTCCGGCAAGATCCAATAGCTGTTGCCGCTGCACTGACAGAAGCCATTGCCCAAATCGGCCCCGCGATTCTGGAAATTGATATTACCGGGCGACGCTCGGATCAGGAGTGACTCATGCGAAACCCGACCTTTGAATTTACCCGTGCCATAACGCGCAAGCCTGCCTCGACCATTGCAGACGGCCTGCGTGCCGAGGATATCGGCAATCCCAGCCTAGAGGGTATGCTGGCTGCGCATTCGGCCTATGTCAGCGCGCTACGGAGCACCGAAGCAGAAGTCATCGAGCTTGACCCGCTTGAAGCGTACCCGGACGCCCAATTCGTCGAGGACACCGCGCTGTGCCTGCCGCAAGGTGCTATCCTGATGCGACCTGGCGCGCCCTCCCGCCTGGGTGAGGTGGCAGAAATATCGTCGACGATCCGTGCCTGTTACGACGACGTCCGCGAGATCAAGGGGCCCGGCCATGTCGAAGGAGGTGATATCCTGGTGACCGGAAAGGAAATTCTGGTCGGCCGCTCGGATCGAACCGACGCTGCAGGCGTGGCCGAGCTGACGGAAATTGCCAATGAATGGGGCCATGCTTTGCGCGAGGTGTTTACGCCTGAAGGCGTGTTGCATTTTAAGACCGATTGTTCGCTGATGGATGCCGAAACCATCCTGTCAACCAAGCGCTTGGATGCGTCCGGATGTTTTGAAGGCTACCGAGTTCTGCATGTTGCCGACGGGGAGGAAGCGGCCGCCAATGCAATACGTTTCAACAATCTGGTGCTCATGGCGGCCGGTTTCCCCCGCACTGCAGATGTTTTGGACAAGGCAGGGTATGAGGTCGTCCAAATCGACAACACCGATTGCGCCAAGTTGGATGGCGGCATGTCATGCCTGTCTCTGAGGTTTTGATGTTAGCTAAGGATCATCAGGCAAAATAACCGAGTTCAGCTGGAGTGCCGAGGCTATACTGGCGAATTGAAACGAACGCTGTCGAGAGAACGTGAATTTGTGGCTGCATGTGAGCCCGTAGGTGCCGACGCCAGAAAATGGCTGTCATCTACAAATCTTGGCAGTTAATCGGCATCGCAACAGACTGAGCAGCCTCATCTGACTGGTCCAGTTTGATTGTGACTGGTTGACTGCTCTCTGGTCCATCGGGGCGAGAGATTGCAATGCTTCTCATTTATTTATTCTCGAAACGGTAAACGCCGTCCCAATCGGCCGGAGGTTTAAACGCAAAACTGCTGCAACGTTCGATAAAGACATCTACAAGAAGCTTGTTAGCTGCGATTTCTCGATGCCTCTTTAAGGCGTCTAATGCTTCAGTCCATTTTCCAGACTGATATAAGTCATAGCATACACGCCAGTCTTCGAGTTCGCGTTTCTTGGCTGCGCTCACCAGAGAACCACTCTCATCCTCTTTTTCCCCTACCAGTTCAAAGATACGGCTAGGAAAACTAGTCCCGGCGGGTACGACAAAGTCAATTTCGCGCAGCACAAACTTGCTCTCGACATGAACGGCCACATCTGACGATACGAGAATTCTTGTGCCGTAAACTTTATTCAACCCTTCCAGTCTGGAAGCAAAGTTAACGGCAGCGCCAAGCGCAGTGTATTGCAATCTTGAGAGGGACCCGACATTACCGACCACGACGCGACCGGTGTGTAGGCCGAAACGTGTGTGCAACGGACGTAGTGGTAACGCTTCCTTATCAGAATTGAGTTTCGCCTCAGCCTGCAAACAAGCTAAAGCTGCTCGGCAAGCATGAACAGGGTGATCAGTATCATCGAGTGGAGCATTCCACAGAGCCATAATGGCATCGCCGATATACTTATCCACGGTACCCTGATTACTGGATATCTCTTTTTCCATTGCTTCGAAATACTCGGACAAGGCAGGCATCAGAACTTCGGGTTCAAGCCCCTCGGTTTGGCGCGTAAAGCCTTTGAGGTCGGCGAACATAAGTGTCACGTCGCGCGACTCTCCCCCAACGCTAATTCTCTCTGCTTTTGAAAGGATAGAGCGCACCAGCTCCTTCGGTACGAACGCTCCGAAACTCGACAAACCAGCTTTCATACTCGCAACGGCAGCCCCGAGTTCGGCGACTTCCTGAATATTTGACTTCAGGTTCAAGTTCTCACTTAGCTCAAAGTTACTGACTTTTCTGGCTTCCGTTGCCACGCGCACGAGGTTTTTGCTCAACAGACGGGCGACAACAAAGGTAAATGAGACAGCCAGAACCAAAGCAAGGACGCCGATTTGCATGGCGCGAGTGGTGTTTCTTTTTATTTCTCCGATAAACTCATCTTCCGGCACTATGAGCCCGAGTGTGGGTTGGGCACCGAAGACTTCAGGGATTGGCATCACAGATGCGATATAGTTTCCTTCATCGGATGCTGGAGCTATGCGAAAAAAATCCTGCTGACTGGTTCGCCATTTATCAATGACACTATCAATAATTTGGCTACTACCTTCAATTGACTCGTTCGTATTGGAACTTACGAAGCGCGGCTCTCCACCTTCGGACCGCGTGCTGGTGTACGAAAGTAGGCGGCCTTCGCGATCTAGCATGAAAACCAAACCATGATCGCCGATCCTGATATCATCTAGGATTTGCGAAAGTGCCGATATTGTTATGTCGAGCGCAACGACGCCAAGCAATTTACCTTCGTCGTCAACCACGGTTTTTGAGAACGTTGCACCCAGACGCCCTGTACTCTCAAACTGATAAAGCGGCGAAACGTAAACGCCGCTTTGCTCCAACGCCCCGCGATACCAAGGGCGTGTTCGAGGGTCGTAGACAGTGGTTCCACTAAGAAATGGTATGGCCAGCGAACGACCATCCGACCAAAAGTAAGTCTCGACGCGCTCGCCAAATTGCTCGGAAATTACCCGTTGAACGCGATCTACTCCTTCCGGCACAGGCAAGGCGCTCGTACCAAAAGTTTTCCAATGTTTTGGGAGGTTAATATTCTGAAAAAAGTCTCCGGATTCTTCCTCGCCAAAATACAAGCCATAGTAGTGCTCATTGCCTTGCATCTGCGAATAGAGCACGTCCAAACCTGCACTTGAGCCAGCATAGTCCGTAAATTTAGAAAGAAAGACAGATGCAGAAGATACGACACTTCCCGCTCCGCGTATCACGGTTAGCATCTCATCGACTGACTGGCTTCTGGCCTCCGCCATCCGCTCTTTCGCAGTACGAATGGCGAGCTCTTTGTTGCCAAAATATAGAATGGCAACAAGCATTGTTGTTACGGCCAACGTGAGGAACGTGAATAACGTCGCAACGCCGATATGGAGACGTACTTTCATACCCTTAATTAGTCAAAATGTAACAATAGAAGTCCAGTCGCTCGTTACCTCACATATGAGTATCTAGAGCACTTTGTTATCTGAAGACACAAAGTACTGGCACTATTGTTCTTCCTTGGCTTTTTCAGCGCTTTTGGCTCGCCCAAACCGAACGCTAAAGGACGGCATATCGTGAACCAGCCAATAGGCGAGTGAACAAGCAATCACGAGAAGTGCAAGACCGACCAGATCCAGTCCGCTTGTCTTCTCCGTATCGAGTATAATGACCTTTCGTGCGACGGCCATGAGCGCCGTAGCAACCACTATCTTCACATGGATTACGTCGTCGCGAAGATAGATTGTGATGTTTACGAATATTTCGATAGCGATTAGCACCGCCATGAAGGCGCCAAAAGTAGACAATATTTCAGAGATTGTCAGTATGAATACAGGCTGATTGATTAGTTTCTGATAGAGGGTCCAGGCCACATCCAAGACGCCAAGTAGTATAACCAGAACCATCATTACGGCCAGAATTCGGACGGCGAACCGAATTACGACCTGAAGTTTTTCTACAAATGGATCCTTGTGTTCCATTTATCACCTCCCCCTCTTTGCTACGTCAGGACGCCAAACGGCGTTCTCTACGCCACCATCTCTTGCTCCCCAACGGAAATATCCTGTACCATCATTGTTTCATTTCATCCGAGCCTACCTCTACGATTTTCAGCATCACCATAGCGCCTGATGTTTTTTTCTTGCGGAACTGGTTCGCTAGCCACGTTGAAAAGACTTAAACCCACACGTCCAACCACAAAAGAAACCTCGATCTGTGTACGCCGCAACTTGCCAATCCGCAGAAGCCGATGACTATTCCTGAGTTCGCTTCAAAACGCGCCGCAAACTACTCCGAGAGGACAAGATCACTCCGTTGACAAGCTCGGTAAGATCCTCCTTTTCAAATAAAACAAGCGACCACTTTTCTGGGGGTTAGCCATTTCAAACCACACTCTTTTCACTCAAACGAATTTAAGATTAAACATTTCCTTTAAGCCGGACAGCACGAGTGTCGGAAGCGCCGCGACAAAGAACGTTCCCAACAGATGTGAAAGAGGCAATGGAACCGTGCCCAGAACGAAATGGCCCGGAGCAGAGTAAATTGCCAATAACGATAAAACGACTGAAATGCCGACTGCGCCTAGGAGCATGGTGTTGCCAAGCGGCGATTTGCGATAAAGTGTCGTTGTAGTTCGCGCGTCAAAGACATGCCAAATTTGCGCAAATATGAGGGTCATGAAGGCAGCTGTTTGCGCGTGCTCCAGAGAGGCACCGCGTTCGAGAAACTCTTGAAAAACGTAGTAGGTCAGAAAACCCAATGCGCTGCCCCTAATCAGAATCCGCTCTTTCATTCCACCACCGAACATGTCTTCGTCGCGCGGGCGTGGCGGACGTCTCATTAGATCCGGCTCGCTTTTTTCAAATCCCAGCGCCAGTGCTGGTAAGCCATCTGAAACCAAGTTCACCCAGAGGATCATAAGCGGTGTGATCGGAAGGAGGGGATCTGCTCCCATCAGCAGAAAAGCGAAAAGAATGGTGGTAACTTCGGCAACGTTGGCAGTTAGAGCTTGCCGGACGAATTTCAGTAGGTTGTCAAAGATTCTCCGGCCCTCGCGAACCGCCGTGACAATAGTCGTGAAGTTATCATCCAGAAGAATCAACGCGGCGCTGTCCTTGGCAACCTGTGTCCCGGTAATCCCCATGGCGACACCTATGTCAGCCGCGCGAAGCGCAGGCGCATCGTTCACGCCATCTCCTGTCATCGCGGCCACTTCACCATTGGTCTGAAGTGCCTTAACGATGCGAAGTTTGTGCTCGGGCGTCACGCGCGCAAATACAGCTGCGTTCTTCACTGCGCTATTTAGATCTTTGTCTTTCATTTGGTCGAGCTCGGCACCCGTGAATACGGCTTGCTGTGAACCCGAAATTACACCGATTTGCTCGGCTATCGCCTTGGCGGTGACTGCATGATCCCCAGTGATCATAACAGTACGGATTCCGGCACTGGTGGCTTCTGCTACGGCATGCGGCACTTCTTGTCGGGGGGGATCCATAATACCATGTATACCAGCGAGCACGATTTCCTGTTCGGGGTTGTCGTGATCCAGTTCGTCTGGGGAAACTTCGCGATACGCCACTGCCAAAGTTCTAAGAGCCCGCTCGCCAAAACTGTCAATGACATTTTCTATATCAGCTCGTAGTTCAGGCGTTATTTGGCGCTCCTCCTCGCCGATACGGACCTTAACCGCTCGCGACAAAATCACGTCAGGCGCCCCTTTTGCGACCAAAACAGTCCGCCCGTCGGGAAGCTGTGCGAAGACGGACATCATTTTTCTTGTTGAATCAAAAGGGAAGGATTGAAGAGCCTCGCTCCGACGAGCCCTCAACTCTTCGACATCAATTCCGGCCTTTGCCGCAGCGACCAGAAGCGCACCTTCAGTCGGGTTACCTTGCACTGAGGTCTCAGCACCTTCACCAATCAGCCGGGCATCATTGCAAAAAGCGGAGATCATCAGCACAGGCCATAACGGTGTCCCCTCTTCGACCTTTGTGGCTTCGTTTTTCGAGTCCAGAAATTCCCCTGACGTGTCAAAGCCGGCGCCACTTACCTCCCAGGTTTCGCCCCCAGCCCAAATGCGCATCACCTGCATTTGGTTTTGTGTAAGAGTTCCAGTCTTGTCCGAGCAGATGACAGACGTGGCGCCTAACGTTTCCACCGAAGACAGTTTTCGGGCTAGAGCGTTATTCGAAGCCATGTTCTGAGATCCGAGCGTCAAAAGTATTGTGACGACAGTTGGTAGGCCTTCTGGAATGGCTGCTACTGACAGAGAAATCGCAGTATTTAGCATTTCCGCGAGGTCCATGCCGTTGATAACGCCGATACCAATGACGATAGCCACGACAATAAGAGCCGCGATAATAAGTACCTTCGAAAGTGCTTCGATTTTGAGCTGCAGCGGCGTCTTTGGTTCCTTAGCTGCTGACATCAGATCCGCGATATGGCCAACCTCGGTTCTCATGCCAGTTCCAACCACGACGCCTTCACCGGTTCCACCAGTGACAAGGGTACTCATGAAGCCCATGTTGAGGCGATCGGCAAGAACGACCTCCTGATCGTTGATCTTACGATCATGTTTGTCCACAGGTTCGGACTCTCCGGTTAGCGCAGCTTCATCGACCTGCATTCTGTTGGCTTGGAGAAACCGAATGTCAGCGGCAAGAATATCACCTGTTTTAACTATCAATATGTCGCCGGGGACCAAAGCAGAGGCGGCGATTTGCACCTGGTCACCGTCCCTTCTTACCAAAGCCTGTGGGGCTGACATCTCGCGAAGTGCGGCGAGTGATTGTTCTGCCTTGAACTCTTGCCAAAACGAGATGAAGGCATTGAAGATCGCGATCAAAAAGATCGCCACGGCGTCGATCCAATGTCCGGTGAAAGCCGAAATAACCGCACCCACCATAAGGATTATCAGGAGCGGGCTCTTAAATTGAACGAGCAGCATTTTCCACGCTGGCTCAGCCTCGGCTTCGGATAGACGGTTTAGTCCATATCTTGAGAGGCGTTCCTTTGCGGTTTCCGAGCTCAATCCGTTTTTAGGATCTACAGCTAGTGCCTCGGTCAACGCAGTTTTCTCGATCACCCAAGGTGCTGTCGGAAGTGTGTCTTGGTCATCCGTGGCATGGAAAGCATGCTGCATAGAAGCCCCTTTCGATAGGACGTGGGTGCAAATTCTCGCGCAAAGGAAGCGCGAATCACCGCTAGTCTACGTCCTGCCTTCGTTTTTTCACTTTCCGCTGAGCCATTTTGGCTCGCCAAAAATTGAAACGAATCTAAATACATGCTCGTTTTTTTATGTCGCTCTACCTCCAACGCGAGAGTTAGTTATGTCAAATTTCAAATTCCCTACTGCATTTACAATCCTGTTTGCTCTGATCGCTATTGTAGCGGTGTTAACTTGGGTCATTCCTGCAGGCGAATACGAACGTCAAATGAACGAAGCTTTGGGCAGCGAAGCTCCTGTTCCGGGCACCTATCACGAAGTCGAGTCTAACCCCCAAGGACTAACTTCGGTCATTCTCGCGCCAATTGCCGGGATGTATGACCCTGGGCTTCTCGGAAGCTCTTCAAGTGCAGCAATAGACGTCGCGCTCTTCGTTTTGGTTATTGGCGGCTTCCTGATGGTCGTGACCAAAACTGGTGCCATCGATGCTGGCATTGGTTGGTTGCTGCACAGGCTTGAAGGCCGCGAGATTTTAATGATCCCGATTCTGATGATTGCTTTTGCATTTGGCGGCACCAGCTACGGCATGGCTGAGGAAACACTGGCGTTTTATGCGCTTATAATTCCGGTTTTCATACGCGCGGGATATGATTCACTCACCGGTGTTGCCGTGATCATGCTAGGAGCGGGAATCGGCACTCTTGGCTCAACATTCAACGCGTTTGCAACAGTCGTCGCTTCGCAAGGCGCTGGAATTCCATTTACGACTGGCATCGTTCTAAGGTTCATTATCCTCATACTCTGCTTGGCAGCTGGCATCGCTTTTGTCATGAGATACGCAAAGCGAGTAAAGGCCGATCCATCTGCATCTGTGGTTGCGGATCAAGCCGAGGAAAACAGAAGGCATTTTCTTAAGGGGTCGGCCGGCGATGATGCTTTGCCAGAGTTGACTCGAACCCGCTCCATCATCCTGCTCCTGTTCGGCATTACATTTGCAATAATGATCTATGGTGTTGTGGTATTGGGATGGTGGATGGCCGAGATGTCTGGCCTGTTCCTTGTGATGTCCATCACCGTTTGGTGGGTCGGGAAAATGGACGAAGGGTCCCGTATGGACGAGGCGACCTTTGTGGAAACCTTCGTCGATGGCGCCCGCGATCTGCTCGGGGTTGCTTTGATCATCGGTGTCGCGCGCGGCGTGGTCGTGATCATGGACGCGGGCAAAATCACCGACACAATCCTTGCCGGAGCTGAGGGCTTTGTCTCGGGTCTGAGCGAATTCGCATTTATCAACGCGATGTTTGGCATTCAGATCTTGATGTCATTCCTGGTGCCGTCCTCTTCAGGGCTGGCCACGCTTTCGATGCCGATTATGGCGCCGCTTGCTGATTTTGCGGGCGTCGGTCGTGACCTGGTGGTGACAGCGTACCAGTCGGCAAACGGATGGGTGAACCTGTTCAATCCGACATTTGCCGTCGTCATGGGAGGGCTCGCCATTGGCCGTGTCTCCTATGATCGGTGGCTACGCTTCGTTTTCCCCCTGCTTCTTATACTTGCCGTGATCATCTGCGCCGCGCTCACCGTTGGCGCCATAACTGATCCGGGGATCGACGGGCCCGCAACCGAGACTTCAGACACAACATCGAACTGAGCCGTCGCAATGACCGATCGTTCCGCTCCAGAGACGACTTCGAAATCGGGTGCCCTTGGGCTGACGGCCTGTATCGCTTTGGTTGTTGGAAACATGATTGGGTCAGGAGTGTTCCTTCTGCCGGCGTCACTTGCGCCGTTTGGGCCTATCGCAATCTGCGGATGGATCCTAACTTCGGCCGGGGCGCTGGTTTTGGCGATCATCTTTGGGCGGTTGTCGCGTGTCGTTTCCAAACCCGGCGGCCCGTATGCCTATTCGCAAGAAGCATTCGGAGACTTTGCAGGTTTCATAATTGCCTGGGGGTATTGGATCGCGCTTTGGACCGGGAACGCAGCTGTTGCAGTCGCGTTGGTGGGGTATCTGGGGTTCCTGTTTCCAATTATCATCGAAGCGCCAATGTACGGCTTATCGACTGCGTTGGTCGCGATTTGGACACTTACCTTGGTAAATATCCGAGGTGTTGAAGGGGCCGGTTTGGTTCAGATCGTGACCACCGTGCTCAAACTCGCGCCTCTGATCCTGATTGGCACATTGGGTATCTTCTGGATTGAAACAGAGAACTACATCCCGGTTAATCAAAGTGGCACGACGGCGTTTACGGCGATCTCGGCTGCCGCGGCCCTAACGCTCTGGGCCTATTTGGGCCTCGAATCCGCGACCGTTCCATCTGGCGACGTTATGGAGCCGGAAAAGACCATCCCGCGCGCCACGGTCATCGGCGTGATTATCGCGGCCAGCGTCTATATAGCGGTGACCGCCGTTTCGATGGGCGTCATTCCTGCCGAGTTGCTGGCTATTTCTGCCGCACCGCTGGCAGCGGTCGGCGAAGTCATGTTTGGCACCGTTGGCGGTATACTCGTAGCCGTAGGTGCGGTGATATCTACCTTCGGAACTCTGAACGGCTTCACACTGCTCAGCGGGCAAGTCCCATTCGGCGCTGCTTTAGACCGCGTTTTCCCTGCAGCTCTGGGCCGGAAATCCAAATTTGGAACGCCTGCTAACGCTCTGATATTGTCGAACGCCCTAGCCTCCGTTCTGATTATCATGAACTATGCTCAAGGACTGGTCGCCGCATTCAACTTTGTTATTCTACTTGCTGTTGTCGCAAGCCTGTTGCCCTATGCCATCTGTTCCGTGGCCGAGATCATGATCCGGCTAAAAGGTGGGCAAGTCCTACATGGCCCAGAATTGGCGAAGGTCGTTGTTCTGGGCGCCCTTGGGTTCATATATTCCGTATGGGCCTTCGTCGGTTCGGGTGCGGAAACCGTTTTGGTTGGCTCTGTCTTGCTGCTTTTGGGCGTTCCCATCCATGTCTGGGTCCGCTGGAGCCAGGCCAATGACGTTGAAGACATTCAAAAAACAGATAGTTCGAAAGGAGAGTTACCATGAAGCTCGGCGTTCATTCCGAGATCGGAAAGCTCAACAAGGTGATCGTCTCGCGCCCGTCACTGGCGCATGATCGACTGACACCTCGAAACTGCGAAGAGCTTCTGTTCGATGATGTGATCTGGGTCGAACAGGCCCGCAAGGACCACGCTGAATTCTGTTCCCTGATGCGTGAACGCGGGGTCGAGGTCTATGACATTCAGGATCTGCTGGCCCAAGCTATCGCGGACGACCCAGAGGCGCGGGCCTTCATGCTGGACCGCTTGATCACGCCAAACATGGTCGGTCTTGGCTTTTCAGTTGAAATGCGCGCCTGGCTGGATGAGATGGACGCCAAGACCTTGGCACGCCACATGCTGGGTGGAATCATCTTTGCCGATCTGCCCAAAGGTATGATCGACGAACAATTTGGCGACTTGGTATCGCTGGGCGATTTCATCCTGCCCGCTGTCCCGAATGCGCAGTTCCAGCGTGACCCGTCTTGTTGGATGTTCAATGGGGTCACGACGAACCCGATGTTCTGGCCGGCTCGCAAGCCGGAAACCCTGATTATGCGCACCGTGTATCGCTTCCATAAGATGTTCAAGAACGCCGAATTCGAGTTCTGGTGGGGCGACAGCGACGACGATTTTGGCCTCGCCTCGGTCGAGGGTGGCGATGTGCAGCCGGTGGGCAACGGCACAGTGTTTATCGGCATGGGCGAGCGCACGACCCGACAGGCCGTGGCACAGGTTTCGGAAGCGCTGTTCCGCAAGGGCGGCGCCGAGCGTGTCGTCGCCTGTGCGATGCCCAAGAGCCGCGCGGCCATGCATCTGGATACAGTGTTTACATGCCTCGACCATGACAAGGTCACCGCATTTTCTGAAGTGGCGGATCAGATCACATGTATCTCGATCCGCCCCGGCGATCGTGGGGATTTGGATATCCACGTGGAAAAAGGGCACCTGTTTGACGTCTACAAGGAAGCCTTGGGGCTGAATTCGCTCGAGGTGATTTCTACAGGTGGCAACGAATTCCAGGCCGAGCGCGAACAATGGGACGACGGTAATAACGTCGTCGCCCTCTCGCCAGGTGTTGTTGTCGGCTATGCGCGCAATACGTTCACGAATGGAAAGATGCGCGCAGCCGGTGTCGAGGTGATCGAAATCTCGGGTCAGGAACTTGGGCGCGGCCGTGGTGGCGGCCACTGTATGACCTGCCCGATCGACCGCGACCCCGCCTATTGAATTTACCATGGGCGCAGCCCACTGCGCCCTCTGATTTTTGTTAGGGAGAGATAAAATGGCATTCAATCTCAAAGGCCGTAGCTATCTGAAAATTGCCGATTTCAGCCAGCGTGAAATGCTGTATCTGCTGGATCTGGCCCGCGACCTGAAGCGCGCGAAATACGCCCGCGCCGAACAGCCGTCGCTGACCGGCAAGAACATCTGCCTGATCTTCGAAAAAACTTCGACACGCACCCGCTGCGCCTTTGAAGTGGCCGCATACGATCAGGGCGCGAACATCACCTATCTCGATCCGTCAGGCTCACAGATCGGGCACAAGGAGTCGATGAAAGACACCGCCCGTGTTCTGGGCCGTATGTTCGACGGGATTGAATTCCGCGGTGCGGGTCAGGACATGGTCGAGACGCTGTCGGAATATGCTGGTGTCCCGGTCTATAACGGCCTGACCGACGATTGGCATCCGACCCAGATGCTTGCCGATATGCAGACCATGATCGAGCACGCTGACAAGCCCCGCAAGGACATCGTCTATGCCTATTCGGGCGATTGCCGGTCAAACATGGGCAACTCGCTGTTGATGTTAGGCGCGATCATGGGCTGCGATGTCCGGATGATCTCGCCGAAAGAAACCCAGCCTCATGACGATGTGCGCGAATTGGCGATGGAACGGGCCGAAAAGACCGGTGCACGTGTGACCATAACGGACGATACCTCGGCCGTAGAGGGCGCGGACTTCATTCATACCGATGTCTGGGTGTCGATGGGTGAGCCAAAAGAGGTTTGGGCAGAGCGGATCAAGCTGCTGAGTCCTTATCAGGTCAACATGGATCTGATGAGGAAAACCGGCAATCCAGCCGTAAAGTTTATGCATTGCCTGCCCGCCTTCCACAATCTGGAGACCAAGGTCGGTCAGGACATTCACGAACAGTTCGGCATCACCGAGATGGAAGTGACCGAGGATGTTTTCGAAAGCGATATGAACATCGCGTTCGAGCAAGCCGAAAACCGGATGCACACGATCAAGGCGATCCTCGTCGCCACATTGGGAGCCTGAACCATGGGTCGCGTTGTTGTAGCACTTGGCGGCAACGCGCTTCTCAAACGGGGTGAGGCGATGACAGCGGACAATCAGCGCAAGAACGCGAAGATTGCCGCCGAAGCCCTCGCCCCGCTCTGCGAAGCGCACGAAACCGTCATCACTCATGGCAATGGTCCACAGGTCGGGATGCTGGCCCTGCAAGAGATCATGTACACCGATGTCGAGGAATACCCGCTAGACGTCCTCGTCGGCGAGACAATGGGCATGATCGGCTACATGATCGAGCAGGAACTTGGGAACATTCTGCCTTTCGAGCATCATATTGCCACCCTGCTGACCATGATCGAGGTCGACCCGAGCGACCCGGCCTTCGACAACCCGACCAAGTTCATCGGGCAGGTTTATTCCGAAGCGGACGCCAAGAAAGAGGCGGCTGACAAGGGCTGGACGGTAAAACCGGATGGCGAGTACTGGCGGCGCGTGGTGCCATCGCCCCGCCCGAAACGTATCTTTCAGGTCGAACCGATCCGTTGGATGCTTGAGAAAGGCGCAACCGTGATCGCTGCTGGCGGAGGCGGCATTCCCACGATGTACGAGGCAGGAGCTGAACGGAAACTGGTTGGAGTCGAAGCCGTCATAGACAAGGACTTTGCCTCTTGTCTCCTGGCTCAGAATCTTGGTGCAGACTTCTTTGTTGTTGCAACGGACGCCGAGGCTGTGTTCCTCAATTGGGGAACGCCCGATCAAAAGGGCATTCGATCCATCACTCCAGATGCTTTGGACGAATACGACTTTCCTGCGGGATCAATGGGTCCGAAAGTGCAGGCCGCACAGGATTTCGTTCGAACCTCCGGTGGGCGGGCCATTATTTGCGCCCTTGCAGATGTCCCGGCAGCAGTACGTGGTGAGAAAGGAACAACCGTTTCGCTGGACGCAGGAGCAACGCAATTTCATTGATACAATGAGCCCAACAATACAGTTCCGCTCGAAGCCTTTTTTTGTTGTGGCTATTTCTCTCTGAACTGACCCACCAAAATGTTTCCTAACAGATACAGTTCCGTCTCGCAGATGGGGATTATTGAAGTGTCCAAAACTCGACAGATGAGCGGGGTCGGCTAAACGCATAAATTTACGAACAACAGACTCGTTCGAATCGTAAGGCACTGCCTAGCCAAACTACCCAACAACCTACGCGTCGAGAATTTCCGGTGCCTCAATCACAGGCCACCAGATATGCGTGGCAAGCCATTCGTAGTCGGCCCCGCCCACACCATTTGCACCAGTTGACTGCTTGTGTGCTGAAATTAGCTCTTGGCTGAACCGATGCCCCCCTCGAACGAACTTCGTCAGTTCTCGATGCACAGTCCAATTCAAAGCCAAACCCAACTCCGTGATTTGAAACCCATCGTCTACACGTTGCACGTTCGGGTTTGCCAAGAGTTTCAGCTGTCGTCTGACGCTTGTCTGAGGCAAATTAGTATATTTAGCTAAACCGCGAGTTGTCCACGGTTGAGGATGAATAACAAGTGCTTGATGCACCCTCTGCATAGGGGCAGGGAACTTAAAATGATCAAACGTGACTTGCCAGCGGCGCCAAAGTCGTAACCGATTTCGCTCAGTTTCACTCATCGACATAGATAGCTACATTAATGATTATGATTTAGCTGACAAGCCAACTGACGCAACGATTCCACTAGCGACAAGAAGCAACTTTGGCTTGCTACGGATGAGGACGACAACACCAGCGGGCCGCGCATTAGGTCTCGCATCTGTCTGTGGTTCCGACGCGCACAGGACGCCGAGTTGCTGCGCGACTACGGCACGAACGGTGAAGTGATCGAAACACCCGGCGGCGACTATCGCTACCTAGCGTTCATTCCACGAAACCACCTCATGAAAGTGCTGATGAACCTGGGCGACCGAATGGCATACCCTAATTTCAAGGACAGCATCCCCGAAGATAACACACCGCTAGAAAACGCCTGCCAAGAGGCATGGGCTGTGTTTGGCAATTTACAGGAGGGTGGGCCGTATGAAGTGGAGTAAAAAAACCTTTTTTAAACAGCGCGGATGCCTCAAAGTTGCCTTGAACAGGTATTCCTCGATGTCATCAAGTGGGCTACATTGCCCAAGACGTTTCATTTATTGAGAAACCAGTGGCGGACAGAGGAGCAACCATACATTTCATATAACTTTTTGTTAAAAATTTATAAAATCTTAGAGACTAAGATGCATACCACTAAATACACCACACTAATCATTGGAACTGGCGCCTCAAAGCCTCAGGTTCGAGCATGACGGAACGACCAGTAAAACATAAGAATAGCAGACGCTCCTACAAAATGTAGCGAACGTCCGCTTCGAGCCCTTATTAGACTTTGGGTCAGGCGCAGGATTCGTTTCGAAGGGGGGAGCAGCTATTCGCTTCATCTGAATGAGCAATACCCTTACCGGCTTTCACTTCGCTAAAATAATGTAACCGCCTTCACTGAAGGTGCCATCATACGCACGCTAAAATCCCATGGGGAGAATGCTGGTTATTAGAAGTATGTTGTTTTTTCGCACACGGTGAAGGATTTGAAACATGGATTTTCTAGCGTCAAAGCCACTGGCTTCGGCCGTCTTTGCGGCAGCGAGATATGGCGTTGCAACAATCGGATTGAAATTGGCCTCAGCCGAATGGACGGCGGTGGCGCTCGCTCTGATCCTTCTGGGTTTTTTGGCCGCAACTCAGTCTGAGGTGGTGCTGATGCGCATAGTCCCACTTTCCGAGCTGTATCTAATAGTAATCGCGCTCGAGACGCTGATCGCACTCACCTACGCCTAAAGCATCGGCGAGGGACTAGAGCCGCGCGATTGGGCAGGCGGCGTGCTCATATTCGCGGGGCTCGCGATCGTCTCACACTGACCGGACTGTAGGTGACCAGCTCTATACGCTACGTTCGGGCCAACGATGACTTGTTTGCGTAATGGGTGTGCGATGGGATCGGCAGCAGTCTCTAAATGTTCTGACGGCAACGGCGGCTTTGTCCGCACTGCCGCCATTGAGTTAGCGAGGAATGCCTTGTCAAGCGACATAGTACTATAGATGTCTGCTAAGAGCCCAATGCAGACATTTGGTTCAAGCGCAGCATCTGTCGAAAAGGACTAGAAACGTTCATTCGCTGCGTCCTGCGCCTTGGTTCACGAAGCAAAGTTAAGCCGCCATTGCTTTTTCATTCTGTAATAGTCCACACTGACTCTCCGTGAATGGTAAAGGGAGATCACGATGAGCGAAGAAACGGTCGGATTTGTTGGTGTCGGCTTGATGGGTCAGGGTATGGCCGCAAATCTGCTAAAAGCAGGCTTCACAGTTAATGTGGTTGCTCATCGAAACCGTGGCCCTGTCGATGACTTGGTCGCTCGGGGTGCGACGGAGGCGGAAAACCTCGCGGAGCTCGCGGCAGTTTCCTCAGTTATCCATATTTGTGCACCCGGTTCACCTCAGGTCGAGGCAATTGTCGCGGCCATGATGCCAACCATGCAGACCGGTAGCGTCATTGTGGATTGTTCCACGTCAGACCCGAATTCCACTATGGCACTTGCAAAGAAGTTAGCGCAGGCTGGTCACCATATGGCGGACGCGCCGTTGGGCGGGACGCCCGTTCAAGCACAGAGCGGAGAGCTGTCGACTATGGTCGGTGCTCACCCAGATCTTTTTGAGCGGTTGAAGCCCGTTATCGCAGCTTGGGCAAAGACCATTGTTCACATTGGTCCATGTGCTGCAGGGCACAAAATGAAGCTTCTGAACAACTTTCTTTCGCTGGGGTACGCGGCGCTTTATTCGGAAGCGTTGGCATTGTCAGAAAAAGTCGGAATTTCCACCAAGGAATTCGACTCAGTCATTCGTGGTAGCAGGATGGATTGCGGGTTTTACCAGACTTTCATGGGGTACGCCGTTGAAGGCAATCGAGAGTCCCACAAGTTCACGCTATCCAATGCTCTGAAAGATTTGCGTTACCTCGAAGCCATGGCGGATGAAGTGGGGCTGTCCAATCCAATCGGAAACGCCGCAAAAAACAGTTTTGCAATGGCGCTCGCCGCTGGAGGTGACGGACCGAACGACTATGTTCCTCACCTTGTCGATTTCGTGGCTGCGAGAAACGGCGTATCCAAGGCGTAATTCTGGTCGCATTACACACGCAGTTAAATGCGAAGTCATTAAGATGCGGGAACAAAGATTTCAGGTAGTCCCGCCAATCATGCTGAGGATCAGAACTGAGAAGTCTTTCACTTTGGCGTTTGAATCGAAGGTTTCATCCTGCGTCATTTCCTTCTTAACATCAAAGCCTTCTTAAAACCGCGCTACTAACTCTGACGTCGTTAAATTTACAGAGTGGTTGTCGTTTGCTACGTTGGAATCCGGATAACGCAATTCACGGATGCTCACGAACTGTTGGCGCTCGGAGCAAAAACCTATCAATTGAACTCCTCCGAACCGCTTCCCAATGCGGCCGGCTGCCGGTTAGTTGAGCTCAACTGGCGGGCTGAATGAAAAGGCGCGGGACTTCTTTGCCAAGTCACTCACGCAACAATAAAAAAGAATAATGAAATACTTGCTCCAAACCCCAAGTGCCAGAGCAATCCTGATGGCACTCTTCATAATCATTGTTGTAAGGGTGTGCAGCCATGAAGGAGCTGGATATCAAGAGCCTGAAAAAGAGTATTTGGACGGCAGAGGCAGGCCCTAACCCGCACTGCCACACCCTTGTGTGTCTTCTTTCCGCTCATAAGCTGTCATCTGAGAAAAATGGTCAGGTGACCAAGTTGAGCACAGAGCGGACTGAGAAACATTTGCCTCAATAGCGAACGCCAAAGAACTTCGAAGATCAATCGATTTCTTTCTTTAATTCGTCACGAGCTTCATCAGCCTCGTTCTCTAGCTCTTCGCGCAATTCCTCGGCCTCGTCTTCAAGGTCATCGCGCACATCGTCAGCTTCTTCCTCCAGTTCGTCACGAACTTCGTTTCCGACCTTCTCACCTGCATCCCGAACAGCGTCGCGTGCATCGCCGTCAATCCGATCACTTCTACTATCCACGCGATCCTGTGCCCTATCTGCGCCTCGGTTCCCAACATCGCGCGCCTCTGCGCCAAAGGGTACGTTAATTGAAGCGGCAGCTATCAACGACAAGCCGAAAGGTGAGACAGTTCGGAGAGGGTTCTTCATGGATTTTCCTTCAAAAATTTTGGCAAATTACACCCGGAGAAGCGCCTTAGATTTTCGTTATTCGTTCGATGTTAATTCGACAAAAACAGCCGTCAAGTTTCACGACAAATTGCGCGTCCGCTGCATACAAGCTGCCGATTAGACGAGCGTACCGCGTAGCGACAGAGACATTCTAAGTCTGTATCGCCCGCAGAGCAGACATTGAGTTGAATTCAAGCAACGACTGCTTCGAGCCCAAAGCAGACGTCCAACTTTGGAATGAAGTGATTTAGTTGTACCATGGAATGCGTCAGCAAGTCGGAGGAAGCT
>NZ_JBSWYP010000004.1:0-371962 GCF_056161185.1 Ruegeria sp. ABV3_008 | reverse complement strand
TTTACAGAAATTCGCTTCCGTCCATTCCTCCGAATACAACCACTTCAACCAGGAAAGATCGCTGACCAGCCGAGACACCTTCAAGTTGACATGCAGCGCCTCTCTCGCAGAGTGGCGCGAACTCGGTGCGGCATAAAGGGCAGCGCTACTGGCCTAGCTGAGACTGGTTCAAATTAGTTGACAGTACCTTTGCTCAGAAGCTGAAACACAGGAACCGTTCCGGTCAGTCCTTTGAATTCTTGATCCCGTAAAAATCGTGTTTTCTTGGATGTTCCCAGCGCTTCGACAATCGACGCATCGACTAATGTTTCGGCGGCTCGCGCGTGTTCACATAGGCGAGCTGCAAGATTTGGCACTTCTCCAATGGCCGCATAGTCAAACCGGCCTTCAAATCCGATACAGCCAATAGTGGTTTCACCCTTGGCGATACCGATCCCGAGACCTAAGCGCGATCCCTCCTTTTGAAAGGGTCCAAGCGCGTTTGCGACCGCCGCATGCAGCTCGCTCGCAAAGGTGACAGCCTGGCCCGTAGGATCGCGTGCCCGCAGCGGGGCATTAAACAAAACAACGATGCCGTCGCCCAAGAAACGTTCAAGTGTGCCCTGATGCCGTTCAATCAGTGGTCCAGCGCAATTGTGAAATACGTTGAGGGCTTCCAGTACTACTTGAGGATCAGAGGCTTCCGTAAAGGCCGAGAATCCTCTTAGATCCGCAAACAAAACGACGATGTCCGCTCTTCGGTTCTTAAGAATAGCGCTGTCATCACCAACCGAAATAATTTCTTCTGCCACTTGCCTTGGTAGAAAGCGGCGCAAACGATTGAACCGCTCAATCTGACCAATCTGTTGATTTACTCGTTTCTCGAGTTCCTTGTTCCAGCTCTGCACTTCGTCATGCAAAGCTTTTGTTCGGAGCATGGAACGTACACGAGCAATGAGTGCAATTGTGTCAACTGGTTTGGTGAGATAGTCATTTGCACCAGCCTCAAGTCCTTGCACCATATCTTCAGTGTTCGAACGAGCTGTTATCAGAACCACCGGAATAAAGGGGAGTATTGGATCCATTCTCAATCTTCGACAGACTTCGAAACCGTCCAGCTTAGGCATCATTACGTCTAGCAAGATCAAGTCGGGCGACAAATCAGTAGCTTTTTCTATGGCGTCTTCGCCATCTACGGCCTCGGCAGTATCATAACCATGCGCGCTAAGTCGCATTGTCAGCAGGTTGCGATTGTCCTGCTGGTCATCGACAATCAAAATGAGTGGTGGGTCTTTCATTTTTTCATTCAGACCTGTCCAACAAAGATAATGACTTTCGCCAACAGAGCACGCGGACTGTAGGGCTTGGTAACGTAATCATCGCATCCGGCTTCCCGTGCTTTTGTTTCGTCGCCAGACAAAGCAAAGGATGTTACCGCGATGATTGGAATGTTCGCGCCCTTTGGGTGCTGTTTTATCTGGCGGGTAGCATCGTAACCGTCTAATTCTGGCATCTGGATATCCATCAAGATTAGATCGGGCTTTTCAGCAATCGCTCGGTCTACACCTAGCGCTCCGTTTTCGGCCTCCAGCACTTCGAAGCCGTGACTGCCTAGAAGGTCTCGGAGTATGCGTCTGTTGTCAGCCTGGTCTTCTATGACAAGTATTCTTTTAGACATGCTCAGCTCCTCGTAGCCTGAACGGGGAGTACAACAGTGAATGTCGAACCGTTGCCAAGGCTGCTGGCGACTTCAATTCGCCCACCGTGCATTTCTACGATCTTTTGAGAGATAGACAGACCGAGGCCAGTACCCCCGGCGGCACGCGTAGACGAGGCGTCAGCCTGTTTGAATTCCAGGAAAACCTCATCAATTTGCTCTGCGGAAATTCCAACTCCTGTGTCAGTTACGGTTACTACAAACCGTTGATCATGACGAGCCAAGTTAAATTCGACGTAACCCTTGTCAGTGAACTTTACCGCATTTCCGACGATGTTTAGTAAGACCTGTCTAATACGAGCCGCATCGCCATGCCCCGTGGGAAGTCCGCCTTCTACTTTGGTGCGGATTTCCAGTCCCTTGCTCGCTGCTATGGGCTCAATCGTGGAAACAACGTCTTTGAGGATCTCAGACATCGAATATGTGTCCAGGGTCAGTTCGAGTGCTCCGGCTTCAATCTTTGAAAGATCCAGAACATCATTGATCAATGACAGTAGTATTTTACCATTCACTTGAACCCGATGAAGCGGATCGTCGATTTTTTTGGGCACTGGACCATAAATTCCATCCCGGATCATTTCGGTATATCCGAGGATCGAATTCATTGGAGTTCGCAATTCATGGCTCATATTGGCGAGAAATTGCGACTTGTGCAGGTTTGCAGTCTCAAGCTCATCGTACAACGTGCCCAAACGCTCTGTCATACGATTGGCGCTGCGGGCGAGATCTCCGAGCTCGTCGGTGCTCTTGATATTGGCTCGGGCGGTAAAGTCGCCTTGAGCAACTTTTCTTAGCGTGACCCGGATTTGCTCAATCGTGCGGATCAAAGATTTGCTGAGCAGGAAGCCAAGCAAAATCGCAATAACGACTGCAATCCCTGCTGAAGCAAGGACCATTCGCCACGATTGATCAAACGCGTTTTGGTTAATCAAAGCTTTCGAGCGCATACCATCGCGCAAAAGCAGGTATCGTTTCTCAATCAGATTGTCCAAAGACTTAACTATTGGGACCAGCTGCAACTCGAATATTGATTTGGCAACTACAATCTGCCCAGCTTCATATCGCTCAACGATATCAAGCCCTATTCGTTTTATTTCTTCAGTTTTTCGCGACACATCCGCGATTTCATCCTTCGAAAAAAGGTTGAGATCCGGTTGATCCCTTGTCTCAATGAGATGACCAAGCGACTGAATAACGTGCAGCTTATCTTCAAAGAAGCCTGCACTGTCGCCAAGCATGGTGTTACCTCCAGTCTCGGCAAAAATTGCCGTTCCATTCAACCAGATTTCTTGCAGACTGCTTTCAAACACCTTTAGATTTGACAACCGTACCTGATCTTGAAGCAACTCAGCGGTTCGAAGGTTCGCTTTGCGCAACTCAGATAGCCCGGTGAACGCCAGTATTAGCATTAACCCGACAATACCAAGTAGCGCGACCAGCAACTTGGTTCTTATCTTTATGTGAAACCCGCTGAGTGAATTGGTAGAAGTTATTTGTGGGCTATCTGCGGCTTTCACGAAATCAGAAGTTTCGGCAGTCATGCAATCGCTCCCGACAGTATTGATCGGATATGCAATTGATTAATTATGCATCAGAAATGCCAGATCACAAAATCATTGAAGAAGCTCAGAGAAGTTGAATAGCTATGCTTATGATAAAGAGCGTCTTGTGAATGGACTTTCCGGCTTTTTGTCGGCACTTGCTTCTACCACTATGAAATCCCGCTGTTGGCAAATACACCGCACAAAGCTGCGGTGTTTACTTATCTGGTAGGCACTTTTTGGGGTGAGGGCGATGGCACTCGATATGCGTCTGACAGTATCTTTGGCGCAATTCGGCCTCAGTGACGGTTTGGATCGCACTGCTGGCTTTGATCTTGTTCGGGCTGATGCGCCATGTAAGCTTTTGCAGCGCCTACAATTTCTCGTCTTTCCTGAATTACAACGCGATGTTCGTTGCGATCGCGCTGGGCATATGTTTCGCGACCATGACTGGCGGGAGTGATCTGTCGGTCGGATCCGTTGCGGCCTTTACGTTGGTTGTTGCTAAGTATCTCAGCCCAAACGCAGTTCAGGTTGCGCTGCCGGAGGCTGGCCGGAGTCTTTTTGGCCTCGGGTTTTGGAGCCGGACAACCCCTTGAGGGCATCGGATGGGAATTGTCGGCCATCGCGTCCGTCGTGGTGGGCGGCACCTTGTTGACGGTTGGGATGGGTTCGATCCTTGCGACGGTGGCCGGAGCGCTGTTGTTGGGGCTGGTCTTCAACGTTCTAAATTTTGAAAACGGTCAGGGCACCATCAGTTTCAGTACCTATTGGCAGATGGTCATATGTACAGGCTTTCTATTTGCGGTCATCCTTTTAAAGTCTCGGGTTATTGCCAGGCAGCAGAAGGTCTTGGGTTCATGAATCGCATAGAAAGTGTTTCAGCGCGGCTGTTCAACGTTCCGCTCGAAGAGGTCCTGGTCGATGCCAAACATGGGGATCACACGTTTTTTCAACTGATCACAGTTACTATTCAAACCTCGGATGGGGTCGAGGGGGTCGGATATTCTTATACGGGGGGCAAGGGTGGTCATGCCATCCTAGCGATGATCCAGCATGATCTGGCACCGTTCCTTGTAGGACAAGACGCCGAACAGATCGAAAGCCTGTACGATGCCATGCAATGGCATGTGCACTACGTCGCACGGGGCGGGATCGCCTCCTTTGCCATCTCGGCCGTGGATATTGCCCTTTGGGATATTCGCGGCAAAACACGAAATGCACCATTGTGGCAGATGGCGGGCGGAGCGTCTAAACGGTGCAAGGCCTATGCCGGCGGGATCGACCTGAATTTCTCGTTAGAGAAACTGCTGCGCCAGACGGAAGGGTACCTTGCGCGAGGGTTCAACGCAGTCAAGATCAAGGTCGGTCAACCAGACCTGGCTGACGATCTTGCACGTGCCCGGGCGGTGCGCGAGATGCTGGGGCCGGACCGGTTCTTCATGGTCGACGCGAATTACTCTATGAGCGTCGAAGAGGCCATCGTGGCTGCCAGAGGGTTTGCCGACTGCGATATTCTGTGGTTCGAGGAACCGACTATTCCAGACGACTACAAAGGTTATGGCCGAATTGTCGAAGCGACGGGCGTTCCCCTCGCTATGGGTGAGAACCTGCACACCATGCACGAATTCGAATACGCCTTTGATGACGCCAAGCTGAGTTTCATCCAGCCCGATGCCTCAAACTGCGGTGGAATCACCGGCTGGCTGCGCGTGGCCGCGCTAAGTGCACAACACGGCATTCCGGTTTGCAGTCATGGGATGCAGGAACTGCACGTCAGCCTTGTTTCTGCGCAACCCAACGCAGGGTGGCTGGAAGTACACTCATTCCCAATAGACCAGTACACGACCCGTCCGCTGGTTGTGGAAGATTGTCTGGCCGTAGCCCCGGATACCCCGGGAACCGGAGTAGAATTCGACTGGGACAAATTGAATTCGGAACACAGGGAGATGCATACATGACGACCCAGACGATCTCTGCGGTGTACTACAGGGGCAACAAAAGCTTTGCCGTGGAACAGGCCCAGGCGACTGCTCCGGGCCCAAGCGAAGTTGCCGTTCGCGTTGCCTACTGTGGAATTTGCGGGACGGATATGCACGTCTACCACGGCAACATGGATGCGCGTGTCGGCCTGAACCGGGTGATTGGGCATGAGATGTCAGGTACCGTCGAAGCGGTGGGCGAGGGCGTCGATACGGTTGAACCCGGCCAGAAGGTCGTTGTCCGACCGCTTGATCACTGCGGAGAATGCCCCGCTTGCAAACGGGGGCATCAGCATATCTGTCAAAACCTCAAGTTTCTCGGCCTCGACACCGATGGCGCCATGCAAGAGATCTGGACCGTTCCAGCCCACACTTTGCACGTTCTTCCGGATGACTTGCGCATGGATCACGCGGCGCTGATCGAGCCAGTCGCCGTTGCCTGCCACGATGTGCGGCTGTCCGGCTTGCAAACAGGAGAGGACGTTGTCGTCATTGGCGGAGGCCCGATCGGCATTCTGGTTGCCATGGTTGCGCGGGATGCGGGTGGAAATGTCGTGATTTCCGAAGTGAATCCGAACCGTCTTGCGATAGCTGAAAAACTTGGCTTTGACACGATCAACCCAACCGCGACCGATTTGGTGTCCACAATCAACGCGCGCACGGGCGACAAAGGTGCGGATGTGGTTTTCGAAGTGTCGGGAACGCAGCCCGGTGTTGATGCGATGACCGCCGTTGCCGCGACGCGGGCTCGGATCGTGATGGTCGCGATCCATGCTCAAAAGCCCCAGATCGACCTGTTCCAGTTCTTCTGGCGAGAGCTGCAACTGATCGGTGCTCGGGTCTATGTGCCAGAGGATTACGAGAAAGCCATCGCAGTTGTCGCCTCGGGCGGAGTAGACGCGGATGTCGTGATTACTGACGTCAGCCCTCTGGCAGACATTCAGGCCGCGTTTGAAGCACTGGATCGCAGTCCAACCGCAATGAAAAGCCTGATCGAAGTAGGACCGCGTTCATGAGTGTTTTGCAAAGTTTCGACCTGACCGGAAAGACGGCCCTTGTGACTGGGTGCAAACGCGGTATCGGGCGCGGCATGGCTGAGGCATTGGCATCGGCCGGAGCCGATATCATCGGAGTGTCCGCCTCGCTCGAGCTGTCCGGGTCTGATGTCGAAAAAGCCGTGACGGCGATGGGGCGCAAGTTCCGGGCGTACCAGTGCGACTTCTCGGATCGCGCCGCGCTGCATGGGTTCATTGATCAGTTGAGGGCCGACGGGCAACCCCCTGATATCCTTGTCAACAATGCCGGCACGATCAAACGCAAACCCGCCGCTGAACACCCGGACGACTGGTGGGACGAAGTGATTGAGGTGAACCTGTCCTCGCAGTTCGTTCTGTCTCGCGAGATCGGGAAGGACATGCTAGCGCGTGGCTCAGGGAAGATCATTTTCACAGCTTCGCTGCTGACATTTCAGGGCGGCATTACTGTGCCGGGTTACGCGGCCTCGAAAGGTGGGATTGGACAGCTGACCAAGGCTTTGGCCAACGAATGGGCCGGGCAGGGCGTGAATGTGAATGCGATCGCGCCTGGCTATATCGCGACCGACAATACCCAAGCCCTGCGGGATGATCCGGTCCGGTCCAAGTCGATCCTCGAACGAACACCCCAAGGCCGTTGGGGTACGCCTGATGATTTTGCCGGACCTGTGGTCTTTCTGGCTTCTGAAGCGTCGGACTTCGTCAACGGTGAAATCCTTGTTGTCGACGGGGGTTGGATGGGGCGGTAGCACCGTCAACCCTCCATGTGATCCAAGGCCTCAAGTCCCGATGTAGTGCACCTTCAATCGCCGCGTCTTTGGTGCTCCCTATGTTCGAACAGGTATAGGCTTTGTACGCGGCCCAGAGGAAGCTGCCCCTGTTCGACCGGGATCGATACCTGAGTTTGCGTCAACAGCGCCCGCGGATGCGATGGAGCGTTGTCGTCCTCGGTCGGGCGGTGGTAATACTTGCCTGGTGACTTGGGTACGAGTTTCTCGAAGAACGTCTCGATATCCCTGAGCACTTCGGGATCGGCATTGGCCTGCACCAGCAGCGCAGCACCCGTGTGGACGCACCAAAGGGTTAGCAGGCCCGAGACAAATTCATGTTCGGACACCGCACACTGAACCTTCCCACTGATGTCGGTGAGGGATTTGCCGGGCGTTTCAATGGACAGGTCAAAAAACTCTTGCTTCATCCAGCTGGCCCTTTCCTTGATTTAACGCGAACGCGCCCAGCTTTCTAGACTCCGCTTGGCGTTCAGTAGCGGGGTTCAAGCATATGATTTTGAACGCATATTGACTGTACCCTTATGCAAACAGGCTTTTGAACTTTTCCACACACAGACGAAAACCATCTTCGAAGTTTCCGTTGCCGGGGTGATAAACACTCTCAAAGGAAATCACGCCATCATAGCCGTCCGATCTGAGCGCGTCTGCGATGGGTTGGAACAGAGGCGCGAGCTGACCTTCCCCCATGCGGCGCACTTCCAGCGTTGCCCTCGGCGTGTCGACCTTTACGTCCTTGATATGAATGTGACCCAAGTAGCCGCCGCGCAGTTCTTCATAACCGTCCGGGTACGCCAGTTCATGGCACCAGCAGTTGTTTCCGGGGTCCCACAGCACTTTCAAAATGTCTTTTGCGTCCAGCTCGTCGATCAGCTTGCGGGCTGTATAGTTCGAATTGACCAGCGTGCCGTTTCCGGTTTCAACGACAAGCGTCACGCCCTCAGCTCTTGCCAGTTCAACTGCCGGCGCGATCAGAGGCGGCATCGAGTCCCATACCCCATGCGCCACGTTCCACTTCTCGGCGCCGTTTTTTCCCCACAGTATCTGCTCTTTTCGTTGGGTCATGATCCGAACCAGCGGAGACCCAACAACATGCGCCATGTCGATTACGCGTTTCAAGGCGTCCATATGCCGAGTGTGCAGGTCGTCGCCGGGTCTATTGGCAGCTGTCATCCCCGCAAAGATATGGCGCGACAGACATGACACAGGCTTGCCTCGGTCGCGCAAAAGCGCGTCGATCTCGGCAACTTCCTGCGGGGAATGATCCCCGACCTCCGCATCGCCAACGAATTGAAGCTCTGCATAGTCCAGGCCGAACTCGTCCATCACGTCCACGGCATGCCGCAGATCGCGGGAAATGCCGTCGCAAATTACGCCCAATTTCATGTCCGGTCCCCTCAGCGATGCAATTCTGCGCCAACGATCTCTTCGATGACGCGAGTACACACCCAGTTGTCGCCATTCGGGTATTTAGTTTTTCCTGCGTGAAAGATCTGCATTGCGGATGACGCTGTGTGCATGGGAACGCCCAATGCACCGGCGAGTGCCAGCGAGATCGTCAGGTCCTTATGCATGGTTGCGATATGGCTGCCGGTGTCCTCGAACTTGCGATCAATGATGTTTTCAAGGGCGGTATTCACGACGCCGCACCCCGCGCTGGATGAGGAGAACACATCAAGCAATGCCTGACCGCTGACACCGGCTTTGGCCGCCAGGGCCGCAGCCTCGAATGTGGCGGAAAAGATCGATCCGATCAGGGATTGCAGGCAGGCTTTCACGGTTTGCCCGTCGCCAGCGTTTTCTCCGACTCGATGAATTGTTCCAGACACTGCCTGCATGACTTCGGCGTTTCGGTCCAGCACATCCGCAGCACCGGCAGCCATCATCGTCAATGTGCCGTTCTGCGCGCCGGGAAACCCACCTGAGACCGGCGTGTCGATCAGATGTATGCCTGAGCCTTCCATATCCTGCCCGATGGCGCGGGCTTCGGCCGGGGTAATGGTCGCCGACAGGATGACCGTCCCGCCTTTGGCCATGTTCGCAACCAGCCCGTTTTCACCCAGAATGACATCGCGGGCCTGATCTCCGTTCATTACCATGACAAACACACTGGCGGCGTGTCGACCGACCTGTCCCACGCTGTCCTTGGGCCGGCCGCCCATGTCAGCAAATGCCGTCATGCGCGTCTCGCTCAGGTCGAAACCTGATGTTTCGAAGCCATTCTTGATCAGGTTCTTGGCAAGGCCGCTGCCCATGTCGCCAAGACCGATTACGCCTGCAGTTTTCATTTGGACTCCTCCCGTTATTTCGCCATTTCCGAATGGCAGACGTTTCGAAAAATGATGCCTAATCGCATCGGTTTTCGCGGGAGTTTCACGCGTCTTGAACAGACGTCGGGCGAGTCCGGAAGACACCCCGCTGCCCGTTTACGTATAGTAATTAAACGAAGAATGCGGCGCTCAGGCAAGCAAAGAAGTATTGCGGGCGAAAAGAAACCGCCTGATCCGACGCGTTACGAGAACGCCGCCATGATGCCGCGCAGTTCCGCAAGCCCGCGCATACGCCCGATCAACGGATAGCCGGGAGTACTGTGTCCACCCAGATCGCTCAGCAGTTCTTGTCCGTGGTCGGGTCGCATCGGAATTTGCCAGTCGCAACGCCCTTGGGATTTGCGGCGGCGCTGTTCGTTCATCAGTTCGCGAATGGTGCCGACCATGTCTGTGTCGCCCTCCAGATGCGAGGCCTCAAAGAAGTCCGGCTTCTGGCTGTCTGACCCGGCGATGCGTTGGGTATTCCGCAGATGGACAAAGTGAATTCGGTCGCCATGCCTGCGCACGAAGTCCGGCCCATCGAATTCGGGGGACACTCCCAGCGATCCGGTACACAACGTTGCGCCATTCGCCAACAAATCAACCGCATCCAGAACGGCGCCGTAGTCATAGGTACTGGACATGATCCGCGGCAGACCAAGCAACGAGAACGGCGGATCATCCGGATGACAGCACAAGCGTAGTTCCAGTTCTTGGGCGACTGGTGCGACTTCTGACAGGAAGTCGATCAGGTTTGCGCGAAGCCGGTCACGGTCTATATGAGCATAGGTCTGCAACAAAGCGCGCACGTCCTGCACGCTCCACTGATCGTTGGCGCCGGGCAGCCCCGCAGTGACATTGTGTTGCAACTGGGCCTTGGATTCATCCGACAGGCGCAAGAAGCGATCCTTGGCCGTTTGCTTGACGTAGCTGGAATAGTCTTCAGACGCGCCCGGACGTTCAAGAATATATATGTCGAAAGCAGCAAAATCGGTCAGGTCGAACAGCATAGCCGTTCCGCCATGCAGCTGCGGGGCGCGAAGGGCGGTGCGTGTCCAATCAAGGATTGGCATGAAGTTGTAGCAAACGACTTTGATGCCACGGGCGGACAAGGCCCTGAGGCTGGACTTGTAAGCCTCAAGATGTTCGGCCATGTCTGTGGACTGCGTCTTGATCGCCTCGGATACAGGCAGGCTTTCGACAACGTCCCAACTGTACCCGGCAGCAGCCAGAACGGCCTGCCGATCGGCGATGCTCGGTTCGTCCCAGGGCTGTCCCGGGGGGATGTGATGCAGTGCGGTGACGATGCCCTGAACCCCGACCTGATGGAGATCGGCCAGAGCGATCGGATCATCGGGTCCGAACCAACGCCAGCATTGTTTCATGGCAGCCATCCTTCATAAAGCGGGTGATCGGGCCTGATGGGAAGGGCAACGCGCTGCCCGGTGCGCGCTGCGTGATAAATCGCCGTCACAAGTCCGATGGATGCAGCGCCGTCCCGCAGCGTAACGGCCGAATTTGCCTCGGACCGCAGCGCCTTGCCGACTTCGGTAAAGAACCCTTCGAAACCTGTTGGCTCGGCAGCGGCGGCTGCAAGAGCCTCGTCGATAGCGGCTTGATCCACCGGGTCCCGCGCAACGAATGTCCAGGGCGTTTGACCCGGAGAATAGGGTTCAGTGCCAGAGGTGGCGGTCAGCTTTTCAAAGACGAACCGCAGGCGGGTTTCGTCCGTGGCGGCGCCCAGGGTGATATTGCTTGTGCACAAGGCTCCGGAAGACATGCCAAAGCAGATCGCGGCGCAATCTTCGGTCTCGATCGGGTTGACCCGCGTTGTGGCCATTGCAGACACCCAGGCGATATCACCCGCGATATGAGTCATCAGATCGTGGTTGTGGATGGCATGGCCAAGCACTGCGCCGCCGCGTTCGCCGGCCCATGTTCCCCGCCACGGAACCGCGTAATAATCTGCCCCGCGGGACCAATGGGTTTCAAGCGCGGCAGTTTGAACCGCTCCGGTCAGGCCAGCGCGTTGCAGGTGGCGCAATTGGGCCAGTGACGGCCCCCACCGGTATTGAAAAACTGGAAACACATGCTTGCCCGCGCTGCTTGCTGCTGCCGTGATCCGATCCACATCCTGCATCGAGGTCGCAAGAGGCTTTTCGCAGACAACGTGTTTTCCTGCGGCCAGTGCGGCAAGGGTGGTTGGTACATGCAGATGCGGCGGCAGGCAGATGTCGATGACATCAATCGCCGGATCATCCAGCGCGTCTTGAATGTTGGTCAGTGTCCGAAAATCCGCGTTCTGTCGAATCTGTTCGATCCGGTCCGTATTCTGGTCCACCACGGCGGCTACGCGGAATGTGCGGTCAAGCCGTTCCAGTGCGTCCAGATGTTGCGCACCGATACCTGCGCCAAGGATCGCAACGTTGATCATCCGCGTTCCGCCATTTCCTGCGCGTGCAGTGCCAATTCCATGACCGTAAAGCAGTGGGTCTGCGTCATTGCGGTTTCGGTCCGATTGAGGATGTCATCGGCGAGGCGCGAAAAATAGGGAAGACCGGCGTCAGATGCGTCGATCTTTTGGCAGGTTTCACCATTGACGAGGATCAGATGGTCCGTCCCTGAGGCCCCACCCACATCAACATATTTTCGCAACTCGATATAGCCTTCGGTGCCAAGGATCGTCAGGCGGCCATCCCCCCAGTTTGGCAAGGCATCCGGAGTGAACCAGTCAACCCGGATGTAACCGGTGCCATTCTCGCTTCGTAGATTGACCTCGCCAAAATCCTGCAATCCGGGATCGTTGGGGTTTGCGTAATTCGCCACATAAGCGTTTGTGATTTCTGCGGTTTTTGAACCTGTGTAATGCAGGAATTGGTCAATCTGATGCGAGGCGATGTCGGCCAGAATACCGCCATAGCGGTCACGCTGAAAAAACCACTCCGGCCGGGTTGCCCGGTTCAATCGGTGGGGGCCAAGTCCGACCGTCTGGATTACGCGCCCGATGGCACCGGCCTCGACCAACTCGGTCGCCCGGGTGCTTACGGCCGTTTCAAACCGTTCGGAAAAATTCACCGACCAGATGCGACCGGTGTCCGCGACAGTTCGCTTGATCTGGTCGAGCTGTTCGAAAGTCGTGCAGCCCGGCTTGTCGCTCATGACGTCCATGTCGTTCTGCATGGCGCCGATCGTTAGCGCGGCCCTATCCGCAGGTACTGCCGAAATAAGCGCTAAATCCGCCCCGCAAGTTAGGGCGTCTTCCAGTCGAGCCAGCCGCGGAATATCGGGAAATCTTTTGACGTAGCCCGCCAGCGTTTCGGGATCGCCTTGTGTCCAATAGCCAACGCAGTCCACTCCGATTTTGCGCATGTTTTCCGTCATGCCATAGATATGGCGGTGGTCCAGGCCAAGGGCGACGCAGGTCAGATTCATGAGGCGACTCGTGTTTTCTGGCCGGTTCGATTGGCGATCTGCATCGCGTCGATGACGGCGTGGGTCAAAAGGGCACTGCGTCCGGTGGCCATGGGTCGCGATCCACCGGCGATGGCGATGGCGAAATCCTCAATGACCGCCTGGTGCCATTCATGGGTGAACGCCATGGGATCCGCTCCTCCGCCTGTGGCGGACGTTTCGCCAACAGTAGATTTCTGACCACCGAAAGTAGTCAAGGTCAGGACACCTGACTCCAGATGCGCTTTGGCGCGCGTTCCCTGGATGGTGATGGACTCAGCGGCCCCAGGATATTCGGCAGTAGTCGCCATCAAAGTTCCCACCGCGCCGCTGTCCATTTCAAAGACTGCACCTGCCCAATCCTCGGCCTCGAGATCGTGTAACGGAGTTTTTCTCATCACGGCCTGAATGTCCGAGATCGGCCCCAGCAGCCACATCGCGAGGTCAAGCGTGTGGATCGCCTGCGAGATCATAACACCGCCTCCGTCGCGTGCATAAGTGCCTCGACCCGGCTCGTCATAGTAGCTCTGATCGCGCCACCAGGGGACACGGATCTCCACCGTGGCGATCGCGCCCAACTCACCCTGTTCAATAGCCGATTTCAGCACCTGCGAGGCGGCGCGGGCGCGGTGCTGAAAGACGATACCCAGCTGCACACCTGACACCTCGCACTGTTCGACAATGGCTGTTGCGGCGTCCAGCGTTCTTTCGATAGGCTTTTCCATCAGGATAGGTTTCGAAGCGGTCGAAAGAACCCGCACCAACTCTGTGCGCTGATCAGGCGGGGTTGCGATGATCGCAAAGTCGACGTTTGGATCGTTGGCGATTTCCTCGACCGAGCTGAACGCGCGGGTGTCGTTTCGCTGCGCGAAATCAGCTGTTTTTTCAGGATTGCGCCCGAGGACGCCGGCAAGATTGAGGCCTTGCTCCGATGCCTGAATGGCAGCGACATGCGTGCCCGAAACCATCCCCAAACCAATCAGCGCAATATTCATTCATTCCCCCGGATCACCCTCTCAGTCTGCGGGTTCGAACGGGAAAGATGCAACCATTAAAAACTGTGTTAACAATTGCGGGCAGCAGCATCGGAGGCAGAATTGACTGGTAATTTGAATGGGATGGCAGAAGATCTGTACCTAGGTATCAAGGACCTGCCGATCGTGTCTCCGCATGGTCACTGCGATCCGCGGTGGTTTGCAGCCGATGCGCCGTTTCCCAACCCGGCAGAGCTGCTGGTGGTGCCCGACCATTACGTATTCCGTATGCTCTATTCGCAGGGCGTTCCCTTGTCCGAACTTGGCGTTGGAGAAGAGGGGCGAAAGAAGGATCCTCGCGCCGTTTTTTGCACCTTTGCCGAGCACTGGCATCTGTTTCTGGGAACGCCATCCCGGATCTGGATGAACTACGTGCTGCATGAAACGCTGGGCGTATCTGAGGAGTTGTCTTTGCGCACGGCTGACCTGATTTACGATGGAATCTCAGAAAAGCTGGCGCGACCCGAATTTCGTCCGAGGGCTTTGTTCGACAAGTTTGGAATTGAGGTTCTGGCCACCACGGATTCCGCTCTCGACGGCCTCGCGGAGCATCGGGATATCCGTGCAAGCGGTTGGGGCGGGCGGGTTGTTCCGACGTTCCGCTCAGACGGGGTTTTGGATGGGGCGGACCCGGAGTTCGTGCAGAATCTGAACAAGTTGGCCGAGCTAACGGGCTGCGATTTGGGAAGCTATGATGGCTACCTCAACGCGCTGCGTATGCGGCGGGCTTATTTCATCCAGCTGGGCTGCACGGCCACCGACCACGGTATCGAACGCGTGCAGACCGAGTGGCTGGAAGACCCGAATGCGCTCTACCAACGGCTGAGACGGCGGGACGGGACCGAAGAGGATGCTCGCCGGTTCTACGGTCATATGCTGATCGAAATGGCGCAGATGTCTGTCGACGACGGTCTGACCATGCAGATACATGCTGGCAGCAAGCGCAACACGAACGACGCGGTAATGCGGGACTTCGGACGGGACAAGGGGGCCGACATTCCAATCGCGATGGATTGGGTCACGGGCCTTGAGGCGCTGCTGAACCGGGTCGGAAACTCGCCCGAACTGCGCATCATACTCTTTACATTGGACGAAGGCACCTACGCCCGTGAACTGGCCCCTATGGCGGGACATTGGCCGTGCCTTAGGATCGGGCCGCCTTGGTGGTTCCACGACAGCCCAGCCGGGATTGCGCGGTATTTCGATCAGGTCGTTGAAACGGCCGGATATTATAATCTGGCCGGGTTCAATGACGATACGCGGGCTTTTCTGTCCATTCCTGCACGGCACGACCTGTGGCGACGGGGTGTTGCGATTCATCTGGCCGAGCAGGTTGCGCGCGGTTACTTCGGTCGGGACAGTGCCGAGCATTTGGCGCGGCTGCTGTCGGTCGATCTGGCGAAACAGGTTTACGGATTGCAAAGCTAGATGGGTACTATTCTTCACTTCGGCCTTGGAAACTTCGCCCGGGCGCATTTGCTGGACTACACCGATCAAGCGGGCGGATGGGACGTTGTCGGCGTCAGCCTGCGTTCATCCTCCGTTCGGGATGGATTGGCGCGACAAGGTTTCGAGTACGATTTGTGCGTACAGGGGCAGGGCGTCCGGCGCATCAAAGCTTTGCGGGACGTTCTGGTCGCGCCCGAGGATCGCGCCGCGATTTTCGATGTGATGGCGGATGCCGAGATCATCTCGGCGACCGTCACCGAGAAAGGTTATCACTTGGACGCCGCGGGCAAGCTGAACCTTAGGGACTCGGCGATTGCCGCCGATCTAGCAGGGCAGGGGCCCACGACTCTGATCGGGTTTTTGGCTTATGGCCTTGCGGAACGGCGCAAGCCTGTGACGGTGCTAAGCTGCGACAATCGCATGGAAAACGGTAAAACGTTAGAAACGGCTGTAGCCGATTTTGCGGAAGCAGCTGGTCTGGACGTAGATTGGGGCGCCGTTCGCTTCCCCAACGTGATGGTCGACCGGATCACCCCGGCCACCACGGACGCCGTTCGCGCAATCAGCGGCGATCCTATGGCTGTTCCGACCGAGGCGTTCTCGGAGTGGGTGATCGAAGACAGTTTTGCAGGCCCGCATCCGGATTGGCCAAACGTGCAACTGGTCGATGACGTAGCCCCGCACGAGATGCGAAAGCTGCGCATGTTGAACGGGGCCCATTCCCTGTTGGCTTATGCCGGGTTGGAGCGCGGCCTGACCTACGTCCACGAAGCGGTTCGAGACCCGGTTCTGCGCCCGCTGGTTTCCGAGTTGATGAAGGATGCGGGCGCAACGCTGCCCGCTGCACTGCAAGCACAGGTTCCGGATTATGCTGAGGCTCTTTTGCGCCGTTTTGAAAACCCCGAGCTGGCGCATCGTCTGGACCAAATCGCAATGGATGGCAGCCAGAAGCTGCCGTATCGGTTTGTTCCCTCACTCCGTGAGACCGGCTCTCAGGCGGTGATTGCGGGGATGCGGGCCTGGATCTCCTATTGCATCTCCCAAACTGCGGAAGGTAGGGCGCTGAACGATCCTTGCGCGTTGGAAATCGCGTTGGCTGTCAAGCAGCCAGATCCGGTAGTGCCGCTTTTGCGTCTTGTCGGAGCTGAGGATCTCGCGCCACTTATCCGGGAATGATCGCGCCGCGAAACTGAACAACGGTGGACGCCAGATTGTGTCCGGCCATCAGGGCCTCGGCCTGTGATTTGCCCGTCAGCAAGGCCGCGAGGTACCCACCGTTGAAACTGTCGCCCGCCGCTGTGGTGTCCAGCACGTTTTTGGCAGGTTCATAGGTTTGGTCAATGTTCTGACCGATGGACAGAGGGCCATTCTCTCCGCGTTTCAAGGCACCGACACCGTGATGATCGGTAAATCGTGCCGCCACCTGATCCGCGCTTTCCCCGAACAGCGCCATCTCGTCGTCAATGGACGGTAGGGCAATATCCGCACGCTGCCAAAGCCTTTGGTTGATCTGCCGGGCGTGTTCGACGCTGTCCCAAAGACGCGGACGAAAGTTGCTGTCATAGACCAACCGGACTGAAGAGCTTTCGAGCCAATCCAGAAGCGCAAGCCTCATAGATTGCGGAAGAATGGCCACCGAAATCCCTGACAAGTACAGCACATCGTAACCGTTCAGAAGGCTGAAGTCGTGATCAGCAAAAAGCTGGCGGGCGGCCGCCTCGCTGCGCCAATAGGTAAAGCTGCGTTCACCGTCCGCAGATGTCGTGATCGCGTATAGTCCTGGAGAAGCGTTGGGAATGATGCGGATGCCAGATGTCCCGATGCCATGACTGGCGATAAAGTCCGCGATGCGTCTTGAGAATGGATCGTCGCCCAGACATGTCACATACTCCACCGGCAGATCCGGAGCAGTGCGGTGCATGTAGATGGCTGTGTTCAGCGTATCGCCTGCGACGCCCACCTTTGCGCCGGTCTCTAGCATGGACAACTCGATCATTGCTTCGCCGATGCAGGCAATTCGCGTCATTTCTTTTCTCTTTTCCAGATGATGAGCCCGGCGGCCATGATCAGCGCAGCCCCTGCCAACGTGAATGCGTCCGGTACCGTGTCAAAGAATAGATGGCCCCAGATCGCTACGTAGATCAGGAATGAATAGGTGAATGGCATCAACTGGTTCGCAGTTCCGAACCGATGCGCGTTCGTCAGCAGTTGATGCCCGCACCAGCCAAAGACGCCAAGGCTGATCAGGACAATCAGGCTCCACGTGTTTTCCGGCTGGACCCAAAACCAGATGGCGAAGGGCAGCAGGACCACCGTCCCGGTAAGCCCGAGGTAGAATTGCATGGTGTCCACCGCAACAACCCCGGAAAGCCTGCGCGTCATGATCGAGTACAAAGCCAAAGCGGTGGCATTGTAGACGATCAGCAGCATGGTCAGATGAAAGGCCGAACCAAACGGCCGCACGACAACCAACACCCCTAGGAAGCCCAGGATGATAGCCGCCCAACGCCATGGTCCCACGCTCTCTTTCAACACGAAGACGGACAGGAAGCACACGATGACCGGGCTTGAGAACATGATTGCCGACACGACGGTTAGAGGCAAAAACCGCAGGGCATAAAAATTGAAAACGGTCGCCGAGATCAGCAGTAATGCCCGGCTAATGACCTGCCATGGATGGTCGGTCTTGAACCGGTTGGCCTCAATCCCGCCCTTGGCGATCACCCCCACTGAGATCACGAAGTGCCCCGCATAGCGCATGAACGCCAACTGAAACGCCGGCACGCCGGCCAACGCCAACCACTTGGCCCCGAGGTCAACCAGTGAAAAGAACAGCCACGCCGTCAGCATCAGTACGATGCCAAGGCGCGGCAAGTCCGCATTGGGGTTGGCGGTGACGGCCATCGATCAGGTGTTGAAACGCTTGACGTAGTAGTCAACCATCTGGCTGACCATGTCATCCGCCTGACCGTGGTCGCGCGCGTCATTCAGCGCCGAAAGCGCGCACTGCGACATCACGCTGGTGACGCCTGCATCGCGTGCCATACGGTCATAATACCCGAGGTCTTTTGCCGCGTTCTTGATAGCAAAGGCCAGCTGGTTTGGGTCATTCTCGACGCCGTAGGCTTTGACGAAATCCATCATTCCGGAATGTAGCGGCCCTGCGGCCATAACGTCATACACCTGCTTGCGGTCAACTCCGGTGATATCTGCCATGGCAAAGGCTTCGGCCATCGCGTTCGCGACGGTCATTCCGAAGAAGTTGTTGATCAGCTTGATCGTGTGTCCGGACCCAACGGGGCCAAGGAAAAAAACGTTTTCGCCCAAATCTTTCAGTGTCGGCTCAGCCTTGTCAAAGGCCGCCTTGTCGCCGGAAGTCATGATGTTGAGCTTGCCTTCTAGCGCGTGCGAAGGCGTCCGGCCAAGTGGCGCATCCAGGTAGCTTCCGCCAGCTGCGGCAACCTCCTCGGCCAAGGCTCGTGTGCTGCCCGGAAGCGAGGTGCCAAAGTCGATGACGATCGCCCCGGGTTTCAATCCCGCAATCACTCCATCTGCGCCGCGCATACGGCCCTCGACCTGTTCCGAGGTGCCCATGCACAGCATCACGATGTCGCTGGCCTGAGCCAGCTCTTGGGCGTTTTGCATCTCGCGGGCGCCACGGTCAATCGCTGCGTCCAGGTATGAGCGGTCGCGGTTTCCCAATACAGCGACCGAGTATCCTTGGTCCAACAGTCGGCTCACCATGGCTCCGCCCATTAGTCCCAAGCCGATAAACCCGATTGATGGTTTGCTCATTGGTTTCCCTTTCCGTGAATATGTCTGGTTTTCATTCTTGTGTCTGGCGCGGGCGGCTTTGCAGTTTGAATGCCCCCATTGCCCGGCGGATAATCATTGGTTATTGAGTGGTCCGGAAATTTGCCGGGCCGCATGGCCATCAGGCCGGTGCCCGCGCTCGAGCTGTTCGCGTCTTGAGCCCCTGTTCGATCCATGATGTGACCTCGAGCGTCCGGGCTGCATCCTCGACATCGATTAGTGGAGGGACGCCGTTGATCACGTCAAGGAAGTGATCCAGTTGCGCTTTAAGCGGTGCGCGTTGCTGTTTCGGTCGTGTAAGTTGGTCTTTCTGGGCCGCAGTGCCCCAATCCTTTCCACGCCACAGGGTCATGGAGGGAAAACTCACAGCGCCGCTGGTTCCCGTGATCCACATCATGTCCTGGTGGGTCGTGCCGATATTTGGGTTTTCACCGGTTCCGGCCTCAAACCCCCAAGGGCTGGGTGCGGTGTCGGCAAAGCTGATAGTCCCCGTCGCGCCGTTTTCGAACGCGATCGCAACAGCCCCGCTTTCTATCCTATCCGATCCGCGGATTGATGCTCCGGGCAGGGCGACGACATCCGAGATTTCTCCGATCACAAAGCGCAAGACATCGATATCATGCACCAGATTGATCATGACTGGACTGCCATCAGATGTCCGCCAGTTCTGTTCAAAATAGCTCTCGGGTTTACGCATGGCCCACAGCAACGAGACGTTGATGACTTGTCCGATCGTACCTTGCGCGATCACTTCTTTCAGGTGCTGCAAGGTTGTGTGATACCGCCGATGGTGGCCTACAAGGCTGCGGACATCGGCCTTGCGAACGGCCGCCCTAAGGCGTTGGGCATCGTCGACCGATGCAGCAACCGGCTTTTCGATCAGCATGTGCCAACCGCGGGATGCGGCCAGAATGCCATGTTCGGCATGCAGGCGGGTCGGCGTCGCGATGATGACGCCATCCACCGGGTCCTGCACCTCGTCCATACTGGCAAAACGCGGCGCGTCGATCTGGATCGAGCCATCTGGATCGGCCAACCCGACCAACGTGCAGCCGGGATGCTCGATCACGGCGCGAACGTGGCGGATACCGATCAATCCGCCGCCGGCTACAAGAATCCGTTTCACATCACCGCTCCGATTTGCCAGGGGACGAATTCGTAGTCACCCAGGCCCTGCGCCTCAGACTTGGTTTGCGCGCCCGAGGCAACTTGCAGAAGCCGTCGGTATATTTCCTGTCCTTTTTCTTCGACGCTGGCACCTTTGGTCAGAATGTCACCCGCATCCACGTCCATGTCTTCGGGCATGCGCGCTGCCAACTCAGAGTTGGTAGCGATTTTCAGCGTAGGCGCCGGTTTCGACCCAAAGGCAGAGCCGCGCCCCGTGGTAAAGCACACAAGGTTGCACCCGGCCGCGATCTGCCCGGTCACCGAGGCCGGGTCATATCCGGGGCTGTCCATGAAGGTGAAGCCTTTGGCGGTGATGGGTTCGGCGTATTTGAATACACCGGTCAATGGGGTGGTTCCGCCCTTCGCCGCTGCCCCTAGCGACTTCTCAAGGATGGTCGTCAGACCGCCTTGCTTGTTGCCGGGGCTTGGGTTGTTGTCCATCGAGCCGTGATTGCGGGCGGTATAGTCCTGCCACCAATCGATCAGTCCGATCAGTTTTTCCCCAGTTGCACGACCAAGGGCGCGACGGGTCAAAAGGTGTTCGGCTCCGTAGATTTCGGGCGTTTCCGCAAGAACGCCTGTGCCACCTTGGGCAACCAACAGGTCGCAGGCATGTCCGAGCGCCGGGTTCGCGGTCACACCGGACCAAGCGTCCGATCCACCGCATTGCAGCGCAACCATCAGTTCAGACGCTGGGGCTTCGCTGCGCCGCGCCTCATTAGCAATGGGAAGCATCTGGTTGATCTTGCTGATGCCCATTTCCACGGTCCGGCGCAATCCGGCGACGTTCTGGATGTTCATCGTCTGGAAGGTGGGGCTCTGCTTCAGCCCATACGCGTCCAACAGCCAGTCGATCTGGTTCATCTCGCAGCCCAGACCGACCATCAGAACAGCAGCGTGGTTGGGATGTTTCGCAAACCCCCACATGACCCGTTGAAGAGCTTCGAAGCCGTCGCCGGAATCGGCCATTCCGCAGCCCGTTCCGTGGACAAAGGCCACCACGCCGTCGACGTTCGGAAACTCGGCCAGCTTGTCCGGCGTAAAGTGGTTGGCGATCATCCGGGCCGCAGTCGCTGAACAGTTCACGGTGGTTAGAACCGCGATGTAATTGCGCGTACCGACCCGACCGCTGTCCCGGTGGTAGCCCATGAAAGTATCGACCGAAGTGGCGGGTTTCGTAGGCCTGTGATCCGTCGCAAACTCGTAGTCCACGCTGGTGTTGCGGAACTCGATATTGTGGGTGTGCACATGGTCGCCGGGTTCGATCGGTTGGGTGGCGTAACCGATGATCTGCGAGTACTTTCTGACCGGATCGCCGGGTGCAAGAACCCGCGTGGCGACCTTGTGTCCCGAGGGGATGCGCGCATTGGTCGTAACATCCTCGACCATATTGCCGACCTCCAGGGGCCGAGTTGCAACCACCACGCTATCCGTTCGATCTAAACGTACAAAAGTCATAGTCAGGTTTCCTGGGGGCGGCAGCTAGGCGCAGAACGGTGAGTCCGATGTCCACCGGTGAATATCTATATGCGGCTGTCCAGACAGCCTTGCTCGCGCCGCCTCCCAATTGGATTTGCAGACGCGCCAATCACGCAGCTCGGTTTCGGGGCGCGATCTGGACCTTGCAATGAAACTGGGGAAATGATCTCGACCAGTGGGTTGGCCCGCCGCACTGAAGCGGATGTCGAACGACCAGCGGAACCGGTCCGTTTCATTGACCAGTGAAGCATGTGGCGTCAGAGGGTGAAACAGGATGATCCCGCCTGCCTTGACGGGAAGGGGCACAGCCCGGGCTTCGTCAATGAATCCGTCGGCAATACCAGTCTGCGTCCGCGCGCAATGCGGCAGGATGGATTGGTCCTGTGCCTTTGGCAACACTTGCAGGCAGCCGTTTTTGACCGTTGCATCGTTGACGGCAATCCACACCGTGACCATGTCGGTCTGGTCCGCATCCTCCAACGCAACCGCCCGGTCCTGATGCCAGTCCGTTGCGGTGATGTGTGCGCGAACCTCATCCTTGGACAGCTTGAGGGCAGGGGGCTTCAGCCGAACGTGCTGGATCGGATTGCTGACCAACTCTGGCCCGATCAACTGCTCGACAATGTCAAGCATACGCCGGGCCGTCAGCAAGTCGAACACTGCGGGCCCAATATGGAATGGTGTGTCTGGCATGATCCGATCGCCGGGCAACGAGATGTCCAGCGGCTGGAAATAGTCGCAACCGGCCTGATAAGCGGACAGAAGTTTGTCCCAAAAGGTCATTCCTGACGGTTCGTCCTTGACCAGCCCTTTTTCGTACCAACCGTCATAGAGCCGGTTCAGCACATCCGAGTATTCGGCCTGTACCCGATCCAGCACATCGCTGGGAATTACATCCTCGACCACGAGGTATCCGTCCGCTTGGAACTTGCCAATCTGATCTTGTGTCAGCATGGGTGCAACCTCACAACAGCAGCGCGATGATGCCCGGCCAGATCAGAAGAACGGAAAGCGCCAGCAACTGGATCCCGATGAACGGCAGGAAGCCGCGGAAGATATCCGTCAGACTGATATGCGGCGGGGCCACCGACTTCAGGTAGAACGCGGCCGGGCCAAAAGGGGGCGAGAGGAAGCTGACCTGCATGTTCATACAGAACACGACGCCGAACCAGATGGCGACATGACTCGGCTCCAACTGGCCAAAAACTCCGATTTCTTCGATAGGAAGACGCAGGACGATCGGCAGAAAGACCGGAATGATCAACAGCACGATGCCGACCCAATCCATGAATGCGCCCATGAACAGCAAGATCAGCATCATCACCAGAATGACCAGCATGGTCGGCAGCTCCTGGCCGACGATAAGGTCGGCCACGTATTGGGGCCCGCCAGCAATTGTGTAGGCGCCCGCCAGCGCGGCGGCCCCGATCGTGACCCAGATGATGGTGCCTGTAGATTTTAGCGTCCGCATCAAGCTGTCCCAAACCAGCTCGAACGATCCTTCGCCCCGCAAGATGGCGATGATCAGAACGGCGAAGGCGCCCATGCCTGCAGCCTCGGTGATGCCTGTGATCCCGCCATAGATCGAGCCGAGCACCACGCCGATGACAACCAGCGGCGCAACGAGGCCTTTGCCCATTTCCCACCCGATTTTGGCACGCTCTCTGCCAAAGACGAAGAAGATCAGCAGAAGGGCGACGATCGTAATACCGGCAAACCAGGGCAGGTAGTCAGCTGTCCCCAATCGCGCTGGTTCACCTTGGCTGGCAGCGTTCGAGCCTGAGAGCTCGAAAAACGCGGCCCGGATAAACAAAACAGTGGAAAATCCGGCGACGACGATGCTCATGAAGGCCCCAAACAATTTGCGTTTTTCAGCCGGTTCGGGGTCGTTTGGGTCCGGTTCAGGTAGCGGAGCGTGATGAGGATTCAACTGCGTGCGGATGATGATGTAAAGGATGATCATCGAGGCCAGCATGAAACCGGGAATGAAAGACGCGGTGAAAAGCGACTTGATCGAAGTTTCGGTGATCAGCCCGTAGATGATCAAAACGATCGAGGGCGGGATCATAGTGCCTAGCGACCCTGAGGCGCAGATGACGCCGATCGCGAGGTTCTGATCGTAGCCGAGGCGCAGCATCTGGGGTAGGGCGATAAGGCCCAGCAGGACAACTTCACCACCGATGATGCCGGACATGGCCGCCATGATCACCGCCATGATCGAGGTCACGATTGCGATGCCGCCGCGTGTTCTGGACAGCCAGACATTCAACGACGAATACATGTCACGCGCGATCCCGGATCGCTCTAACAGCGACGCCATAAAGATAAACAATGGCACTGATATGAGCACGTAGTCCGTTAAGAGCCCGTATATCTTCTGCGCCAGAATATAGAGCGGTCCAGTACCTGGCCGACCGGTCAGAACCCCGTCGCCAAAAGAAAACGGGTTCAAAAGCAGTGTCGGTTCGAACTTCAGGACAAGAACCAGAACCGCAAGGGAAGCCGAGGCCAGACCCAAGGGCATCCCGATCGCCAGAAGCACGATCAGGGCGACCATCAGGATGAGTGAGATTGTTCCAATATCCATCAGTCTTGTCCCACCGCTCGTTTGATCATTTCAATTTCGTCTTCGTCCGGTTCATCTGTGTGGATTTCCGGTTCTTTGTTCCAATCCGCGATTAGGTTCAAAATTGCTTGCATTGCGACGAGCGTAATCACGATCAGCACCATCGGCTGCAACGTCGCAGGGATCGGAGGATTGAAGGCAGAGCCATAAAGCTCCCATTTATAGAGCTTGTTGACGAACACCTGCTTGTAGCTGCCGTAAACCAAAAAGAAGGCAAACAGCACGATGAGTATTGTCGAAACCGTATCAAAAACGCGTTGAAGCCATCGTGGAACTGCGTCGTACAGCAGGAATATTCGAATGTGACTGCGTTGCTGCATGGCGTAGTAACCAGACATCAAAAACACAAAGCTGGCGAACCAGAGTGTCATTTCATTGGCCCACTCGGTCGGCTTTTCCAGGATATAGCGCATGAAGACTTCGTAGAGCATGACGACAGTCATGATTGCGATCATCATCATCGTCACTCGGCCTATGAACAGGGCGAAACGATCCATAACCGTCGAGCCTTCGAACTCCATCGTAGCTGGGCGCACAGTCTTGGTACCAATAACTGCAAGAAACGGTAGAAGGACGAGCGCGGCCACGTCGATGATGTCGACATACCCCCCGAACACGCCAGACAATTCGGGCGTGATGTCGCTGCGCAGATATATTTCCGTTACCTGACTTTTGAGGGATTCAGAAGTGTAAGGCAGCCAATCCAATAGGAATGCAGGGAGATGCCAAACAAGCCAACTGGCCGTCGCGACGAAGGCCAACGGTATGAGCCATTCAATTGGTCCGCCTGAATTCTTGTGCATCGCGTAACCCTCGTCCCTATCCTTCGATCCTGTAGTGATCGATAAAGTCTCGATCCGGTTCGACACCCAGTCCGGGGCCAGTCGGGATCGTGACACGGCCGTTATTGGCCTTGACCTGATTTTGAATTTCCAGCGGAACGGTCAGCAGATCGTCCCGAAACTTGTTGTCCGTTGTGTCGAACTCCAGCAACGGCTCCCATGGATGCAAGCCGCCTGGAATTGGGGGCATGGCCGCCAGTAAATGCAGATTTGTTGCGACAGCGATGGCGCTACCCCAGACGTGATTTACGACCGGAGTGAAATGTGCGTGGCATAGGGCCAGCACCCTGAGATACTCTGAAACACCGCCCAAAGCGCATACTTCTGGCTGCGCTATATCTATTCCGCGATTTTCAAGAAGACTGCGCCAGGCCCAGCGATTGAATACCGCTTCTCCGCCCGAGATGTTGACTTTCAGCGAAGTACGCAATTCGCGGTATCCGTCCATGTCTTCTGGCGCGACGGGTTCTTCGAACCAGTATGCGTCTAGTTCTTCCAGCGCCCGACCGACAAAAAATGCGTCCGAAGTCGTATAGGCATGGTTTGCATCGACCATAAATGGAAAGTCATCACCAACCCCGCGTCGAACTGCTTCGCATAGCTGCACATCAGGCTTCGGGCCAAAGCCCGTTTTCATTTTGGTGGCGGTAAATCCTATCTCCTTGATCTTTGCGGCTTCCTCCTCAAAACGGCTGGCCAGATTGGAAATCGGTTCATCCCGGAGCATCATGCCGTAGCCGTAGCAAGGAACGCTTGTGCGATGCGCGCCGCCGACAAGCTTATGGAGGGGGAGGCCAGAGATTTTTCCGGTGATGTCCCAAAGTGCGATGTCCACCCCGGACAAAGCCTGCATTGGCATTCCGCTTTGGCCATGGTCTCGCAAAAGGTTGTACACCTTGTGCCAGATCACGTCTTTGTCCAAAGGGTCCATGCCAAGGATCATTGGTTGGATGACCTTTTCCACGATGGATTTGTTGGCAATGGCTACGTTTCCCGGACCAAAGCACTCCCCCCAACCAGTTACCCCTTCATCTGTCTGAACCTCGACCAGATGGGTTGTACGCTTGTCGTAATACTGTTGCGAGTAGCCCAGAACTTCCGGCATGTCGTACTGCAGTACGTGACTTATTATTCTGGTGATTTTCATGAAGTCTTGGATCCCGGCACCGATCCGTAAAGGCCGCTAGTGCGGCCTCTACGTGTGTCGTAAGTCGGTCGCAGCCTGACTACTGCATTGCGCCTAGGTCACGCAGGAAGTTGATGTGGCTTTCCAGCAGCGCCTGTGCTTCAGGGGTCGTTGCGAACTCAGTCCAACCGACCTGAACGGCCGCGCGATAGGCTGCCAGATCTTCAGGCGTCCATTCGTACAACTGAACACCCTTTGCTTTCAGGTCTTTAGCAGTCTGAGCATTCTGCACTTCGTTGATGGTCGCATTGTGCAATGCCAGGCTGTCCATTGCGACTTCCATGATCTTCTTGTGGTGCGCAGGCATCGCTTCCCAAACGTCTTTGCGACAGGCCAGGTGATCTGCAGGCATCGAGTGGAAACCGGGATAGTTTGTGTGACCTGCGATCTCGTACAGACCCAGACCCACGTTGTTTGTCAGGTTCGCAGCATCCGCACCATCAATGATGCCGGTTTCCAAAGCCGTGAAGATTTCGTTGAAGTCCATCACGATTGGAGAAGCACCAAGTTCCGCGAAAACCTTGGTTGCAAGGCCAGGAGGCGAGCGGAACTTCCAATCCTTGAAGTCTTCCACTTTTGCAATCGGCTTGGTCGAAGACAGCGACTCCGGCCCGGGAATCCACCATCCGATGAATTCCATATCGTAGCCGTTGTATAGATCATTTACAGCTTCTCTTCCGCCGCCATGAAGAAGCCAGGCCATTTGCTGATATGGGTTCTGATACCCACCGAGCAAGTCGCCCGCAAACTGGAAGGCCGGATTCTTGCCGGTCTGATAGCCGCCGCCCGTCATGTCGCAATCCAGAATTCCCGTGGCTGCGGCATCGAAGGTTTCAACTGATTTGACCACCGAAGAGGAATAGAACATTTCAACTTCGATTTCGCCGTTCGACATCTCCTGAATGTCTTCAACGAATTTTGCAGCCATCTGGCCAGACAGAGTTTCGGGCGAAAAATGGGTTTGAATTCTAAGCTTCGTGGTTTCAGCCATCGCGAAACCGGCTGCCATTGTCGTGGCTACGGCCGCCACGGCCGCTGTCTTGACTATTTTCATATTGTCCTCCCAGACGTTGAGCGTTGCGCGGAGAGGGAGATCTTGCCGCCTCCTTTGCCGTCACGCAGATAAACGTTAAGCCGACGAATCGAATGCAACAAGAAGAATTTGAAATTTCTAAAAATTTCGAGATTCTTGCATAAACTCGAAAATAGGCTTAGGACCCTACTTGGACAAAAATTGAAGGCGCATACCGGGATGAAAGAAGAAGTCGATATTTATCAGGACCTTAAGATGCGCCTCATCTCGAATGGATTCGAGCATGGAGCAAAGGTGCGGGCCGAAGAGTTACGTAAAGAGTATGGCTGTTCTGCGAGTGCAGTTCGCGAAGTCCTTTTTCGATTGTCCGCTGTAGGGTTGGTGGACTTTCAGGAACAAAAAGGTTTCCGCGTGCCAATGCGTTCGCCGCAGAAGCTTATCGAATTGACACATGTCCGAGTTTTGTTGGAGGCCGAAGGTACCGCAATGTCGATCCGCAGTGGCGGGGTGGATTGGGAAGCAAGACTGACGGCCGCGCATCACAAACTCAGCCATATCGAAAAACGCATACACGCCACAGACGACCCGAGCGGCCTTATCGAGATATGGTTTGCATCGGAGAAGGAGTTTCACCAAACGCTTATTTCTGCCTGTGGATCGGAAACCTTAAAACAAATGCATAGCCGAGTTTACGCGCAATTCAGACAGCAATTGATGGTGGCAGACCGGAACTTTGGGTTCATTTCTCAGAACATAAGACACCATGCCGATATACTGGAGGCAGCATTGTCAGGGGATGAGCAGTTAACGCGAGTGAAAATTCACGATCATCTGAAACGCCACCTAACTGGAAAGACGATGGGCGACTAGCGCCGAAAATCGTCTTCCAAATACACCCGAATGATTTCGTCGAAGCTTGATTCCGCCTCGAACCCCAACTCCAGAGCGCGATCTGTTTGAAAGTCGCGCGGCCAATTCTTGACTATTCGTTCGATTGCCTCGTCGCGTTCTCGCCTGACAAGGCCATCCGCATCTTGACCGGCCACGGCGCGCAACGCCTCGATTTGTTCGGCGACGGTGCAACTTACGCCCGGCATGTTCAACGCGCGTCTGTCGTTCAAAAGCTGCGTATCCATTGTTGCAGCGTGGGTCAAAAAAGTTGCAGCGGCGCGTGGGCTGGCGTGCCAGTGGCGAACAGTTTCGGCAACTGGCAAGATAGCCTCAACCCCATTTAATGGCTCTCGGATTATACCTGAAAAGAAGGACGAAGCGGCAGCGTTGGCTTTGCCAGGGCGCACACACAAAGTGGGTAAGCGCAAGGAAATACCGTCGATATATCCTTTCCTGCTGAAATCCGTGATCATCAATTCAGAGGCCGCTTTCTGCGCTCCGTAACTTGTCAAAGGTGCCGAGAGGAACTCATCGCTTATCTTGTCGGGGAACGGTGCCCCGAAAACTGCTATGGACGAGGCAAAAACCAGACGAGGTGTGTACTCGCCTCCTGATGCCTCGTGTTCATCCTTGAGTGCGTTCAGCAATGCCCAGGTCGCCATAAGATTGACATCCCAGCCCAACGCAAAATCTGTTTCAGCTTGGCCTGAAACGATGGCTGCAAGGTGGAATATGACGTCCGGGCGCTGAGCTGCAACAGACTTGGCGATACCTGACGTGGTCAAGTTCCCCACAATTTGCCTACCTGTCGCACTGTCGAGCGGGAATGAGAGATCGAACAGTGAGAGTTGAGCATCTGCTCCAAAAATTTCTTGGGTCGAAATGCGATGGGCCAGTTTTTGGCCCAGCATTCCTCCACCGCCTATAACAAGTACCCGCGTCACAGCATTCCATTCCGTTTTTTGAGTTCCAGATACAAAGCCGAATGATCCAGTTCGCCCCCATCCATTTCGTCTATCAGATATTCGAAACGGTCGCGCACGGATTGGGTGCTGGGTAGCTCGACCCCAAGGCTGCGCGCTTCTTCTAGCGTGTTGTTCAAATCCTTTAATTGAAACTTAGACAATCCTCCGGGGACAAAATTCCCATCAGACATGCGTTCGCCATGTTGTTGCAAGATAATGCTATCCGCAAAGCCCCCCTTCAGCGCGGCCCTCAACGCGGTCGGGTCTGCACCGCCTTGTTGAGCCAGCAATGTCGCTTCGGCGACAGCCGATATTGTCACAGCGACAATTGTTTGATTGGCCAATTTGCATAGTTGACCGGAGCCACTTGGGCCAACATGCACAGGGCGCCCCATTGCTGTCAGAATCGGTCGCACGCGCTCCAGAACGTCCTGATCGCCACCGACCATGATCGCAAGGTTGCCAGCTTCGGCCCCTTTGGTGCCACCGGAAACCGGGGCGTCCAGATGCTGCACCCCCATCAAGGACAATTGCGCGGATTGCTCTCTGGCATGTTCGGGTTTGGCGCTGGACATATCAATCCAGATCATCCCTGGTTTGAGTTGTTCGCGGAAAGCCTCGTCAGAAAGTAGCGCGCCGGTCGCGTATCCATCCGAGAGCATGGTTATTATTACGTCTGCACCTGAAACCGCCAGCGGCGCCGTTTCCGCCAATGTCGCGCCTTCTGCTGCTAACGGTTTTGCCTTTTCTAAGCTGCGGTTCCAAACAGTGAGCGGAAATTCCGCGCGCAAAATATTCCGCGCCATGGGGGCACCCATCAGGCCGGTTCCCAACAGAGCCACTTTGAATTGCTTGCTCATCATCTACTGTCCTTCCGAGGGTGCGCCACGCATGGTTATGGCCAAACCAAAATCTCTGTCATACGCTAACTGCTCTGGGCCCACATGCCAGAAGTCGTTGCGAAACCGCCAAGGTTTCTTTGCTTCTCGGTTGACCTGTGGAACGAAACAACACTTGTTCAGCCGCCACCTTATTAGTCGGAATATTTATATGTCAGAAAGGCTTAAGGGGAAACGCAATCTAGCCACAGCCGTCTCAAAAGGGATCGAAATTGCAAGTACGATTTCATCGGCAAGAAGGGGTGCGAAAGTCTATGCGACGGATATAAACTCCGAAAAGCTAAATTCGATTCGCGATCAGAATCTCGAAAATCACAAAATTTTCGAGATGTGTATGGCGAATGATTACAGTATCCGTCATGGGGTCACGCGATTGAAGCCAGATGTTTTGTTCAACGGCGACGGGTTCGTGCATCACGGAACTATTCTGGATGCGACGGATGGCGAATGGGATCTCGCCATGGACCTCAATCTGTGCTCAATGGTGCGAATGCCAAAGGCTGCCGTTGTTGGGATGACGAAATCGGTAGCCGTGGATTTCACAATGCAAGGGATTCGGTGCAATTGCATTTGCCTAGGAACAGTCGACAATCCCAGCTCGTGTGACCGCATAGAAGCGTTGGGCGAGCAGCTGGGCGGCAGAGAAGAAGCGCTCGCTCAATTCGTGGCGCGTCAGTCTGCCGGGCGTATAGCGAAAGCGGGAGAGATTGCTGCATTGATCGTCTATCCGGCATGGGATGAGAGTGCATGCACCACAGTACAGACACATAAAATTGACGGAGGTTTGTCAGCCCAATGACAAAAGTATCAAAGGACGATCTGCGATCTCGTAAGTGGTTTATGAATTCCGAGAACCTTGAGATGACTGCATTGTATCTGGAAAGATACCTGAATTACGGGTTGACCCGTGCGGAGCTGCAATCAGGCAAACCGATCATTGGCATTGCTCAGACTGGCAGTGATTTGAGCCCCTGTAACCGGCATCATATCGAGTTGTCCAAACGCGTTCGCGACGGAATCATCGCCGCCGGGGGAACGTGCATCGAAATACCGGTCCACCCGATACAAGAGACCGGTAAACGACCAACGGCCTCGCTTGACCGCAATCTGGCTTATCTGTCCTTGGTTGAAAGCCTATTCGGGTATCCGATTGATGGCGTTGTTCTCAACATTGGTTGTGACAAAACCACGCCCGCACTTCTAATGGCCGCTGCGACTGTCAACATCCCGGCGATCGCCCTGTCGGTCGGCCCAATGCTCAACGGCTGGTGGAAAGGCGAGCGCGCCGGATCGGGAACAGTTATTTGGAAAGCGCGCGAAGACCTTGCGGCTGACGAAATCGACACCGACGAGTTCATGGAAATCGCAGCCGCCGCAGCACCTTCGGTGGGTTACTGCAATACGATGGGAACAGCAACGACCATGAATTCGCTTGCTGAAGCCTTGGGAATGCAATTGCCCGGATCAGCAGCCATACCAGCCCCGTATAGAGAGCGCGGTCAAATCAGTTATGAAACCGGTAAACGTATTGTGGAAATGGTCTGGGAGGATCTACGCCCCAGCGATGTGATGACACGTCAGGCTTTTGAGAATGCGATTGTTGTCAACTCTGCGATTGGTGGATCGACGAACGCGCCGATCCACTTGAATGCAATCGCCCGGCATCTTGGTGTTCCATTGAACAACGATGACTGGCAGAAGCTTGGCCACGACGTTCCTCTGTTGGTTAATATGCAGCCTGCGGGTGAATATCTGGGCGAAGATTACCAACAGGCCGGGGGTGTTCCCGCCGTTGTCGGAGAGCTTCTTGATGCTGGATTGCTGCCGCATCCCGATGCGATAACAGTGAACGGCAAGACGATGGGCAATAATTGCTCAGCGCGCCGGTCTCAGAATAGTGAAGTAATCAAACCAGTCGGTAACCCGGTCAAGCAACAGGCGGGGTTCATCAATCTCTCGGGCAACCTGTTCGAAAGCGCGATTATGAAGACATCTGTGATCTCAAAGGCATTTCGAGAGACCTACCTGTCGAACCCGGATGATCCAAATGCCTTTGAGGGAAGGGCAGTTGTGTTTGATGGGCCTGAGGACTTTCACCATCGGATCGATGATCCCGCAGAAAACATCGACGCAAACTGTATTCTGATTATGCGCGGAGCGGGACCAAAAGGATATCCGGGTGCCGCAGAGGTCGTGAATATGCGTCCGCCCGCATATTTGATAAAGCAAGGCATCGAAGCCCTTCCTTGCATCGGTGATGGACGGCAATCCGGTACATCAGGAAGTCCGTCTATCCTGAACGCCTCACCCGAAGCTGCAGAGGGTGGTGGTTTAGCCTTGGTGCGAAATGGCGACCGACTGCGCATCGATCTTGGCAAAGGCACAGCAAATATGCTGGTTTCGCTTGAAGAGCTGCATGAACGCGCCCGCGACCTGGAGGCAAAGGGTGGGTATGCAATGCCTCCCAACCAATCCCCGTGGCAGGAAATATTCCGCGAAAAAGTAGATCGTTTGGATCGCGGTATGACGCTCAAGGGTGCAGAAAATTACCGCGATATCGCGCGAGGCTTCATGCCACGCGACAATCACTAAAAGGAACAGAAATGAAACTTGTTCGTTACGGAGCCGAGGGCTCGGAAAAGCCGGCCCTAGTCGACTCTGAGGGTCAATTGCGGGATCTGTCCGCCCATATCAACGATATCACGGGTGACGTGCTGGATGATGGAACGCTTGATAATTTGCGTTCATTGGATCCGAACAACCTGCCAATTGTGGAGGGTGATCCTCGTATCGCACCATGTGTCGGTGACATTGGTAAGTTTCTCTGCATCGGTTTGAACTACTCGGACCATGCCGCAGAAACCGGCGCAGATATTCCCGAGCATCCGATACTTTTTTTCAAGGCTAACTCAGCGGTCATTGGGGCATATGACGATGTCGTCATGCCGCGGGGATCTACACACACCGACTGGGAATGCGAACTGGGTGTGGTCATCGGTAAGACGGCCAAATACGTTTCCAAGGCCGACGCGCTCGAACATGTTGCGGGCTATTGTATCGTAAACGACGTGTCGGAAAGACATTTTCAAACTCAACTGACCGGTCAATGGACCAAAGGCAAGTCTTGCGACACATTCGGCCCTACTGGTCCGTGGCTAGTGACCCGGGATGAGGTGCCTGATCCTCAAAGCCTTGGGATGTCACTGGATGTAAACGGTCAGCGCATGCAAACCGGGAATACTGCTACGATGATCTTTTCCGTTGCCGAGATCATTGAGCATCTAAGTCATCTTTTCACACTGCACCCCGGTGACGTCATTTCAACTGGAACACCGCCTGGTGTTGGAATGGGGATCAAACCGGAACCGATTTACCTGAAAAAAGGCGACGTCATGGAACTTCGCATCGCTGGACTTGGTGTTCAGCGGCAAGAGGTCGGCCAAGATGACTGACTTGTTGCAAATCGGAGGGATCACTGAACGGATGCGAGAGCGCTTGTCCGCAGCGTTCGACATTCATCAATTGGACGATTTCAACGCGGAAAGTGTTACGCATATCGTTACGAACGGGCATGATGGTGTTCCGCATGACCTGATGACATCACTCAGTAATCTGAAGATGATCAGTGTCTATGGGGTCGGCTACGACGCCGTCGACGCAAATGCAGCGGCTGAGCGCGGGATTGTTGTGACGCACACGCCCAATGTTTTGAACAAAGAAGTCGCAACCACCGCCGTTCTGCTGTTGCTGTCATGTTATCGAGAGCTCATTCGTGACGATGACTACGTTAGGTCCGGACGGTGGGAAGTTGAAGGCAATGCCCCTTTGACGCGGTCTGCGGACAATCAAAAAATAGGCATTCTTGGTCTTGGTCGCATTGGTCAGGCGATCGTTGATAAGTTGGAGCCGTGGGCCCCCGAAATTTCTTATCACACCCGCAGTCAAAAGGATGTCGCTTACCGGTATTTCGACAATTTGGTTGAAATGGCGGAACATGTGGACGTCCTCATATGTATAACGCCCGGCGGCCCGTCGACCAATAAGCTGGTCAACGCTGAGGTGCTGCGCGCGTTGGGGGCAGGCGGCACTTTAATAAACGTTAGTCGAGGTTCGGTCGTCGACGAAACTGCCCTCATCAATGCACTGCAAAACGGTGAGCTCGGGTGGACGGGGCTTGATGTTTTTGAGGACGAACCGCGTGTTCCAAAAGCATTGCGCGAGCTGTCCAATGTCGTTCTGCTCCCTCACGCTGGTAGCGCGACTATTGAGACGCGTGCAGCAATGGGTGACCTAACTGTCGACAATCTGCTGCAACACCTCAAGGACGGATCGGTGATCACAGCTGTGCCGGAATGCAGAGATCTGTAAAAGGCCAATCTGAATAGTGTTTGAGTTTGCTGTTGCGGTTTTCTTTCTGCTGATTACGCCGGGCCCAGGTGTTTTAACAACCGCGGGTATTGGATCAGCATTTGGTTTTCGAGCTGGACTCGCCTTCGTCGCTGGTTTGATGCTCGGCGGGTTCATCAACATGATGTTGGTTGTCTCTGGTGTCGCGGCGGTAGCTTTGGCCATTCCGGTGCTTAGAACTTTCCTGCTATTTGCCTCTGTCGGCTATTTAGGATTTCTCGCCTGGCGTATTGCGAGCGCTGGCTCAAAGGTCGGGTTTTCCCCTGCGGTCTCGCCACTTGGTTTTGCGAATGGGCTGACACTTCAGTTCATTAACCCCAAGGCTTACGTGGTCGGCACAGCATTGTTTTCAGGGTTTGCCTTTTTGCCCGATGCGCCCGTTTGGGAGGTCGTCATAAAAATCATAGTTTTCAATATGATTTGGGTGCCAGTGCACATGATTTGGCTGGGTGCTGGCGCAAAACTGGGCAGCCTTGATTTAAGCGAGAGATCGCATCAATGGATCAACTTTGCGATGGCGGCTTCGTTGATGGTTGTTGTGGTGATTGCTTTGGCGTCGGCGCTTTGAACGAAGCGTACGTCAGTCGTACCTAACAGACGATTGAGCGCCACAAATCAAAGTGACGCCGTTATTCCGCCATCGACATATAGAGTATGCCCATTGACGAAACTGGATGCAGGTGAGGCAAGGAATATGGCGGCACCGACAAGTTCTTCTACATTGCCCCAGCGACCGGCCGGGGTACGTTTCTCCAGCCATGCACTGAACTCTGGGTCAGCAACCAATGCGGCGTTCAAAGGAGTATCGAAATATCCAGGCGCAATAGCATTGCAGTTCAGACCATACTTGGCCCAATCAGTTGCCATTCCTTTTGTGAGGTTAGTCACGGCACCTTTTGTCGCCGTGTAAGGCGCAATACCTGGTCGTGCCAATGCGGATTGAACCGACGCAATGTTAATGATCTTACCTGACTTTCTTTCAATCATGTGCCGTGCCGCAGCCTGACCGACGTGAAAGACGGACGCGACATTTGTCTGTAGCAGGCGCTCGAACGCATCAGCGGGGAAATCCTGTAGCTCCGTCCTATGTTGCATTCCGGCATTGTTTATCAGGATGTCTATGGGACCGACGTTCTCTTCAAAGTTGTCCACGGCTGATCGGACACCTTCGTGATCGGTTGCATCGAACGAAAGTTCACGTACTGAGGCGCCTGTTTCACTCAACTCGGACGCTGCTGCTGCTAGTTTAGCAGTGTCGCGCCCGTTCAAAACGACCTGCGCACCGGCGGCAGCCAAGCCACGAGCCAACGCAAATCCAATGCCTTGGCTAGAGCCCGTTACGAGTGCGCGTGTTCCCTTTAAGTTGAACATTTCAAGCGTCATGCAAAAATCCCTTGGTTGTCAGCACCGACTATCCGTATCTTTTGGCAATCTGTATAGGGAGTCCGTGCAATGTCTTTGGCCAGTGTTGCTGTTGTTATCCATGCCGCAAAAGATCTGAGGTTGGAAAACCGGAACGTTCACGATGTGGGGCCAGACGAAGTCTTGATTGCCATACGCGCGGGTGGGATTTGCGGCTCTGACCTGCATTATTACAACCACGGTGGTTTCGGTGCGATCAAGTTGCGTCAACCGATGGTGCTAGGACATGAAGTCGCCGGGGAAATCGTGAAAGTTGGGTCAAGCGTGCAGGGGCTACACCTAGGTCAACTGGTTGCAGTTTCTCCATCCCGCCCTTGCCAAGCCTGCACTTATTGTCTGAACGGGGAGCAAAACCACTGTCTTGATATGAAGTTCTATGGCAGCGCGATGCCGTTCCCACATATCCAAGGCGCTTTTCAAAGCAAACTCGTGGCGAAGGCCAGTCAATGCGTTCCAGCAGATGGGTTGAGTCCCGCGCACGCCGCCATGGCCGAACCTCTGGCGGTCTGTTTGCACGCGATTAAACAAGCTGGGAACCTCCTAGGCAAAACGGTAATTATCACGGGATGCGGTCCGATCGGCTGCCTCACGATCTTGGCGGCGCGTCGTTCTGGGGCGGCCAGAATAGTGGCGACGGATATCTCGGACCAGACCCTCGTTCTGGCGCGTGAATGCGGGGCAGACGATGTCATCAACACCTTCGCCCATCCGCAAAAACTAGAGCAGTTTGAAAAGGACAAGGGCCAGGTTGATGTCCAACTGGAGTGTTCCGGGGCTCAATCGGCTCTGGCTTCTGGCGTCGCATGCTTGCGACCGGGTGGAACATTGGTTCAGCTTGGTTTGGGCGGGGATATGACAGTGCCGATGCAGGCGTTGACTGCAAAAGAGATAGTGCTTCGCGGGTCTTTCCGTTTCCATTCCGAGTTCTCAGTCGCGGTCGAGATGATGCGAAGCGGACTAATAAATGTCGACCAGTTGGTGACGCATTCCTTCGAGGTTAGCGAGGCCGTCACTGCTTTCGAGGTTGCGTCTGATCGAAGCCAATCAATGAAGGTGCAGTTAACCTTTCCGGACAATGACAATGGATAGACGAACGCGTGATATTGCAAGGACTTATGAACGAGATGGTTTCGTAGCTCCGCTGGATATCCTGACAGCTTCTGAGGTCAAAACGCTGCGCGATGATTTTGAGAAAGCAGAGCGCATTCTCAGAGATGACCCAGAGAAACTCAAGCTTCTATATTCGTATCCGGACAGGCTGATACCATCATTCGATGCACTTCTTCGCCATCCGAAGCTGATTGAGGCTGCTTCAACGGTGTTAGGGCCGGACCTCATGGTTTGGAGCGGTGCACTTTTCGTAAAAGAAGCGCGATCATCGAAGATAGTCTCGTGGCACCAAGACTTGACCTATTGGGGATTGGACGATGCTGAAGAGGTTACCTGTTGGGTTGCGATTTCAGAAGCGTCCGAGCAAAGCGGGTGTATGAAGTTTGTTCCTGGCAGCCACAAAAGCCGTATCGTGCCTCACGTGGACACCTTCAGCGAAAACAATCTGCTGTCACGTGGGCAAGAAATAGCAGTCGATGTGAACGAACAAGATGCAGTCGCTGCCGAATTGCGTGCAGGGCAGGCATCCATGCACCACGGGCATCTTTTTCACGCATCAGGGCCCAATAACACAGACGATAGACGCATCGGTGCGGCGATGCGTTTCATAAAGCCCTCAATGAAACAGCAAAACGGCGTGAATACTTTGGTTGCGCTAGTCGCAGGGCGAGATGATTTTGGGCATTTCTTAGTTGCGTCTTCCCCTCAGGGCTTTTTGCATGAGGAGGACTTCGTTGTGTGTCAAAGGGATGCAGACCGCAAAAAACAAATACTCTTCGCAGGAGTAAAGTGACGCCCTTGGCAAACTCAGAACCATTGTTGCATCAACCAGGAAGCCGAACTGGATAGCGAAAACTGGTGGATATTCAGAAGGGTCTTGTCAGAAGAACTTGGATTGAAGAGTGCAGTTCACCCTTGTGACCTTCGCATGTGACTACACTATTGCCATTCAATTTTTTCAAGATCAAACCCGAGGTCGTTGATTTGGCTGTAGTGCTTTATGTTCCGTTCTCATTGTTGCCGCGAAACGTTCAAAATCTGTTGTATGAACGGGGAATTGAGGTGAGCCACGAAACCATCCGATCTTTACGGAACTTGTTCCACCACATGCTTGCTGCTGAGTTCAGAAAAAAGCGTGTGCAGCAGCTGCGCACGTTCTCAAACTGGAAGTGGCAAATGGATGATTTATTTTGTGAAGGTGAATGGTAACAGGTACTGCCTCTGGCGGGGCGTAGATCATGATGGCGAAGTGCTGGAAGCCGTTGTCACCAAACGCCGAAACAAGCAGGCGGCGTTGAAATTACTCAAGAAATTCATGAAGCGGCACGGTAAAGCGGACCGTCGTGACGGATTGCTTCGCCTCATACAACTACTTCAACTAGGAAAGGTCACTAGCCAGCAGATATACCTTCAAGCTGACACACGCCGCGGCTCTCGCCGAGTGGTGCGAATTTGGTGACTCATAGAGGGCAGCTATATTGGCTTAAATGAGACTGGTTCGATTTTGTCTGACAGCACTCATCAAAGCAGACAATGAGCGAAATGCACTGAACGTCAGCGTCGAGCCCACAGAACAAAGGCTTGAAGGGCAGCGCGCCTAGGTTCTACTTTGCAGTTTACTTGCAGATCGGCAATTCCAGTGGCGGCTGTTTGGGCAAAGATGCTCTCCAACTATTTATGATCGGCTGTAGGCTGCTTTTGGGCCAAAACTTTGGTTCGCCAATCGCTTTTAGGCAAGCTGCGTTCCAATAAACTCCAGCTCGAGACAGTGATTTTCCCTTTTTTACCGCCTTGGCGACAGCGTTTATGTCTTTGGATTCTGGGTAGATGTAGAGGGTCGTCGGGTTGCCTTCTACAAGCGCCAAAATCTCTTTTGAGGCGGATTGTGACCAGGTTGTGCAACCATTGCTACGACCACCAGTGTAGTTCACAAGTTTCCCGTAGGGAACATAGCCATCGTTGTCTGCATGAGTGCTTTGAGGGTTTTTGAACCTACATTGCCACTTAAGGAAGACAGCCGGATGGCCCCCGATGGCGCGCTCGCGGGCATTGCTCGTTTCTCCTTCACCATCAAACAAAAGAAACGTGCGGTAGAACGGCTGCGTTTTGCCGGAACGACTGTGGTAACCTTTGAAGGACGTGCGGGTTTCAGCCGTCACATAGGCGCCTCCGGCGGTTAGTTTAGAGCCCTCTGCGTTGCTGAAGTTCTTCGCGCATTGTCGGCCATTCGAAAAATTGGCGCGCTGTAGTTTTCGGCCATTCCCATAGCCGGACGAAACCGCTCGGAAGGACTTTTGTGACTCGCAGATGACATAAAAACGCTTGCCCGGATTGCCGTTTCTTGCAGTGCTGGGGCGGGTTGCGTCCTTGGCCAGGTAGCAGGGGTTCCTTACTTCGCCTCGGCGTAGTTTCTTGATGTAAAGCGCGCGTGCCCTTTCCAGAACGATCGGCGCGATTTGCCCCTCATCTGTACCCACGTGCTTTTGTAGCCACGCTGGAACATCTTGCGTTATCGCATTGGCGCGGTCCGGTAGGGCGCCCACCGACATGGCGATTGTTGTGACCGAGAGTGCGAGACGGAGTGAATTCGGTAGCAACGGGAAATCTCCTGCTAGAATGTCCTCGGGTTCAGTCTACCACAGTTCTTGCGCGCTAGGATGCTGGCCAAGTTTACAAGCGAAGCCTCCTGTTGCCTCAAATCCCACTTTTCGTTTGCATAGGCTTTCTTAGATACTGGACAATAAATCCTGGGATGTTGCGTAGGTGTCTGGACATTCCGAGATTTGCTTACAAATGAATGCCATGATCACACGTCGCAAGTTCCTGTTGGCAACCGCAACCGCAATTTGTGCTCCGTATATTGCGCGGGGACAAACGGAGGCGCTGAATGATGCAATCAGCGGTCTTCCGCAGTTGTATTCACTTCAAATTCAACGCGGAGAAGATGTCATTTTCGCACAGGCCCAACAGGGTGCAGGCCTGGATCGGCCGGCCAATATAAAGTCGTGTTCGAAAAGCATTGTGGCTTTGTTGCTTGGGACGGCGATCGACCGGCGGGAAATCCCATCTGTAGAGGCCACCTTGCAGGAGGTCGCGCCGCGACTTTTGCCCGTTAATGCGACACCCGGTTCCGAAAACATTACGATGGAGGATCTGGTAACGCTGCGGGCAGGGCTCGAAAGAACCTCGGGCAGAAACTACGGAGAATGGATCAACTCTCCCAACTGGATCGCGGACGCGTTGACACGACCGATGGTTGCTGAGCCCGGACAGCAGATGCTCTATTCCACAGGATCGACCCATGTGCTTGGCGCAGCATTAACTGTGGCGACCGGACAAAGTCTTTTGAGACTGACGCGTGAGAGGCTGGGTGCACCACTTGGTATCGAGATCCCCGCTTGGACGAGGGATCCACAGGGTTACTACTTGGGTGGCAATGAAATGGCGATTGCGCCGAGGTCGATGTTGAAGATCGCGGTGTTGCTTCGGGACCGCGGGGCTTTTGCCAACAGGCAAATCATTCCTGAGCGTTGGGTCTTGGAATCGACCAAGCCACACGGCCGTTCACCTTTCTCTGGACTAGATTACGGCTATGGTTGGTTTCTGTCCCCTTCAGGCTATGCATTGGCGCGTGGGTACGGAGGGCAAATTATGGCGGCCCACCCTGATCGAAACCTTGCCGTCGCAATTACATCTGATCCTACGCGTCCCGCGCGTTCTGGAGGCTATTTTGGAGAATTGGTCAGGTTGTTGGATGGTCCGGTTTTGAACGCTACCTAGAGGGACCTTTTTTCCAACCCGCTTGGGGTTGGTCACGTTTGACCTCAAGGGCGTGGGACTAACAAAGAGCGTTCTTCTTTGGTGGGACAGAGGAGCATCTGGACAGCTGATCAAATTACTCTTCTGAAAGGTGAAAGAGGCGGCGGCCAGCTTGACTGTGTTCGCAAAGTCTCGCTTTGCTGGTCCAGTCAGGCCGATCACAGAGCTCGTTCAGATTGAGTTTGCTTGAGTGGCGCGATTTTTGCGCGGCATTAAGAACACTCCCAATTGGCGCAACTGGGGCAGGTTCGAATTTGTCTAAGAGCAACGCTCAGTTCTTCAAAACGAGTTTTTTAGGCGGCCGAGAGTGGCGGCATTAGCTCTCAACTCGGAATTCACAAAGCTTGGTTTTGAAAGTGTGTTTCGAGCTGTGAGCCGCCACTGGCACAAGTTGCTTAAAACGTCGACAGTGAGCCCATAGACGCTTGATGAATACTGCTCTGTTTTCCTGTATTGTTCATTTGCCAAATTTGACCAAATACCTCTTCGTTTTCTCGATCAGCATCGAAGGTGAAGTGAAGACTTACCTTAAGAATTTGGTTTAAATTATTGACTTAATAAGGATAACTGCCCGTGACTAGTCTGAAATCAATCCACCATGCTGCAGTCATTTGTTCGGACTATGAACGGTCCAAGGCGTTTTACTCAGAGACGCTAGGTTTAAGAATTGTTGCGGAGAATTTCAGGGCTGAGCGGCAATCTTGGAAGCTGGATTTGGCGTTGCCGGACGGCTCTCAGATTGAACTGTTTTCCTTTGCCAACCCGCCCAAACGCATGTCTCGTCCCGAAGCACGAGGTCTGCGGCATCTTGCGTTTGTTGTGGATGATATCGAGGCGCAGAAAAACAGCCTGGAACAGAAAGGTGTCCTCGTCGAAGATATCCGTGTCGATGAATATACCGGCCATCGGTTCACTTTCTTCACCGACCCGGACGATCTTCCATTGGAGCTGTATGAAGCGAAGCCGATTGCTATGAAGTGATATTTCTCGTCTTTTAGGCTGAGCGAAGCAGGGAGGAAGGCGCATGGAAGTAAAACCTCTCACCGGTGGATTGGGTGCGGAAATCGTCGGGGCGGACATCCGGCGTGAAGATCAATTCGACGCAATTAAGTCAGCCTTCGTAGAGTATTCCGTTATCGCACTGAGGGGTCAAAGTGTTAGCCCGCAAGAGCATCTGACCTTTGCGAGAAGGTTCGGCCCAATCAACGTGAACCGATTTTTCAAACCGGTGGACGGCTATCCTGAGATTGCCACGGTGTTGAAAGAGAAGGATCAGAAAGAAGCTGTGGGAGAGGGGTGGCATACTGACCACTCCTATGATCAGGAGCCTGCTATGGGCTCGATCCTGCACGCCCTGGAGGTTCCGCCCCATGGTGGCGACACGTTGTTTGTGTCGATGGCTGCCGCCTACGAAGCTTTGTCGCCCACGATGCGTGGTTTCTTAGATGGTTTGAGGGCGGTTCATTCCTCTCGCCATGTCTTTGGAGCCAGCATCATGGACACAGAAGCCGCAGAAAGCGGCCGTTTGGGGAACGCCGAAGCTGCCACGCAAGACGCTTTGCACCCCGTTGTCATCACGCATCCTCTCAGCGGTAGGCGAGGGTTGTTCGTCAATCCTGTGTTCACGACCGAAATCAAAGGCTTGAGCGCGGAGGAGTCTGCCGCAGTGCTGGGTATGATTTATGATCATTGCAAGCAGCCTGAATTCCAATGTCGCCTGCGTTGGCAGGAAGGGGACATTGCCATTTGGGATAACAGAGCGACGTGGCACAAAGCGATCAACGACTACCATGGGTTTCGACGTCTTATGCACAGGGTGACCGTGGAAGGGGTCGCTCTGACGCGTTGATGTTAGTAGCGCGTGGCGAATTTCTGCGACTCAGTCAGAGTGTAGGCACGCCGTGAATCTCTTCGATTCCCTGTGATTATTTTGGATGAGGCTGCAAGCGTCGCATTTTTATCCATGTTTTCTTGCCTTTAAGGTGGGCACAGAGTTTTGTCTTGTCAAATTTGGAACGTTCCACTACAAATTTTGGAACGTTCCAATAGCAGGGAAATCAGATGAACTGGGCATTTGTCGGAGCGAGCACTATAGCTTCGCAATATATGTTGGACGCGGTGCGTCAGCAGGCAGGTAACGACGTGACCTGGGTCGTCAGTAATTCGCCTGACCGGGTGCAAACCTGGGCTAAGGAGCACGGTATTCCCAATGCAACCACAGACCTGAACGTGGCACTGTCTGACGATGGCGTGAAAGCCGTCTACGTTTCTTCCACAAATGAGAAGCACCATGGTCAGGCGATGGCTGCCATCGCGGCTGGTAAGCATGTTCTATGTGAAAAGCCGCTCGGGATGACGCAAGCGGAAGCTGTAGAAATGGTGCGCGCGGCAGAAGCGGCTGGCGTGACTTTTGGCACTAATCACCACCTGCGATGCTCTGGCAGTCATCGTGCTATTCGTGACCTCATTTCAAGCGGGCGCGTGGGCGAGATTCTTTCGCTGCGCATCCATCACGCGGTGCATTTGCCCCAGAACTTGCAGGGGTGGCGTATCAACTCGGCCGATGCTGGTGGCGGTGTGATCCCTGACATCGTTGTTCATGACGCGGATGTCACGCGCTTCCTGCTCAATGAAGACCCGGTGTCTGTTGTCGCGCAAATGGCCAGTTCCGGGATGGGGCAAGGGGTCGAAGACTCGTGCATGTCCGTCTGGACGATGCCCTCAGGCGCGATGGTCATGACGCACGAAAGCTTTACGCACCCCTTTGCCGGGTCTGGCCTGCAGGTGCATGGAACCGAGGGTTCGATTTTTGCGGATGGAGTCATGACGCAGCGCCCGGTTGGGGGAATCAAACTGGTGACGGAAGGCGGAAGTGAAGAGATACCGTTTTCGGACCATTCTCTCTACGTTCAGGGCGTTTCGGAATTTGTCGCCGCAGCGGCGGGACAAGGCCGTCCTGCTGCCGACGGACCTGATGGCGTGAAATCGCTGTCAATCGCGCTGAGTGTTCGTGAGGCCGCAGCGTCGGGTGAACGTAACAACATAGATTATGGCGGTTTCTGATGACCAAGCTTGTTTCCGTTTCCGAGGCCGTTTCTCGTATCCCAGACAATGCGGTTGTCACCGTGTCGTCGTCCTCTGCGTTGGGGTGCCCCGACCTTGTGCTGAAGGCACTCGGAGAGCGGTATCGCTCTGAAGGGCATCCGCGCAACATTACAACGCTGCACCCTATCGCTGCCGGGGATATGTATGGCGTGAGGGGAATGGATTATCTGGCGCAGGATGGACTGCTAAGCCGCGTTCTCGCCGGTTCATACCCGTCGGGTCCTTCCAGCCTTGAGATGCCGGAAATCTGGAAAATGATCGTCGAAGATCGAGTGGCCGCATACAACGTACCATCGGGAATTCTGTTCGATATGCACCGCGAAGCCGCAGCGCATCGACCCGGTGTTCTGACGCAGGTCGGGCTTGAGACTTTCGTGGATCCTGTTCGGGAGGGATGCGCGATGAACGCGAGTGGTGCGGCGACTCCAATCGTTAACCGAAAAGAATTCGACGGTCAGACTTGGTTGCACTTCCCAAATATCAACCCGAACGTGTGCGTTTTGCGCGCAACCACGGCGGATGAGTTTGGCAACCTGACCTATGAACATGAAGGTGCCTATCTGGGCGGATTAGAACAAGCGATTTGCGTACGCAACCACGGTGGGCTCGTGATCGCACAGGTTCAACGTGTGACTGCCGAGGGTAGCTTGCGCCCCCATGACGTGCGCGTGCCAGGGCATCTGGTCGATCTGATCGTTGAAGACCCAGAGCAGATGCAAACGACAGAGACCTCGTATGACCCTGCGATCTCTGGCCAGATTATGCGCACTTGGGACAGCTTTTCGCTGGCCGAGCATGGTGTCGAGAAGGTCATCGCGCGCCGCGCCGCCCAAGAACTGCGCAGCGGCATGAGCGCCAACTTGGGCTTCGGCATCAGCGCAATGGTCCCGCGTGTTTTGTTGGAGGAGGGCCATCCTCAGGCGGTGACATGGGCGATCGAGCAGGGGGCCGTTGGTGGCGTCCCATTAACCGGGTTTGCCTTTGGGTGCGCATCCAACGCGCACGCATTTGTGCCGTCACCGCAGCAATTTATCTACTTCCAAGGCGGCGGGTTCGACATGTCTTTCCTCTCTTTCCTCGAGGTCGATGTAGAAGGCAATGTGAACGTCTCCAAACTCGGTAAAAAACCCTATCTGACTGCAGGATGCGGCGGCTTTGTCGATATTACCGCGCGGGCCAAAAAGATCGTGTTCTCCGGCTGGTTCGAAGCCGGCGCCAAGATTGATCTGGCGGATGACGGTATCCGTGTGAATGCCCCAGGAAAATTCACTAAGATGGTGGATCAGGTCGAGCATGTCACATTCTCGGGCCGCCGTGCCCGTGAAACCGGTCAGGATGTGCTCTATGTGACTGAGCGGTGCGTCATTCGCCTAACAGATCAGGGACTGGTCGCGACGGAAATCATGCCCGGCATTGAGGCGCAGCGTGATATTATCGAAGCTTCGGGCGGTCGCGTCAAAGTCGCGGAAAACGCGGTTCAGATGCCCAAGTCGCTATTCGCAGTTGGCCCGATGGGGATGACACTGTGAGCAAGCTTCGCATTCATATCGAGGGTGCAACCGCCGTCCTGACTTTGGACAACGAGGCCAAGCTCAATGCGCTAACTGTTGATATGCTGCACGCGCTGGAAGCTGGCCTGACAGAGGTCGAGCGTGACGCGTCCATTCGTGCGCTCGTTCTGACCGGCGCGGGTGAGAAAGCGTTCTGTTGCGGTGCTGATATCGGCGCTTGGGGTGGACTGAGTCCTTCTGAATTCGCCCGCCATTGGGTCCGTGACGGACATCGTATCCTTGACCGCCTGGCGCGGATCGGCAAACCGACAATTGCTGCGATCAACGGCCACGCGTTCGGCGGCGGGCTAGAGCTGGCCAGTTGCTGCGATCTGCGCCTGATGACCCCGCGGTCCACGCTGGCTTTGCCCGAAGCTCGGGTCGGGATCGTGCCCGGTTGGTCCGGGACACAGCGTTTGACCCGGCTGATCCCCGAAGCTGCGGTGAAGGAGATGGCACTCTTCGGGCGCCGTATTGGTGCCGACGGCGCCGTGGCTTTGGGCTATGCGACCGAGGTGGCTGATGACGTTCTGGCGCGCGCGCTTGAGATCACCGCCGAACTTAGCGACCTTTCGCCTCGCGCCACCGAAATCTCAAAAAACATGATCCATGCAGCAGTCGGTGAAGACACTCATGCCGTGGTCGAAGCCCTTGGTAGCGCAGCAATTGCTGCGTCGGCTGACCGCGAAGAAGGCGTCGCAGCGTTCATGGAAAAACGTAACCCCACATTTTCGGGCCTTTGACAATATGAAAGACATCACCATCAACCCTGCTATCCCGTTCGAGCTGCCGCCGGTGTTTGAAGGTCGGCATCTCATCGATGGCAGGTGGCAGAATAGCGCGTCGGGTGAGACGTTCGAACGGCGCTCGCCCTCGCACGGGCATATTGTCAGCCGGTCAGCCTTGGGTGGCGAAGCTGAAGCTGAGGCGGCGATCCTGGCGGCACGCAAGTCGTTCGACAGCGGTGTTTGGAGGCGAGCATCGGGCAAAGAACGGGCCACCGTTTTGCTGAAGGTTGCCGACCTGATTGAGCAGAATGTCGACCGGATCGCACTGATAGAAACGCTGGAAAGCGGTAAGCCGATCAGCCAATCTAAGGGCGAGGTCGGCGGTGCAGCGGACCTTTGGCGCTATGCGGCCTCATTGGCACGCAGCACGCACGGCGACAGTCATAACACTCTTGGCGCAGATATGATGGGTGTCGTGCTGAAGGAACCCATCGGTGTCGTGTCTATCATTACGCCATGGAACTTCCCGTTCTGGATTCTCAGTCAGAAATTGCCCTTTGCGTTGGCGGCTGGTTGCACCGTTGTTGTGAAGCCGTCTGAGATGACACCGTCGACAACCTTGATGCTGGGCGAGTTGCTGATCGAAGCTGGATTGCCCGCCGGTGTATGCAATATCGTTCTGGGCTACGGAGTTCCCGTTGGCAGCGTGATGTCGAGCCATGACAGCGTGGACATGATCAGCTTTACGGGCTCAACCGCTGTGGGCAAGACGATCAGCGCAGTAGCATCCGATACACTCAAGAAGGTCGCGCTGGAACTTGGGGGCAAGAACCCTCAGGTCATCTTTCCCGACGCCGATCTGAATGCTGCCGCTGATGCGGTTGTGTTCGGTGTCTATTTCAATGTTGGCCAGTGCTGCAATTCAAGCAGTCGTATCATCGTGCATGAGGACATTGCTGATGAATTCCGCGAACGTGTCGTCGCCCTGTCGCGCAAAGTCAAATTCGGCGATCCTTTGGACCCGACAACGCAGGTTGGGGCTATCGTAACGTCCGAGCACAACTCAAAAATCGACGCGTATGTCAAACAGGCGCAGGCTTCGGGTGCGACTATTGATCTGGGTGGTGAGCCGCTGGAGGTCGAAGGCCTCGGCGCTCAGTTCTATCAGCCGACGGTGATTTCTGACGTCTCGCCTGATATGCCCATTGCCCGCGATGAGGTATTCGGGCCTGTTCTGTCTGTTTTGACTTTCAAAACACTGGACGAAGCCATCGCGCTGACGAATGATAGCGCTTACGGTCTGTCGGCAGGGGTCTGGAGCGAGAACGTTCACACCTGCCTAGAGTTTGCCCGCCGAGCAGAAGCGGGAACGGTCTGGACCAATACCTGGATGGACGGGTTCCCCGAGGTCGCTTTCGGTGGGGTCAAACAATCCGGGCAGGGGCGGGAAATCGGACGATATGGGTTCGAGGAATTCTTCGAAGTGAAATCAGTGGTCATGCGCATCGGCAACAGCCGGGCGCCATGGGTTCCGCAAGACTAAGACCGGGCTCCAGATTGGTCCCGAGTGAGAATAACGCATTAAGGGAGGAAACAAGAATGCGTAAATTTATGAAGACAAAATCGCTGTTTGTAGCAGGTCTACTGTGCACGACCAGCCTTGCGCACGCTGAAGACGTGGAAGTTCTGCATTGGTGGACGTCTGGCGGTGAGGCCGCAGCATTGAACGTTCTCAAGGACGATCTGTCCGGACAGGGCATTGGATGGACCGACATGCCTGTAGCCGGTGGCGGTGGTGAGCAGGCCATGACCGTTCTGCGCGCACGCGTCACCGCAGGCAACGCTCCGACAGCCGTTCAGGCGCTGGGCTTTGACATTCTGGACTGGGCCGATCAGGGCGCGCTGGCCGATCTGAACGAAGTGGCAGCCCAGGAAGGTTGGGATGACGTCGTCCCGGATGCGCTGAAAGCCTTCGCCAAGCATGACGGCAAATGGGTCTCGGCACCTGTGAACGTACACTCGACCAACTGGGTCTGGGCCAACAAAGCGGTGCTGGACGCCAACGGTATTGCACAGCCCACCAACTGGGACGAATTCGTCGCAGCGGTTGAGGCGTTGAAAGCTGCTGGCGTCACTCCGATCGCGCATGGTGGTCAGGCCTGGCAAGATGCGACTGTGTTCGATGCTATCGCGATGTCGACGCTGGGGCCTGACGGTTACAAAGCGGCCTTCATCGACCTGGACGAGGAAACGCTGGGTGGCGACGCGATGAAAGAAGCGTTCGACCGTATGGCCTTTATCCGTGACAACGTGGATGAGAACTTCTCGGGTCGTGACTGGAACCTGGCGACAGCAATGGTCATAAACGGTGAAGCCGGTTTCCAGATGATGGGTGACTGGGCCAAAGGCGAATTCCTGAATGCAGGCAAAGTGCCGGGTGAGGACTTCCTGTGCTTCCGCTTCCCGGGTACTCAGGATCAAGTCACCTTCAACGCTGACCAGTTCATGATGTTTGATCAGGGCGGTACGGTATCGGCCGAGCAAGCCGCGCTGGCCAGTGCGATCCTGTCGCCATCCTTCCAGATCGCCTTCAACAAGGTGAAGGGTTCGGTGCCCGCGCGGACTGACGTTGACGGCAGTGATCTGGATGCCTGTGGTCAGCAGGGCATGAAAGATTTGGCTGCCGCGGCTTCGTCAGGCAACCTGTTCGGCTCGATGGCACACGGACATGCCGCGCCTGCGTCAGTCAAGAACGCCGTCTATGACGTTGTGACCGCTCACTTTAACGGCGAGTACGGCAGCGAAGATGCTGTGACCGAACTGGTTGACGCCGTTTCGATCGCCAAGTGATCCATAAGTGATCCTCCCGATGGGGCGGCAGTCTGGCCGCCCTGTCACCAAGTGGGCGCAAAAGCTCCGATCTAACACGACTCGAACGAGGAGGGCGCGCCATGGCTGCTTCAGCCGACGCGGATTTTAAGACACGCCTTCAGAACTGGATACCCAAGCTGGTCCTGTCACCGTCGCTGGCGATGATGTTGGTATTTGTCTACGGGTTCATTCTGTTCTCGGTCTACCTGTCATTCACCGACAGTCGCATCCTGCCGTCCTTTGGATGGGTCGGATGGGAAAACTACGACAAACTGTGGCGACTGAGCCATTGGGAAACCTCGTTGATCAATATGGGGATTTTCGCGAGCCTCTATATCGTGATCTGCACCTGTATAGGCCTGGGTCTGGCGATCTTCCTTGATCAGAAAATCCGCGGCGAAGGGTTGCTGCGCCCGATTTACCTGTATCCGATGGCTCTGAGCTTCATCGTCACCGGTACAGCCTGGAAGTGGTTCCTGGACCCTGGCATCGGGTTGGAAAACGTGATGCACACATGGGGTTGGACCAGCTTCGAGTTCGACTGGATAAAAAACCGTGATTACGCCATCTACACGGTGGTTCTAGCGGCCGTCTGGCAGACAAGCGGCTTCGTAATGGCAATGTTTCTTGCCGGTCTGCGTGGGATCGACAATGAAATTCTGCGGGCCGCGCAAATGGATGGGGCCTCGAACTGGAACCTCTATCGCCGGATCATTATCCCGCAACTGCGACCAGCCTTCCTGTCGGCCTTTGTGATCCTCAGCCATCTTGCGATCAAGACCTTTGACCTTGTCATCGCCCTGACCGGGGGTGGACCCGGTCGCGCAACCGAACTGCCTGCGACCTTCATGTATTCCTACACCTTCACACGGAACCAGATGGGGATCGGTGCGGCCTCGGCCACGATCATGCTGATGACCATCGCGGCGATCATGATCCCCTATCTCTACGCCGAATTGCGGGAGAAACGCTGATGTCTCAAGCTACTCAGGATACCGCAATTCGAACGGGCCGCGTTACACGCACGCTGATCTATCTGGTGCTGCTTCTGTTCGGTCTGTTCTACCTGCTGCCGCTCTACGTCATGCTGGTGAACTCGGTGAAGCCTTTGGAAGAGATCACCGGCGGCGGCATGATGAACCTGCCGCAGGTGTTCACGATTGAGCCGTGGCTCAAGGCGTGGTCTTCGGCGCAGATCGGTGTCGATCCGACAGGGCTGAAGCCTTACTTTTGGAACTCGATCAAGATGGTGGTTCCGGCGGTGATCGTCTCGACCATTCTTGGGGCGTTGAACGGCTACGTACTGACGAAATGGCGCTTCAAATACGACACCATCCTGTTTGGGCTGATGCTGTTTGCCTGCTTCATCCCGTTCCAGATTGTTCTGATCCCAATGGCGCGGATGTTGGGCATAATCGGGCTGGCTGGCACCACTTGGGGTCTTGCGCTTGTCCACGTTGTCTACGGGATTGGCTTCACCACGCTGTACTTCCGCAACTATTACGCGGTGTTCCCGACCGAGCTGATCCGGGCAGCGCAGATCGATGGTGCCGGGTTCTTCCAGATCTTCTGGCGTATTCTTCTGCCCAGTTCCGGGCCGATCGCCGTGGTTTCGATCATCTGGCAGTTCACCAACATCTGGAATGACTTCCTGTTCGGCGCGTCCTTTGCCGATGCCAACAGCCAACCAATGACGGTGGCACTGAACAATCTGGTGCAGTCGTCCACCGGCGTGAAGGAATACAACGTTCATTTTGCAGGCGCCATTCTGGCGGCCATGCCAACTCTGCTCGTCTACATCGTGGCCGGTCGATACTTCGTCCGGGGCCTGATGGCGGGTTCGGTGAAAGGATAAGACCTCATGGGTTTTCTAGACATAGACAACGCGACTAAATCCTACGGGGCGGTCGAGGTTCTGCACAAGGTCGATATCTCGGTGCAGGAGGGTGAGTTCCTGGTACTGGTCGGCCCCTCGGGCTGCGGCAAATCCACTCTGCTGAACATGATCGCGGGGCTGGAAGAGATCACAAGCGGCGAAATCCGCATCAAGGACCAGGTGATGAATGGGGTGCACCCGTCCAACCGCAACATCGCCATGGTGTTCCAAAGCTATGCTTTGTATCCCAATATGACGGTCGGGCAGAACATCACTTTCGGGCTTGAGATGCATGGTGTGCCCAAGCCTGAACGCGACAAAGCGATGCAAGAAGTTGCCAAGCTCTTGCAGATCGAGCAATTGCTGGATCGCAAGCCTGGGCAGTTGTCGGGCGGTCAACGTCAGCGGGTTGCAATGGGTCGCGCGCTGGTGCGCAACCCGGACGTTTTCCTGTTCGATGAACCGCTCTCGAACCTCGATGCCAAGCTTCGCGTCGACATGCGAACCGAGATCAAGAAGCTACATCAGAACCTCGGCACCACCATCGTCTACGTGACGCATGACCAGATCGAGGCGATGACGCTTTCAAGCCGCATCGCCGTGATGAACGGCGGCTATGTTCAGCAACTGGGCACGCCGCAGGAAATCTATGACACGCCTGCGAATATCTTCGTTGCAACGTTTATGGGCTCGCCTGCGATGAACGTGGTACCGGCCAAGGTTACGGTTTTGAATGGCCGCCCCCATGCAGAGGTCGCCGTTCACGACGGATCTATGGCGCAACTTCCGTTCAGCCAAGACAACTTGGCCGCATGGGATGGGCGCGAGATCTTGTTGGGAATCCGCCCAGAGACTATCACCGATATGGATGGTGCGGATCGAAAGTCGTCGAACATCGCGCAGATGACCAACCGTATCGTGGTGACGGAGCCCGCTGGATCGGACACCTTCGTCTCGATGCAATTGGGGGGACGAGATGTAATCGCGCGTATGCGTTCAGATGCCGAAGTCGCACCGGGTCAGGATTTCAACTTTGCTGTGAACATGGAAAAAGCCGTGGCTTTTGATCCCGAAAGCGAGATGCGGATCCTCCCATGAATCGGGCTGACGTCATAATCATTGGGTCGGGTATAGGGGGGGCAACGCTGGCTGCCGCGTTGGCTCCGTCCGGTCGTCGCATTCTGATCCTTGAACGAGGAGAGTGGTTGCAGCCCTCACCACAGGATCGAGACCCAAGGGCGATCTTTGCCAATGGACACTTCCGCCCCGATGAAACATGGCTGGATGGAGCAGGCGAGCCTTTCAATCCCGGAAACTACTACTGCGTTGGTGGCAATTCCAAGTTCTACGGCGCAGCTTTGATACGCTATCGGAAAGAAGATTTTGAGCCGCGTCAGCATATGGGTGGCTACTCTCACGGCTGGCCCATGCCCTACGAAGAGCTGGAGCCGGATTATACCGCCGCGGAACAGCTTTACGACGCGCATGGGACCACCAAAGAAGATCCTACCGAGCCACCGCACAGTGGGGGTTACCCGCACCCACCTGTGCCGGATGAGGTTGATATTGCAAACCTGAGGATGCGGCTACGCCAAGCAGGGCTTACGCCGTCCTCAGTGCCGTTGGGCGTGGATATCAAAACCTGGTTGCAGGCGGGGCAAACAACTTGGGATGCGTTTCCCAATACATGCGGCGGCAAAATGGATGCCGAAACCTGTGCGCTTACCGAAGCATTGAAGCACGAGAATGTCGAACTTTTAACTAACGCGCGTGTCCGTAAACTGAAGGCTGATGCCGTTGGTCGCGTCACAAGCGTCGAGGTTGATGGCCACGGTGCCCTTAGTGCGACGGTCATCGTGCTCGCGGCAGGTGCGGTACAGTCCTCAGTCCTGTTGCTGCAGTCCGCGAACGACAATTGTCCAACCGGTCTTGCCAATCGGTCCGATCAGGTCGGACGGAACTTCATGAACCACAATTGCTCGGCGGTGCTGGCCCTTCATCCGCTGCGTCGCAACAGAGCTGTCTATCAAAAGACATTGATGTTCAACGACTATTACAACAGCGACGGGCAGGGTGGTTTGCCTTTGGGCAACATTCAGATGTTGGGAAAGATCACTGGGCCGATCCTTGCGTCGCAAACCCATCTACCGGGTCCCATTGCAGCACTGATCGCCAATCGCAGCTTTGATTTCTATGCTATGTCCGAGGACCTGCCGAACCCAGAAAGCCGGGTGACGGTCGAAGGTGACCAGATCAAGCTGGATTGGAAACGCTCGAATTGGGCCGCGCACGAGGCCTTGGTTGCGCAGCTAAAGGCGCATCTGAAGCAGGCCGGGTTTCCTGTTGTATTGTCGCGACCATTTGATCGGCAAACTCCGTCGCATCAATGCGGCACAGCTCGGATGGGCAAAGACCCGGCAAGCAGTGTCGTCGACACGTTCTGCCGCAGCCACGACCACAAGAACCTGTTCATCGTCGACGCGTCAGTTCTTCCGACATCTGCTGCAGTGAATCCGGCTCTCACTATAGCCGCACTCGCACTCCGGGCAGGTCGTCATATCATTGAAACGGAGTTCGCCGCATGACCGGAACAGCATTGGTGACCGGAGGACAACAGGGCATTGGTCTCGGGGTGGCGCGCGCCTTGATCGCGGCGGAGTACAAGGTCGCAATAGCCTCTCGCTCAGCGCCCTACAAACCGGTCGTTCAGGCGGCTTTGGCAGAGCTTGGCCCAAGCGCAATCTATGTGCAGCACGACGTGTCCGACATTGATCACGTTCCGGCGCTACTGGATCAGATCGAAGCCGATTTAGGCCCGATCACCGCATTGATAAACAACGCAGGCGTAGGGGCGCCGGAGCGTGGTGACATGCTGGATCTGAAGCCCGAGAACTGGGATTTCGTGCAGAACATCAACCTGCGTGGCGCGTTTTTTCTGGCGCAGGAGGTGGCCCGGCGCATGTTGGAGCAGCCGCAAGATACCTATCGTTCGATCACCTTTGTCACCTCTGTCAGCGCGACAATGGTATCGATCGAACGCGCCGAGTACTGCGTGTCCAAGGCGGCCGCAGCGATGATGGCTCAGTTGTTCGCAGTACGCTTGGCCCCGCATGGCATCGGCGTTTTTGAGCTGCGGCCCGGCATTATCGCCACCGAGATGACGGCGGGCGTGCGCGACAAATACACCGACCGAATCGAAGGCGGTCTTGTTCCTGCGGCGCGCTGGGGTGCGCCCGAGGATATTGGGTCCGTCGTCGTCCCACTGGTTCAGGGGCAGATGCACTTTGCGAACGGCGCCGCCATCCCGGTGGATGGCGGCTTGTCGATTTCACGTCTGTAAGTCAGGGCACACAAGAATGTCTGAAGGATATGATTTCATTGTCATTGGGGGCGGCTCCGCAGGCTCGGTGATCGCTGCGCGTCTTTCCGAAGAACCGTCGGCGCGTGTGCTGTTGCTGGAGGCTGGCTCCACCGACCGTCACCCGTTCTTTCACCTGCCAGCCGGGTTCGCGAAGATGACCAAGGGTATCGGCAGCTGGGGCTGGTCCACGGTTCCGCAAAAGCACATGCAGAACAAGGTCTTCAACTACACCCAGGCCAAGGTGATCGGCGGAGGGTCTGCGATCAACGCGCAAATCTACACACGGGGTGCAGCTCAGGATTACGATGACTGGAGACAGATGGGGTGCGAAGGGTGGAGCTATGCCGACGTGCTGCCCTATTTCAAAAAATCCGAAGACAACGACACATACGACGACGAGTTTCACGGCAAAGGCGGACCGCTGGGCGTGTCCATGCCCGCAGCACCTTTGCCAATCTGCGATGCCTACATCAAAGCTGCAGGGGAAGTGGGGATTCCCGAAACGCGCGATGTGAATGGGGCGAAGCAGGATGGCGCGGGGTACTATCAGCTGACCCAACGCAATGCGCGACGATCCTCTGCTGCGATGGCGTTTATTGCTCCGAACCGCAGCCGCCCGAACCTGACGGTGCGCACCGGCGCACAGGTCCGCCGCATCATGGTGGACAAGGGCAGGGCAACTGGTGTCGAGATGATAAACGGGGACAAGATCTCCGCCGCGAAAGAGGTCATTCTGTCCTCGGGTGCCATCGGTTCGCCACGCTTATTGCAACTGTCGGGTATCGGCCCAGCGGATCATTTGGACAATCTAGGTATCGACGCGGTTTATCACCAACCTCAAGTTGGTGCGAACCTGCAAGATCATTTGGATTTGTACTCGATTTGCGAAGTGACTGGCCCGCACACCTACGACCGTTTCGCCAAGCTTCACCTTTCAGCCTTCGCAGGCTTGCAATACCTTTTCACCCGCAAGGGACCGGTCGCGTCCAGCCTGTTTGAAACGGGTGGGTTCTGGTACGCAGACCCGGATGCGCTCTCGCCGGATCTTCAAATGCATCTGGGGCTTGGTACCGGCATTGAGGCTGGGGTCGAGGCGATGCCCAACGGCGGGGTTACGCTGAACGCCTGTTTCCTGCGCCCCAGGTCACGCGGAACCGTCCGGCTACAAAGCTCAGACCCTGCGGTGATGCCGCTTATTGATCCCAACTATCTGGCGGATCCTTACGATCGCGAGATGTCCATTCGGGGGCTGAAACTGGTGCAGAACATCCTCGCACAGGATGCGCTGAAGCCGTACATCTTGGCCGAACGTTTGCCGGGCCCGGACGTGCGGACCGAGCAGGAGTATTTCGATTTTATCTGCGTACATTCCAAAACATCGCACCACTGCGCTGGAACATGCCGTATGGGTAGCGATGCCGAAGCCGTGCTGGACCCGCGCCTGCGGTTCAATGGGATCGAAGGGCTCCGCGTCGCGGATGCGTCGGTTATGCCGACGGTCAATTCATCGAACACCAATGCACCTACAATCATGATCGGGGAAAAAGCTGCCGACATGATCAAACAAGATCTGGGTTTCTAAAAATGATCCGCCACATCGTACTGACCAAATTCCGCGCCGACGTGACCGAAGAGACAATCGGAGCCATCTACAAAGGCCTAGAAGAAGTGTCCAAGGCCCTTCCCGGAGCCAGCGGGTTCACCGGGGGCCGAAGTGAAAGCCCCGAGCAGATCGAGCGCGGATACATGCATGGGTTCGTGATCGATTTCGACGATTGGGCCGCGCTGGAGGCCTATCAGAACAACGAAACGCACAAGGCGCTAGGCGCGCAACTGGTCGAGAACGCTGTGGGCGGCATCGACGGCATTCTGGTTCTGGATTTGGAGGTTTGAGACAATGCAATTGATTTTGCCAAACCCTGAGGGGCAACTGGAACTCTATGCGTTGACCGGAACGCCGATAGTTCCGCGTGCGCCGCAGGTGCCTCTATCGCGCACGGCCTTTGCGGCGGCTCATGTGGTTTCAGACCCGCTGGCAGAACGTAATCCCTGGGATGGGCGTCCCACGGTTGATTGGGAAGCGACCCTGCACTTTCGTCAGGGGCTCTGGGATCAGGGGCTAGGTCTGGCCGAAGCTATGGATACTGCACAACGGGGTATGGGCGTCGATTGGGAGACAGCGTTGGAGTTGATCCAGCGCACAATGAAGGCAGCGCAGGCGCATCCGTTGTCGCCTCGGGTGGCTTGTGGGGCAGGGACTGATCACCTGCCTCTAAGCGCGTTGAACACGGCAGGTGAAATCCTGTCAGCCTACGAGCATCAAGCCGAGGCGATCGAAGCCGCCGGAGGGCAATTGATCCTGATGGCGTCACGCGCCTTTCCAGCGATCAACGCGGGTCCGGACACCTACCATGATGTATACCGCGCGCTTATCGATGGCGCGGCGAACCCAGTAATCCTGCACTGGCTGGGCGATATGTTCGATCCTGCATTGAAGGGCTATTGGGGGAGCACGGATGTCGACGCGGCCAGCGACTTTGTGCTGTCCCTAATCAATGAGAATCCCGCCAAGGTTGACGGGATAAAAATATCCTTGCTTGATCAGGCACATGAAGAAGCCTTCCGCGCGCGGCTGCCGGACGACGTGCGCCTCTACACAGGTGACGATTTCAACTACGCCGATCTTATTGCCGGGGATGGAACGCATTTTTCGCACGCTCTGCTTGGCATTTTCGCTGCTATCGCCCCCGCCGCTAGCCAGGCGCTTGAGGCGTTGGCAATGGGCGACATGGATCGCTACAACGCGCTGTTCGCACCGACTATTCCCCTCAGCCGAGAGATATTTAAGGCTCCGACGCGGTTCTACAAAGCCGGGATTGCCTATCTGGCATGGCTGAACGGAGCCCAGTCTCATTTCATCATGCCGGGTGGGTTCCAATCCAGCCGTGACATCTGCCACTACGCGCAAGTGTTCAGATTGGCGGATCAGGCCGGTTTACTCTCGGATCCTGAACTGGCTAAAGCACGGATGACCACGCTTCTTAGCTTGCATGGAGTTGAACAATAGCCTGAATGCGAAGACCCACGATCATAGATGTCGCCAACTCTGCGGGCGTTTCCAAGTCGACGGTAAGCCTTGTGTTGCAGGGCAGCCCACAGGTGAAGCCGGAGACACGCAAGCTCGTCCATACCGCGATGAAAGAGATTGGGTATGTCTACAACCGATCGGCGGCAAATCTGCGAGCCACGGGAACGGCGCTAATAGGTTTGGTGATCAACGACCTAACCAACCCGTTTTTCACCGAGTTTGCGACTTCGTTGCAAATGGCGCTGGGGTCCCGAGGCTATGCGGTTGTGTTGGCCAACACGAACGAAGACCCCGAACTTCAGGATCAGGTGGTGGGCGCAATGCTCGAGCACGGTGTTTCTGCCTTGATCCTTTCGCCAGCTTATGGCGATGTCACAAACACCCTCTCCGCGGTAGAGCGAGCTGGCATTCCATTGATGCAAGTCTTGCGACAAGTTGAAAGCGAAACGGGCAGGTTTCCCTTTATCGCCCCTGATTACGCAGAGGGTGGACGCACGGCAACGCAGTACCTGATCGAAACAGGCGCGCGAAACATCGCCTTTATCGGTGGTCTGGATGGTGCCGAAGTCACTCAGGAAAGGCTGTCCGGCTATATCAGTGCCATGAAAGACAACCACTTGCAGCCTATTGTGAAAACAGGGGAATCCAGCCGATCATTTGGACATGAAGCGACGGCCCACCTATTCAAGGAGCATCCTGCGTGCGATGCCGCAGTTTGTTTCAATGATCTTGTTGCTTTTGGGATGATCAATGCCTGCCATGAAACTCAGGTTAAAATTGGAACGGAGTTTCAGATTGTCGGTTTCGACGACATCAAGGAAGCATCAGAGTGCTGGCCAGCTTTGTCTACAGTACATTGCGGCGTCTCTGAGTTTGGAGAACAAGTTGCGGACACTGTTTTGCTGTGGTTGCAGGATGGTGTCGCGCCTGCGCAACACACGCGAACTACAACGCGCTTGGTATTGAGGCAAACTACGAAAGAAACGGTGTAACAAGAGGCTATACCAGCCTTTGTCGAGAGGTTTTGTGAGAAGAACTTTGGTAAAGCGGGGCATGGCGGTTGCGCAGCTTTTGCCAAAACCAGACCTGACTTTTTTTAAATACTTTGAATCTTGTCCCGAGATCATCCGCTTTGCGGTGACGTTATACATACGCTTGCCGCTCTCGCTTCGGAATCTCGAAGATCTGCTGCACAAGCGTGGCATCGACTTGAGTCCCGAGGCTTTCCACCAGTGTGCTTATTGATCCTTGTCAAGAATTGAGCGGGCAGGAAGTGGTACACTCAATGGCAAACTAGGGGAGGGGATTCATGGAAGAGTTGATTGAAATCGGTAGATCCTTCGTCCAGGCCATGCGTGAGCGCCGGGGCCTTGGAAGTGTTGATGAAATGTATGCCGAAAGCGCACAGTCGATAGAGGCCGTTGTGCCTCCGGTTCGACAATTCCGCGTTTCAAAGGGTCGCGAAGCCATCAAGGGAAAAAGAGAGGATTGGTTGGCATCGCATGAAATCCAAGAACTAGAAGTGGATGGCCCTTATGTCCACCCACCCAACCGCTTTGGAGTCCGCTTCAGAGCCGAAGTGGTTCAGAAGGCGACGGGTGAGCGTATGACCCTGCGCGAGATCGCAGTGTATTCGGTGGCGGAAGGCAAGATTGTGCTGGAAGAGTTCTTCATGCTGCCGAAGTGAGAAGAGTGACCAACAACATCGACTATTTGTTGGCTTAATCAGTGCGCACGGCTTTCGGGCAAAGTTAAATTCCGGACGGAGGTCGGGAATGCAACACAGAACAGTGGCATATTATGTAGGAGTTGATGCTGACGACGCGTCGATTTTGGAAAGCGCTGAATCTGCCCGTACCCAGAACGACCACTTGAATTGCGTAGTGACCGGGGCATTACCAAACTTGCCTTACCTGAAGTATGGATCAAACAGGTTCGTTGAAGCGGGTCTTCCCTCAAACTGGTTGGACGTTCTTCACGCGAAAAATGCCTCCTTGAAGTCTCGCGCCACTGAAGTTGAAGCGCTTCTGGAGAGGCAGGGCGTATCGGCAAATGTAAATTGCTTCATGGGACTTGGAGCAGAGTTACAGCAACTTGTAGCAGAACAAGCCAAATGCTCTGATATCGCTTATCTAGACGCTGGATTGCGAAAAGATCCTGATTTATTTCACAAAATCGCGTGCGGAGTTTTGTTTCATTCGCCGGTCGCTCTGATGACTAATGGATATCCGTATGCCCAACGCGATTGCGTTTTTTTGGCATGGAATGACAGCTTGCCTGCGTCTAGTGCGACGCATTTAGCTTTACCCATTCTTCTGACGGCCAAGGAAGTTGTAATTGGGTGTTTTGATTTGCCGTCGCCTGAGGACTTAGAAGGTAGTGTGCCCGGAACTGACTTAGCTGAGTGGCTCGGCCACCACGGTTGCAACTTGACCGTTTCGCAGTTCCAGTGCGGGGGGAATACAATAGCAGACTGCATTCAAGAACGAGCAAGCGAAGCGCGGGCCGATCTCATTGTTATGGGCGCTTATGGGCATTCCCATTTGCGCGAGTCAGTTTTTGGGGGCACGACGCAAGCAATGTTGGAGCAGACAAGTCTACCGGTGCTTTTCGGACACTGATGAATTGAGCCGGCGACTGTGGCTTTCTGAGAGCCATAGCTACTAAAATTCATCGGTAAATACTTGAGAAACTTTTTTTTAAGTGTTTGCTTGAGGTTGAAGCGTGTTTGCCCGACCGTTTTCGCCAAGGAACTCTATTACAATTGACGTTAGTTCATCCCAGTCCGTAAACTCCCGCGCCCCTTCTCGTGGATCGATTTTTCGACCGAGCAAGACGACGTGCTTAAGAATTTCTCTCTCAAAATACCCGTAGTTTTCGGGCCTTACCGCGCCTGCGATCAAAGCCGTCGCATTTGGTTTAAAACCTGTTCGCAGAAGCATTTCGTCAAGATAGTCACGGGCTTCTTCTCGACCTGACGCGAAAGCAGCCTTTAAACCGATGGAAAGCACGAGAGTCTTTCGCTTCACTAAGGCATCTCTATTTGAAGCGACAAATGCCTCGAATGACTTGGGGTGCCTACGCTCGTGGACAGGGGCTAGGAGAATAACCTTGACCACATGGTCAAGTGAAACGTGGCTGGGTATTTCGTCGGTATTGATCAGCTTTGCGTCGAAACCGGCATTCTTCGCGACATTGCTGATAAAGCGCGCAATCTTCGCTGTCTGGCCTTCGACCGTGGCGAAAGCGATGAGTAAGGTCATTCCGATCCTCCCATAAATCGGTCTGAATAGATTGCTTATTATGAATAAGTGTCGTGCATTGCCCTTGATCTCCATCAAAGGCGTTTCATAGGAGCATGCCTGGATCGTTGTGGCACGCTTTTGCTGTCCGCGCGGAGCATGTTTTTATGGAAGTTCGAGGCGGCACCCATCTCGAAGAAAACCTGCCTTTTCGGCCAATAGCCTTGAAGCTAGCCAACCCTTGGTAGTCTAGCTTGCTACCTTAAGCAAAAGGCCAAGACAGCGACGAAGACTGTAAAACTGATGAACCACACTGTGAATTTCACTTGTTGGCGTGCGGGCAGGTTTCTGAGAAGTCTAATCATAGTCAAACCTTTCAGACAAAATCCGGTGTGACGCGGTGCCCCGCTCAACTAGATGATCTTCGACGGTGTCCATCATGGCAGGGGGGCCGCAAAGAACAAAAAGCCAGCTTTCAAATTGTTCAGAAGACAAATTGCGGTCCAACAGAGGACCGTCGATCAAGCCTGTCTCTCCGGACCAATCCTTTGGCGGTTCAGATAGAACAAATACTGTGTCTTCTTTGGACAACTCCTGGCGATAGACAATCTGCTCCTCCACCCGGTTGCCATAGATAAGCTTGAGATCGTGCCGTGCTCCACTCAGTCGAACTTGACGCAAAATGCTCACCATGGGCGCGATCCCGACACCACCTGCGATCAGAACAATGCCTGTCTCGGTGCGGTGGCTGATCGACAGATTCCCGTGCGGGGCATCCAGATAGGCCGTGGTTTGCGGAGCGATCTGTCCGAGGCCACATGTGAAATCCCCAAGCTCCTTTATCACGAATGAAACTTCGGGGCCTTCGGCGGGTGCCGAACTAATCGAGAATGGGTTCTCATGCAGAGAAAAGGCACTGTGGCCGACGTTTAGCCAGGCAAACTGCCCTGCTTCGAAGTTTAGTCCGTTGTGACCATGGGGCATGAGGCGCAACTCCCATTGCTTCGGTGATAGTCGAGACACAGATGAGACGCGCCACGGCCTTTTCCTCTGACGTAAAGGGCGAACGAGATAGACATACAGCAAAGTTCCAACCGCAATACTGGTCAAGGCAAGCCAGAGATACATCAACAGCGGATGCCCACCGTAGCGCCCAGCATAGACCGTGTGATGCAACAGCAGGCATGCAATCACCAAGGCTCCCAGCCCGTGTAAGAGGCGCCATGTTTCGTATTTGTAATCAAGAGATTTGCGGGCAATTGCCGAGGCGACCAGAATGAACAATAGCAAATATGCGCCGATGCCCGATGCCAGCGTAGAAAAGTCGGTCGAAATCGTAAGTTGGTTTGTTACATCCCACGGGCGGCGTCCGCCAGAAGGCGTACCCTGATAGAGAAGCGGGTGTACCAGCGCAAAGCCGAGTGCTGTACGCGCCATCAACTGATGCACCCGCATGGTTACATCCATACCCAGACCGGAAGAGATGAACCTGAACCGCCCAGACAGCAGGAACTCGACTAAGATTATTGAAAAAGCAAGCATCCCAAGCCCGGACGCGAGCTCTTGATGAAATGATCGTGGGGGCCATCCCAGAGACCAAGAAAAACCCAAGGGAGCCAAGATCAGCAAAACGTAAATCAGCGCCAAATAAGGCCATTTCATACAGTTTTGCTCCACTGTGCTAAAGCTGGGCAGCTCGGGCTCATTCAAAATAGACGCTAAGCTGACCTGGGATTCCGATCAAGACTACTGAGATTGGTGTTAACTCTGGCGCGACGAGGCAAGTTTAGTGGGCGACGTTTCCCGTTTCAGTTCGTTCAGCCGCTGCGTTCAGTCTGGCTGATGCTGAGGTTGCATGCTTGCGCAAGATCAAGGTCCTTGACCGCTTTTCCTGTCATAATGTTGCGCGCGCGAAATCCGACCAAAGGAGGAGGCTCAAAATGTTGGAAGACAAAAAGTCACCGCAACTTTTCACTGGAATGTATCCGCTCTCTGACAACTTTCGGCGTGAAATGGAGACCTTGATGTCGCGTTTTTTGGGGGGAGGATCACCCTTCCTGCCGATGGAAACGGCTGCGCAACGCACGGGTTTTCCGTCTCTTGATATGACGGGTGCGATTTCACCGGCAATCGATGTCCAAGAAACGGATTCTGCGATTGTCCTGACGGCTGAATTGCCGGGGCTCGAAGAGGATGATGTGGAAATTGAAATCAAGGACCGCAAACTAGTCTTGAGCGGTCAGAAGAAGATTGCGCATGATGAAACGGGCGATTTGCGTGTCAGCGAAAGAAGCTATGGCAGCTTTTCCAGAGCCATGTCGCTGCCAGACACTGTGGAAATCGACAAGATTTCAGCTGAATTCGACAAAGGTGTTCTGCATATAGAAATGCCGAAGACTGAGCCTCAGGATCCAAGCCGTAAGATCAAGGTATCTTCGAAATAGACGGTCTGGTGGCTCGATACCGTGCAAAAAAATGCCAAGGCAGAAGGTCGATCATGGATCGGCCTTCTTAGAGTTGTGGCCTGATAAGTGTCTTTGGTTGAGTCCTGGCGGATATCGCAAGTATCTGTACAAACGTGTTTTTTGCACATTCGTACCAGGCTATGGGTTTGGCGTTGAAGCGTGGTAGAATGCCCTCACGCGTTTGGGTAGGGGGCCACAATGCGAAAACCAGAAGAGAGTGGCATGACACCCTCAGGACATGCTGGTGAAGGTGAGGTGCGGGCCTTTCTGGAGAGCCTGACCGGACCATCGCGCGGAAACGTGAACTGGTTGGTCGATAAAGCCCTGACCGTTTCAGTTGACAACGGCAGGGTGCTAAGCCTTCGACCTAAAGACGACCTGCCTCCGCATGACAACGATATTGCGACCCTACAGTGGGCTGACGACGGTTACACAATAACCGCGTCGGTTGGGCGCAATGTGTGGGTAAACGGACAAAAAACCTCATCGGCGTCTCTTAGACATGGCGACATGATCGAGTTCGGCGAAAAGGGCCCGATGTCTCGATACAGGTTGTGCGATCACTCATTTCCCGCGCACCATACTGTCGAGGATATCCTCAGTGATGCTGTTGCTTACACCCTAACGAGCCGTCGACCTTTCGCCAAAAAGATGTCTGGTGCCCTGCGCGATAGTGGGCGGCGGCTTGCCTCTCAAACCACGATATTGTTCAGGATCACGGTTCTTGCGACGCTTCTTGTGATCGCGGGGTTTGGGTACCTGCTGTATCAAAACGACCGGCGCTTAGCGGATAGTATCGAACAGGAGTCCCGCAAGATTGAAGCGGTCGCAGTTATGCTCGCACAGACGCGAGAAGACGCACTTACGCCTGATGACTTGGCTTCGTTGCGTGACGCTTTTGAGAACCAGGTCTTGTCGACCGAGGAGCGTCTTGGAACCTTGGAGCAGCGGGCGGGAGCACCCACTCGCGTGATAGCTGCCTCAATTCGATCCGTCGCTTTCCTCCAGGGGGCTTATGGGCTGCGCCACGTGGAAAGCGGGAAGATTTTGCGGCACGTGTTGGGACCGAACGGAGAAAACCTGAAGACCCCATTTGGCCAGCCTTGGATCGAACCCGACGGGACCGGAGAACCTGCAGAATTTCAATTCACCGGAACCGGTTTTTTGATTGCTGGAGTACCGTTGATGGCCACCAACCGTCATGTTGCGTTGCCGTGGACATCTGGGGACCGAGAGAAGGCGCTGAGAGACGCGGGTCTTGAGCCAGAGATGTTGAGGCTGCTGGCCTATTTGCCTGATCAAACGGAACCAATAGAGGCGCGTCTGGTCCGGTTCAGTGAAGCCGCAGACTTGGCGATTTTGGCAGTTGAGCCAAGCCTCGTTCAGGACCTCGGAATTCCGTTGGCGGATGCCGCGTCGCGCGTAGGTGAAGAGCTGTATCTGTTGGGATATCCAACGGGTTTGAAAGCTTTGATCGCGCAGGCTGGTCCGGGCTTTTTGGAGGAACTGGAAGCAGAAGGAACGTTGAACTTTTGGTCGATCGCGTCCCGGCTTTCATCCCAAAGCAAGATACACCCGTTAGCAAGCAGAGGGATAGTTGCACGGACAAGCGGCAACGCTATCGTTTATGACGCCGAGACTACGACCGGTGGGAGCGGGGGGCCAGCATTGAATCGGCGGGGTGAGGTCGTTGCAATCAATGCTGCGATCTTGCCCGAGTTTGGTGGCTCAAACATCGGCGTCCCGGTCTCACATCTCAGAGCTCTGCTGGAAGAGGCGGAAAGTCAGTGATCATTCGCTCGTTCGGAAGCGCGAGTTTTGAACGAAAAACACTGTGACCAGTGGAACGATCACCGAGATCACGGCCACGGAGATCAGCAAGTACCCAAGTTGACTGTAGTCTGCGGTTGACGTGACCTCACCGGTTTCCGGGTTTGTGACAGCGCGCGTGACGACGTATGTCTGGTTGAGGTATTTGGTGCTGAGGCTGCTGGCCGACAAAGCCATGTTGGTAAACGATGCCATCACCGCAAAAAAGGTCGCTTTCAACTGAACAGGGGCATTGCGTGCGATCCAAGCCAACATCGGGACCATGGCGATCTGTCCAAGCGGCGACTCAACGGCTGTGTCAAGAATGGCAATGAACCTTGCATCGACAACACCGCCGGTACGCGCCGCCGTCCATTCATGCACGCCGTAGTAGAGGGCAAGATTGGGCAGGGCGAGTACGCCCGCCGCAATCGTCAACAATACCACCACATGCGCAATGGAGCGGTTGGCCATAAATGGTCGAAGGACGATTAACCCGAGTAGGGCCAGCATCGAAGTTAACAAAGCCAGAATTGCAAGGAATTGCTCATCGAACCCCAGTTCATCGATTTCAAACCATGTCAGGCCTGGTCCCGGTAGCGGCACAGCGCGAAACACAAAAATGATTGTTGCTGTCCCGATCAAGGCTTTGGCTTGGGCCGGTTCCAGCTCTTTCAGCAGACGCGACATGAGGTAGAGGATCACCGTCAGGGAAACCGCAAAAACGGTCTCCTGCGCAAATTCGAAATCGGCAGTTCCCAGCACGATGCTAAGCAAAACGAATGCAAGACCGCCGAGCAATATGGACCATTTGACTTCGGTGACTTCATCGGGCGTATGTGGCGGGTGGCCGCGCTTGACAAGCTGACGCTGGACAAAGCTATGAAGAACCACTCCACTGACGGACAACACCGGTATGGCCAGAGCTACCAGGTATACTTGGCCATAAAGCGCAAGGCGTTCGGATTTTTGCAGTTCTTCGGTCCCAGAGAATATCCAGATGTTTACAGCCGCAACCGCCGCGAACCCGGAAATGATCGAAACTCTGCCCAAGGTTTGCATCGTCGTGTGCTGAGCACGGGTTTCTTCTGGCGTAAACGGTAGGCCGCGCTGGTCAACCTTTGGGACCGCCTCAACAGTCATGGCGTCAGCGACAACATCCTGAATGGCATAGCCGGAAGGCGCCAAGAGGAGGGCAACAACATACCAGTCTTCCAACGGCATGAACTTGGACATCTGTGCAGGCGCGGTCACGAGACCGTACATTGTGAGCAAAGACAATGTGATCAAGGATGCGCCGAACAAGATCAGCAAGGACTTCCAACGCCAGAACAAGTCCACGACATGGCCAAGTGGCATTTTGAGGATCCAAGGGAGACCGGCCCAAAATGCAAGTCCTGCAACGAAAGAGGCGGATAAATCGAGAAAATCTTTAAGAAAAAAAGCGCCAACGACCGAGGTCAGGCCGGACACGCCCGCCGCGAAATAGACCATCAGTGGCGGCAAATAGGACCATTGCAGCTGCTGAACCAGATCCACAAACGTTCTATGCCACCAGGCCGAAATTTTTAATCCTATGGAAGCTTGGTCAGTCGTCATATGCCGTGGCAGTTCGTTGAGGCCTTTGGGTCGTTGTATCTAGTTAGAGAAATCCAGATCCGAAAAGCAATGCACTGGTGATCACTCCAAGGATCGGTACTACAAGAGGAACGCGGAAGTGTTTGGCGGCCTCGTCCGGCTTCATCTTCAGCAGGATCAGCGAGACATTGACCAGTACAAAGACACCGAGAACGATCTGAGACGTGCGCTCTGCCAGAGTACCAATCGGTATAGTTTGGGTCAGCAAAACGATGATTGCGACGACCAGCAAAGTAGCGACAACTGGTGTCTGAGTTGCTTTCGGGACAATCGCGAGAACCTTCGGCAAATGGTCACGATCAGCCAGGCCGTAGATCACGCGCGAGGCCATGATCATCTGGATCAGTACACCATTGACTGTCGCCACAATCGCGACTGCGGAAAAGCCCTGTTTGATCACTTCGGGTGCGTTTGAAAACACAAGAGCGAGGGGTGCTGCAGATGTCGAAAGGACATCAATCGGAACAACAAGTAGAACCGTCATTGAGGTTCCTAGATACAATACGGTCGCCAGAACGAGGGTAAGTAAAATCGCTTTTGGGATGGTGCGGACCGGGTCTTTGACCTCTTCTGCCACGTTGGCCATGTCCTCGAAGCCAACAAATGCGAAGAAGGCGAGAAGTGATGCCGCGAAAATGCCTCTCCACGCGTCGAGTTCAAGCGGGGGAAGCATTGAACCGATCTCGTATCCCTGCGGATCCTGAATCGACATACCCCAGCCAATCACAAAGAGAAGGCCTGCGATCTCGATGATCGTAATGACAGCCGCGACAAAGACCGACTCAGTGATCCCCCAGAGCGCGATTAGACCCATGATCAAAACGACGCTGATGGTCAAAACAGGGATCGCAAAACCGGTTAAAGCGTGCAGGTATGACGCTGCGCCAATTGCAACTGCAGAGGCAGAGATAATCCCCGAAGCTGCAACCGCGAGCCCGACGAAAACCGCCATCCATCTTTTCTGGAATCCCGCCTCAACATAGGCTGCTTCACCTGCGCTGACGGGAAATCGCGTTGCGAGTTCTGCATATGAAAGCGCGGTGAGTGATACGACAAGCGCGGCTACAACGAACGAAAACGCTGCAAACGGTCCGGCAATATCTGCTGTCGCGCCGACTAAAACGTAAATACCCGCTCCGACCGTTACCCCAAGGCCATAGAGCGTGAGCAAAGGCGTAGTAAGGGCTCGACGGAGTTTCTGTTCGTTTGGATCAACAAAGTTCATTAGCGATTTCCACCAACTGCCAATTCAGAACGTCATCAGTGGCGTCCTTCCCAGTTTTGTCCGCGATTGGCGGAGCGGCGCGATCCGATGGTCAAAGCTGCACCGAATGCCTTGTGTCTCAACGTTTGCGCGCATAAGGCGCCAATAAACTAACTGGGGGCTCGCCACCACTTCTGCCGAGCCCCCAGTGGGTGGAACTTCCACTCCTTCAGAATTCCGTTCACCTTTGTGTTTGCTTGGGGACAGACCGGTGAACGTAGAAGACGCTGAAACATTCGCATTTCACTATGTGATTCCTGTTGGTGCTTTGATCTATGTCAATCAACTCGCGGTCGCCGGTCTGCGAGGCTGAATCCAAACCAACGGTCGTTTGCCGTCGGACTCAAAGGCAAAGCAAACATGCCAGGCGGTTTGAGATTTAGGGTGGAAGGCAATTCGTAATGCTCTGGAACCTGTTACCAGCACTGGGCGGCATCGGCCTGTTCCTTGTCGGCATGCTGTTGATGACGGACGGTTTGAAGGCGTTGGCAGGTGCGCGACTGCGAGATATTTTGGGCCGGTTCACGTCGACACCGTTTACCGGGGCGGTAACAGGCGCGGTCACGACAGCTGCGATTCAGTCTTCCAGCGCGACGACTGTCGCGGCCGTCGGATTTGTCGCGTCTGGCCTTCTCACCTTTCCCCAAGCGCTTGGGATCATCTTTGGGGCCAATATCGGAACGACCATGACAGGTTGGCTCGTCGCGCTCCTGGGGTTCAAGCTGGACCTGGGGCAAGTGATGTTGCCCGTTGTTTTTGTTGGGGCTTTGCTGGCGCTTTCAGGAAAAAAAGCGGTTGCCGGCTTTGGGCTGGCGTTGGCCGGATTCAGCTTGATTTTCATTGGGATAGAGCAGCTCAAGTCCGGGCTGGACGCCTTTCGCGGCGTAGTTACCCCTGCCGATTTTCCACCTGATACATTGCTGGGCAGGCTGAAGCTTGTATTGATCGGTGTCGTTATCACGATGGTGACGCAGTCTTCGAGTGCTGGTGTTGCAACGGCATTGGCTGCGTTGAGCGCCGGTGCAGTGAACTTCCCTCAAGCAGCGGCTCTCGTCATTGGAATGGATGTGGGGACAACTTTCACCGCTGTTCTGGCCACCTTGGGTGGGGGCACGATGGCGCGTCGAACCGGTTTTGCGCATGTGATCTACAATGTGATGACAGGAGCAATGGCATTTTTTCTGCTGGGGCCGTTTACTTCGGTCTTTGTAAGTGGGACGGGGGCCGGAAACTCACTGACTGCGCTTGTCGCGTTCCATAGTTTCTTCAACGCCATAGGCGTAGCGCTGATCTTGCCGTTCGCGAAACCCTTCGCCAGATTTATCGAGGCGCTCGTACCCGACAGAGGTGCTGAGTTGACGAGGTCTCTGGATCCGCTGGTTCTTGGGGTACCGGAAATAGCGGTGGATGCAGCAAAAGCTTCAGTCGAACAAATTGTAAGGGCCGAAGTGGGGCACCTTCGGTCATGTATGGGGGCATCTCAGCCAAGCGGACCCGACTATGGGCGGGATAACATTGAGACGGCTGTTTCTGAGGCGCGCTCGTACCTAGACAAGATTGAACTGCCCAGCAGGTCCGACGCAGAGATATCCAGCATCAAGGGTATATACCATGTCCTCGATCACCTTGACCGGCTGCTTTACCGGTGTAGCCAAGATGATCGGATAAGCGAGTTACCGAAAGACCGGCGTTTGAAGCGGCTCGCTTCGGTGTTGATTACAGCAACGGATGGCTACTTGGAGATCGACAATCCGGTGCAGTGTCAAAACACGCTGAACCGTCTTCGCCGTTTTCTGCGGCGACAGAGGAAACTTCGCAGAGACTTGCTCATTTCCGACGCGGCAACTGACAATCTGCCGGACGACGTGGTTTGGGCTCGGCTGGATGCTCTCAGATGGTTGCATCGCGTGTCTTATCACCTCTGGCGCATTCGTTGGCATTTGAACGCATTGGAAGGAGCGCCGTCTGGGCGCAGGGGTGGCGAGGTCAATGACGAATTGGCGTAGTTGGAGGCTAGCCTGGATTAGATTCGGCACTAGCTCAAACGTTCTTCGGCTGAAACGCCAATCTTCGTGCTTAAGCGTGCAACATGAGCAAGGTCAAAGAAGTTTCTTAAGGATGCGGTTTAATAAGATCTGCATCCGGGGCAGCACATTGGAGGAACATATGCAGATTGTTCGCGGGATTTTAGTGGCACTGTTCATCACGGGACCTGCTTTAGCGCAGGACATCAGCGTCGATAAGGGACGTGACTTGTACCGGACGTATTGCTGGCAATGTCATGGTTTCGAAGCGACCGGAGACGGGCCGATGGCCGAAATGATGGCTATTCGAACGCCCGACCTTACCAAATTGGCGGGCCAAAACGACGGTGTGTTTCCGACAAATCGCATAGCTGAACAGATTGATGGTCGTTCCCAATTGCTCGCGCATGGGGGCGAAATGCCGATCTTTGGCGCGGTGTTTGAAACAGACCAACAAATCGCGGTGGCTTTGCCCAATGGGCAACGAATGATGGTTGGCCTGCCGTTGGCGAATTTGCTCGCCTTTTTGGAATCGATTCAGGCTGAATAGTCATTGACCAACCTGCTAGTCCGTATCAGCCGTGCGTCTGATTGACATGAGAGTCAGTGGCGGCCCCAACACTTCGAAGGCCACAGTGCTGGCAAGAGTAAACGCCATGATGGACGATGCCCAGTTTGGAAATTGCTCCCCGGCAACGAGGGCCATTCCTACCGCGACACCAGCCTGTGGCAACAAAGCGGGGCCGTACCAGCGGGTCTGATGGCGAGGCAGGCCGCCCAATCTCGCTCCACAATAACCCCCGACAAGACGGGCCACGGCGCGCAAGATCAGGAAGAGTGCACCAGCCCAACCCATCAAGCCGAAGGCTTCGATATCCAACGTGGCGCCAGCCAACAGGAAGAACAGGATCATGAATGGCCACTGAATGTGCTCGATCTCATGAAAGGCACGGTCGTGATGTCGGGCAAGATTCCCGATGACGGCCCCCGCGACCATGCCTGCTACCAAAAATGAAACCTCCAGCCAAAGCGCAAGGCCCGCCGTAAGAAAAACTATGCCCACTGCTTCTGCCTGCATTGGCTCTCCCGGTTTCAAGCGGCCGGTCAGGTAAGCGGATGGCACGCCTATTGCAGTACCCAACAAAATAGCCCCTCCGAAATCCCACATCGCTGTGGTCGTAACGGTGGTCCAACCGTCCGAATGACCGGCCAGAACCAGGGCGATGCTGAAAACGATCAGACCCCAAGCGTCATCAATTGCGACGACGCCCTTCAATGTCTCCGTGAAGCTGTTGGACACCCCAGATTGCTTGATCACGTCTGTCATGGCGGCCGGAGCTGTAGCCGTGGCAATTGCCGCCAGCACCAATGCCAACCCGAAGGGTACGCCGATTGCGGTCAATCCAGCAGACACGATAACAAGGGTTGCAACCACGATTGAAATCGAAATCGTCAGAATGGCTCGGCCGTGCCGAACCAGGTTCTCGCGGGTCAAAGATCCTCCAAGAAGGAACGCGACCATCGTCAACGCCACAATGGAAATCTCGTCGAACCACATTGCAACGTCGAGTGGGATCAACCCCATTCCGGCGTTTCCGGCGATCAGACCGAGGAAAAGTAAGGTTGTAACACGAGGAAGATGCGTGGCCCGGCCAAGTTGGTCAGCCGCCAATCCGGCAAGGAAGAGGACACCAAGGGTAATCAGAAAGCCGGCAATGTGCATAGAAAACCAAGCATTTAGTTCTTGTCTAAACTACTCTAACTCCAACACTGCCTTCTAGGAACCGATGTCGGAGAGAATGCGGGGGTCCCGTCGCAGCTTTGGCCGAAGACCTGAAAAATAAGGGATATTGATCTGTATTAAGGCGAAAGTGTGCCGCAAGTGGCAAAATGACTCATTCAGGAAATGAGGAGGAACTTTCGATGCCGACAAAGAAAACCAACACAAACAGCCCGACCTCACTGTTGGATGTTTTCAAGCAAATGCAGCCACCCATGTCTGGCAATCCGGCCTTAGGAGCCCAGATCGAACAATTTTGGGACGCGCAAGAAAAATTGCTCGAAGAAACAGAGGCCTTTGCACAGCATTGGTTCGAACGGCGTCATGAGGCGGTTCGGACGGCTCTACAAGCTGCACGCAATGTGTCTTCCGCGAACCCGTCCGATCCATCGAAAGCCTTCCAGAGCATGGCGGAATGGCAGCGCCATTCGGCTGAGCGGTTGGTTGCAGACGCGCAGGAATGGTTCGAAACCGTGTCCCGTTGTGCATCTTATGTCGCTGAAACAGAAGCTGAAGCTGTTGAGAAAACAGTTGGTGATGTTGCCGCCGCTACAAAGAGCGCGGGGAAGTCTTCAAAGTCTGAGCCTGTTTAGGGTTCCTGCTGCCGAAAAACTAAACCGAAATCATCTGAGCAGTAGATAGGAGGTCAAATGTACAAGAATATCCTGATCCCGGTTGTTCTGGACCAAGAACACGACACACAAGCGTCGTTTGAGGCTGCGCGCCAATTGGCCGATGCCGACGCTGTTTTCACCGTTGTGCACGTCCAGGAGCCTATTCCAGCGTATGTAGGGTCTCAGATTCCAAGCGAAGTGCTTGCAAACACGCGGCATGAGATAATGGAGAGCCTGCATCAGACTGCCTCTGAAATTCCAGACGCGAAGGTACAGCTCATCTCTGGGCACGCGGGTAGGGCTATCGTTGACTTCGCAAATCAGAACGACGTTGATTGCATCGTCTTAGCGTCACACAAGCCAGGATTCGAGGACATATTCCTAGGTTCCACTGCGAACAGAGTCGTGCATCATGCCAAGTGTTCGGTTCACGTAATTCGGTGATCCAAAGCTAGCGATACGAGATTCTATTGTAATGGCCCCTTACTTGCTGAACCAAAATAAAGGCTTGTCAGGGGAACTTGTCTTGAGTCGGGTAGGGGGCTTTTGTAGCCCCTGCTCGTGAAAAGACGAGTTCCCTTTAAGTGTTATAGAACCAGCCCAGAAATCATTCTCTTGGCGGTGATGCTACGTGTTTGGTTTCCTCTGTCGCTTAAAAATGTGGGAGACCTGATGCGTAAGCATGGCATCGAAGTCAGCCACAAGACCGTGCGGTAGTGGCGGAACTGGTTTAGCCCGATTTTCGCATCGGAAATTCGGAAAAAACGGATCCAGCAGTTGCGGGCATACCCAAAATTGAAATGGCATGTCGACGAAGCGTTTGTTTAGATCAATGGAAAGCGGCTAGAACTGCGGAGCGTCGTTGATCACGAAAGAGAGGTGTTCGAAGCTGTCGTTACCAATCGTCGAACCAGGTGGAAAGCATAGAAATTAATAGAGAAATTTTGGAAACGCTACGGTGTTGCGAAGAATGTGGTCACGGATCGTTTCGTATCATATCGGGCAGTTCTCAGGGAACTTGGTGCCAAGGGAAAGCAACAAACGAGCAGGTGGCTCCACAACCGCGTTGAGAATTCGCACCTTCCTTTCCGACGACAACAATCCGATTGCCGTTACTTAAACTTGTCAGCTTGCGTCAGGTTGGTTCTCCGGGCGCGCCTGATCAAAAGCGGTAAGGGACAGCGCGTGTTTTTCGATCTCCACCAGTCGCGGAAAGCGTGTCATGTTCACCCCCCAGCGATGCGCGTTATAGAGCTGGGGGACAAGGCAGATATCGGCGAGGGTCGAGGTGTCCGCGAAACTGAAACGGGTGTTTTGCGGCAACAGCGCCTGGTCGGCGGCAAACCCTTCGGTCATCCAATGGTGGAACCAATCGGTCCGACCGGCGGAGTCCATTCAAATTTGAGATTTGAGGTAGGTCATGACCCTCAGGTTGTTCACCAGGTGGATTTCGATTGCGATGGTGTGTGCGGCGGTTTGGACGAGCGCGCAGCAGGGGTTGGGGTGGAAGGAGCCGAGGTTCTGGCGCGATGGCCTCCAGATAGTCGATGATTGCAAGCGATTGGGTCAGGGCCGTGCCGTCCTCAGTATCCATGGTCGGAACATCCTTGCCAGGGTTGAGCGCGGTGTACCCGGGTTCGCTTTGCTCTCCGGCGACCAGATCGACCGGGCTGTAATCGTAGCTGAGGCTCTTGAGGTCAAGGCGATGCGAACTCGGTATGAAGTCGTTGAGCGCCAGTAGGAATAGAGTTTCATGATATCATCCTGTCGTTGCTCCAATATTGTTACATTTGCAACTAAATTCAACTCGAAAAGACACGACGTGATTCTGGCGTTTTACCGAGGTCGGTTTCAGTGTCCTTCTGAACACTCGATGTTGACAAGATCGGGGTGTTGCTATGACAAGCAGAAGGGGTGTGCGTGAACTTGAAGTTGTGTCCTTATGTGACCGCAGAACATGCTAAAACTTCGTGCAGCGGCACGCCTACTATACCATCTGCCAACCCGATTGAGGGGTCTTAAGAAATGAACATAGCCTGCTGGTCTGGCCCCAGAAATCTGTCCACTGCGATGATGTATGCTTTCGGCGCGCGCGCGGATTGCGCCGTCTGGGATGAGCCGTTCTACGCGGCCTATCTGGCCGAGACCGGGCTGGATCATCCGATGGGCGAGCAGATCATTGCTGTCGGCGAAACGGACCCCTTTCAAGTTGGGCAGGGTTGCGCAGCGCAGCCGCCAGAGGGCAAGGCGCATATCTACCAGAAACACATGACGCAGCATATGGTTTGGGGCTTGGATCAACCCTGGATGGATGGGCTGAAACATATCTTTCTGATCCGCCACCCCGCGCGTGTTTTGGCCAGCTATGCCGCAAAACGCGAAAACCCGACGCTCGAGGATATTGGTTTTGTGCAACAGGCCGAGATTTACGATCTGATCCGCGCGCGAACTGGGGCAGGGGTTATCGTCGACAGCTATGACATCCGTCAGGCGCCCGAACAGATGTTGCAGAAGCTATGTGCGGCAATTGATCTGCCCTTTGACCCGGCCATGTTGTCGTGGCCTGCGGGCGGCCATCCCTCGGACGGCGTGTGGGCCAGCCACTGGTACGGGGCCGTACATGCCTCAACCGGGTTTGCGGGCGCTGAGGGGGAGTTACCGACCTTGCCGCCCGCGCTCCAATCCATATGCGAAGAGGCGATGCCATATTATGAGCGGCTCAAAGCGGATGCACTTGTTCTGGAAGGTGATGCATGACGACCGAACTCTCAACTCATGACGCGGAATACGATGCCCGCAACGAGGACCTGAAAATCTGGGTCGATGGCGCGCTGATTCATAAGGATGAGGCTAAAGTCTCGGTCTATGATTCCGGCTTCATGCTGGGCGACGGCATGTGGGAAGGGCTGCGGCTCTATGATGGATGCTGGGCCTTCTTCGACGAACACATGGATCGGCTGTTTGACAGCTGCAAAGCGGTGTCGCTGGACATCGGCAAAACCCGCGAGGAAATTCGCGAGATTCTGGACGCCACCGCCGCCGCCAATGGCGCGACAACCGATGCCCACGCGCGGCTGATGATCACGCGCGGTCGCAAGGCCAAGCCGTTTCAGCATCCCAGGTTGTCGCGCTGGGGGCCGACGATCGTGGCCATCGTCGAACACTCCAAACCCGCCGAGGCTTTGACCGCGCGGGGGATACGTTTGGCGACCGTGCCCCAGGTACGGGGGTTGCCGACCAGCCAGGACGCGAAGTTCAACAGCCACTCCAAACTGAACTGTGTCATCGCTTGTTTGCAGGCCGAACAGGCAGGCGCGGATGAGGGGCTCATGCTGGATCCGCATGGCTTTGTGAACACCACCAACGCCTGCAATTTCTTCATCGTACGCAAGGGCGAGGTTTGGACCTCGACCGGGGACTACTGCATGAACGGGGTGACGCGGCAGAAGGTGATCGACCTGTGCCGCGCCAACGACATACCGGTTTTCGAAAAGAACTACTCACTCTACGAGGCCTACGGCGCGGATGAGGCGTTTCTGACCGGCACCTTCGGCGCGCAAACCCCAGTGGCCGAGATCGACGGCAAACAGATCGGAGACGGCGAGGCTGGCCCGATGACATTGCGCATCCGCGCGCTCTACAAGGAACTGGTCGCCCGGAACGTGGCTGCGCAAACGTGATCTTTGGTCAACCAGCGGGGCCGTGAGCGCGCTGCTTGGGTTGTTCCGCCTCTGGGGAAAAAGAGCCATGAAGTGCGGGTGAAGAAACAAATTTCATCTAGTCTAGGCGTTCGACAACGCTTATGATAGCGCTAACTACGGGGCGATCGTGGTCGCCATTCAGGCGTGGGCACTAAGGGATCCGCCACCTTTCGTGGAGTTGGGACCTGTTCGGCGGTCTTATGAGCGCAGTAACTCGGGTTGGTCTTCAGGCTGCCTTTGGACAGGACTACAGGTGTCGCGGCACTGAGCGGTCCGATGGAAAAATGGGGGCGGATTTGCAGATCGAACAGGTGCGGTTGCAAGACAAAAACATGTCCGTCAGCCTTCTGAACTTTGGCGCAATCACCCAAGGGTGGTGGATTGGTGATACGTCGTTGATCCTCGGCTATGACGATCCTCAGGCCTATCTGCGCGATCCCTTCTATCACGGGGCAATTGTGGGGCGGGTGGCAAACCGGATCAAGGGCGCGAGCTTTGACCTCGCGGGTACGCGATACCGGCTGGACCCGAACGAGGACGCCAATACCCTGCATGGCGGGGCCGAGGGCCTGTCCCGCCAAATCTGGACATTGCAGCAGCTCTCGGATCGTGAGGCGGTGATGACTTACCTCTCACCCGATGGCGAAGGCGGCTTTCCGGGCGAGGTTAGGTTTGAGCTGCACGTCTCGCTCAGTTTTCCCAATCTGACCTATACCATCACGGCCCAGCCGGACCGGCCAACGCCGATCAGCATCGCTCAGCATAACTACTATACACTTGGCAGTCCTGTAGGCGTTCAGGACTTCAGCCTCCGAATAAATGCCGGGCATGTGCTTGAGACGGATGCGCAGGGTGTGCCGACCGGCAACCTGCAAGACGTACAAAACACGACTCTGGATTTCAGGACGCCGGGCCGCCCGGGCAAAAACGTCGATCATTTCTACGTGCTAAACAGCGACCGCGACGCGCAGCAACCAATCGCAACGATTGACGCCGCAAATGGGCTTGGATTGCGTGTATTCTCTGATCAGACCGGGGCGCAGGTCTATACTGCTGGTTCACTCGGGGCACCGTTTCACGCAGGCGCTGGTCTTTGTATTGAGCCATCAGGCTATCCCAACGCGCCCAACATCAACGCGTTCCCCAGCATGGTTTTTTCACCAGAGCGGCCCTATCATCAGACACTTACACTCAAACTCACAGGGACTTAGGCATGAGGGTAGTTTCGGCGATTGGAATGATGGGATTGGCCTCGGCCGCGCAGGCGCTAGAGCTTGGCCCACCTCCCGAATTCGCGGAACCCGATCTGGCCGTTGTCGAACTGGGGCAGTTGCTGTTTTACGATCCGATTCTGTCGGGAAATCGCAACATCAGCTGCGGGTCCTGTCACCATCCGCGTCTGGGCACGTCCGACGGGTTGTCGCTTGGCGTGGGTGAGGGCGGCATCGGGCTGGGCGTGACACGGGCAATGGACCCGGAAAACCGCCCGGAACAACGCATTCCCCGCAATTCTCCGGCCTTGTGGAACCTCGGCGCGGACGAGTTCACGGTCTTCTTCCATGACGGGCGGCTCGAGGCTGACGCGAGCCGTCCGAACGGCATTCGCACTCCGCTTGGAACGCATATGCGGCCGGGGTTCAAATCCGCCCTTGCGGCGCAGGCTATGTTCCCGGTGCTGTCGCCGGATGAAATGGCCGGGCACTACTCCGAAAATGAAATCAGCAAAGCTGTGCGTCTGGGTCTGCTGACGCAAGAGGGCGGGGCCTGGGACCTGATCGCCGCGCGTGTCGCAGCCATTCCCGAATATCAAACGCGGTTCGAAGACGCTCTGCCGGGGGAGGAGATCACCTTTACGACGATTGCCAACGTGCTTGCGGATTTCATCGCCTTCGAATGGCGAGCCGACAACAGCCTGTTCGATCAGGCGATGCGCGGAGAGACCGAGCTGCCGCCCGAAGCACAGGCCGGGTTGGATCTGTTTTACGGCGAGGCAGGGTGTAGTTCCTGCCATTCCGGATGGCTCCAGACGGATCATGGGTTCCACGCCATCGCAATGCCTCAGATTGGGCCAGGGAAAAGTGCGCGGTTCGAAAGTCACGCGCGCGACGATGGTCGCATACGGGTGACCGGTGAGGCCGACGATGCCTTTGCCTTCCGTACACCGTCACTGCGCAACGTGACCCTGACCGCCCCTTATGGCCATAGCGGAGCCTATGCCGAGTTGGAGGATGTGGTGCGTCACCACCTTGATCCGGTGGGGTCGTTGCAGCGGTATTCGCTGGAACAAGCACGTCTGCCCGCGTTTCCGGGTGCCGATGATCAGCGGGCCTTAGGAGAAACAACCGAAGCAATCGCCGCCGCCAATAGCCTAGAGCCGGTTGCCTTGAGCGACGATGAGGTCAACGCGATCCTCAGTTTTCTGAACACGCTTGAAGATCCGGCCCAAAGGCTTGGTGTTCCCGAAACCGTTCCCAGTGGGCTGCCTGTGGATCAGTGATGGAGGCGGATAATCTGGTTGGCCTCATACGTCTGCCAGTCGCTTTTGGAGCCATCCGGCCAGATCATCCGAAGCTCGGCTGCCTCAGCCGGTCCCAATCCGAAATGATGCAGGCCTGAAGTCCCCCCCGCATGGCCTCCGCCAATGGTGATTTCGCGGGTCTGCAAGCCCGACGGCGTTCGCATCTCGACAAACCCGCCCACCGCAGCACGGTTGGAGGTGTTCTGAGAGACATCGACAAGAACCCAGTTTCCAGCGGTGGTTGTGTTCTGGTGAACCTCCAACGGCGCGCCCCGGTTGACGACCACCAAATCCAGTTGGCCATCATTGTTCAGATCGACCAAAGCGCCGCCGCGCGACTTGGCCATCGAGGCCACGCCCGCCTCGGCGGCCGCTTCTGCAAAGGAGCCATCAGGCTGTTGCACCATCAGATTATTCGGGTCGTTCAAGGCTGCGACCGGCATCTGTTCGACATTGCCTTTGGTCACGAAAATATCGTCCAGCCCGTCGTTGTTGGCGTCTCCGAATTGCGCGTGCCATCCCGTCGAAGGTCGCCCGTCGCCGCCAACATGCGGTCTGTGCGCGGTGGTGCCTTTCTCATAAGTCGCATCGCGCCAGGTAGGGCTGTCGTTTGAGGCGTCAAATACCTGAAACTTCTGGTCGCCCATCGACGTCAGGTAGACATCGGGGAACCCGTCCCCCGTCAGATCGCGCGAGGCGATCCCCATTCCCCAGATCGAATAGGGCAGCCATCCGTCGTCCTCGGTGTACAGCCGCGGTTCAGCCTCCATCGCCCAGAGCTGCTCCTGCCCGCCGCGCACGTAGTAGTGGCGATCATTGCTGACCCGCAGGTCCGCCCGACCCGTGCGCGCCCAGTCGGAAAACAGGATCGACAAAGAGCAATAGCCTGGTTCCAGTCGTACCGGCGCGCCGTAACCTGATCCTTCAGGACGATAGAGGAGCGTCGAACCGCAGGTTTCGAACGGACCCTCGGGGTCAAAACGGTCGACATAGGTTCCGAAGGCCAGCGTTGGCAGCGTCTCGCCGTCTTCCCAAGTGGCCGAGAAACCGGTTGTCCAATGATCGTCCGACTGGAAGTTCAGATCGGGAAATGGAGCAAACTGGCAGTCGGGCTGGCCTTGTAGCAAAAGGTCCTCACCAACCCTCAGAACCGCCAGATCCTGAAAACCGTCGCCGTCGACATCCAAAGGATAAGCCCCGGTCACACCGTTCAGGGACAGGGCCTCTGGCGTGTCGACGCGGAAAGACAGGTCGCCGTCCGAGACGTTGCGAAACAGTTGCGACGGGTTTGATCCACCTGCGGCGAAGAGGTCGGGCAGGCTGTCGCCATTGCAGTCGAACACCGCAACGCCTCCGCCCACGAAATGTTCCCACCCGCCGTCATAGACATGTTCGGCAACTTCGATCTGCTGAAAGCTTGGTACGGGCTGATCGGCCGCAACAGCTGTGGCGCTTGCCAGTATGAGGGCGCACTCACGATGCATGGGCTGGCATCTCGCGTATCTTCAAGGTTGAGACCTGTTCGATGGCATAAGCAATGGCGCCTTTGGCCCACATGGTGTCATCCCACTGGTTGACCTTGATGTCGGGCAGGGGGGCATCCACATGGACGACCCCCTTACGTATCCGCTCCATCACGCTGTCGGAATAGAGGTGCTGAAAGCTGACCTGACTGCCCGAGATGATGATACATTCGGGATCGAACAGATTGATCAGGTTCGAAACGCCCATTCCGAATATCTGCCCCGCCCGATCCAGCACGGACAAGGCATGTTGATCACCGGACTGCGCGTTGTCATGCAGATCGGCGATGGTGATCTGGTCGCGATCCTGACCGGCAATCGAGGCCTCTCGGATCAGCGCGTATTCCCCGACATAGGCTTCAAGACATCCTTGCTGGCCGCATTGGCAGAGTGCGCCATCCAGTTGCACCTTGGTATGGCCAAATTCAGCCCCGCATCCGCGCTCACCCCTGTAGAGCTTGCCGCCCAGCACGATCCCTAGACCGACGCCGTGTTCTATCGTGATGACAAGAAAGTTCCGCAGACCTTTGCCCAGCCCGAATAATTGCTCCGCCTTTGCAACAAGATTGGCGTCGTTTTCAATGAAAACAGGGCAATCAACCTCTTGCTGCAGAAGCGGGCCAAGGGGCACGTTCCGTTCCGAGATCGAAGAGGACCAATGGACAAAGTTATGCTCGGCATCAATCAGGCCCGCGATCCCGATCGAGACCCCCGAGATATCCGACATTGAAACGGACGCAGCCGCGCAGGCACTTTCCAGCGCTTTTCGGATGGTTCGGGCAAAGTCGAGCGGGGTCATGCAGGCTTCGACAAGCGGGTATTTGATCGACGCTATCTCAAGACCTTCGAAATCTGCGATCAGAACCGAGACATAGTGGCGTGTGACTTTGAACCCCGCGATCAGCAATGATCCACCGTTCAATTTAAGCAAAACACGGGGCCGCCCGCGTCGTGGGGACCCGGACTGAGGGTCGCCTGCAACCTCATGGATCAGCCCCGCAGACAACAGGTCTGCCGTTGCGGTGGTGACGGTGGCGGGGCTGGTCTGCAAAGCACCCGCAATATCAATGCGCGAGATCGCCCCCTTGCGGCGGATATGCTCCAGCACGCGCAGCCGCGTTACGTTCCGCTGCTCGGTAGAGATAGAAGAGGCTTTGTTTTTCAGCATCTTGCCCTCGCGAATCTCGTCTTGGCATTCACCTTAGTCAGATTCTTATGTTAGCGATAGCATAAATATTTTGCCGACTGAAATAAATGTGCTACTCAGGTAGGTGAAGTCCTCGAATCACTTCGAAGGGACTCGAACAACCGGGAGGAAAGCATGAAGAAATTCCTAAGCATTTCAGTCGCAGCGGCCCTTATGGGTACGGCTGCCTTTGCTGAAACCGTCGTTGGCGTCAGCTGGTCGAACTTTCAGGAAGAGCGTTGGAAGACTGACGAAGCCGCGATCAAATCCGCGCTTGAGGCGGGTGGGGCCGAGTATATCTCTGCCGACGCGCAGTCGTCTTCTGCAAAGCAGCTGGCGGATATTGAAAGTCTGATCGCCCAGGGCGTGGACGCGCTGATCATCCTCGCGCAAGACTCGCAGGCGATTGGCCCGGCGGTTCAGGCCGCTGCGGACGAGGGTATCCCGGTTATCGCATATGACCGCCTGATCGAGGATGACCGTGCATTCTACCTGACCTTCGACAACGTCGAAGTTGGCCGCATGCAGGCCCGTGCCGTGTTCGAAGCGATGCCCAAGGGCAACTACGTTATGATCAAGGGCTCTCCGACCGACCCGAACGCAGACTTCTTGCGTGGCGGTCAGCAAGAGATCATTCAGGCCGCTGTCGATAGTGGTGATGTTGTGATTGTCGGCGAAGCCTACACCGATGGCTGGCTGCCCGCGAACGCACAGCGTAACATGGAGCAGATCCTGACAGCGAACGAAAACAACGTGGACGCCGTGGTTGCCTCGAATGACGGTACTGCCGGTGGTGTTGTTGCTGCGCTGACGGCGCAGGGCATGGAAGGTATCCCTGTCTCGGGTCAGGACGGTGACCATGCCGCGCTGAACCGCGTCGCGCTGGGCACTCAAACCGTATCCGTCTGGAAAGACGCGCGTGAACTGGGCAAAGCTGCAGGCGAGATCGCAGTCGCGCTGAGCGGTGGCACGGCCGCAGGAGATGTTGAAGGCGCGGTCAGCTGGACGTCGCCCGGTGGCACCGAGATGACTTCGGTCTTCCTGGCACCGGTTCCGATCACAAAAGACAACCTCTCGGTTGTTGTGGACGCAGGCTGGATTCCGCTGGAAGACCTGTGTCAGGGCGTGGAAAACGGCCCAGCCCCCTGTAACTAAACTACTATAATTCCCGGCCTGCGTAGGCGGGCCGGGATCCAAATCGCTGAACATGAAAGATCGGATATGACCGAAACTTCGTCTCAGCCGGTACCCCAGAAAAGCAAGCAAAACTTGTTCCAGCAGCTTGAGCTGGATATGCGGCTATTGGGTATGATCGGCGCGTTTATCATCCTTTGCATCGGGTTCAATATCGTCACGGATGGGCGTTTCCTGACCCCGCGCAACCTGTTCAACCTGTCCATTCAGACCGTGTCGGTTGCGATCATGGCCTGTGGCATGGTGTTCATCATCGTGATGCGCCACATCGACCTGTCTGTCGGCGCTTTGCTGGCGACGACATCCGCCGTAATGGCCATGACCCAGACCGAGCTTTTGCCGAACATGCTGGGCATGGGCCTGAACAACCCAGCCACATGGGCGATCACTCTGGTCGTTGGGCTTGCGGTCGGAACTTTGATCGGGGGCTTCCAAGGCTGGATGATCGGGTACCTGACAATTCCCGCCTTCATCGTGACCCTCGGTGGGTTTCTGGTTTGGCGTAACGTCGCCTGGTATATGACCGATGGCCAGACCATTGGCCCGCTGGACAGCACATTCCTGATGTTTGGCGGTACCAACGGAACGCTTGGCACCACGGCCAGTCTTCTGTTCGGCCTTGCCGCCACAGCCGCCGCGATCTGGGCGCTGTGGAGTGCGCGCCGGTCCAAGGCCGCACATGGTTTCCCGGTCAAACCCGTCTGGGCGGAAACAACGCTGGCCGGGATCATCGGCATCGCGATCATGGGCTATGTCTTCATCGTCAACAGCTACGCCATCCCGACCCGTCGGCTCGAGCGTATGTTCGAAGCGCGTGGTGAGATCATGCCCGAGGGTCTTGTCGTCGGCTACGGCATCCCGATTTCGGTTTTGATCCTGATCCTGGTAGCTGTCACGTTGACAGTCGTGGCCCGCAAGACCCGGTTCGGCCGCTATATCTTTGCAACTGGCGGCAATCCCGACGCGGCGGAGCTTTCTGGCATCAACACGCGCATGATGACCGTCAAGATCTTTGCCTTGATGGGTTTCCTGTGCGCACTGTCTGCTGTTGTGGCGTCGGCTCGTCTGGCCAATCACTCGAACGACATTGGTACGCTGGATGAGCTTCGTGTTATTGCTGCAGCCGTCATCGGTGGGACAGCCCTGTCCGGTGGTCTGGGGACGATCTATGGCGCGATTCTGGGTGCCTTGATCATGCAGGCGCTGCAATCGGGGATGGCCATGGTAGGTGTGGACGCACCGTTCCAGAACATCGTCGTCGGTGCTGTGCTCGTCCTGGCTGTCTATATCGACATCGTCTATCGCAAACGTTTGGGAGCGAAATGATGCAAGCTGAAGAAACGCAGAACACAAATTCGGGTCGCGGTTCAGGCCAGCCACCTTTGGTCGAAATGAACGACATCTCGATTTCCTTCGGGGGCATCAAGGCGGTGGATCACGTGTCGGTCGACCTCTACCCCGGCGAAGTTGTGGGCCTGCTGGGCCACAACGGGGCAGGGAAGTCTACGCTGATCAAGGTGCTGTCCGGCGCCTACCAGATGGACAGCGGCGAGATCCGGATCGACGGTGAAAAGGTCGAGATCAACAACCCTCGGGACGCGCGGGCCAACAATATCGAGACGATCTATCAGACGCTCGCTTTGGCCGACAACCTCGACGCTAGCTCGAACCTGTTTCTCGGGCGCGAGATGGTGACACCAATGGGCTTGGTCAACGATGCCGCGATGGAGGCCGAGTGCCGCAAAATCATGGGTCAGTTGAACCCGAACTTCCAGAAGTTCAATGATCCGGTCTCGGCCCTGTCTGGCGGTCAGCGCCAGTCGGTGGCGATTGCCCGGGCGGTGTATTTCAACGCGCGTATCCTGATCATGGATGAACCCACTGCCGCATTGGGCCCTCATGAGACCCAGATGGTTGCGGAACTGATCCAGAAGCTCAAGGCGCAGGGGATCGGGATTTTCCTGATCGACCATGATGTGCATGCTGTAATGGAACTGTGTGATCGGGCTTCGGTCATGAAGAACGGGCAATTGGTCGGAACCGTCGACATCCCCGATGTCACCGATGATGACCTGCTGTCGATGATCATTCTGGGCAAAAAGCCCGGCGAAAAGACTGAGTGAGGGAAGACAATGGCGAGTGGTTTCTTTCAAGAGATCGAAAAGATCCGGTACGAGGGCGAAGACAGCAAGAACCCGCTCGCCTTTCGTCACTACAATCCAGATGAAGTCATCATGGGCAAACGCATGGAGGATCACCTGCGTTTCGCCGTCGCGTGGTGGCACTCGTTCGCCTGGGAAGGCGGCGATCCGTTTGGTGGCCCAACGCTTGAGCGCCCCTGGCATCCGCAGGATGATATGGGCCGGGCCAAGATGAAAGCTGACATCGCGTTCGAGATGTTCGACATTCTCGGGCAGCCCTATTTCTGCTGGCACGATGCGGATATTCGACCTGAACAGGGCAACTATGCGGATAACCTGAGAACTCTGGAAGAGATCACCGATTATATCGGTGAGAAGATGCAGGTCTCGGGAACCAAGCTGCTTTGGGGGACCGCCAATATGTTCAGCCATCGCCGCTGGATGGGCGGTGCCAGCACGAACCCTGATCCGGACGTGTTTGCCTTTGCAGCGGCAACGGTGAAATCTTGCATCGACGCCACCCACAAGCTGGGGGGTGAGAACTACGTCCTGTGGGGCGGGCGTGAAGGCTATGAGACGCTGCTCAACACCGATATGGGCGCCGAGCTTGATCATATGGGTCGGTTCCTGAACATGGTGGTCGAGTACAAGCACAAGATCGGCTTTAAGGGCACCATTCTGGTCGAACCCAAGCCACAGGAGCCGTCCAAGCATCAGTATGACTACGACGCTGCCACTTGCGTCGGCTTCCTTCGCAAGTACGGCCTTGAGGACGAAGTTAAGCTGAACCTCGAACAGGGGCACGCCATTCTGGCCGGTCACAGCTTTGAGCATGAGATCGCAACTGCGACGGCTGAAGGCATGCTGGGTTCAATCGACATGAACCGCAACGATTATCAGTCGGGTTGGGATACGGACCAGTTCCCCAACAACACGCCTGAGGTTGCCTTGGCCTACTATCATATCCTGAAGGCCGGAGGTTTCACCACTGGCGGCACCAATTTCGACGCGAAGATCCGGCGTCAGTCGATCGACGCCGAGGATCTGATCGCCGCGCATGTAGGTGGTATGGATATCTGCGCGCGCGGGTTGAAAGCGGCCGCCGCCATGATCGAAGATGGCGGGCTAGAAGCCGCGCTGGTGGACAGATACGCGGGCTGGTCGTCGGACACTGCACAATCCATGCTGTCCTCTGGTCTGGATAAGATCACGGCCCGCGTCTTGGCCGAGGATATCAACCCGCAGCCTCGCTCCGGTCGGCAGGAAATTCTCGAGAACTACGTCAACAGGTTCGTCTGAACCGCCACGCTTGGGCGGACTTCCCGCCCAACTACTCTTTCAAAGGCCCGCTGCACGACCTGAGTGCGCGGGCCTTTTTGTGATTATTAGCTCGGGTCGACCGGTTGATGAACCTCGATCACGTTGCCCTCGGGGTCTTGAAAGAAGACCTGATGCCATTCTTTCGCGAAGGTGGTGCCGTAGTCAGAATAGGGGATGCCGCGCTCGTCCAGCAGCTTCAGGAACGCTGGCAGATCGTCGGTACGAAAGGCGATATGGCCGCGTTCCACCGGGTTGATCACTTGCCCGTTCTTGAAGGCGACGTCAAAGGCGCGTTCAGCCAGATGCATTTGCATATGGCCCTCGGTCGCAAAGCGGATCTTGCCGTCATAACCGCTGTCCTCATCGGCCTCGGTCCTCGGGAAATTGTCTTGCGGGATGTCATCCAGCCCCAGCACGTTGGTGTAGAAATCGTGCATGCGATCAACATCATCGGCGACGAAGTTGATGTGATGGAATTCCAGTTTCATGCTCTGCCCTTGCCCTGAACATTCGGTGTCTTGGGACCTCTAGCATGTCGGTTGGTTTCTGTGGATGACAAATTGGCAAGGCGACCCCTTTGCGGGGGGTCGCCCGTTTCTTTATTCGAAGTTATAGGGCACGCCAGCCTGATTGATGACGCTGTTATACTCTTGGAAGATGCCGATGATCTTCTGATGGACTTCGCCTTCCTTAGCAATCTCGTCCCAGAATTCCTTGGCCGCGTTCTCCACTTCGGCCCATTCGCCGGGTGGAACCGAGCGCAACTCCAGCTTGTCACCATTGGCCCGCAACGCCGCTTCGCCACCCCAGTACCACTGGTTCCGATAGGTGTGCCCGGCTTCGATCCCCGCCATCACTACGGATTTCAGGTGATCCGGCAGCTCGTTCCAACGCTCTTGGTTGGCGAACCACGATCCGATCCATGCGCCCGAGATGTTGTTGGTCAGGAAGTAGTCGGTCACATCAGCCCAGCCGACCGTGTAATCCTCGGTAATGCCAGACCATGCCATGCCATCCAACTCACCCGTCTGAACGGCCACTTCGGCGTCCTCATAGGGGATGTTCACTGGAACCACGCCGAACTTGGCAAGGAAGCGACCGGCGGTCGGGAAGGTATAGAGCTTCAAACCATCCAGGTCAGCGACCGAGGTGATTTCCTTTTTGGTGTTAAAGTTGCAAGGGTCCTGACCGGCGGCAGACAGCCATTGCACACCGACCTTGGCGTATTCGTCGCGCCAGATATCGGCCAGCCCATACTGGTTAAACAGGACTGGAACGTCGAGGATGTGCTTGGTCGCAAAGGGAAAATACCCACCGAACACGCGCAACGGCGTGGGTGAGGCCATCGAGTCATCGTCCGAATGAACACCGTCGATGGTGCCGCGCTGAAGCGCCTGGAACAGCTCTCCGGTGGGGACGATCTGGTCGGCATAGAACAGCTCGATCTCAAGCTCGCCATTGGCGTTGGCGTTGATGTAATCGATGGCTGGTTTGGTCACATGCTCACCCAACGCACCCCCTGCGTAGGTCTGAAAGCGCCATTTGATCGGGGCCTGCGCTTTGACGATTGCGGGCGCTGCCAGCGTCGCAGGCGCGGCCAAAGCTGCAGTGCGTAAAAATCTACGTCTTGTTGTGGTCATAGTCTTCCTCTCCTGTGCTTATTGTTGAAATTGAACCGGTTTTTCCGGCTTCTCTTTCTTATGTGCTCAGTTTCCGTAGACGACGCCCGGAAGCCACAATGCAATTTCAGGGAAGGCCATCACCAATCCCAGTGCCACAGCCATCACGCAGACAAACGGGATGATGGAGCGGTAAATGTCTTTGATCGTCACCTCAGGCGGGGCCATGGCCCGCATCAGGAACAGGTTATACCCGAAAGGCGGTGTCATATAAGCGATTTGGCAGGTGATCGTGTAGAGCACACCGTACCAGATCAGGTCAAACCCAAGCGCTCCGACTAAGGGCACGTAGAGAGGGGCGACGATGACCAGCATGGCCGTGTCATCAAGGAATGTTCCCATGAGCAGAAAGCTCAACTGCATCAGGATCAGGATGATCCACGGGTTCAGGCCGAGTTGAACGGTAAACAGATTCTCGATTGCTTTGACCGCGCCCAGACCATCGAAGACAGCCCCAAAGGCGAGAGCGGCGAGGATGATCCACATGAACATGCAGGTGATGCCCAGCGTCTGCTTGATCGAGGTTTCAAAGACCTGCCATGTCATGCGACGTTTGAGAACGGCCGCCAGAAAGGCCGCGATAGCGCCAAGGGCCGAGCTTTCCACCAGTGATGTCCAGCCGTTGACAAAGGGCACCATCATCACCGCGAAGATGCCCAGAGGCAGCAGGCCAGCGCCCAGCAAACGCATCTTTTCGCCCCATGTGACCTCTGCGCGTTCCTCCGCGCTCATCACGGGGCCAAGCGCGGGATTGATGCGGCAGCGGATGGCGATATAGATGATGAACATCGTGGCCATCATCAAGCCGGGGATCACACCTGCCAGCCAGAGTTGCCCTACCGGTTGGCGCGCGATCATGGCATAGAGGACGAGCACGACTGAGGGTGGCACCAGAATGCCCAGAGACGATCCGGCCTGTATCACGCCGGTGACCATCAGCTTGTCGTAGTTGCGGCGTAGCAGCTCGGGTAAGGCGATGGTGGCTCCGATCGCCATGCCAGCCACAGACAAGCCGTTCATGGCCGAGATCAGAACCATCAGGCCGATTGTGCCAATGGCCAGCCCCCCGGACAGGCCGCCCATCCAGACATGGAACATCCGGTAGAGGTCGTCGGCAATCCGGGACTCGGACAGGATGTAGCCCATGAAAATGAACATCGGCAGGGTCAGAAGGGGGTACCAACGCATCACCTTGATCGCCGCCGCAAAGCCGAGATCGTATCCTCCGCGGTCCCCCCATAGGAAGAATGCTGCAACCACAGCGACAAAGCCAATCGCACCAAAGACCCGCTGACCGGTCAGTAGCATCAGCATCATGGTCGAGAACATGAGCGCGGCAATCAGTTCGTAGCTCACCCGCGATGCCCCCCTTCAAGGTCTTCGGGGGCCATGTGGACGGGCTCATCATCCTTTTTGCCCATGTCAAAGCCTTTGAGGCGCAGGATGTCCTTGCAGAGTTCCGATATCGCCTGAAGCAGCATCAGAAAGATGCCAATAACCATGATGGTCTTGATCGGCCAGATATAGGGTCGCCACGCCGAGGAGGAGCGTTCTCCACCATACTGGAAGGAATACATAAGGCTGTCCCAGCCACCCCACAGCAGAAAACCAAGGTAGGTAATCAGAAACAACACGGTTAGCGCGTCGATCTGGCTTTTCTTGCGGTCCGTCCATTCACCATAGAGCAGATCCATCCGAACATTCGCGCCCATCTGCATCGCGTAGGGCCCGCCCAGCATGTAATAGGCCACCATCGCGAACTGCGCCATTTCCAGCGTCCACAGGGACGGCACGAAGAATGTCTTGGAAACCGAGGAATACAGCAGGATCGCCATCATCACGAAGATGCCATACATGATCACGCGACCCAGCATCCGGTTGGCGCGGTCGATGAACCGCACATAAGTCATCATGGGTCCTGTCACGAGAGGCAGACTTTCAGGCGCTTTGGGTCATCAGACCGAACGCAACCATGCCGAGAACGCTGCTGACAGCAGCGCGTGATCCGGGCAATGCATTGGTTTGATTCAGTGTTTTTGCTCACGCTGGTATCAGAACGAGATGGTTGGATTCTGTCAAGCGCGGCTTCGGCTCAGGGCTTGCAAAACCCGTCTCAGTGGTGATTGCCCGAAAATGGCCCACCTTTTGGGCGAAACGAAACAGTTGACGCTGCGCCGCCATCTGAGAAGGTGACAGAACCCAAACGCTGTCGCAGAGCAGGTAGAACATGGCCAATCAATCCCAAAGCGAAGCCGTTTTCCTGAGTGGCAGCCTAATGCGACATGTCACGCGCATGTCTCTGACGACCAGCATCGGTCTGATGGCGATTTTTGCGGTCGATTTCGTCGACATGGTATTCATCTCGATGCTTGGCAATGACGCGTTGGCTGCCGCCGTGGGATATGCCGGAACGCTGCTGTTTTTCACCAATGCGATCAATATCGGCCTGTCGATCTCGTCCGGAGCGTTAACGGCACGGGCCTTGGGGGCAGGGCGGCCGGAGGAGGCGCGAAAATATGCCTCCAGCGTTGCAACGCTGGGTCTGTGCGTCGGGCTGGTAACCCCGGTGCTGGTGCTTTGGAACCTCAGCGCGTTGTTGTCGTTATTGGGGGCTGAAGGCGAGGTGTTGATGCTCGCCACACGTTATGTATCGATCATTTTGCCGACCATGTGGGTGATGGCGATTGCAATGGTTGCAATGGCGGTTCTGCGGGCGCATGGGGATGCGCGGCGATCCATGATGGCCACCATCTATGGCGGCGTGGTGAATGCGGTTCTCGACCCGATCCTGATTTTCGGGGTTGGTTTGGGGCTCGACGGTGCAGCGATTGCATCGGTGCTGGCGCGGATCTGCATGCTCGCCGCTGCGCTTTGGCCCGCCCTGCGCGTCCACCGAGGCTTTGCCCGCCCATCGCTGGGGCAAGTCGCATCCGATCTAAAACCAGTCCGGGCCATCGCGATCCCGGCCGTGCTGACCAATGTGGCAACCCCGATCGGCAATGCCATCGTGGTTCGTGAGATTGCCGAGTACGGAACGGATGCCGTGGCCGGAATGGCTGTGATCGGGCGACTTTTGCCGGTGGCGTTCTCGGTCATCTTTGCGCTGTCTGGGGCAATCGGCCCCATCATCGGGCAAAACTTCGGGGCCGAGCAGTTCACCCGCGTGCGCGAGGCCTTTCTGGCCGGCATCAAATTTACTGCGATCTACGTTCTTGGGATGGCGGCGGTCCTTTTCCTGTTGCGCGCACCAATCGCGGATCTGTTCGCGGCCGAGGGCGAGACCCGCGTGCTGATCTACCTGTTCTGCGGGCCTCTGGCGCTGGCGTCTTTCTTCAACGGTGTCATCTTCGTCGCCAATGCCAGCTTCAACAACCTTGGCCACCCGGTCTATTCCACATGGATCAACTGGGGCCGCCATACCGTGGGCACTTGGGTCTTCGCCTCAATTGGATCGGCACTGGCCGGGGCGTCCGGAGTTCTTTTGGGGCAGGCTTTCGGCGGCATCATCTTCGCCGCGATCAGTTGGAATTTGGTCGGCCGTGTTGTGTCTAGCTTAGAACGCGCGCAGGAGATCGACCCGTTTGCAGGTCAGAACCGCTTGCATTCTCTGTTTGGCCGTCGCGGCTGGTAGCACGAGGCAGGTGCCGGTGAACCATGGCTCTGCGACTGCCATAGGTTCAATGATCAGTTTGTGGTCGAAACGGTCGAAGGGCGTAACACGCTGGCGGAGGTTTGGGGTTCTGGAACGAAAGGTTGCCAGAGTGTTTTGCACGAATTGAACTGTAGCAACCACAACTGGAAACGCATCAATAGAAGCTACAGCGAGAGGCAACAAAGACAAAACAATGCAAGATTGAAGCCAGACTTCTGATTTTCTTTTAAATATTGAATACTGGTGAAGTGGCAGCCCGTAGGGGAATCGAACCCCTCTTTCCAGGTTGAAAACCTGGCGTCCTAACCGATAGACGAACGGGCCACTGAGCCTTGGCTCACAAGCAAAAATGGCAGCCCGTAGGGGAATCGAACCCCTCTTTCCAGGTTGAAAACCTGGCGTCCTAACCGATAGACGAACGGGCCACGCTAGCTTGTGGAGGGCCTTTTACGGTTTCACCCCGACCCCCGCAAGCCGAAAAATGCAGGGATGCGAAAGTTTTTTGACCTGTCCTGCTGTTGCCTTGAAACTGGTCATTTCGCCTCGGCCGCGTCCTCAAGACGTAGCTGTACGTTTTGGCGACCACCCCATGTGTTCACCTCAAGCCGACCGGCGAAATGAAAGCGCGCGCCGCCGTGATTTGAGAGCTTTTCGCCCATCGGCCCGTCGAAGGCTCCGAATGCGATCGCGTCCAGCCCGCCGCCAAGACCATCCGCAAGCGAGAGCTTTAGATGCGACTCGCCCACCCGTTTGGCAAACCGCACCTGTAGGTCGGGCAGGGCGTAGCGCGGAGCAGGGGCGCTGGCCCCAAAAGGCCCGGCTTTCTCAATTTGTTCAATCAGATCCACTGTCGCGGCGCCGGGCATCAACGCCCCGTCGAGCTTCATGTCCGCCGGACCACCTTGCCCTGCGCCTTGTTTTTCCAGCAGTTCTGACAGGCGCTTCATGGCCGGTTCCAGCTGGTCGCGCATCACGGTCAGCCCCGACGCCATCTTGTGACCGCCACCTTTGACCAACAACCCCTCAGCCGCTAGCCGCTGGATCGAGGCCCCTAGATCAACGCCCGAGACCGACCGCCCTGATCCTTTGCCTTCGTCCCCGTCAAAGCCGATCACAATCGCCGGGCGGTTGGCGTTTTCCTTCAGGCGCGAGGCGACGATACCGACAACGCCCGGATGCCACCCTTCGCCAGCGGCCCAGACCAAGGGTGCGTCCAAACCACGCTCCTCCGCCTGCTCAAGCGCGGCGGCCCTCACGGCGTTTTCGATATCGCGCCGTTCAGTGTTCAGCGCATCGAGCCGCTCGGAAAGGGCCTGCGCTTCGTGCAAAGAGTCAGAGCTGAGCAGTCGCGCTCCAAGATCGGCTTGTCCGATGCGTCCCCCGGCGTTCACCCTAGGTCCCAACAGAAACCCGAGGTGATGGCTGTTTGGCGCGGCATCCATGCGTGCTACATCCGATAGCGCGACAAGACCGGGGCGCTGACGACCTGCCATGACCTTCAAACCTTGTCGGACCAAAGCGCGGTTCGCTTCAATCAGCGGGGCAACATCGGCGACAGTCGCCAGCGCGACCAAATCCAGTAGAGGCACCAGATCCGGTCCTTTGGCGCCAGCCTCCCGCATTTGCCGCCCAGCCTCGACCAGCATCAGGAAGACAACGCCTGCCGCACAGAGATAGCCCAGATCGCCGCTTTCATCCTGCCGGTTCGGGTTCACCACGGCCACGCAATCCGGCAAAGTCTCACCGCCCAGATGGTGATCCAGCACGATCACATCAGCCCCTTTTGCTGCAGCGATCGGATCATGGCTCAGCGTGCCGCAATCCACGCAGATGATCAGGTCATGCGCCGCTGCCAGCGATTGCATCGCAGGCACGTTCGGCCCATAGCCTTCGTCGATGCGGTCCGGCACATAAAGCGTCGCCTGCAGACCCATCTGACGCAGCCAGATCACCAGCAACGCCGCCGAACTGCCTCCATCCACATCATAATCCGCAAAGACTGCGATCCGCTGCTTTTCGCGCACTGCTTTCAGAAACCGGGTCGCAGCGGCTTCCATATCTTTCATTCTGCGCGGGTCGGGCAAAAGCTCTTTCAGCTTTGGCTCCAGAAAACCAGCAGCCTCCATCGGAGGGACGCCCCGCCGCGCCAGCACTTGGCAAACGGCACGCGGCAAACCGGCCTGCTGCACCAGCATTTCAGTCGCGCGCTCAACTTCGGGCGCGGGCCCTACCCAGCGCCGGCCTGTCAAAGATTGCTCAACCCCAAGAAAACTCATCGCGCCTCTCATATGCCAAGGCCGGACCCATTTGGACCCGGCCTCTTCATCTTTTCACAGATACTCCCGCCGAAGGTATCGGCGCAAGCCGCTTAGGCTTCGTCGTGCGACCACATTGGCGTGCGGTAGGACATGCGGCGAACCGATCCGGTTTTCGAGCGCATCAGAAGGGTGGTGGTTTCAACCCAGCCCGGCTCGCGCTTGATGCGCGGCAACAGAGAGCCACCGGTTACGCCGGTTGCGGCAAAGATCACATCGGCCGTCACCATCTCGTCACGTGCATAGACACGGTCAAGATCGGTGATGCCCGCCTTGGCGGCGCGGCCACGTTCGTCATCGTTGCGGAACAACAAACGGCCAAAAATTTGACCACCCATGCATTTCAGAGCAGCGGCGGCCAGAACGCCCTCGGGCGCGCCGCCCTGGCCCATATACATGTCGATGCCGGTGGTTTCGCTTTCTGCGCAGTGCATGACACCGGCCACGTCACCATCAGTGATCAGACGGATCGAGGCACCGGTTTCGCGCACCTCGGCGATCATGGCCTCGTGGCGCGGACGTTCCAGAATGCAAACGGTAATATCGGCCGGCTCACAGCCCTTGGCTTTGGCCAGTGCCTCAACACGTTCGCGCGGGCTCATGTCGAGCGAGACGACGCCTTCGGGATAGCCGGGGCCAACGGCCAGCTTGTCCATATACACATCCGGCGCATGCAGCATCGAGCCGCGCGGGCCCATGGCGATCACGGTCAGTGCGTTTGGCATGTCCTTCGCGGTCAGCGTGGTGCCTTCCAGCGGGTCCAGAGCGATATCCACGCCGGGGCCTTCGCCGGTGCCAACCTCTTCGCCGATATAGAGCATCGGCGCTTCGTCACGCTCGCCTTCGCCGATGACCACAACGCCTGCGATATCCAGCAGGTTCAACTGCTCGCGCATCGCGTTCACGGCGGCCTGGTCGGCGGCTTTCTCATCACCACGCCCCACCAGCGAGGCCGAGGCAAGCGCGGCCTGTTCCGCAACCCGCGCAAGGCCCAAGGACAGCAGGCGGTCGTTAAAGTCGATTTTGGCAGCGTTCATGCGTTGTATTCCTTTGGCAGGCAATGGCGTTTCGTCTGGCATAGCCTGCGGATGGCGCAGGCTGCAAGGGTTCAGACCTGTTCAATCCGAAGCGCGACAGGCTCACCCGCGACAACATCAGTTGTGCGGAACCCGTCCAGCGCCACGTCCAGAGTGGCCCGAGTGGTCTTGTGCGTGACAATCAGGACGGGGGCTGTGCTGTCGCTGTGGCCGTACTGGCGCATCCGGTCAATCGACACGCCCGCGTCCCCCAGAATGGCCGCAACCTTGGCCAGCGCTCCGGGTTTGTCCAGCAAGCCCAGACGCAGGTAATAGGGCGCAGGCAGGCCTGTGATGGCTGGGGTGGCGTCTTCAAGGCTGGACGCAGGGCGCCCGAAGGTCGAGATTTTCAGACCCCGTGCCAGATCGCAAACATCGCCCATCACCGCGCTTGCAGTTGGTCCTTCGCCCGCTCCGGGGCCGCGTAGTACGACCTGTTCAACCGCGTCACCTTCGATCACCACCATATTGGTGCCGCCTTCGAGCTGACCAAGCGGCGAGTCGCTAGGCACGAGGCAGGGCTGCATACGCTGCTCCAGGCCGCGCGCAGTACGCTGCGCCAGACCCAGCAGCTTGATCCGGTAACCCATGTCGTGGGCCTGATGAATGTCGTCGAGGCTGATTTGCTGGATACCTTCAATCTCGATCCCGTCGAAATTCGGTTTCGTGCCAAACGCGATCGATGACAGCAGGGCCAGTTTATGCGCCGCGTCAATGCCGCCCACATCCAGGTTCGGATCCGCTTCGAGGTAGCCCAGTTCGGCGCATTCGTCGAACAGCGCGTTATAGCCTTTTTCCTGCGATTGCATGCGGGTCAGGATGTAGTTGCAGGTGCCGTTCATCACGCCCATCACGCGGGTGATCTCGTTTCCAGCCAGACCTTCGGTGAGGGATTTGATCACCGGGATGCCTCCGGCGACGGCGGCCTCGAACCGGATCACGCGGCCTGCGGCTTCGGCCTTCTCGGCCAGTTCCTGACCATGGATTGCCAGCAGGGCCTTGTTGGCCGTGACAACATCCTTGCCGCTGGCCAGCGCCGCCTCGACCGAGGCTTTGGCTGGGCCGTTTTCACCGCCCATCAACTCGACAAATACGTCCACGTCATCGCGTTTTGCCAAGGCTACGGGATCGGTTTCCCACGCATAGTCCGACAGGTTCACGCCCCGGTCTTTGCTTGAATCGCGGGCCGACACGGCGACGATTTCAATCGGGCGTCCGGTGCGTGCCTGCAGTAGATCGGCATGACGCCGGACAATCCGGACAACACCCACGCCAACAGTTCCCAAGCCCGCAATTCCAAGCCGCAGCGCCTGTGTCATCCCGTGGGTTCCTTTCGCTCGTACCAGTCTGATTTCGGGCCTTTTGCCCGTTCAGCGCTGCCTTAGCCGGTTCAGGGCACGGGCGCAATCCGTCACGCGTCAGCCGGGGCTGGGAAAAGCCGATCTTTAGTTGATCTGCGCGTCTTGCAGCGCCTCGGCTTTCTTTGCCAAAGCCTCGCTCCGGGCAGTCAGGTCCTGCTCAACGGCAGAGGCTTCGCTGACCGGATCGGCAGGCGCGCCCAGAACGTTGGGTAGGGGCAAAAGCTTGGGGTAAGGCGCCGTCTTGACCGCACGGGATTCGCTACCCTCCAACTCGGGGAAGTTGGTGCATCCGGCAAGGGTCAGGATCAGAACCAGAACGGGCAGGCGCTTCATAACAGGTGCTTTCACAAAGGACTGGTCTTGTGATGCCTCTTTTACCCGATCTGTTCAAGCGGGGTTCTATCTGAACATACGTTCAGATAGTGTCGGTCCATGGCTCGTACACAGGGATCACATTCGGACATAACCGGCCCGCGCATCCGCAAGGCAGCGTTGGGTCTTTTTGCGCGCCATGGCTATGCCGCCGTTTCGATGCGCCAGATCGCCAAAGAGGTCGGCGTTCAGGCCGGGGCGCTGTATAACTACACGCCCGACAAGCAAAGCCTGTTGTTTCGCCTGATGCGCGACCACATGCAGGAGTTGCAGCAAGCCTATGATGCGCTTGGTGAAACCGGCGACGCACAAGAGGCTCTGCGCCGCTTTGTCGGGTTCCACATCCGGTTTCATCTGGAACGCCCCGACGAGGTTTTCATCGCCTATATGGAGTTGCGCAACCTGACGCCGGACAACTTCGCAGAGATCGAGGATCTGCGCCGCGCCTACGAGGATTCTCTGGAGCGTATCTTGAGTGAGGGCCAGAAAGCCGGTCACTTCGCGATCTCAGACACCAAGATCGCTACGCTGGCCGTGATTGCGATGCTGAATGGTGTGATGACCTGGTATCGCTCGGGTGGACGACTTTCGTTGGACGAGGTCGAGCAGATCTATTGGGACATGGTTCGCCGCGCAGTGATGGCCTGACCCATAATCGGGTCAGGCTTAGCCTTAGTGGGCAGGGCGAATGAAGGTTCCATTGCGCAGCTCACGAAATGCCTGTTCCAACTCTGCTCGCGTGTTCATGACGATGGGTCCGTGCCACGCCACAGGCTCATCAATCGGAGCGCCCGAGATCAGCAGAAAGCGAACACCTTCGGGCCCGGCCTGAACCGTGATCTCATCCCCGGTGCCGAACCGCACCAGAGTGCGGTCTCCGGACATGTCGCGGATGTTGACCTCTTGCCCGGCGACTTCCTTTTCCAACAAAACTCCGGTCGGCTGGGACGCATCGGCAAAGGCCGCCTGACCTTGGAACACATATGCAAAGGCGCGGCGGTAGGTGTCGATCTTGAAGGTCTTTTTGACACCGGCCGGGATCTCCACGTCCAGATATTGGGGATCTGCTGCAATACCGTCCACCGGGCCGGTTTTGCCCCAGAAGTCACCCACGATAACACGCACTGTTGTACCGTCATCGTCGATGACCTCGGGAATCTCTTTGGCCTGAACATCCTGATAGCGCGGAGCGGTCATTTTCTGATCCGAGGGCAGGTTGCCCCAGAGCTGAAACCCGTGCATCTGGCCCGAGGCATTCCCGTGCGGCATTTCCTGATGCAGAATGCCCGACCCCGCCGTCATCCATTGCACATCACCCGCACCAAGCGTCCCGCTGTTGCCCAGCGAATCCGAATGCTCGACCGTACCGGACAGCACATAGGTGATCGTCTCGATCCCGCGGTGCGGATGCCAGGGAAAGCCGGCCTGATAATCTTGCGGGCGCTCGTTGCGGAAGTCGTCGAACAACAGAAACGGGTCCAATTCTGACGGGTCCTGAAACCCGAAGGCGCGATGCAGCTTGACGCCTGCACCTTCCATCGTCGGTACGGCCTTGCGTGTTTCCAATGTGGGTCTGAGGGACATGGCAACCTCCTTCATTTGTTCGCAGGATGTATGCCCCGCCTGTAACAGGTCAATTTGCGCAGAGGCACCATGAATGTGCGCAAATGTAGGGCAGGGGAGGGCCTGTTTATTTCTGCGCAAAGCGGATACACGAGACAGCAGACAGACAGGAGGCAGTCATGCAGGACGAAGTGCTGGCAACGATCGAGGCATCATCCCCAAGACGGGTGGCCGGTGTTGCTATGCTGGGCAGCGTAGGTGTTTTGGTGATTTACGTGGCGCTGGCTTCTCCGCCCGAACTCGTCTGGCAGGTGTTTTTATTGGCGGTTGGCGCGTCGTCCTTATGGTTGGCCTATCGCGTTTGGATGGCCACTCAGGACAGGATCGAGCTGACTGCGTCAGAGCTGCGCACCGGATCGGGGCAGGTGATTGCGCGGGTCGATGAGATTGAAGCTGTGGACCGAGGTGTTTTCGCGTTCAAACCGTCCAATGGGTTTCTGGTGCGAACGCGCGAAAAGGCCAGCAATGTCTGGGCCCCCGGTCTGTGGTGGCGGCTGGGCCGCCGGGTTGGCGTCGGCGGCATGACAGCATCCGCCGAGGCCAAGTTCATGTCCGAGATACTCTCGGCTATGGTGTTACAGCGTTGACGGTTCCACGGTGGTGTTATCTTCCGGAGTACTGTCGTCATGTCCGCTATCAACAGTGCCGCCGTCCACGTTGTTGGCGTCCTTGCAAGAGTCTGGCCCTTGGATGAAGGTGTATCCGCGGGGTTGCGTGAAGATGAATTTGTCGATGAAGAACTCGTTGCTGCCGAATCCGATTTTGAACGGACGCACGTAGTGATGCCGTGTCTCGACCAAGATCATCGTGGCGTTATCTGCCATTATTGGAATGCGATCCGAGACTTGATCAACTGTTTCGTTGGACCACCGCGTCAGCCCTTCACCGCGTGCGCAGGACCATTCGACAAAGTGACGATCATCAGTGTCTGTGCTTTCGTCGCCAGTGTCCCATCGTACGAAAGAGATCCGCAACGACAATCCGTTGCCTTCACTAATCATGTATCTTTGTAGATCATACATGGATGTAATGTACTGGTCCGTTACCGTGTCTTTCTCTCGGGAAAGAATATCAGCGACAGCGTAGGCCGCTTTCAGGTTGCTAGCACCCTGACGGTATCCGTCGAAATAGGTATACGCCGTCCAGACCGACCAGAACAGTAGGGGAAACGTCATAATGGCTTCGATGCTAACGACACCATCTTCTCTCTCTAGAAAGCGTGATGTCACACCGGCAAAGTGTTTTTGAATGAAAGATTTAAGGTTCATGTACAAACACCGTCGTTGCATGAAGTTCGTATTGTCCGTCGGGATCTTGCCGAGCGAGCCGACCAAGTGTTGTACCGAAGAACAAAGGAGTGATTTCTACGCACGCGCGTATGATCATCAGCTCGTTAGCTGTTCCAGGCGTAAAGATCTGATCATCTTTGCCGCGAATCTCTTCAGGTGTGTCCACACAAAATGGCCGATCAAAATTGCCAGTAAGAACTGCACTGCTGTCGAAATGATTGACCCTTGTCATCTCGACAGCAAGATTGTCCTGACAATCTGGAATGGCGCCGGCCTCTTCGCAGATGATCCGTTTGAGAAGATCATGTGTCCAGGCTGTTTCGCCCTCATAGAGGTCAATTCGGTTCATGCGCACATCTTGGATCGTGGCATCCAGGGCGCGCTCTAAGTTGGCATGGTTCCAGGCCACAATCCCGATCTCAATTCCAGAATAGGTGGTTATCATGAAGATCGGGAACCACATTACAAATTCGATTGTGGCCATTCCCTTTTCTTCGCGGCGAAACCTTCGCAGCACTTTTTTCAGATGTCGGATCATTGGGTCAGCCTCAGATTCTGGATGCTCGCCGCGATATCGTCGAAGACTTCGCCAATCTCGGATCCTGTCGGCGCGAAATATGCGTTTTCATCCGATTTGCAGTACCATAGGAGGTTTCGACCGTTGGTGGTGGCCTCGTAGGCGACCGAGAAGATCAGGATGTTTCTTGCACCGGATTTCGCATAGTCGCACATCGCTTCGACCTGACCGTCTTTTCTGGAACGGTTTTCGGTCTCAGTCGCCGCATAGTACCAGTTGTATGCGTCGCTCGAACCGACGGAATCATACAGCAACTGATAGATTTCGTACCGCGAGGTACGTTCCCACAAGGCGGGCCATGTCAGAGATAGGGAACTCCCATCTTCATCGAGCTGGCGAACCTCGCTCCTGTCGAGGTTGTCGCAATAGCCGCTGCTGTAGTAGTTTCCTTTGCAAAGGTATACATTGAAAGTGTCGTTTCCGTACGCGTGATCCTGAAACTCGTCGCGCACCCAGTATCTACCGCGACTGCTGTCCCAATATGCCCTGTCCACACCCAGCCATGCATATCTGAAACTGTCCTCGTCTTCGTCATAGTGGTTCACGTTGACGGAATAGACTTCTTCGTCTCCATTCCACCAGATACCCGATTGACCATCGTTGTACGGCGGCTTCACCCATGTGCGAGAGGTGTTCTCGCCATCAGTCATCAGAACGATAACTTTCATAGTGTCACTACCGACGCTGTCGGCGGGGCGACCTGCAAAATCTGCCGGTATCTGGCCGTTTGCGATCATGTTGGTGACAACGGGGCGGAAGTTTTCGTCCAACAGCGTCAGTGCCCATTTCATACCAACGTTGATAGATGTGTTGTCGCGCGCATAAAACGAGTCGATGTAAGTGTGCAGGTTCGTTTCGTTGTTCTGGTGAACAACAAGCTGACGGCTGGCCTCAGAACGGCACCGTTCGTCGATGCGTGGTGAACTGAACCCACCTGACGGGCGCTGATCCCCGCCGTAACGAGAATAATACAGCGATTGGTTGTAGGTTTTCGTCAGATCGAACGCGCCTGCCGCCAAATCCGACGTTTCAAAGTCGATACAGTTGGCAAATCTATTGGAGCCAGCGGTCGTAAGCTGGTTCATGACGGCAGAAGGGACACCCACCTGCGTTGCGTAAGGAATGATCGAGATCGAGAGTTTGTCAGAACTCGTGTTCTCATACATTTTGGTGACAAAGCTCTTGGCCGCACCTTTCAGGTTGGTCAGGCGCGACCCTCTCATGGAGCCTGAAACATCCAGAACCATAGCGATTTCGACGTTGCCGATGGACTCTTCGGCGACGCTGACGACGTTCACGTCAATCGAGTCGACGTCCCACCATTGCATGAAATGCATACCGACCGGCATCGTTGCTCTCGCTTCGACGCGGCGCTGTCCGACGATCAACTTGTTGCCGTCATCATCGCAAGACCTCGGGGTGACTATAACTTCTCCATCCAGAAACTGGTCCAAGTTTTCCTTGACCAAGTAGTCCTGTACAACGTCTTTTGGGCAAAGGTTCTGTTGGAGGTCTGCAGCGGCCAAAACGGCGCGGTCCAACGAATATTGAAGACGCGCTCTTTCGTGATCGTAGCGCATCATGTCGACGGCAAATCCACCCACAGTGAAGATGACAAGGATTAGGCCCAACGACAGGATAGTCATGGTCCCGCGCTCCGAGCGCAGGAACGACGCAGTACCTTTGTCGGAGCGGCTGGATTGCTCAGTTCGTCTGGGTTCAGAATTCCTAAACACTTTTCTCATATCTAGTCCCTGCAGGTAATCCGGCGCACGGAAGGCGGGTCATATCAACTTTAAGAATTTAGTCGGCGAACATGGCGAGATTTGGGCGACTTTGCCACTATGCTGCTGGGATTGAACGGCAAACCGCTGCATTTGGCAGGATCGCGGGCGCTTTGTTTCTGTCGTGTCGACAATGGTGGCCACGAAAATTTCCAAGGCGACTCAGTAGGAAGGTTTTTATCACCCGTTTTTAAAGTGATGAAATTTTCATCATAAAAGATTGCAGCTTTGGGCCAGTGGTGCGACAAAACGCCATAACGTTCGTCATTCACCGGTACGGAGGGATTAATGACCAGCACCAAGGAACCGAGCTTTCGCGAAAGTGTGGATCTGATGTTCAACAGGGCGGCGTCTCTGATGGATCTGCCGCCCGGTCTTGAGCAGAAAATCCGGGTCTGTAATGCCACCTACACGGTTCGTTTCGGGGTGCGTCTGCGCGGTGAGATTCATACCTTCACCGGCTACCGTTCCGTCCATTCCGAGCATATGGAGCCGGTCAAGGGCGGTATCCGTTATGCGTTGGCGGTGAACCAAGACGAGGTTGAGGCGCTTGCTGCGCTAATGACCTACAAATGCGCCTTGGTTGAGACGCCGTTTGGCGGCTCGAAAGGTGGGCTGTGTATTGATCCGCGCAAATACGAAGAACATGAGATGGAGCAGATCACTCGACGCTTTGCTTATGAGCTGGCGAAGCGCGATCTGATCAATCCATCGCAAAACGTTCCGGCCCCTGACATGGGCACGGGTGAGCGTGAGATGGCATGGATGGCTGACCAATACGCGCGGATGAACACCACCGACATCAACGCGCGCGCATGTGTGACGGGCAAACCGTTGAACGCAGGCGGCATCGCTGGTCGGGTCGAGGCAACGGGGCGGGGCATCCAATACGCACTACGCGAGTTCTTCCGTCACCCCGAGGACATCGCCAAGGCCGGTTTGTCCGGCAAACTGGACGGCAAGCGTGTCGTCGTACAGGGGTTGGGTAACGTGGGCTACCACGCGGCCAAGTTCCTCGCTGAAGAAGACGGATCGCGTATTATCGGGATCATCGAATGGGACGGCGCGCTGTATAACCCGGACGGTATCGACGTTGAGGCGGTGCGCAACTGGATCGTCAAACATGGTGGCGTGAAGGATTTCCCGGACGCGACCCACTCAACTGATGGCGCTTCGGTGCTTGAGGCAGACTGCGACATCCTGATCCCGGCGGCTCTTGAAGGTGTCATCAATCTGGACAATGCCGACAGGATCAAGGCGCCGCTGATCATCGAGGCCGCGAATGGACCGGTGACCGCGGGTGCAGATGAAATTCTGCGTAAGAAGGGCACCGTCATCATTCCTGATATGTATGCCAATGCGGGCGGTGTGACGGTCTCGTATTTCGAATGGGTGAAGAACCTCAGCCACATTCGATTTGGTCGCATGCAGCGCCGTCAAGAAGAGGCACGGCATGAGTTGATCGTAAGCGAGCTTGAACGGCTGGATCGTTATCTGGGCGATGCCTGGTCAATGTCGCCGGACTTCAAGGCCAAGTACCTCAAAGGTGCGGATGAGCTGGAGCTGGTGCGCTCGGGCCTCGATGACACGATGCGGATCGCTTACCAGTCCATGCGCGAGGTCTGGCACAGCCGCGACGATGTCGAGGATCTGCGCACCGCGGCCTATATCGTTGCAATTGATCGCGTGGCCAAAAGCTACCGGGCCAAAGGCCTGTGACAACTGGCGCACGGGGTGGCTTTTCTGCCCCGTGCGCAAACTGAATGCAGCGCGTCGATTGCGAAAACGGTACTGGCGAGTAAGCTGCGCGCAGACAAACGAATCCAGGAGACCTCAATGTTGCGTATCGCCATCGCTACAGCCTTGCTTGCAACGCCTCTGGCCGCCGCCGAAACCAAGGAACAAAGCTGCCAGTATCAGGCCGATGTCGTGGCCGCGATCCAGAAAGCGCGTCTGGACAAGGTGAAAGAGCGCGACGTTGTGGAGGCCGTGGCTGAAACCAGCCCCACATGGCCCGAGAACTATAACGCGGCGATCCCGTTGATCACGCCTTGGGTCTATGAGCAAAAGATGCGCGACGTGCGCAAAAAGGATCTTGGTGCGGCATGGCTCGAGCTGTGTTTGCAGCAATAATCCACAGCTCAGCAATTTCCCTGTGGACAACCGCGCGTCATCCCCTTGGCGCGCGTTTTCATTTCTGGCAGGTTTGAGCCATGTCATTGCCCCCCGGATTTCTCGATGAGCTGCGCACCCGGCTGAGCCTGTCTCAGGTTGTTGGGCGTAAAGTCATGTGGGATCAGCGAAAATCCAATCAGGGCAAGGGGGACATGTGGGCGCCGTGCCCGTTTCACCACGAAAAAACGGCGTCTTTTCATGTAGATGATCAAAAGGGTTTCTACTACTGCTTTGGCTGTCATGCCAAAGGGGACGCGATCACCTTCGTGAAAGAGACCGAGAATGTCTCGTTCATCGAGGCCGTTGAAATTCTGGCGCGCGAAGCTGGCATGCCCATGCCAGCGCGCGACCCCAAAGCGCAAGAGAAACAAGACCGCCGCACGCAACTGGCCGAGGTGATGGAGCAGGCGGTTCAGTTCTTTCGCCTGCAACTCAAGACCGGGGCAGGCAGTGCGGCGCGCGACTATCTGGCCCGTCGGGGTTTGGACGCCAAGGCGTTGGAGCGATGGGAGATCGGTTTTGCACCGGACGGCTGGCAGGCGCTGTGGGACCATCTGACTGGCAAGAACGTGGCCGAAGATCTGATCCTTGGGGCGGGTCTGGCCAAGCCGTCGAACAAGAGCAAGAAGCCATATGACACGTTCCGCAACCGGATCATGTTCCCAATACGTGATCCGCGCGGTCGGTGTATCGCATTCGGCGGTCGGGCGATGGACCCGAATGACAACGCCAAATACCTGAACTCACCCGAGACTGAGTTGTTCGACAAGGGCCGCAGCCTATATAACCACGGGCCTGCGCGGCAGGCGGCCGGGAAAGGGCAGCCGCTGATCGTGGCCGAGGGCTATATGGACGTCATCGCGCTGGCCGAGGCTGGGTTCGGCGCGTCGGTTGCTCCGCTTGGAACGGCGATTACCGAACACCAGTTGCAGCTGCTCTGGCGGATTTCGAATGAGCCGATCATTGCGCTGGATGGCGACACCGCGGGCCTGCGCGCGGCGATGCGGGCCGTTGATTTGGCCTTGCCGCTACTTGAGGCCGGAAAGTCCCTGCGCTTTGCCCTGATGCCTGAAGGTAACGACCCGGACGACCTTTTGCGGGCTGACGGAGCAGGGGCTGTTCAGGCCGTATTGGAAGGGGCTATCCCGATGGTGAAGCTGCTTTGGCAGCGCGAGACCGAGGGAAAGGTTTTCGACAGCCCTGAGCGCAAAGCCGCGCTCGACAAGGTGCTGCGCGACAAGATCAAGCTGATCCGCGACCCCTCGATCCGGTCCCATTACGGGCAAGAGATCAAAGATCTGCGCTGGCAATTGTTTCGGCCGCAGAGACAGTCACAAAACCGTGCGTGGCAACCAAAAGGGAAGTGGCAGCCGCAGAAACAGCCTGCGACCGCGGGTGCGCGGGCCTCGTTCCTGGCGTCTTCGGACAATGCGGACATCCATCTGCGTGAAGCCGCGATTCTGGCCATTGCGATTCTGAACCCGCAGGTCGTGGTCCAGTTTGAGGCGCAGTTGGAAGAGATGGATTGCCACGATCCTGATCATGCTGCTCTGCGTCATGCCATTTTGCGCCATGCGATTGATGATCCTGAAAACCTTCGGGACCATATCGTTGAAACTTTGGGGGCCGAACCCCTTGAAAATCTGCTTAGCCTTCGCCATGTCGCAGTGATCCCCTGTGTGTTCAAACCAGGCGACGTTGAAAAGGCCGAAATGACACTGGCCGAGGAACTCGCGAAAATCAAAGCGCTCCGGGGGTTGGATGCTGAGATTGCCGAAGCCGCAGAGGAACTGTCTGATCTGGCCGATGAGGCGTTGACGTATCGGCTGGCGCAAGCCGCCGAAGAGCGTAACCGCACAAGCCGCAGTCAGAATGAGGACAGGGCCGTTTTCGACATTGCCGACAATGGCGCGCGAATCAATCGCGACGAAAAGGATGCGTTCAAGGCAATCATGTCCGGGATCAATTTCGAACGGAAACGTCGCTGAAGTGATGTTTTCGTAAAGCACTGGAAAAGAAAAACAGGTAAACGGGTGGCCGAATCAGTTTCACGCGCTAATGATTCGGATCAAACGAATCACCCATCCCTGCAGGAGCATTGAATGGCCGCCAAAGACACGTCAGAAGATCGCAAGTCAGACGAGCAGGAACAGGAAATCTCGCTGGACATGAGCCAGGCCCAGGTCAAGAAGATGATCGCCGAGGCCCGCGAGAAAGGTTACATCACTTACGACCAGCTCAATCAGGTTCTGCCGCCTGATCAGGTCAGTTCGGAACAGATCGAAGACGTTATGTCGATGCTGTCCGAAATGGGCATTAACATCATCGAAGATGAAGAGGCCGAGGAAGAAGAAAACAAAGGTTCGACCGAACTAACCACCACGGACAACAACCGTGAGGTGGCTCTGGCCGGTGCCGCGACCGAAAAGCTAGACCGCACCGACGACCCCGTCCGCATGTATCTGCGTGAGATGGGCTCGGTCGAACTGCTGAGCCGTGAGGGCGAGATCGCTATCGCCAAGCGGATCGAAGCGGGCCGGAACACGATGATTGCAGGTCTGTGCGAAAGCCCTCTGACCTTCCAGGCGATCACCATCTGGCATGACGAACTTCTGTCCGAAGACATTCTTCTGCGCGACGTTATTGATCTGGAAACCACTTTTGGCAACCAGATGGACGAAGATGGTGACGTGCAAGAGCCGGTCGTCGACACCTCGGCTGTGCAATCGGCCAAACCTGCCAAAGATACCGGGCCTGAACTGGATGCCGATGGCAACCCGCTGAGCAATGACGATGATGATGACGAGGACGATCAGGCCAACATGTCGCTGGCCGCGATGGAGGCCGCCCTCAAGGATCAGGTTCTGACGACGCTGGAACGCATCTCGACCGATTTCTCGATGCTGTCAGAGATGCAGGACAGCCGGATTTCGGCGACTCTGAACGAGGATGGCTCGTTCAGTGAAAAAGACGAAGAGACCTATCAGAAGCTACGCGCTGAGATTGTTGAACTGGTGAACGGGCTTCACCTGCACAACAACCGGATCGAGGCGCTGATCGACCAGCTCTATGGTATCAACCGCCGCGTCATGTCGCTGGACAGCTCGATGGTGAAACTGGCCGACCAGGCTCGTATCAACCGTCGGGAATTCATTGACGCCTATCGTGGGCGTGAATTGGACCCGAACTGGCTGACGGATATGGCTGAAAAGCCAGGCCGGGGCTGGCAGATGTTCATCGAACGCTCGACCGACAAGGTTGAGGAACTGCGCAGCGATATGGCTCAGGTCGGTCAATATGTTGGTCTGGATATCAGCGAATTCCGCCGCATCGTGCAACAGGTTCAGAAGGGCGAGAAAGAAGCCCGGCAGGCCAAGAAGGAAATGGTCGAGGCCAACCTGCGTCTGGTGATCTCGATCGCCAAGAAGTACACGAACCGTGGCCTGCAATTCCTTGATCTTATTCAAGAAGGTAACATCGGCCTGATGAAGGCGGTGGACAAGTTTGAATACCGCCGTGGCTACAAGTTCTCGACCTATGCGACCTGGTGGATCCGTCAGGCAATCACACGTTCGATTGCGGATCAGGCGCGGACCATCCGTATTCCGGTGCATATGATCGAAACGATCAACAAGCTGGTCCGGACCGGTCGTCAGATGCTGCACGAGATTGGCCGCGAGCCGACGCCGGAGGAACTGGCCGAAAAGCTGCAGATGCCGCTTGAGAAAGTGCGCAAGGTGATGAAAATCGCCAAGGAGCCGATCAGCCTTGAGACGCCAATCGGTGACGAGGAAGACAGCCAGCTGGGTGATTTCATCGAGGACAAGAATGCCGTGCTGCCTCTGGACAGCGCCATTCAGGAAAACCTCAAGGAAACCACTACACGGGTTCTCGCCTCGCTCACTCCACGTGAGGAGCGGGTTCTGCGGATGCGTTTCGGCATCGGCATGAACACCGACCACACTCTGGAAGAGGTCGGTCAGCAGTTCAGCGTGACCCGCGAACGTATCCGTCAAATCGAGGCGAAGGCCCTGCGGAAGCTGAAACACCCAAGCAGATCGCGGAAACTGCGATCCTTCCTGGATCAGTAAGATCAAAGGCGCCCCGGACGGAGGCGCCTTTTTTCGTTTCACCGTTCACATTGGCAGATTTGCCAAACACATTGGCGCGACTTCACATGTGTTGTGGCGTGTCCGTTTCTATATCCGTCTGGTCCACTCATGGGGCGGGCCGGGGCGAGGCGGCTAAGCTGATGACCCCCGGCTTCCAAGCGTCAGCGGATGTTTGACCCGCGTTTTGAAGGCGCTCGGCGGTTGACCTGTCCAACGCTTGAACGCCGTGGAAAACGCGGATTGATCGGCGTATCCCAGTGAATAAGCGATCTCGGATAGGTTCATTCCATTGGTGATGAAGGTCTGGGCCAGATCGCAGCGCAAATCCTCGGTGATGTCGCGGTAGCTGGTGCCTTCGCTTTGCAACCGGCGGGCAAAGGTGCGGGCGCTCATTCCGAGTTTTGCCGCGACATCATCTGCGCTGAGGATTTTGCCCGGCAGCGAGCGAGTGATCAGCCCTTCGACTTTGGCGCGAGTCAATTGCTTCGGCAAGCGACGCTCGGCTAGAACGCGTTCCCCGTATTCTAGTAGGTGGGCGCGCAAGCTGGGGTCGTAGGTCGGGACGGGCAGGTTCAGCGAGGACGGGGACAGGACGATTTCGAGGCTTTCAGAGCCGAAAACAACCGGAAAACCTGCCAGTTGCTGGAAGGCATGGATATGATCCCCAACCTCATGTTGAAACCGTATTTCAATAGGGTGGAAATCGGTCTGTGTCAGGTTGCGCATTCGGGCGACGGCGGCAAACATCAAGAACTCAGTTCGGCGGTGATAGCGAGCAAAGCTGGCGTCTTTCCATCGGGCCTCTAACGCGGCGAAATTCCCCGAAACGCGCAGGCTGAAGGCGATAGCAGGGTCGATCATGTCGTGGAAATGAGACGTGTTTTCAATAACCTGCTCCAGGTCTCGTGAGTATTTGCTGATGTAGGCCGTCAAGGTCGATGAGGACGTGACGCCAAGCCCGACACTTGCCGCAAAGGTGATATCGTTCAGAGCATCGCAGGCATAGCGGACAAACAGCGCCTCTTTGTGGGCGCAAAAGGAGGTCGCATCCTCCGGTAGATCGCGCGGGCCAAGTCCGCTGCGATCCAGCACCTCCAAGGTGTTCTGTTTTTCCAATCGCGCGTCGAGCGCCTCGCGCAGAAAGTGAAGGCGGTCAATATCCACATTCATCGCAGCGAAGCCTTCCTTTCTCTGGACCGGGGCCGTTCCAGCATACTGCTTTTCTGTCAGAAATTCGAATGGATTTGGCAGCTGGCCACAAGCTTGGTCAATCTTTCCTGCCTATATCCTTTTCGTTGCCGGGTCAGTACCTTGTTGGGGATGAGGTCAGAGCCACCGCCGGTCTTACCAACCGGTCACCGGGTTCCCCGGCACACCTTCCTTCTTGTCGCATTGTCCACATAGTGGCCCTATGTCACGCTGTTTGTGCAAGCTTGGGTAGGTAGCGGCGCCATGGCAGGGATTGACACAACCGATCTGTTCGACGGACGCAACCTGATCGTCTTTGACGGAGAATGCGTGCTGTGCTCAGGCTTTTTCCGGTTCATGCTGAAGCGCGACAAAACCCGCCGCTTTGAATTTGCAACAGCGCAGTCTCCGCTTGGTCAAAGGATGTACAAGGCGCTGAATCTGCCCGTTGCAGATTTTGAAACCAACCTCGTGATCGTAGATGGCAAGGTTTTTCAACGACTTGATGCCTTTGCGGCGGCTGTGCGCGCGCTGCCGGGGGTGTGGCCTTTTCTATCACTGGTACGGTTGCTGCCGAGGGCTGTGAAAGACCCGCTGTATTTCTCGATCGCCCGCAATCGGTATGCTCTTTTCGGTCGGTACGATACCTGTATGATGCTGGATGCTGCTCTCCTTGAGCGTTTTGCCGAGAAGGGGTTTGACGCGTGACGGATCCGTTTCTTCAGGCTTTGGCGGACCCAAGTGTTCTCCCCCAATCCGTGCGAGACCTGCATCACAGCCCAGGTGAATATGTCGGCGAATGCTATATCGAACGTGGCAAGGGTATTCTCATCCAACTCGCGCTTAAATTGGGACGATTTCCCCCTGCGGGCCGGCATGTGCCCGTTCGGCTGGTGATCCAGCATCAAGATGATGGCCACAGTTGGCTGCGAGACTTTGGGGGGGCACAAAACGACGTCAGAGCTGAGGTTTGACGCAAATACGGGCGATGTTCATGAGCGTTTCGGGCCTCTTTCGGTCTGGCTAAGGCCTTCAGCGTCGAAACGTGGGCTGGAGGTTCGTATCCATCGCTTGACGGTTTTCGGCGTGCCACTCCTTCAGTTTTTGCTGCCGCAATCGTCAACCAGTGAATGGCAGGATGATTTGGGGCGCTTTCGGTTTGATGTGGCGGCCTCGATGCCGGGATTGGGCCTGCTGATCCGCTACCACGGCTGGCTCACGCCGCTTCACGTTAAGGCGCAAGTTGGTTGAAATGATTGTGAGACCTGCTTTCCGCGGGCGCGATGACCTCTAAACTAAGGGGAGCAGCAAGTGAGGAAAGAGTATTATGAAACAGTTACAATATTGCGCCGCTTTAGCGGTGTTTGCCCTGAGTGTTCCGGTAACGGCGGAAGCGGCGCGTTTGGGTTTTCAAGCCAATGCAATCAATAGCACTGACTTCGAAGTCATTCCCCGCACAAGGGATGACACAGACGGGTATTGGTGCGAGGCGGCAGATTTCGCGCGCCGCAGTCTCGGGGCAGGTTGGCAGGACCCCATCTATGTGTTGCGCGGCTATGGACCTAGTGTAACAACTGGGCGGGTAACAGCGGTTCAGTTTTCGCTGAAACCGCCTCCGGCTGATGCTCCGGCACAAACCGGTGGCGTACAGGGCCCCTTCGTTGTCGGCTCCAGCATATCCGTGCAGGGTGCAAATGCGCGGTGTGGTCGCCGGCAGATTTTCTAACAACTAAAGCAAAGGCCAAAACGCAATGCAGACGGAATTCGCGCTCCAGACCATTGGACCCGGCTTGTATGAATTCACGTCCCAGATTGCAGAATGGCTTAGTTCCCTTGAACGGGATGGTGTCCTGACGTTGTTCGTCAGGCACACCTCCTGTTCTTTGCTGGTGCAGGAGAACGCGGACCCTGAAGTGCAGACGGATTTGCATGCATTTTTTGAGCGTCTGGTGCCCCCGTCTGATCATCCCTCAATGTCTTACCTGCGCCATACCTATGAAGGGCCGGATGACATGCCTGCCCATATCAAAGCAGCGATGATGCCGGTATCCTTGTCCATTCCTGTCCGTCAGGGGCGGATGGTTTTAGGCACATGGCAGGGGATTTACCTGTTTGAACACCGCCGCGCCCCGCATCGGCGGCTGGTCGCGGCACATCTGTCCTGACCCTTTATTTTGGGGTGCGAAATTCCGACTACCCAAATCCTAGCGGCTGCCCTATAGTTGTGGATAAGTAAGCCAAAGCGCTTACAAAAGAGGCCAGCTAGGGACGAGGAGACGGCGGATGCGCTGCCCGTTTTGCGGAAATATCGACACTCAGGTGAAAGATTCACGCCCGGCAGAGGATCACGTTGCAATACGCCGACGTCGGTTTTGCCCGGCCTGTGGAGGGCGTTTTACGACCTATGAACGGGTTCAGTTGCGCGATCTGGTAGTTATCAAAACCAACGGAAAACGCGAAGATTTTGACCGCGACAAGCTGGAACGTTCGATCCGTATCTCGATGCAGAAACGCCCGGTTGATCCTGAACGGATTGATCAGATGATCTCGGGAATTGTGCGGCGTCTGGAAAGCATGGGCGACACGGATATTCCGTCCAACAGAATTGGCGAGATCGTCATGGAAGCTCTGGCGCGGATCGACACCGTCGCCTATGTTCGCTTTGCGAGTGTGTACAAGAATTTCCAGGCGGCCGATGATTTCGAGGAGTTTGTCCACGAACTGCGCCCGCCGCAGCCTTCGACGGACGAGTGAGCGAAACAGATAAGCGATTTATGGCGCTGGCTTTGTCTTTGGGTCGGCGCGGTCAAGGGTCGTGTTGGCCCAACCCGGCCGTCGGGTGCGTGATTGTGCGCAACGGGAGGATCGTTGGGCGAGGGTGGACTCAACCCGGCGGACGTCCCCATGCAGAGCCTGAGGCTTTGGCGCAAGCAGGTGCGCAGGCAAAAGGGGCCACGGCCTATGTCTCGCTGGAGCCATGCGCCCACTACGGCATGACGCCGCCCTGTGCCGAAGCGTTGATCTCGGCCGGTGTGGCCCGCGTTGTTGCGGCGATTGAAGATAGCGATCCTCGCGTTTCCGGGCAGGGCTTTGCCATGCTGCGCGAGGCCGGGATCGAGGTTGAAACCGGCGTGCTGGCGCAAGAGGCCGAGCGTGATCTGGCCGGCTTCTTTCTGAAAACCGAACAGGGCCGTCCGTTTGTGACGTTGAAACTGGCCAACAGCTTTGACGGGCGGATTGCCACTTCCACCGGACATAGCCAGTGGATCACCGGATCAACTGCGCGACGCGAGGTTCACGCGATGCGCGCCCGACACGATGCCGTCATGGTCGGCGCAGGCACGGCGCGCGCGGATGATCCCTCGCTTACGGTTCGGGATCTGGGGATAGAGCGTCAGCCGGTGCGCGTGGTTGTCTCGCGTCATCTGGATCTGCCCTTAATGGGGCAATTGGCACGCACGGCCTCAAAAACACCTGTCTGGCTATGTCATGGTCCGCATCCCGACGCCGAGCGCGCCCGCACGTGGGAGGGGTTGGGCGCGAGGCTGTTGCCTTGTGCGTTGCACGACCATCAGGTTGATGCGCGCGACCTGTTACAGCAGCTGGGTCAGGAAGGTCTGACAAGTGTTTTCTGCGAAGGCGGCTCGGCTCTGGCGGCGTCTCTGCTGACGCAGGATCTGGTCGATGAGCTTGTCGGTTTCACTGCTGGTTTGACCATCGGTGCCGAAGGCCTTTCGGCGATTGGCGCACTAGGGCTGGAAAAACTGGACAGCGCCCCTCGGTTCGAGTTGATCGAGGCGCGCCCGGTCGGTGGTGACGTATTGCACCGTTGGACCCGAACAACGCATTAACGTCGCCAGAGATGGGCATGGGTGGAAAAAGCGCCCTGTAGCTTTGACAAGGCGCGATTCAGCGGCCCGCGTTTGGCGGGCTGACCTTGGGCCAGCCGTTCAATGGCGACCTCGACAGGGCAGGGGGCGCCGGTCACCGGGTCCAGATAGCGGGGATAGTCGATCAGGCTGGCATGCACCAAACCCAGCAGGGACGGACGCGCGCCGCGACGGGCCGGGACGCTGCCCAGATCCGTGGTCAGGCCCCACCCAGCGTAGAACGGAGCGCCATAGGTGGTCACCGGAATGCCGCGCAGCAGCGCCTCGAACCCCAGAAGCGAGGTCATGGTCCAGACCTCTTGCACCTCGGACAGCAAGGTCGATGGGTCGGTCTCAGTCGTGATCACATCTGCCAAATCTTCGGCGTCGATCCGGCCCGAGCGCAGGCCAGCCTCGACATCCGGATGGGGTTTGTAAATCACCACGGCATCGGGATTGGCAGCCCGAACCTCGTGCAGCAGGTCTAGATTGGTGCAGATGCTGCTGGTGCCAAACAGGATGGAGGCGTCATCCTCGACCTGCCCCGGCACCAGAATGCGGTGCCCTTTGGGCAAAGCTGGCGCGGCGCCGCCGGTGTTGTATTTGCTCAGCCCTTCGGACGCGAGGGCTGAGATCACCCGCTCGGCCCGGTACTCTTGATCAGGGCGCAGCGTTTCACGCTTGGATATCCACTCTTCTAAACGGCTGGCTTGGGTCGGGTCGTAGTAGATCCCCAGATCATCCGTGACCAGCGACAGGGGCGGTACAAGATCGGCCCCCAATCCGCGTGAGCGGAGAAAGCCGTCCTCGATACGGGTGACGCTCTCGGCCTCGCGGGATTGATTGGCCCAGACCATGTGGGGCCGGGTGGATGAGGCCGGAGGTGACGGCAAAAACCGTATCTTCTGGTGCTGGCCAAACATGGCTTGCAGATGATTACGCTTCCACATCCGCATGCCCGACGCGGTCCATCCCAAACGATCTTGCTGCCACGCACGGGTCTGAGCCTCAAGCGTGTCCAGCACGACTTCTAGCTCACACAATTGGTCCCGATAGGGATCATACCAAACGGGATAAAGCATCATGGTTGCAGCAAAGAGCTGCGCGCGCGTCAAATTGCGTTGTCTGCGTTGAACGGGGTTTTCGTCCTGCGTCAAACCCCATCCTGCATAGAACGGCTGCCCGAACACGCGGGGTTTGTGACCGGCGAGAATGGCTTCGAACCCCATTTGCGACGAGAGCGTATAGACACTGACCGCGCCGTCCAACAGCGGCCAAGGGCTGATGTTATCCGCAACGAAGGAAACGCGTTCCGAGAGGTTCTGTTCCGTGTAGTGCCCGGTGCGGTGACCAGCCAGTGTTTCGGGATGGGTCTTGATCAGAACCGGCATCCCGGGATTTTCTTCTTGTGCGATCACCAGCATCTCAAGAAACCGGGCACGGTCCCCTCGGCTGGCCGTGACCGAGGCATCGCCGACCGTCTGATCAATCACCAGCACGTAACCGGGGTCGGGGATCGGCGCGTCGGGGTCGAAGGCGGAATATTTGCTGAGGTTCAATTCCTTCAAGCGCTCAATCGCGCCACGCGCCCGGTTCAGAAGCGCGGTATCATCCAGCGGATGTGTCGCTAGAAGCGTTTCCAGATCCGACGGTTGGGCCGGGTCAAAGTGCAGGCCCGAGCGATCCAGAAGTAGGCCTAAAGGCGGCTCGCCCTCGCGGCCGGGATGGAGAGATCGTAGAAAGGCGTCCTCGACTCGCAGCAAAGGGGTGCCCCGCTCCTGAGCGATACGTCGCCCGCGATGGGCGGTAGGGCTGTTGCCCCAAATGGCGACGGTGTCTTCGGGTCGGGGCAGGCCCAGCCGGATGTCATATCCCGAAAGGGATAGAATGCGCCCGAGGCGCCGGTTGGTCAGAAACCCGCCATTGTAGACAAATGCCCGGGACCGCGCCGCGCCAGTTGCGGTGGGGTCCCCATGGGTCATGGTTTAGTTGCCGGTCAGGGTGGCGACATTCGCAACCGGCGTCAGGCCCCCGGCGATCAGAGAGATCGACTTGGTCCATTGCGCATACGGTGCCTCGGTCACGTAGATTGTGTCATCGTCGCGGATCACGAAATCACGCGCAATGAACAGGCCATTGGGCGCAGTCAGGTTCAGCAGATAGATCATGCGCTGGTCGCCTTGGAGATCTGAACGGCCCATCACCTGGCGAGCGATGTCTTGACGCTCACGGCGCAGGACGAAGATACCAGTTGGATCGGATGAGACGGATACCAAGCCGCCAACCTGCGCCAGAGCCTCAAGTGCGGACAGGTCCTGACTGTCGAAAGCGACGCGCGATTGCGTACCAGCGGCACCGAGTGCGATGTACGAGCGGCTGTCTTCCTCGACCAGAATGCGGTCACCGCCGCGCAGCGCAACATCCAGCTTGGGATTTCGGAATAGGTCTTCGTACCAGACTGTCCCACGTTGATCGCCTCGGATCAGGGTGACCAGCGCGATATCGGAGGCCACTGAAACCCCTCCGGCCTGAGACAGCATGCCAAGCAGAGTGCGGGTCGGGCGTTCGATTGGATAAATACCAGGAGCGCCGATGGTGCCCGTCAGCGAAACGGTCGACCCGTCTCCTGCCAGGCGGCGTACTTCGACTTGAGGGTCAGGAGTCTGCTCTTCCAGCTCATCGGTGATCAACCCGCGGAGCTCTTCCGGAGTGTTGCCAGCGGCGCGCAAACGACCTGCATAGGGGACGAAAATAAAGCCTTCGCTGTCGACCTGAACCTGTTCCAGAGCGGTCGAGGAACCGACTTCGCCAGCCAGCAGACCGTCATCGACGTTCTCCCAGATTGTCAGGCCCAAAACATCCCCTGGGCGCACGGTGTCTGCGGTTAGTGACGGGGCTGAGGTAAAGGAGGAAGAGAACCCGAACTGTGGCACGGACGATGTGGCCCGAGACACGCGGTCATCGACTTCCACCACAAACGCATTGCCGCCATTGTTGACGGAGCCGGCCAGAATCTCGTTCTTGTTTGGGCCCGCCTTGGGCAACTGACATGCACTCAGCATGACAAGCGAGGTCACAAGGGCGACCCCCCGTACCCAACGGATTGGAAAGCGATGCACTGCCGATAACCTCAGTTCTACTTGTTTTTCGGCAAACTACTCTTTTACCGCTACAACTTCCAGAGAAGGATGGCCGGGTCTACTCAACGATTTTCAACTGTGGCTCTGGGGTCGCGTCGTCGGACAGCGTGACCTGATAGGGATCATCAGCACTCAGCATCATGTCGACAGCGCGGCGCAGCAATTGCCGACGTCCGCGTCTGGAGTAGTAGCCGCCCGGAACCTGACTGGTTTCCAGCAGAAAGCGCCGATAGAGTTGGTAAGCTTCAATATCGCGTTTTTCTGGGTTGGCGAAGAAACGGCTAACCTCTTGTTGTGACACAAGTTCCGGCTTGTCATAGACCGCACGACCAAAAATCCGCAGAGGGATGCCGCGCCACAGCACCTGCTGCCCGGCGGTCGAGTTGATGGTCACGGCCGAGTTGGCGTCGTCCAGCAGTTTCGCCAGTTTGCCGCCGGGGACGTAATGCACCCGGCCTTTGATCCCGAATCTGAGCGCCAAATCCCGAACACGTCGGCGGAGGGGTTCACGGTGGTTCTCAAGTGGATGTTCCTTGATGACCAGATGATGATGTGCAAGGGCGCCTTTGGCGAAGCCCTCCATCATTTGTTCTAAAAAAGCGCACATCCCCGAATAGTCTGAATGGGATTGGACCGAGCTGTCATGACCCAGTTGCAACAGCACAAGGTGATAAGGAAAGGCCCCGCTACGTACCCGCGCCGTGGCCAGACTTCGTTGCAGCCTGTGGAAGGGCATCAGCATAAGGCGTTTGAAATACAGGCGAAACTCTTTCGAGACCGTCAACGCGCGGTGCGGTTTGAAATTGCGATAGCGCCCGTTCAGAAACAGCACGAACCAGTGATAGAGCGCGCCGTAGAAGATGTGTTGTTGCATGTCTCCCCAATGGGACGGTGGCGGCGGCGCATGCGCGCCCGAATGCGACAGTGCCTGCGCCATTTGGTCCAGATCCAGAGACATCAGCCGCGAGTTGCCGTTTGAGCCGTCACGCTCATAGGTGACCCACCATGGGCGCAGGTAGCCTTCCTCGAACACATGCACGGTGATGCCTTGTGTCTTGGCGATCCTGACGGCGTTTGCGTGAATCGGGCGGGTGTCACCGTATAGAACGATGTCTGTCACTTGTTTCTCGGGGATCAACGCCTGTAACACCTCAGGCCAGTCTTCTGGCGCATCGCGATAGGGGATGTAGCTTTTCCTGTCGAACCAGAACGCCTGATCGCCCGCGTTGAAGCCAACACGCCATGTCTGCGCCCCCGAGGCCCGCAGCATCCGGCCCAACGCGTTGAAAAACGGGCCATGCGGGCCTTGTAGGAACAGAAAGACCCGCGGGTCGAAGTTTGGGTCTGAGTGGTGCATCTGCGCGATTTAGCCAATATTCTTGTCGAAACTATGCCTGCCTAAGGATTTCTCGGCAAGGTTGGGCTTGCCGGGCGGCGCGGATCAGCTTACCTCGGCCCTGATAGTCTGAGACAGGGTAGAACGCGAGGGTTGACGGAATGTTTACAGGGATCGTGACCGATATTGGAACAGTGACCGAGCTGGACCAGCAAGGCGACCTGCGTGCGCGCATCCAGACGAGCTATGACACGGCCTCAATTGACATTGGCGCATCGATTGCAAGCGATGGCGTTTGTCTGACCGTGATTGCGCTGGGCGATTATTGGTATGACGTTCAGATCAGCGCCGAGACCGTCTCGAAAACCAACCTGAACAGCTGGGCGTTGGGCAAGCGTGTCAACCTTGAGCGGGCGTTGAAAGTTGGCGACGAACTGGGCGGTCACATCGTATCGGGACATGTGGATGGCGTCGCCGAAGTTGTCGATCTGCGCGACGAAGGCGACAGCACCCGCGTTACCTTGCGTGCGCCCAAGGACTTGGCGCGTTTTATTGCTCCCAAAGGATCGGTTGCGTTGAATGGGACGTCTCTGACCGTGAATGATGTAAAGGGCTGCGATTTCGGCATCAACTTCATCCCTCACACCAAAGAGGTTACCACTTGGGGTGATGTCGCCGTTGGGGATCGGGTGAATCTGGAAATCGACACTCTTGCCCGCTACGTCGCCCGTCTGGCCGAGACCGTCTGAGCGTTAGAATACGTCGCGTCTGAGCCCGCTCAGGCCGTTTGTGCTCTGGCTTTTGGATGCGGGGTGGTCTATCCCGCCTTGCAGAAATGCTCTTGTGAAAGGCTGCCCCATGAGCTTTGAAACCCCCGGCCCGGTCGAGGCCCAGCTGCGCGATGCGATCAGCCCGATCGAGGACATCATCGAAGAGGCCCGCGCAGGCCGGATGTATATCCTCGTTGATCACGAGGATCGCGAAAACGAAGGCGATCTGGTCATTGCCGCAGAATTTGCCGATGCCGAGGCGATCAATTTCATGGCTACCCATGGGCGCGGCTTGATCTGCCTGCCGATGACGGCTGAAAGGGTCGAAGCACTGGCCCTGCCGATGATGGCGGTGAACAACTCTTCCCGCCATGAGACGGCGTTCACGGTTTCGATCGAAGCGCGTGAGGGCGTGTCGACCGGTATTTCCGCCGCAGATCGCGCGCTGACTGTTGCGACGGCGATCAATGAACAAAACACCATGGCCCATATCGCAACACCAGGTCACATCTTCCCCTTGCGCGCCAAGCGGGGTGGGGTGCTGGTTCGCGCAGGCCACACCGAGGCTGCCGTGGATATCTCACGCCTGGCCGGGCTGAACCCCTCGGGCGTGATCTGTGAGATCATGAAGCCCGACGGCACCATGGCGCGTCTGCCCGATCTCGTCGAGTTCGCCAAAGCCCATGACATGAGGATCGGTACGATCAGCGACCTGATCACCTACCGCTCGCGCAATGATAACCTCGTGGTCGAAACCTCGCGCGAGATGGTCTCGTCGGAATATGGCGGCGAATGGGAAATGCGTCTGTTCACCGATCAGCTTCACGGCATCGAACATGTCGTCATGATCAAAGGCGATATCACGACGCCCGAGCCTGTCCTGACCCGTACCCACGCGCTGCACGAAGCGCCGGATATCTTGGGCCTCGGTCCAAAGTCCTCTCGCGAATTGCCGCGCGCGATGGAAAAGATCGCGGAAGAGGGCCGGGGGGTCGTCTGTCTGTTCCGCCAGCCGCGCAACTCTCTCTATGCGGCTGAAGATGAAGGCCCGCGGACCATCAAGCAAACCGGTCTGGGATCTCAGATCCTGTCCAAACTGGGCATTCAAGAGCTGGTCCTGCTGACCGACTCGCCCGAAACCGTATATCTGGGGCTGGACGCGTTTGGGCTGTCCATCGTTGGCACCCGCCCGATCCTGAAGGAAGACTGATCATGGCTGAACAAGACAAACATGGCATTCTGCCGACACCCAGCTTCGACAAACCGGTAAAGCTGCTGATCGTCGCGGCGCCGTTCTACCGCGCGATTGCCGACAACCTGATCGCAGGTGCGAAGGCCGAGATCGAAGCGGTGGGCGGGACCTGCGAAGTCGTCGAAGTTCCCGGCGCGCTTGAGATCCCAACCGCTATCGCTATGGCCGACCGTCAGTGCGACTTCGACGGCTATGTTGCGCTGGGCTGTGTCATTCGCGGCGAGACCACACACTATGAGACCGTCTGCAACGACTCCAGCCGTGCGATCCAATTGATGGGCCTGCAGGGGCTTTGCATTGGCAACGGCATCCTGACCGTTGAGAATGACGATCAGGCCGAAGTCCGCGCAAATCCCGAAAAGATGAATAAAGGTGGCGGAGCAGCCGCTGCGGCCTTGCATCTGATCGCACTCAGCCGTAAGTGGGGCTCTTCCAAAAAGGGCGTGGGTTTCAAGCCGCCGTCCGAGTCCATCCTTGTGGCGGGCGACAGCAACGGATCCACGACAGCATGACCCAGACAGACGCGCCGAAACCGGCCAACCAGAAACGCCTGATGAAATCCGCCGCTCGGCTTTATGCCGTGCAGGCACTGTTCCAGATGGAGCAATCGGGGCAGACGACCGAAGCGGTCGTGAATGAGTTTCTGGATCACCGGTTCGGTGCCGTCTATGAGGGCGAAGAAATGCTGGACGGCGACATCAGCGTCTTCCGGTCGCTGGTCGACAATGCAGTGAACTATCAGGCGCCGATCGACCAGATGACAGACCGCGCTCTGGTCGCCAAATGGCCAATCTCACGCATCGACCCAACCCTGCGGGCGCTGTTCCGTGCCGCCGGGGCTGAGCTGACGCAAAGCGACACGCCGCCCAAAGTGGTCATAACCGAGTTCGTTGACGTTGCACGCGCCTTCTTCCCTGAAGGCAAAGAGCCGAAATTTGTCAACGCCGTTCTGGATCACATGGCCCGTGAGGCACAGCCCGAGGCATTCTGACGCCTTTACTCGAACCAAACATGCGCTAACCTGAATGTCATAGCGCAATGAGGTTCGCCATGCCCAAACTGATCCGCCTGTATATCACGCAAGTCGCCTGGGGTTTCGTTATCTCGGCCGTGTTTGTCGGGGTGCTTCTGGCATTTAACGTGGCAAACCTCCGTCATTTGATCACCAGTTCTGAAATCGGTCTGGTCGCCCTTGTGATGATCTGGTTCATGAACGGGATCGTGTTTGCAGGCGTCCAGTTCGGCTACAAGATCATGAGCATGGCAGAAAAACCCGGAGGACCCCGTCGCGGCTCGCCTGTGGTCGATAGCTTCAAGCCTGCATTGGCCAAGCAGGAAGCCCGCGCAGAGCGCTGAATTTAATGGAAAATGTGGCGGGACCACCAGTCAACCGTGCGGTGTGATTCCCGAGGACCTGTATGTACAGGTGGGCGCCAGGTAATCAGGCCAGGACCTGAACAGAGCCAGCCCCCTCGGAATTGCTTAAGGCCACCAGAATGCTACCAGTCACAAGAAGGGCAGAACCCGCCAAGCGCCTACGTAGGGCGTCCGGCGGGTTTACACAAGGGGTCAAGCATCAACAGTTTCGTGCAGCGCCGTGCGCATCTTGCCGAAATGCTCATCCCAGCCATTGTCGAGCGCAAGGATCAGGCCGAACGCATCTGCACCCTGGGGCAAACCTTCATGTTGAAGGCTAAGCTTTGTACCGCCTGCGACGGGGGTCAACGTCCATTTGACTAGACTGACCGCATCTCCCATTGGTTTCACAGTGAACGTGTATTCAAGATATTCAGGGGCACGTGCTTCCCGTACCTCGCCCCAGATCAGCAGGTCGCCGCTGGTGGTCCCGAACATTTGCAGTTTGCTTCCCTTGGTCAACGTGCGTTCCGGCTTGTGAAACCACTCTGCCAGCCGTTCGGGTTCAGTCAGATAAGCCCAGACGGTATCTGGATCGGCCCGTAGAAAGATCGTCTTTTGCAATACGGCATTCGTCATTCTTTTTTCCTTTCAATAGCTTCCTTAAGAGAGTTGAGGCGTTCATCCCAGAACTGGTCAAAGTAGCTGAGCCAATCCAAGATCGGGGCCATGCCCTGTGGTTCAATGCGGTTGATGCGTTCTCTGCCGCGTGCTTCCACCGTAATAAGCCCGCCATCAGACAAGACCGTCAGGTGCTTTTTGACGGCAGCCCTCGTCATGTCGAACCGGTTCGTCAGCTGCCCGATCGTCATGTCCTGAGAGGCAAGCAGTTTGATGATGTCCCGACGGGTTGGGTCTGCAAGCGCACGGAACGCGTTTTGGGTAAGGGTTTGCATTTGTCGCCTCGGTAAAGATACCATTTGGTATCATATTAATGAGATACCATTTGGTATCATGTCAAGTGTCGAGTGAAGGCTTTACATTTGTTCGCTAATTGTTCACATTTTCAGCATGACACTGGATTTACAGCCCGGACAGAAACTTGCGCGCGGCGTCGCTCGCCATCTAACCGCCCACGGTTTTGTTTCCGTTGAAGAATTTGTGCCGGCGCGCGGGCTGCGCGTTGATGTGATGGGGCTAGGTCCAAAGGGCGAGCTTTGGGTGATCGAATGCAAATCCAGCCGTGCCGACTATCAGTCAGATTCGAAGTGGCAAGGCTATCTGGAGTGGTGTGACCGATTCTTTTGGGCTGTCGATACCGAGTTCCCAACGGACCTTTTGCCTCAGGAAACCGGTCTGATCATCGCGGATGCTTATGATGCCGAGATCATTCGCATGGCACCCGAGGACAAGCTGGCTCCGGCCCGGCGTAAAAAGATGATCCAGAAATTCGCCACAGATGCTGCACGTCGATTGCAGGCGTTGCGCGACCCGCGGCTGTGACGCAGATCAGCCTTTGACGGCCAGGGCAGCTTGTGCGGCGGCACGCAGCTCGTCTGCGATCTCTTCGGCTTCCTCGGGATCGAAATCCATCGGAATCTCAAGGCCATCGGCCTCGATAAACAGACGTACCATACCCTGATCGGTAGGGCCGATCTGAAGGTTGGCCTGAATGTCGCGTTCGGTGTTGATACCCATACTCGCCTCCGGGGACTGAGCGTTCCTGCTAGCGCGCACGGGGTTGAGAATCAAGCCGCCTTTGCGCTCTGATACGGTATGGAGAATGTAAGGATCAGACCCTTTCAGCCCCAGGATGCGCCTTGGTTGGTCGAGCGCCATGGAGCCCTCTATGCTCGCGATGAGGGGTTTGATGACAGCTTCGCCCCGCTGGTCGCGCGCATTCTGGATGGTTTTATTGCCGATCATAACCCAGCGTGTGAGAACGGCTGGATCGCCGAGGCAGAAGGCCAAAGACTGGGGAGTATCTTTTGCGTCAAACTGGACACGCAGACCGCAAAACTGCGCCTTTTTCTTCTTGTGCCCGAGGCGCGCGGTCTGGGGCTGGGAAAGCGGCTTCTGAGTACCTGTATGGGCTTTGCCAAGGCGGCTGGGTACCATCAAATGCAGCTATGGACGCATGAAAGCCACAAGGCCGCCTGCGCCTTGTACCAGTCCACCGGATGGCAGCTGGTGGACAGCAAGCCGGTGCATTCTTTCGGCGTCGACCTTGTCGAACAAAGCTGGAAAATTAGGCTTTAATCCTCTTGCATTCCCGTGGCGTGTTCGGTAAATCGCCCCTCACAAGTGCCGCCTTAGCTCAGTTGGTTAGAGCGCTGGATTGTGGATCCAGAGGTCCCCTGTTCAAGCCAGGGAGGCGGTACCATTTCCCAAGTTTTCGAACAAAAAACCGCGCTGGAAGCGCGGCGTAGAGTGTTCAATTTCGATGCTGTAGCGCGCTGTAGGTCAGCGCGCCAGGTTCAGCCGCAACTTCATCTTGCTTTTCCGAGCCGCGGGTAGGTGCCTGTTCAGTCGCTTGTTGACCAGTCCAAAGCCCCAGATGATGACCAGTGTCAGCAGGATGAAATAGAAGGCCAGAATCGGATAGGGGATGAACGGGTTGAAGGTCTTGTCCGCGAAATAACTGGCGTAATACAATGCGTCTCCGCGCTGCTGCCATGCCGGGAAGGCTGAGAAAAAGACCAGCGTTGTCGCGTGGAACAGAAAGATTGCCTCGTTAGTGTAGGCGGGCCAAGCCAGTCGCAGCATGGTCGGCCAGACAATCCGGCGGAAGCGGGCCCAGCCGGTCATGCCATAGGCATCTGCGGCCTCGATATCGCCCTTGGGGATTGAGCGAAGGGCGCCATAGAAGATCTCACCCGTATACGCGGCTGTGTTGAGGAACAACACGATCAGCGCCCCCAACCAGGCCGACGTCAGGGCGTCGAACATCGGATAGGGCTTCTTCAGCGACAGGAAGAAGAAATAGGCAAAGAAGAACTGGATGAACAGCGGAGAACCTCTGAACAGAAAGATGAACCATTCCGAAGGTTTGCGCACCCATTTGTTCGGAGATGCCTTGCCGACGGCCAGCGCGGTGGCCAGGAAGAAGCCAGTCGCGAGGGCCATGATGCCGAAGTAGACATTCCAGATCATACCCGAGCCGATCAGGGTGAACTGTTCGCACAGGGTAAAGTCAGACTTGGGTAGCAGGCGTTCACCAAGGCCGACAGAGCGCAGGGCGTAGTCCTGGATCGTCTGGATGCAGCTCATGCCGTCGTCTCCTTGCGTAGCAACTCTCCGCCGGATGTGGCCTGACCGTGTGACAAGCGGCGCATCAGCTTTTCAAGCACGATTTCCGAGACGCGGGTCATGCCGAGATAGAAGATCAGCAGGAACAGGAAATACCACATGCGCCAATCGCCATGGGGGTAATCGGTGAAGCGTGACGTCTTGGTGCCACCCAACTCACGCGCCCAATAGACGATATCTTCGATGCCCAGCAGGAACAGAAGCGGGGTGGCTTTGATCAACACCATCCACAGGTTGGACAGGCCGGGCAGGGCATAGACCCACATCTGCGGTACCAGAATGCGCCAGAATGTCTGGCGGCGGGTCATGCCATAGGCCTCGGCCGTTTCAAGCTGAGCATGCGGCACGGCTCGCATACCGCCGAAAAGAACGTTGGCCGCGAACGCGCCAAAGACGATGGAAAAGGTGACAACGGCCAAGAAGAACCCATAGGTCTCGTGAACCCATTCCGGGGCGCTGCCCAAGGGCAGTTTGGCAGCCTGACAGACGATGAAATCATTGCCTTGACGGACCGGATCTGTCCATTCGGGACACATGACCTGGTGGCGTGTCCACTCAAAGGCCTGGTCCAGGGCGATGACGAAAAACAGGAAAAATGCGATGTCCGGGACGCCGCGCACGATGGCGATGTACCCTTTGCCCAGCCAGCTGAGCGGCGCGACATGTGACCTGGCAGCCATCGCGCCCGCAAAGCCAAAGCTCAGCGCGACCGGAGCGGTCACGGCAAGTAAGCCAAGCACCTTGAGGAAGGACAGGTAGAACGACCAATGCACGCCGTTGGTTAAATAGCACGAGAACCAGCGGAACGTGCCCAGCGTGTCGGGATCAGCGCAATAGGAAAACATGTGGCGTCTTTCGAACGTCAATTCCGGCGCAAGGCCGGGGCAGGTTCGGCGCATTCAAGACGCCGAACCTTTTAGTGCAGATCAGTTGGAAACGACAGAGCCGTCGGCGTTGTAGGTCGGAACGCCTTCGCCGAACCATTTAACGATCAGTTCGTTCAGCGAACCATCTGCTTTCATTGAAGTGATCGCTTCGTCGAACTTGCCGCGCAGTTCGCCGTCGGATTCACGGATACCAAGGCCGATACCGCCGCCCAACGGAACGTCATCGCCTACGAAGACCAGCTCACCAGCCGATTCTTCGACGATCGGCACAAGGAAGTCCTTGTCGGCAAACACGGCGTCTGCTTCACCGTTGCGCACGGCTGCGATGGTTTCTTCGGGGGTCGCGAACTCGACCAGAGTCGCGCCGGATTCAGCTACGTGACCAGCTTGAATGGTTGCAGTCTGAGCCGCAACGATGCCGCCGCCTACGTCAACTCCGTCCGATGCGCCAACATAGGCCGACGCCGCAGGAGGGAAGTAGTTTTGAGTGAAATCAATAACTTCATCACGCTCGTCGGTGATCGACATGCCTGCGATGATGGTATCGTAGTTACCCGAGACCAGGTTCGGAATGATCGAGTCCCAGTCGTTCTTGACCCACTCGCATTCCAGGTTTGCGCGCTTACACAGCTCGTCGCCCACTTCACGCTCGAACCCGTCGATTTCGCCGGCGTCATTGATGAAGTTGTACGGAGGGTAGGCGCCCTCGGTGCCCATGCGGACGGTGTCGGCCATGGCGATACCGGCGGTCAGCGCCAGTGCTGCGGTGGATAGAATCAGGTTTTTCATTGGTTACTCCCCAGTTTGGTTCTGTTTCTGAAACTTATGCCGCCTGAGTGGCGGAAAGAAAGCCCCGAAGCCGTTCGGATTCAGGCGCGGTAAAGATATCCTCGGCGCTGCCTTCCTCTTCGATCCGGCCCTGATGCAGGAACACCACGTGGCTTGAGATATCGGCGGCCATCTTCATGTCATGGGTCACGATGATCATCGTCCTGCCCTCGGCGGCGAGATCCTTGATCACCTTGATCACTTCCTGCTCCAGCTCGGGGTCGAGCGCCGAGGTGGGTTCGTCGAAGAGCAGAGCTTCGGGCTCCATGCACAGGCCGCGCGCGATGGCGGCGCGTTGTTGCTGACCACCGGACAGCTGCGCTGGGTAGACATCGCATTTGTCGCCGATGCCGACCTTTTCCAGGTATTTGCGCGCGCTGTCTTCCACTTCGGCCTTGTCACGGCCCAAAACGGTTACCGGGGCCTCCATGACATTTTGCAAAATGGTCATATGTGCCCACAAATTGAATTGCTGGAACACCATGGACAGATTGGTGCGAATGCGTAGGACCTGTTTGGGATCAGCAGGTCGGCGAGCGCTGCCCGAACCGTTCCATTTCACAGGTTCACCCTTGAACGTGATTTCCCCCTGCTGGCTGTCTTCCAGAAGGTTGCAGCACCGCAGTAAAGTGGATTTTCCCGAGCCAGAAGACCCGATAAGCGAGACCACATCGCCACGTCTCGCAGTGATATCCACGCCCTTGAGCACCTCGAGATTACCGAAGCTTTTGTGAAGGTCCTTGATCTCGATTACGGCAGAGGCGTCTGTCACGGAAGCTCCAGTCATGAGTGGTGTTGGTGCGGTAATAGGGCGGAAAATCCGGCGCAATGCAATGCGCAAAACACAGATTCGAGCGGGGAATCAATCAAAATGACCAAAGGTCGTGATCAAATTGGTTAGCTGCTGCGCAACTGTGCTTCGGGCGAAGGCGCAGTTGGAATAGCGAGGTACGCGCTTGCGGGAAGTTTGATCAACCCACGGATGCGCAGGTTGCCTCTATCTTCATCCGCCAGATCATCAATGGCGGCCTGAACCGCGCGTGCGATCCGAGGCGCATCCTGCGATTTCGAAGTGATGTAGGGCAGCCCGGGGGTCGGTTCCGTTTCGGCAACGTCGCGCAATGCGTCTCCCAGATCGGTATGCTCCTTAAGAAGCTCCCAGGTCAGCGCGTCGAGCGCGGCGAAATCGCTAATGCCCTCGGCCACGGATTGGGCCGAATTGGCATGCGCTCCGGTCTGCTGCAGGTGCTTCGGTGCAAGCCCCATCCGGGACAAATGCGTGATCGGAGCGGACCAGCCGGATTGAGACAGCGCTTCGTTATAGGCAAAGACCCCGTCCGTCAGCTCCGCCAGACTGCGCGGATCATCGGCGCGGGCGACAAAGACAGATCTGTAGTAACCCTCTGGACAGCCGGGCAGACCATAGTCCGGCGTGCCGATCAGTTGCACAACTTCATGAAGCTGCGTTCGGTAGGGCATGCCGCAGGTTTGGGCAAAGATCAGATCGGGATCGTGCCAAATTGCCCAGAAATCGCGCGACCGCTCCAGACTTGCGGGACCGAACCCCAAATGCGTCCTGATCAAATCCCAGAAGCGATCGTTGGAGCCGTACAGGGCGGGCATGTCATACATGCCCAGCATCGCTGTCACGCTTTGGCTGCCTTCTGACGGGCAAGGGCCGAATCCACATCGCTGACACCCAGCAGGCTGACCACAAGGCGTAGCAGCGAATCCTCCTCGCCGGTTCTTTGCCCATCTGCGAGGGCGACCGACCACATGGCCTGCACAACGGCCAGGCGATCATCGTACGCGACGGCTTCTTTGATGGCGCGGGTGAAGCGGACGGTATCGGGCGCTTCGGCCTCAAGGTCTTCAGCGCGGGCGCGCAGGCCTGCGGCCTCAAAAGGCGAAAGGCCATAGCGTTCGACCGAGACCTTGTCGATTCGGGCCATTTCCGAGTCGGCGTAGTCATTGTCGGACCGGGCGATGCGCACCAAAAGCGCCGTCAGCGCAAGACGGGCATCGTCTTCGGCCAGAGGGTCGGGGTCAGGCTGTGTCAGCCGGGACAGAAAATCACGAAACATGAGACAGATATAGAGGCAGGTTAGTGAGCTTCCAAGCGGCTTTGCACGCGTTCACGGGCGGATTTGCTGTCGTTGAAGCTGAGCCCCATCGCCATGCGGGCCTCTTCAACGATCTTGATCTCACCCTCATCCGTGTCACCATCGGCCAACACAACTTCCCACAGCGCGTCCAGCGCGGCGAGGCGTTCGTTCAGGTCGGTGGTTTCGCGGATCAGTTTGCCAAACGTATCGGTCTCCGGTGCTGCTGCATGCAGTTTCTCGCAGGTGGCGCGGACTTTGGCGGCCTCGATCGCGTTGTGCTGATAGAGGCGGGCCAGAATGCGATCAATCAGGCTGATCTCTTCCAGTTTGTAGTCCCGGTCCGCTTGCGCAACACGCACCATCAATGCACCCAGCGCCAGTTCGGCGTCGGGGTCGGGCAGGTGTTCTGTCTGTGGCGGTCGAAACGCTTGGAAGAATTTTTTCAACATGAGGCCAATCTAATCCATATTTTGTGGCGCGCCAAGTTGAGACTACCCGTCATAGCCCTCAATGATCACAAGATCGCCGAGCGCGACAGGATCGCGCAGCGCTTTGGCCTTTTGGTAGCCTTCGCTTTCGTAACAGGCGAGGGCTTGTTCGTAGCTGGGAAACTCGATCACAACCGTTCTTGCTCGCGCTGCGCCCTCTCTGACCTCTCGCGAGCCACCGCGCACCAGAAAGCGGGCGCCATAGGCGGAGAAAGGTTCAGCATTCGCTGTGATGTAGTTCTTGTATGTTTCCATATCGTCGACATCGACATGGGCCACCCAGTAGCCTTTGCTCATGGAACTCTCTCGTTTTGGTTTAGGGCAAGGTGCGAAGTTTGCTTCTAAATTGCAAGCTGCGCTTATTCGGCGTAGCCGATGGCCTTTCGCGCCTGTTCGGTTAGCCATGCGATCATCTGGCGATAGGGCACCGGGCCGTAGCTGATACGCGCCACGCCGAGCTTGGCGAGAGTCGCTGAATCAGGCGTGCCTGGCAGAGCGATGATGTTGACCGGTAACTCGGTGGCCTCACAGAGCCGTCGGATCATGGCCTCATCTTTCAGGCCCGGGGCAAAGAACCCGCTGGCTCCTGCGGATTGGAAGGCCGAAGCGCGGGCTATGGCATCTTCAAGCATCGTAGAATCATGCGTGTCGGCCGGTGCTTTCAGGAAGATGTCCGTGCGGGCGTTGATATAGGCGGGAATACCGGCCGCGTCGCAGGCCTTGCGCATCGCCTCGATTCGCGCGGCTTGATCGGGAATGGTGTGAAGGCCGTCTCCGCCGACGATCTGATCTTCGAAGTTGAAGCCAACAACACCGCAATCCAACGCCCGTGCCGTATTGTCGGTGATGCCAGTAGGATCGACGGCATAGGCGCCTTCAAAGTCCAGGGTGACGGGCAGATCAACAGCGCTGACGATGCGCTTTGCGTTGTCCAGCGCGGCTTCCAGCGGGATGTGCTGCCCGTCCGCATAGCCTTGCGCCATCGCGACCGGAGCGCTGCCCGTTGCGATCGCCTGCGCGCCTGCATCGCGCACCGCGGCGGCGCTGCCCGCGTCCCAGATGTTGAACAGGATGACCGGGTCGCCTTTGACATGCAGGCGCGTGAAGGTTTCAGCACGTTGGGCTTGGGTCGTCATGGGGTATCTCCTGTCGAAACTCGTTCAACAGTTAATCCCATGACGCCAGAATCCTAAGCGCTTAATTGTGTCGGTACATCACGTTGCAGCGACCGGATCAGACCAGTCGAGAGCTGTCCTTGGCCGCGCGTACGAAGTCGCGGAACAGGGGATGCGGGTCGAACGGCTTGGATTTTAGCTCGGGGTGATACTGAACGCCGATGAACCACGGGTGATCCGACCATTCGACAATCTCGGGCAGGCGGCCATCGGGGGACATGCCCGAGAAGTTTAGACCCGCTTTTTCAAGCTGCTCGCGATATTTGATGTCGACCTCATAGCGATGGCGGTGGCGTTCCTCGATCTGGGTGCCGCCATAGACATTCGCAACTTTCGACCCTTCGGCGAGAACCGCGTTGTAGGCGCCAAGGCGCATGGTGCCGCCCTTGTCGTCGCCCACTTTGCGTTCGACCTTGTGGTTGCCCTGCACCCATTCCTTGAGATGATAGACCACCGGTTCAAACCGTTTCTTACCTGCCTCGTGGTCGAACTCTTCCGAGCCCGCCTCGGTGATACCAGCCGCATTGCGCGCGGCTTCGATCACAGCCATCTGCATTCCAAGACAGATGCCCAGATAGGGCACCTTGTGCTCGCGCGCGTATTGCGCGGCCTTGATCTTGCCTTCGGTGCCACGTTCGCCGAAACCGCCGGGAACGAGGATTGCGTGGTAGCCCTCCAGATAGGGGGCGGCATCTTCGTGGTCGAACACCTCAGCATCGACCCATTCGATCTTGACTCTGACGCGGTTCGCCATGCCGCCATGGGTCAGCGCCTCGGCAATCGACTTATAGGCGTCTTCAAGCTGGGTGTATTTACCTACAATCGCAACCTTCACCTCGCCTTCGGCGTTGTGGATACGGTCGCTGACGTCCTCCCATTTGGCCAGATCGGGCTTGGGGGCAGGGCTGATCTGGAACGCGTCTAGAACCGCCTGATCCAAACCTTCCTTATGATAGGCCAGAGGCGCGTCGTAGATGGTGGACAGGTCCTGCGCCGCGATCACGCTATCAGGGCGCACATTGCAGAACAGGGCCAGCTTTTCACGTTCTTTCGTGGGGATCGGCCCTTCGGACCGGCAAACCAGAATATCGGGGGCCAGGCCGATCGAGCGCAGCTCTTTCACCGAGTGCTGGGTCGGCTTGGTTTTCAGCTCACCCGAGGCCTTGATGTAGGGCAGGAGCGTCAGGTGCATAAAGATACACTGACCGCGGGGCTTGTCCTGGCTGAACTGACGGATGGCTTCAAAGAAGGGCAAGCCTTCGATATCGCCCACGGTGCCGCCGATCTCACACAGCATGAAATCGACCTCATCCTCACCGATCGCGATGAAATCTTTGATCTCATTGGTGACGTGTGGGATCACCTGAATGGTCTTGCCGAGGTAGTCTCCGCGGCGTTCTTTCTCCAACACGTTGGAATAGATCCGCCCCGAGCTGACCGAGTCGGTCTTGCGTGCGGCCACACCGGTGAAGCGTTCATAGTGACCAAGGTCCAGATCGGTTTCGGCGCCATCATCAGTGACGAAAACTTCGCCATGCTCGAAAGGCGACATTGTGCCAGGATCGACGTTCAGATAGGGGTCCAGCTTGCGCAGACGCACCGAGTATCCCCGGGCCTGCAAAAGCGATCCCAGAGCCGCCGAGGCCAGCCCTTTACCCAAGGACGAAACCACACCACCAGTGATGAAAATAAAACGCGCCATGTTTTTTCGGCTGCTCCCGTGAGACGTCAAAATCAGCTGCCCGACGGTTCCGAAAAACCGCTGCATCACGGGACTTTACATATAAAGGATTCGCGCCAATAGCGCAAGAGAACCGCAAGATGCTGTTGCAGTTCTCTTTCAGGTTTCTAGGTTTTGTGGCTTAGTCGGCCTGCGGGATCAGCGGAGCGTTGTCGCCCTGCGCCGGAGGCAGCAGGTCATCTGCAGACGGAACCGCAGGTGCGCTTTCTTCAGTCGCGGCCGGGGCCGGAACGCCCAAACGGTCGATGACCGAGCTGCCCGAGGACTTCTGCGCTGCCAGAATCGTCAAGGTGATCGAGGTGACGATAAAGCAGGCGGCCAGGATCCAGGTCACTTTGCCCAGGGCCGTCGCAGCCGCGCGGCCTGTCATGGCGCCGCCGCCACCGCCACCCATGCCAAGACCGCCACCCTCGGACCGCTGCATCAGAACGACGGCGATCAGGCCCAGAGCCAGAAGAAGATGGATGATGAGAACGACGTTTTCCATGGTGGTCCTGTACAGCGTGGCGTGTATCGCGTGGTACTTATGCAAGTTTGGTTCTGGGGGCAAGTCACGAGTTGGCATCACAGTTGATGATGTTGCACATCACGCCAAAGGGACTGGACAGATCGGTCAAGCTTGGCGCACCCTGCGGCCATGCCTCATGACCATTCTGACCACCCGCACGCCTTGTTGCCCCCCGAACCCGCGCTGCGCGTCAAAGCTCTCGAAACGATTCTGACTCGGAAAGGTTTGATTGACCCGGCGGCGCTGGATGAAATCATCGACACCTACCAGAACAAGATCGGCCCGCAGAACGGCGCGCACGTTGTCGCCAAGGCTTGGAGCGATCCTGCGTTTAAGGCTGCATTGCTAGAAGATGCGACACCAGTCGTGGCTGAGCTTGGCTACTATGGTCGTCAGGGCGAACATATGGTGGTGGTCGAAAATACGCCGGAGCAACACAACATGGTCGTTTGTACGCTGTGCAGTTGCTACCCGTGGCCGCTGCTGGGCATTCCGCCGGGCTGGTATAAATCTGACGCCTACCGCGCACGCGCCGTGCGCGAGCCGCGCAAGGTTCTGGCCGAGTTTGGTGTGACGCTAACCGAAGGTACAGCGGTACGCGTCTGGGACTCTACGGCCGAGATTCGCTACCTTGTGCTGCCCATGCGCCCCGAGGGGACAGAAGGGTTGGGCGAAGAGGAACTCGCGGCTTTAGTCACGCGCGATAGCATGATCGGTACTGGCCTGCCCAAGGAGGCGTCATGACGCGCGTTCACGATATGGGAGGGCGGTTCGGCGACGGCCCGATCAACCCGGAAGCTGAAGACGCACCCATCTTTGCCGAGGACTGGCACGCGCGGGCCTTGGCCGTAACGCTGGCCTCGGGCTTTTTGGGGCAATGGAACATTGATACATCGCGCCATGCGCGTGAGCAGCTGTCGCCGAAGGACTACACCCGGTTTTCCTACTATGAGAAATGGATCTCTGGGCTGGCCGATCTGTTGGTCGCCAAAGGGGTGCTGACCTTCGAAGACCTGCGCGGGGGAACCTCGGTCGGGGATCATTCACTGGCGGACCGCATGTTGAAAGCGCAAGCCGTCGCAGCTGCGTTGTCCAAAGGCGGACCTGCGGACCGCAACTCGAACATCGCGGCGCAGTTCGAGGTCGGGCAGATGGTGAAAACAGTGCGACCCTCCGCGAACCGTTTGGTGGATGGTGGGCACACACGTTTGCCGAACTATGCCGCTGGGGCCCGAGGGCGGATCGTACGCCTGCACGGAACGCATGTTCTACCCGATTCCAATGCCCACGGGCTGGGAGAGGCCCCAGAACCTCTCTATGCCGTATCTTTCCTGGCGTCCGAGCTATGGGTCAATCCGGAACACCCCAAGGACGAAGTGGTACTGGACCTGTGGCAATCCTATCTGGAGCCTGCATGAGCAACTGCATCACAGTCACCGCGCCAGAGCCTGTGTTCTCGGAACCCTGGCATGCGCAGGTCTTTGCGGTAACTGTCGCCTTGAACGAGGCTGGGCGTTTTGACTGGCCCGACTGGGCCGCCCGGTTTTCGAACACGTTGAAACGGAACGGTCTGAACAAAGAACTGGATGGCGGGGATGACTACTTCCACGCATGGCTTGAAACCCTTGAAGCCCTGTTGGCTGAACAAGGAGATGCACGCTCGGATGAGGTCACCTTGCTGCAGGGAGCTTGGGAAGAGGCTTATCTGACCACGCCTCATGGTAATCCGGTCCGTTTGCCGTAAAGCGAGTTGGGGGCGCTGCCCCCGTCGCCTGTGGCGACTCCCCCGGGATATTTTCGGCCAGATGAAGCAGGGGATCCGTACTTCATCTGGCTAAAAATATCCCCGCCGGAGGCATCGCGCACAGCGCGATTTGCAGATGCGGCGAAATATCGGTTTCCCTACCGTCTGAGCCTCGTTATATCAGCCGAGTTTGATATCTTTTCGCGAAAAGGACCGGATATGGCCAACGTGGTTGTTGTCGGCGCCCAATGGGGTGACGAAGGAAAAGGCAAGATCGTCGACTGGCTCAGCGAGCGGGCAGACGTGATCGCGCGTTTTCAGGGCGGGCACAATGCCGGCCACACTCTGGTTGTTGATGGCGAGGTTTACAAACTGCATGCGTTGCCCTCGGGCGTAGTACGCGGCGGTAAGCTCAGCGTGATCGGCAATGGCGTGGTGCTGGACCCGTGGCATCTGGTCAAAGAAATCGCGACTGTCCGCGCTCAGGGCGTTGAGATCACGCCCGAGACGCTGATGATTGCCGAGAACACCCCTCTGATTCTGCCGATCCATGGTGAGCTGGACCGCGCGCGCGAGGAAGCAGCGAGCAAAGGGACAAAGATTGGTACCACGGGGCGCGGGATTGGCCCCGCATACGAAGACAAGGTCGGACGACGTTCGGTGCGTGTTGCCGATCTTGCCGACGAGGCGACGCTGGAAGCCCGTGTTGATCGCGCGTTGCAGCATCACGATCCTTTGCGCAAAGGTCTGGGGATTGAACCTGTTGACCGCGATGCTCTCTTGGCGCAACTGAAAGAAATTGCGTCAGAAATTTTGCCTTTTGCGGCTCCGGTTTGGAAGGTTCTCAACGAAAAGCGCAAGGCGGGCAAACGTATCCTGTTCGAAGGCGCGCAAGGTGCGCTGCTGGATATTGACTTTGGTACCTATCCTTTCGTGACGTCCTCGAACGTGATTGCCGGTCAAGCGGCGACAGGCGTGGGGATCGGGCCGGGCTCGATCGACTTCGTGCTGGGGATCGTCAAAGCCTACACCACCCGTGTAGGAGAGGGGCCGTTCCCGACCGAGCTTGAGGACGCTGATGGTCAGCGACTGGGCGAGCGTGGCCACGAATTCGGAACGACCACGGGTCGTCAGCGTCGCTGCGGCTGGTTTGATGCCTGTCTGGTGCGCCAGACCTGCGCGACGAGCGGAGTGAATGGGATCTCTCTGACCAAGCTGGATGTGTTGGACGGGTTCGAAACGCTGAAGATCTGCACCGGCTACGAGTTGGATGGCGAGCGTCTGGACTATCTGCCGACCGCAGCCGATCAGCAGGCGCGCTGCACGCCCATCTACGAAGAGATGCCCGGTTGGAGCGAATCCACCGAAGGCGCGCGTAGCTGGGCGGATCTGCCCGCAAACGCGATCAAATACGTGCGCCGGGTCGAAGAGCTGATCGAATGCCCAGTGGCGCTGCTGTCCACCAGCCCGGAGCGGGACGACACCATCCTGGTGACCGACCCGTTTGAAGACTGATGTCGGACGGTAAGACACCCGGCCTCAGCTACAAGGCGCGCAGGCGTTGGTCTCTGTTCATTCTTGTGATCGGCCTGCCTGTCTATATTGTCGCCGTGGTCACGGTAGTGAACTGGCTGGACCGTCCTCCGATCTGGCTTGAGCTGTTGGTTTACGTGGCGCTGGGCATTCTGTGGGCTTTGCCCTTCAAGTTCGTGTTCAAGGGCGTCGGGAAAGAAGATCCTGACCAGAAGCCCGACTGATCAGTATCTCTGCTTGGGTCACAGGCTTGCTTCATTTCCCTGCGCAACACCGAGACAGTGAGATGAGGGCAAGTCCGAAGTTTCAGCTTCGGGCTGTCCGGTTCTACGAGTGCAGTTGGCCGTCATAGGCGCTGCGCGTCTAGGTCTGTTCTTAGCCGGTTCGTCGATCGTTTCCCGACCAACTTAGTATCGCTCGGGCCATGGCATGATACTCGCCCGAGATTTCTTCGGCGACACTGAAGGGGGTGGGCCAGGGCGCCGTCAGGGTCGCCTCGATCTGTCCTGTCGTCAGTTTCAGCTCGGCCTCATGTTTTGCAGCCAGCCGACGCATTTTTTGATTGGTGGCAAGGCACAACATATGTATTTCGCGAAATCCACGATTGCGGGCTGCAGTGACTATCCGCGACAGCAGTGCATCGCCGATCCCCAAGTCCTGCCAGACTGTTTCAACGGTAAAGGCCAGTTCAGCCACATGGCTAGGGCTGTCCGGAACGGCGCGTAATTCACCGACACCGCGCAGGCAGGAATCGGGGAACGCGCCAAATACCAGCGCAGAATTTTTGAATATGCCTGAGAGGTACTTCTCAACAAAGGCCGGGCTGACCGGTACGCCAAATCGAGATGTCAGTGCTTCTGCATCGAGGCTCTTGAAATGGCTTTCTATTTTGGGCTTGTCGAATGCTCTGAGGCGTCGAATAGGTAGTTCATACATGGCGGAGCCTTGATTTGAACACGAACTGAAAGATTTGTTACCTTTACTCAGATAATATCATTTTTCTGCAATGCAGCATAGCGACATCATGTCCGCATCGAGATTCCATAGCGTTAGTGCAAGAAAAATGGGTCGAAGAAATCTCCGACCCACTCTCGGTAGCGAAATAGAGGATATCAGCCTACGGCGCGTTCACCTTCCGGGCGAAAACCGATGTCACTTGAGGCCGCAAAGCGCCCTCCGCCAGCTTTTTCGATTTTGCCGTCGCGTAGAAGCTGCCCGAAGGACTTCAGGCTTTCTTCGCGATTGAACTCATCCTGTTTCAGCGAGCGGACCTTGTTCATCAATTGCGGGCGCGAGAACTGTTCCTGCCCTTCGATGAAGGACAAGTACGCCGCAGCCGCTTCGAGAAGGTCGGACAGAGACTGCGCGCCCTGATCCTGTGCGAATTGTGCAAAGCCGCTTTCTTCTGACGCGTCCTCGGACTGATCCGAGGTGACACGGCGGGGGGTCACCGGGCCTGTATCTGCGTTGGGGGTGTCAATACGCTGCTCGGCGACCAGTTTCAGAGGGGCCGCCATGTCTGTATCAGGGCGTTTGCTGGTAACGTGAACATCATCCGGACGGCGGGGGCTGACGACCGAGGCCAAATCGCCACGATACTCTTCATCAGTCGCAGCCTGATTGGCCACGTCTTCCGCCGAGGTTGCAGCAACGGCCGTACGCAGATGGGAATAGGCCTCACGCGTGCCGCTAGCGGCCGGGTCGTCCATCTGCTCATCTGCTTTTGCCATCAGGCGCGAGACATCCTGATCCAGATCCGAGGACGCCATGGTCTCTTGCGCATCCATTTCCTTTTCGATCTCGTCAATCTCGAGGAGCAGGCTTTCTTCATCCTCAGCGGTCAGAACACCTTGCTGGTCGTCTTCTGCTTCGTCTGCAGGGCTGAGGATATTCTCAACCTCATCGCTGTCATTGGTCGCCATCTCGGCATCTTCGTCAAAGATCACCTCGGGGGTCTCTTCTTCCTCTGCGTCTTTAAACTCGATTTGCATTGGGGTCTCATCTAGCAAATCGAGCGGCGCCGATTCCATGGCTGGCGCATCCCGCAGTTCCGGCGCGTGTGCCTCTTCAATAGCTTCTACTGCAGGTGCCTCGGTAGGGGCCGGGGCCTGAGGGGCCAGATCTTCGGGGCTCAGCGAACCTGCTGCAAAGGCGGCTGAGACAGCGTCCATCGGCGCGGGGGCGTCGGCCGTTAGGGGGGCGACCTCTTCCTCGGCATAGTTGTCCGTATCCACGTCCGAATGGGAAACAACCGCGCGGATGCGTTGCAGCTTGGCGGCCAGGCTATCGGGCGCCGGGTCCGCGTCGGCATCGACCGGCGCAGCCTTGGAAAAGAACGACGCGGCAGTGTCTGTTTCAGGTGTCGCAGAGGGGGTCGGCTGGACAACATTCAGATCGGGCGATTGGGGCATGGCGTTATCCTGTGGCGGGGTCGCTTCAGGGGAGGGGGGCGTTTCAGTACGGGGGGGTGTTTCCGTGGCGCGCAGGAGCAGGCCGGTATCGCTTGGGCGCGCTTCTACCTGTTGCGCGTTGTCGCGCTGTGCAATTCGCGTCAGCATTTCGGCGTCAGGTTGCGGGGGTTCAGACCCAAAGTATCTGTCTTCCGCCGCAAGATCGCGGAAGTATTCTGCTATGGCTTTCATAGTCTCGAAAGAGTCATCGAACCCTTCCAAAGTGCACGAGAAAGTCCCATAGGAAACGGTCAATACCTTGTTGTTCTGTACCATCAGACATGCGTCCTTTACAAACTAACTGAGCCGATCCGCCCGGACAGGGGCAACCCGATCGACTCGGAACTAACTGCATGAACCTATCATTTTGTGGTCTCAATGTGTCCAAATCCGGGAAAAATGATCAATCTTAGAAAAAATGGGGCTATTGTACGTTCAGATGGCCCAATCGGGCTGTTTGGAGGGGGGCAGATTGGTCCTGAAGACCTGAATTTGGTGCTGAATAGCGTCACAATTGCAGTCGCAGCAGACGGCGGAGCCTCGGTGCTGGTCGATTCGGGGCGGATTCCGGATGCCGTGATTGGTGACTTCGATTCGTTGTCCCCTGAAATCAGAGCTCGTATTCCCCGGGATCGCCTTTTTCCGATTGCGGAACAGGACAGCACGGATTTCGACAAGGCGCTGCGGAACGTGCAGTCTCCTTTCGTGTTGGGGGCTGGATTTCTGGGAGGGCGGCTAGACCATCAATTGGCGGTCTTGAACACTCTGGTCCGGTATCCGGACAAGGCCTGCGTTCTGATCGGCGCGCATGAGGTCGTGTTCCACGTACCGCCCCGCATCGTGTTGGATCTGACGCCGGGCGCGGTTGTTTCTCTCTTTCCTCTGAAACAAGTCACCGGGCGCAGCCGCGGGTTGGAGTGGCCGATCGAGGGACTTCAATTTGATCCGAGCGGGCAGGTGGGCACCTCGAACCGTGTCATTTCAAGGCTTGAGCTTCAGATGGACGGCCCGGGCATGTTGGTGATGGTGCCTCGTAGCGCTCTGGATCAGGTCATGCAGGCGTTTCTGTCGGGGCAGAGCGCGCCGTGGCCCTCTCACGCAGAATAACATAGAGCCCTGCGGCGATCGTGATCAGGATGCCAAACGCAGCCAGACCGTTCGGCAGGTCGTGAAAGATCAGCCAGCCGATCAGGGTGGCGACGGGGATCTCAAGATACTGCATCGGTGCCAGCGTGGCCGAGGGCGCATAGCGCAGCGACCATGTCATCAGCAGATGGGCGACAGTACCCAATATCCCGATCGACAGAAGCAGCCAGTGTTCGCTACCCGAGGGGAGGGTGAACGACAACTCCCAGATATCAGACTGCATTCCCCAGATCAGAAGCGGCAGAAGCATGATCGTGGCAAACACGCCCGAGACGGCCTGTAGCGACATCGGGTCGGTCTCTTTGGCGATCTGGCGCGTGACCAGCATGAATAAGGCAAAGACAACTGCGACGATCAGGGGCAAAAGCGCGGGGAGCCCGACTTCGGCAAAGCTGGGCTGAATGACCAGAAGGGTTCCGGCGAACCCGACGATACAGGCCGCAATGCGGCGGTGCCCGACCTCTTCGTTCAGTATGTATTTCCCGAGCAGCAGCATGATGAAGGGCATCACGAAGGCGATGGCGACCGCGTCCGCTAAGGGCAGGAACTGCAATGCCGAGAACATCGCGGTGATGCCTGCGATGTGCAAAAGCGTGCGGATCACGGTCAGTCGCAGAATACGACCCCGCATGCGCCATGGCCTGCCGGTCATCGCGACCAAGGGCACAAGGATCGCCGCCTGAATGGCAAAACGCACGAAGACCAACAGCGCCAGTGGGGTTGTTTCCCCCAACAGCTTTGCCAGCGCATCCCCCATCGGGGCGAGCACACAGAAACCAAGCATCAACACGATGCCGAATACGGGACGATCCTGAGTCATGGCCGCGACGCTAGCGGTTTCCCGGGGCCGAGAAAAGCTCTGTTCTCAAGCCTCCGGAAGGGGTTGAACCTTGGTGTAGTCCGGGCCGATGCAGGTGGGCAAATCATCGCCCAGTTTCAGCCAGGTCAGCTTTTCTTCGTGTGACACATGAAGAGTTGGCTCCAAGGCTTCAGGGTTCTCTAGAGTCGCGACATAGAGGTGAAGAACGTCCGACATCTTGGTTGACCGAAATGAGATCGGTGTTCCGCAATGTGGGCAGAAGCTCCGCTCAACTCCTGGCGAAGAGTTGAAGCGCTTCGGTTCTTCTCCGGTCCAGCGCCATTGGCCGTCGCGCACCCCGAAATAGGTCGTCATCGGAGCGGCACACTGGCGGCGGCAACTGTCGCAATGACAGGAGACACAGGACAAGACCGGAGGATTAACTTCATACGCAACCTTGCCACACAAACAATGTCCTCGCATTTCGCTACCTCCTGTCTGACTTCAGCAGTTCGGGACGTTTACGGCCAAACCACCTAATGAGGTTTCTTTGTACTTTTCATGCATATCATGCCCGGTCTGACGCATGGTTTCGATCACTGCGTCCAGAGGTACAAAATGCTGCCCATCCCCGCGCAATGCAAGAGACGCGGCCGAAACCGCCTTGATCGCGCCAAGACCATTGCGCTCGATGCACGGCACCTGAACCAGCCCTGCAACCGGATCGCAGGTCATGCCCAGATGATGCTCCAGCGCGATTTCTGCGGCGTTCTCGACCTGCTCGGGCGTGCCACCCATCACGGCGCAAAGTCCAGCCGCAGCCATCGCCGAGGCACTGCCAACTTCGGCCTGACATCCAGCCTCAGCCCCTGAGATCGAGGCGTTGAATTTCACCAACCCCCCAATGGCAGCTGCGGTCAGAAGGAAATCCTCAATATGGCTTTCGGATGCGCCGGGCACGTGATCGAGGTAATAGCGCAGCACTGCAGGCAGAACACCTGCCGCGCCGTTGGTTGGCGCGGTGACCACCTGGCCTCCGGCCGCATTTTCCTCGTTCACGGCCATGGCATAGACGCTCATCCAATCGTTGATGGTGTGCGGCGCGGTCAAGTTCATACCGCGCTCGGCCATCAGCGCATCATAGATACCCTTTGCGCGGCGACGCACGCTGAGGCCGCCGGGCAGGATGCCGTCGGTGGTCAGACCACGCTCGATACAGTCGTTCATCACCTGCCACAGCCGGGCAGAGCCTTTGGCAAAGCTATCCGCGCAGCCACGTGCGATTTCGTTGGCACGTTTCATTTCGGCAATGGACTTGCCGCTGGACTTGGCCATCTCCAACATCTCGACAGCCGATTTGAAGGGGAAGGGCACTGGAGCGCCTTCGTCTGTGGCCTTGCCAGCGGCCAGTTCCTCTTCGGTCAGAACAAAGCCGCCGCCGATCGAGTAGAAGACCTGCCGCAGTATCACATCGCCCTGCGCGTCGGTTGCCATCAGGATCATACCGTTGGCATGGCCGGGCAGATTGTGGTCGTAGTCAAAGACCAGATCGGTCTTGGGGTTGAAGGCCAGAGTCGGCAGCCCCTCGGGCGTTACGGTGTGCGTCTCAGCAATCGCTGCCAGCGCGGCCTCGGCCTTGTCGTTGTCATATGTGTCCGGCACGAACCCAGCGAGGCCAAGAATGGTGGCGCGGTCGGTGGCGTGACCGACCCCAGTAAAGGCCAGTGAGCCGTGTAGTGAGCCGCGCAGCCCGGCAAATTCAAATGGCGACGCGCGCATCATGTCCAGAAAACGCGCGGCGGCCACCATGGGGCCCATGGTGTGGGAGGAGGACGGGCCGATGCCCACTTTGAACATATCGAAGACAGAGAGGAACATGTCAGATAGCTGAGCCTTCAGGAGGGTTGGCATAAATGGGTGATGTGAACGGCGTGGCCCCAAGACCTTCGGCGGCGATGGCCGTTCGCGTTGCGGGACGCATCTCTAGCTGTGTTAGGATGCGCTGAAGATAGGGCGTATCGGCGAGTTGGTACCAGCTGCGGTCCGCGTTGGATGGGTAAAGCGCCATCCATCGCATCATGCAGCCGATATAATATGTCAGTACTGACGGCTGATCAGCGCTGAGCCATTCCGGTGCCTGCGCGGCGACCGCGTCCAGATTTTGCAGATGAGTGCGCAGCCTTGGGCGTATTCCGACCCGCAGGGTCTCGGCCTGTTCCGTGGCTATGTATTTCTCGGCATAAAACAGGATGCGCAGATCGGCATGGAGCGTGTTTGACGCGAAAAACAGCCATTTCAGAAAGGCGGCCCGGTCAGGGCTGGACGACGCGGGTGCAAGTTGCCCATGGCTGTCGGACAGCCACAGCAGAATGGCAGCCGTTTCGAATACCGGCCCATGAGGGGTTTCGAGAACCGGGATCAGCCCGTTCGGGTTCAACGCTCGGTAGGCTGCGCTGTCTTGCGCGTTCTGACTACGATCAACCAGCACTGTCTCATAGGGCTGGCTCATTTCGTCCAGCACCAGCCGGATCACCAGCGAGGCGTTATCAGGGGCATAGTGCAGGCGATAGGGCGTCATCATACGGACTAGATATACAGCAACCGAAACCTGAAAAGCCTTGTTTGCGACGTTTCCGATAGGAAACGCGCAATTGAGCGACATCTTTCGCATCCGGGCGACGTGAATTGGGTCTCGAAGTTGGGTGGAGCATTGCATATAAGTCTTGCAGACTATTTGGGGAAGACTGCCAATGACCGCGGATTTGTCGCCAATCGACACAGCCAAATACGTTGCGGCGTACCGCGCGGCCGACATGGTCGAAGGCGGAATGCGGGTGGGGCTGGGCACCGGCTCGACCGCCGCCTGGCTTGTTCGCCGTCTGGGCGAGCGTGTCCAGCAAGAAGGCCTGCGCATCAAGGGCGTACCAACCTCAACCCGAACCGCGCAACTGGCGCGTGAAGTCGGGATCGAGGTCGTGTCGCTGGATCAGGCCGGATGGTTGGACCTGACGATTGACGGCGCGGATGAGTTCGACGGTGATCTGAACCTGATCAAAGGCGGTGGCGGCGCGCATCTACAGGAAAAAATCGTGGCAACTGCCAGCGACCAGATGGTGGTGATCGCTGATGCCGGGAAAGAGGTCGAAACGCTCGGCGCATTCCCGCTGCCGGTCGAGGTGATCCCATTTGGCTGGCAGACCACTCGAACGCTGATCGAAGAAGTTCTGGATACGATGGATGTGCTTGGCACCAATTCAGCCCTTCGCATGAATGGTGAGGCCCCATTTGTGACCGATGAGGGTAACCATATCCTCGACCTGCATCTGCAGCGGATCGGCAATGCCCGGCAGATGGCGCTGGTTTTGAACCAGGTGCCGGGTGTCGTCGAGAACGGGCTGTTCATAGATATCTGCGACAAGGTCGTTGTGGGCTACGGCGACGGTCGGGTCGAGCTGCGCGATATCAATGCCGGAACCGTTGAATTGGACCAGTTCCTTGATGGCGCCAAGGACAACCTGTTTTCGGATTTTTCGGACTGAGTGGAAGGCGCCATCCCAAGGACGTGTTGGAATATACTGGAAATTTACGCCTTTGGGGGTTGGCAGGGCGGTTTTCGCGCCCAGATATCCAAAGAATTTTGCAAGCTGAATGAAGGAACCCAGCATGAGCTTTGACTATGATCTCTTCGTAATCGGCGGAGGCTCGGGTGGGGTCCGCGCGGCGCGCGTAGCGGCGGGTGAAAACGGTGCCAAAGTGGCTCTGGCGGAAGAGGATCGATACGGCGGCACATGCGTTATCCGCGGCTGCGTTCCAAAGAAACTTATGGTCTTCGCCAGCGAATATTCGGGGATGGTCGGTGACGCGCAAGCCTATGGTTGGGACATTCAGCCCGGAGCGTTCAACTGGAACACCTTTCATGGCAAGCTGGTGACGGAACTTGATCGGCTGGAAGGTATCTACCGCAACATCCTGAAAAACAACGGTGTCGAAAGCTTTGATCAGCGTGCCCATATGGTCGATCCGCATACGGTTGAACTGGCCGACGGTACGCGCAAAACCGCAAAGCATATCCTGATTGCGACGGGTGGCCGTCCGGTTGTGCCGGACTTCCCCGGTTCGGATCTGGCGATCACCTCGAATGAAATCTTCCACCTTGAGAAACTGCCCGAAAGCATCCTGATCGTCGGTGGTGGCTATATCGCCAGTGAATTCGCCGGGATCATGAACGGGCTGGGCGTCAAGACCACTCAGTTCTACCGCGGGGCGCAGATCCTGCGTGGCTTTGATGAAGAAGCGCGGGGCCTGATCTGTGAAGAGATGCGCCAGAACGGCATCGACGTACGTCTGGGCACCAATGTGCTTGAGATGACGAAAGAGGGTGACAAGATCCGCGTGAAAGCCACAGACGGGACCGAGGATCATTTCGACGTGGTCATGTATGCCACCGGGCGCACTCCGAATGCGGATAACTTGGGGCTTGAGGACGTGGGCGTCTCGCGTGGCCGCAAGGGTGAGATCGTTGTGGATGAGTACAGTCAGACTGGCGTGCCCTCGATCTACGCGATTGGTGATGTGACCGACCGCGTGAACCTGACCCCGGTTGCGATCCGCGAAGGCATGGCCTTTGTTGAGACCGTCTTCAAAGGCAACCCGACGCCAGTGGATCATGAACTGATCCCGACCGCGATTTTCACCCAGCCCGAATTCGGCACCGTGGGCCTCAGCGAGGAAGAGGCAGCAGCGCAGGAACCGATTGAAGTCTATGCGACTTCGTTCAAGCCGATGCAGAAATCCTTTGCCGGTGGCACTCAGCGGGTTCTGATGAAGCTGATCGTGTCTCAAGCGACGCGCAAGGTGTTGGGTTGCCACATCGTGGCACCTGGCGCGGGTGAGATGATCCAGTTGGCGGGCATTGCCGTCAAAATGGGCGCGACCAAGGAAGATTTCGACCGCACGGTTGCAGTTCACCCGGTCATGGCCGAAGAACTGGTGACAATGCGTCAACCTGTACGCACGGCTTGATTTGCAACTGCGCGCAACCAAGTTACAAGGAACACCGTGATCACGCGGTCAAACATAAGGGAATAGACACATATGGCGGGCAACAGCGGTGGCCCCTGGGGGGGCGGAGGCTCCTCTGGTGGTGGAGGAAATCGGGGTAACAACGGTGACGGGCGTAAGCCTCCCGAAGGGGAGAGCCCGCAGATCCCCGAGATCGATGAGCTGATGAAAAAAGGGCAAGAGCAGCTGCGTGTCCTCATGGGCGGTCGCGGCGGCGGTGGCCGTGGCAGCAACGGTTCAGGCGGTGGCGGCGGTGGTCCGATCTTTACCAAAGGCACCGTGGCGATTGGCGCATTGGTTGCGATCGGCCTCTGGGCTGCGGCCAGCTTTTACACCGTTAAGCCCGAAGAACAGTCGGTTGAACTGTTCCTTGGCGAATTCTCGGCTGTTGGAAATCCCGGTCTGAACTTTGCGCCTTGGCCCTTTGTGACCGCCGAGGTCATCCCTGTTACACGGGAACAGAACGAAGACATGGGCGGCGCTCGTGGAAGCGACGATGGTCTGATGCTGACCGGTGACGAAAACGTGGTCGATATCGACTATCAGGTCGTTTGGAACATCAACGACCCCGCCAAGTTCCTCTTTAACCTGCGCGACCCGCGTCAAACGATTCAGGCGGTGTCGGAATCGGCGATGCGTGAGATTATCGCGCAAAGCGAACTTGCTCCGATCCTGAACAGAGACCGCGGCATTATCGCAGAACGTCTGCAAGAACTGATTCAGGCGACAATGGACAGCTACGATTCGGGTGTGAACATAGTCCGCGTGAACTTCGACAAGGCTGACCCGCCGCAGGACGTGATTGCCGCGTTCCGTGACGTTCAGGCCGCTGCGCAGGAACGGGATCGTCTGCAGAACGTCGCGGATGCCTATGCGAACCGTGTTCTCGCGGAAGCGCGCGGTGAAGCTGCTCAGGTTCTGGAAGAGGCCGAAGCCTATCGCGCCCAGCAGATCAACAGTGCACAGGGTGAGGCCAGCCGCTTCAGCGCGGTTCTGGAGGAATACTCCAAAGCACCAGATGTGACCCGCAAGCGTTTGTACCTGGAGCGTATGGAGCAGGTTCTGGGTGACGTGGACAAGATCATCCTTGACGAAAACACCGGCGGCTCGGGGCAGGGCGTTGTGCCGTACCTGCCGTTGAATGAACTGCGTCGTACCCCTGCAGCGGAGAGCAACTGATGCGTAAAACGACATTTATCCTACCGGTCGTCTTCCTCGCGATTGTCGGTGTTCTGTCCTCGATCTTTATCGTGGATGAGCGTGAACGCGCTCTGGTTCTGCAGTTTGGTCGCGTTGTTGCGGTCAAGGAAGAGCCCGGATTGGCGTTTAAAATTCCTCTGATTCAAGAGGTTGTGCGCTATGATGACCGCATCCTGTCGATCGACGTGCAGCCGCTTGAGGTGACACCCCTTGATGACCGCCGTCTGGTGGTCGATGCCTTCGCGCGTTACCGGATTTCGGATCTAGAGCAGTTCCGTCAGGCCGTTGGTGTTGGCGGTATTCCGGTGGCCGAGGACCGTCTGGACCGTATCCTTCGTGCGGAAACTCGGGAAGTTCTGGGTTCGGTCTCCTCGCGGGATATCCTCAGTTCTGACCGTGCGGCCCTCATGCTGCGGATCCGCAATAGCGCAATTGCCGAAGCGCGGGCGCTGGGCGTCAATGTCATCGACGTGCGTCTGAAAGCAACCGATCTGCCGCAGGCGAACTTGGAGGCGACCTTTGACCGGATGAAGGCCGAACGGGAACGTGAAGCAACCGACGAACGCGCCCGTGGTAATGAAGCCGCGCAGCGTGTCCGCGCGCAGGCTGACCGGACCGTGGTTGAATTGGTGTCAGACGCTAACCGCGAGGCCGAGATCATCCGCGGTGAGGCAGACGCCGAACGCAACGCGATCTTTGCCGAGGCCTTTGGCAAAGACCCAGAGTTCTTTGAGTTCTACCGCTCGCTGTCAGCTTATGAGCGCGCGTTGCAGGGTGGGAACAGCTCAATGGTTCTCAGCCCGGATTCGGAGTTCTTCAATTACCTTAAATCGCCCACCGGACAGGCGACCCAATAATGGGTATGATCCTTCTGGCCTTTGGGCTGGTGCTGATTGTCGAGGGGCTGGCCTATGCGCTGGCCCCTTCGCTTATTGAACGTATGTTAGAAGCGATGCGCGCGCTGCCAGAACAAGCGCGGCGTTTGGCAGGGCTGCTCTGTGTTGTCAGCGGTCTTGTGCTGCTTTGGGGCGCCTATCAGCTGGGGTTTTGACCTGCTGACCTCACTTGCCGGTGATTTCCCCGCGATCCTCAGTTGCGAGCGTGATCAAACCGACTACATTGGGTGGAAAGATAGTCTGCCTTAGGGCGGTCTGTATGAAATTGACGACAAGGAGTTTCCAAGTGCAGGCACAAGCGCGCAGTATTTCCGTCCGGCGGGACGATGGTGTTGGTTTCATGCGACTGATGTGGCTGACCTTCGGAGCGATGGTTCTGATCGCAGCGCAAACGGTTGCGGCTTATGCACGAGGGGAAAGCCTTGCGCCGCTGGCCGAACAGATCAGTCCGGCGGTGGTCAATATCACAACGTCGACCCTGATCGAAGGTCAGACCGGGCCGCAGGGGATCGTGCCCGAGGGCTCTCCGTTCGAAGACTTCTTCCGCGAGTTTCAGGATCGCAACGGCGATAATGGCGACCGCCCGCGCCGCAGCAACGCGCTGGGGTCGGGGTTCGTGATCTCGGAAGACGGTTTTATCGTTACAAACAACCACGTCATCGCCGAGGCCGATGAGATCCTGATCGAGTTCTTCCCCGGCGATGGTCAACCCGTGAAGGAACTGCCTGCCAAGGTGATCGGCACGGATGAGAAAACCGATATCGCTCTGTTGAAAGTCGAGGCTTCAGGCCCTCTCCAATACGTTCAGTTCGGCGACAGCGACACGGCGCGTGTTGGTGACTGGGTGATTGCCATGGGCAACCCGCTTGGGCAGGGATTCTCGGTTTCCGCGGGGATCGTCTCGGCCCGCAATCGTGCGCTCAGCGGCTCCTATGACGACTACATCCAGACCGATGCGGCGATCAACCGGGGCAACTCGGGTGGTCCTCTGTTCAACATGGATGGTCAGGTCATTGGCGTGAACACTGCGATTCTGTCTCCCAACGGCGGCTCGATCGGTATCGGGTTTTCGATGGCCTCCAATGTCGTAACCAAGGTCGTCGACCAGCTGCGTGAGTTCGGCGAAACCCGCCGGGGTTGGTTGGGCGTGCGCATTCAGGATGTGACCGAAGACATGGCCGAGGCGATGGGTTTGGACAAACCCGGTGGCGCGCTGATCAGCGATGTACCGGAGGGTCCTGCGAAAGAGGCCGGTCTGAAAGCAGGGGATGTGATCCTCAGCTTTGACGGGGTCGAAGTCGAGGATACCCGCGGTCTGGTCCGTCAGGTCGGTGAGACGACCGTAGGCAAATCGGTTCGCGTGGTCGTACATCGCGACGGTGGCACTCAGACTATTCTGGTCACACTCGGGCGCCGTGAGGATGCGGAGCGTGCCGAGACGAGTGAGGAAGATACTCCGGACGCGCCAAGTGATGAAAACGCTGACATTCTCGGCCTGACCATTTCGCCGCTGACAGATACGCTGCGTGAAGATCTGGGGCTGGATGCCGAGGCGGACGGTCTGGTCGTGACCGAGGTTGATGAAGCCTCGGAAGCCTTTGCCAAGGGTCTGCGCGCGGGTGACCTGATCACCGAAGCTGGACAGCAGAAGGTCGAATCCATCAGCGACCTTGAGGCGCGTATTGAAGAAGCTACCGAAGCCGGGCGCAAATCGCTGCTGCTGTTGGTACGCCGCGGCGGCGACCCGCGCTTTGTCGCGTTGAGCCTTGTAAAATAAGCTCATCACATAACTACCGAAAAGGGCCGGGGGTTTCTCCGGCCTTTTTTCATGTCCTTTTAGGCCCGGCAGAAAGAAAATAAGCCATATGCCTTTTGGGCATATGGCTTAGGTACAGGGAGAGATCAGTGGACAGATATCGGGGATGATTACTGACCTCCTACGGTAACAGGTTTACCCTAGGGCACTGACCTCCGAGTCGTCTGTGAACAAGATCACAAAGGGTCAGATCAAGTCTGATTCAGCCAAAGCGCGCAAAGCTTCGATGTCGTGGATCAGCAATCCGCCCCGCGATGCCTCGACCACATTGTCCCGCTTCCAGATCGAAATGGTTTTCGAGACGGCCTCACGCGTTGCCCCGACGAATTCGGCCAATTCACTTTGCGACAGGGTAATACGTTCCGTGGGATCGTCCTGCAGAGACGACAGGTGCAGCAGTTTGCGCGCCAGTCGAATCGGCATCGGCAGAAAGACCTGCTCGTTCAACTGCGAGCTCATCGACCGCATGCGCAATCCGGCCAGACGGACCATATCAACGGCAAGATCGGGATGTTGACGGATTTGCTCCATCACGTCCCGGCGACGCACCCGCAAAACCCGAGAAGGTTCGGCGGCCGCTACAGTGGCCGTGCGAGGGCCGCTGTCGAAAAGGGCAATCTCACCGAAGACTTCGCCCGGACGCATGAGCGTCAGCGCTAGCTTCCGGCCGCTCATGGCCAGGAAGGACACTTCGAGCGTCCCTTCGACAATGGCATAAAGCGCATCGCCTTCATCGTCCTGATCGAACAGGGTTTCGTTTTTATCCAAAGAGATTTCCGTCGCCAGCGCCGAGAGCATCTCGCGCAGGCCTTCGGATGCATCGGACAGGAAGCCGCTATTTGGGAATACCGCCATTCGGGTACTAATCTCCGGAGTAGGATGGTGAGTGGTTACTCAATTATTCACAGCAAGGTCAACAAGCCAAGTGGTTTCCTCGGATGAGTGTCAAACTGATACCAAGGGGGCTTTGGGTCGACTACTGGCGATCGGGGTCTTCCAGATAGCTCTGCAGGCGGTGGAACTGGTACATCAGGAAGGCCATTAGCGCGATGGGAAAGGCGAAGGTTTCGATCTTGACCCACAGATCGGTGGACATGGTGCGCCAGACGATCTCATTGGCGATGGCCAGAACGGCAAAGCAAGCACAGAGGCGACGTGTCAGGATCATCCAACCTTCGTGCTTCATCGGCAGCATCTCGTCCAGAACGTAGGCGAGATAGGACTTGCCCTGCAGCAAGCCGATCCCGAGGATGACTGAAAAGAACCCGTAGACCAGCGTGGTTTTCATTTTGAAGAACCGCTCATCATTGAACCAGGCGGTCAGGCCTCCGAAAAAGATCACCATGAAAGCGGTAAATATCTGCATCCGGCTGAGCTTGCCTGTCAGGAACCACAAGATGCCCATTGCCGCCAGCATCAGCGGGACAAAGAGGATAGTAGCGATGATGAAGCCTGAATACTCGACACCGCCGATCAGAAAACTGTCATCACGCAGTCGCAGGTAGATGAAGAAGAAGGCCAGCGGGGGGCCCAGCTCCAGCACCTGTTTCAGAAACGGGTTGATCTCTTTTTTGCCTGTCATCGTGTTGTCCTGCTGTTTATCCGCCCATTTCAACGATTACAGCGCCCAATGCAATCAGTGCCATCAGGGCGATGCGCCTTGGGCCAACGGTTTCTTTCAAAACGAGCCAGCCGATCAAGGCTGCAAATACAGTTGATGTTTCGCGCAGTACAGCCGCTTCTCCGACTTTGTCCAATCGGGTGGCCAGCATGATGGCTCCGAATGACAGCGGCGCGATCAAGCCGCCTGCGAGCCCGCGCAGCATCAGCGGACCTGGGGAAGGGCGGTTGATCATGGCACGCCATCTGAGGAACGCGTAGATCGGCATCGCGAAGCCGTCGATCATGAAGAACCAGGCCAGAAAGGTGAACGGATCGGCGGTGGCGCGGATGCCATAGGCGTCATAAGTCGTGTAGAGCGCCACGAAGAGGCCGGTGGCAATCGCCAGGGTGAGCGCGATACCCAGAGTCTCACGATTGGTTTCCAGAAACCGGAAGTTATAGGCAGCCAGCCCGAAGATACCGGCCAGAAGGACGGCCACACCGAACCATTGCGTGCCTGTGAAGGTTTCTCCGAACAGAAGGTAGGCTCCGATCACAGTGAAAAGTGGGCCGGTACCGCGAACGACCGGGTAAACCACCGTGTAGGAGCCTTTGGTATAGGCCAAGGCCTGAAGGATCTTGTAGGTGATGTGGATCAGCCAGACGATGCCGAAAATGGGCCACATATAGGGTTCGGGCCATGGCACGACGAATAGGGCAAAGGGGATGGCCATCAGGCAATAGCAGGCGTCGATGGCCCCACGAGACAGCCACGGATCGTGGCGGCCCTTTTGCAGTGCTCCGAAGACCGCGTGCAGAAAAGCTGCCATCAACGCCAGGCCAAGGGCGAGATTGTGGCCCGCTTCGGTGCCTTCGAGTGAGATCAGCCAGTCGCTCAATTGTCAGAACTTGTCCAGTGTGGCGAGGCTGGGGGCTGTCTGCCCCCAGACCCCCGAGGATACTTTTAGCCAGATGAAGAGGCGGATCAGTTTTGGTCGAGACCTGTTAGCGCGGCTGCGAATTCTTCGGGGTCGAACGGGGCGAGGTCGTCTATTTGCTCTCCGACGCCGATGGCGTGGATGGGCAGGCCGAACTTGTCGGCCAGCGCGACCAGCACGCCGCCTTTTGCTGTGCCGTCCAGTTTGGTCATCACAAGGCCCGACACATCGGCGAGTTTGCGGAAGGTTTCCACCTGGCTGAGGGCGTTCTGGCCCGTGGTCGCATCCAGCACAAGCAGCGTGTTGTGCGGCGCGGTTTCATCGACCTTGCGGATCACGCGGACGATCTTGGCCAGTTCCTCCATCAGGTCGGCGCGGTTTTGCAGGCGGCCTGCAGTGTCGATCATCAGAAGGTCGGCACCGTCCTGTTGCGCTTTGGTCAGGGCGTCAAAGGCAAGGCTGGCAGGGTCCGAGCCTTCGGGCGCGGTCAGAACCGGGACACCAGCGCGGTCACCCCAAACCTGCAACTGCTCTACAGCGGCGGCGCGAAATGTGTCTCCGGCGGCGATCACGACCTTTTTGCCAGCGGATTTGAACTGGCTGGCCAGTTTGCCGATGGTTGTGGTCTTGCCCGAGCCGTTGACGCCAACCACCAGAACCACTTGCGGGCGTTTGGGGTAGATTGGCAGGGGGCGGGCGACCGGTTCCATCACGCGGGCCACTTCCTGCGCCAACAGTTGCTTGATTTCGCGGGACGAGAGTTTGCGGCCAAAACGCCCCTCGGCCATGTTCGAGGTAACGCGTAGGGCGGTGTCGACGCCCATATCCGAGGCGATAAGCAGCTCCTCGAGCTGTTCAAGCATATCGTCATCCAGGGTCCGGCGAATTTCGGCTTTGGTCTCCGAGCGGCTGAACAGGCGACCCAGCAATCCGCTGGATGCGGTCTGATCGTCTTGCGCCGTCTCGGGTTGCGGAGCCGCTTCCTGCGGTTGCGGGGCGGGTTCGGGCGTCTGCGCCACCGGCTCTGGTGCGGTGGTTTCTTCGCCTCCGTCTTCGACAATGGCGTCCAGCCCTTCCTCAAGACGGGATGAGGATTTGAACAGCTTGTCCTTCAGCTTTGAAAAAAACGCCATTTTCGGTCTCCGCAGGTGTTCCCCTCCACCTAATGTGGATTTGCCGGAGTTGCAAAGGGTCAGGTGAAAGCGATCAGTAGTCCAGCCTGCGCAGCCCAATAAAGCGGCCAGACCATATAGGGGGTTTGCTTCAGGGCTGGATGTCCTTGGGGCAGCAGAAACTTCTCGGTCGCCAGCACAAGGTCCGAGGCTATGAAGGCCAGTGCCGCGGGTAAGGCCCAACGCAGCATTCCGGTCTCAGGCAAAGACAGAACTGCGACGCCCATGCCAAGGATGATCGGGATGTAAATCAGAACAGGGAGTTTTAGTTCTCCAGCGCGCGGGGATAGCAAAGTGGCGGCAACGATCCCCAGAATGAGGAGCGACCAGAAATATCCCGGCCGTTCCAGTGTGAGGTCAATATTGCTGCTGGGGTGCGTTAGGAACAGCGCGATATATGCGATATGGCCCGCAGCAAACGCGCCGATACCCGTCATGAAGGTAGTGTCGGACTCTCGAGACAACAGAGCATCCCCAACCGCGCAGAGGCCCAATGCGACAACCAACAAGGATGCGCCACCGCTGAGGAGGGCGACGAGCGCCAGCACAGCAACCGACGCGGTTTTCAGAACGGTGCGGAGCAAACTTGCCGGGCGTGGGGACAGCGGCCAATAGGCCAAAGCGCAAGCGGCGGCGAGCCAGAATAGCAGGTGTGTCACGTCGGTCCCCTTTGTCTTGTTAGGGACCAATGTTCTTTGCGGAGGCACGCGGCACAATAATAACGTGGGGGCAGGCGAATACCGGCGTGGTGATTGGCCATGCCCGCCCGCATCTGACACTATGGCCTCATGTTGAGGCATCTTGTGATTCTATTGGCGTTTTCGGCGCAGACAGCGGGCGCGCAAACGGCGCTGTCCGGGGCCGAGTTCGATGAGTACACGCAGGGCAAAACCCTGTTTTATGGTTTTGAAGGGCAGGTTTATGGCGTTGAGCGATACTTGCCCAACCGCCGCGTGATCTGGTCGTTTTTGGACGGACAGTGCAAAGAAGGCGTCTGGTATCAGCGCGAGGATCAGATTTGTTTCGTCTACGAAGACCGGCTGGACCCGCAATGCTGGGTATTCACGCGCTCGGGCGGTGGGCTGATCGCGCAGTTCGAAGGTGATCCGCAAGCGACTGAACTCTACGAGGCGGAAGACCTCGGGGAAGAGATGGTATGTCTGGGGCCTGAAGTCGGGGTTTAAACGCTAGAACAGCGATCCCTGATCCGGTGCGTCGGTTTTGGATTTTTTCGCGGCAGGGCGGCCAGCGGAACCGGTCGCCAGGCGACCGTCCGAGAATTCGATCTCAAGCGCCGCGTGTTTGCCAGCCTGAGCCTTGGTGGTCACGACGTCGCCCTCGGCGCGCACAACCGCATAGCCCCGCGCCAGCGTTGCCTTGTAGCTGAGCGTTTCGCGTAGGCGGTCGGTTGCTGTCAGTTGTTGGCGCAGGCGCTCCAGTCGGACGGTTTGGGCCGCGTCCAGCCGCTTAGCCAGTCGGGCGGTGGCCTGGCGTTGCTGTTCAATTTCGCGCTGGATCGGGCGGAGGGACAGACGCGAAGACAGGTTGCGCAGGTGTTCCTGACGGGAGGAGACGACGCCTCGCAAAGTCGACGGGCGCAGATGCGCCGACATCTCGACCAGTTGCAGGCGGCGATTTTGCACCCCGCGATCTAATGCGGGTGTCAGGCGTTCTGCAATCAGATCAAGGCGCTGCCGTGGAGAGTTCAACAAGCTATCCGGGCGCGGAAGCGCACGAGACACGTCACGCAGACGCTGCGCACGGCGCTGAACCGCATCACTCGCAGCCCGCGAAAGGCGCGCGCCTTGTTCGTTGGCCCAGGCCATCAATTCCATCCGCACGGGGACGGCCAATTCGGCTGCGGCTGTTGGCGTAGGTGCGCGGCGGTCGGAGACAAAGTCGATCAGCGTCGTGTCCGTCTCGTGCCCGACGGCTGAGACCAGCGGGATCTCTGAGGCCGCAGCCGCGCGGGCCACATTTTCTTCGTTAAACCCCCATAGGTCTTCGATTGAGCCGCCACCGCGTGCAACGATGATCAGATCGGGGCGCGGCAGTGCCCCACCGGGCGTAAGCGCGTTGAAGCCTTCGATGGCACGGGTTACCTCGGGCGCGCAGTTTGCACCCTGCACGGCGACAGGCCAGATCAGAACCTTGCGGGGAAACCGGTCGCGCAGGCGATGCAGGATATCGCGGATCACCGCCCCGGACGGAGAGGTCACGACACCGATGATCTGGGGCAGGTAGGGCAGTGGTTTCTTACGCTCAGGCGCGAACAGCCCTTCGGTCTCCAGCTGCTTCTTACGCTTTTCCAACAGCGCCATCAGCGCGCCTTGGCCAGCGACGGCGACCTCATCAACATTCATGTTGTATTTGGATTGCGCGCCGAATGCTGTGAGGCGACCGGTGACGACGACCTCCAACCCTTCTTCGGGAACAACGGACAGGCCGGAAATCTGACCCTTCCACGTGGTGCAGGCCAGAACGTTCCGATCGTCCTTGATGTCATAATACAGATGGCCCGAGCGCGCCTTGAACACACGGCCGACCTCGCCGCGTACACGGATTCGCCCGAACGAGCCCTCGAGCGTGCGCTTCACCTCGCCAGAAATCTCGGAAACCGAGTATTCAGGGGTGTTTTGGCCGGGAATTGGGTCGTCAAGCAGGTCGGACATTTCAGCGCCTTGTGTCAAATGCCGTGCCAGCTTAGAACGCCGCGCAGGCGAGGCCAAGCAGATCGGAGACGACCCAATGAACATTCTTATTCTCGGCAGCGGTGGGCGTGAGCACAGCCTCGCTTGGGCGGTGATGCAGAACCCCAAATGCGACCGTCTGATCGTTGCGCCGGGCAATGCCGGGATCGCTCAGATCGCCGAATGCGCGTCGCTGGATATCGAGAATGGAGGTGCGGTTGTCAATTTCGCCGAGGCCAACGCGATTGACTTCGTGATCGTCGGCCCCGAGGCCCCTCTGGCCGCTGGCGTGGCCGACCGGTTGCGTGAAGCCGGTGTGCTGGTGTTTGGCCCCTCTGCCGAAGCGGCCCGGTTGGAAGCCTCGAAGAGTTTCACCAAAGAGGTTTGCGATGCCTCGGGCGCGCCGACAGCGGCCTATGCGCGGTTCACCGAAGCCGCGCCCGCTAAGGCCTACATCCAAGAGCAGGGCGCTCCGATCGTGGTCAAGGCTGATGGTCTGGCGGCGGGCAAGGGCGTGATTGTGGCGATGGACGAGCAGACCGCTCTGGACGCAATTGACGACATGTTTGGCGGGGCCTTCGGCGGGGCCGGTGCCGAAGTTGTTGTCGAAGAATTTATGGATGGCGAAGAGGCCTCGCTGTTCGTTCTCTGCGATGGAGAGAACATCCTGTCGATCGGCACCGCACAAGATCACAAGCGCGTGGGCGAGGGGGATACAGGTCTGAACACGGGCGGGATGGGGGCCTATTCCCCGGCTCCTGTTCTAAGCGCCGAGATTGAGGCGCAGGCGATGGATGAGATCATCCGCCCAACCATTGCCGAGATGAAGCGCCGGGGTGCGCCCTTCCAAGGGGTTCTCTACGCCGGTCTGATGATCAAGGATGGACAGCCGCGTTTGGTGGAATACAACGTCCGGTTTGGCGATCCCGAATGTCAGGTTTTGATGATGCGTCTTGGTGCGCAGGCAATGGACCTGATGCATGCCGCAGCCGAAGGGCGTTTGGACGAAACGCGCGTGAACTGGGCCGATGATCATGCGATGACCGTTGTTATGGCAGCCAACGGGTATCCGGGTGCTTATGAGAAAGGCTCGGTTATCAAAGGTTTGGACAACCTTCCTGAAGACAGCAGCAACATGGTGTTCCACGCGGGGACAAAGGCTGTTGAGGGGCAGATACAAGCGGTTGGCGGACGTGTTCTGAACGTCACCGCCCGCGGCGCAACGTTGCAAGAAGCGCGAGATCGGGCCTATGCCATGGTTGACGGGGTGGATTGGCCCGAGGGCTTTTTTCGGCGCGATATTGGGTGGCGGGCGCTTTGACTTTGACGTGGGTCAGGGGGCTTTGCCCCCTCGGCCTGCGGCCTCATCCCTAGTATATTTCTAGCCAGATGAAGGGCGGATCAGCACTCTAAGGCTTGGTTCAGGCTTTGACGGCCTGTGAAGGGGCCGAGGTCTGACGTGGTCCATCCACTGTTAAAGGTGACGCTGATGATGCGCGACCAGTCGGCGCTGGCTGTGATCAGTTCTGGCGTCTCGCCGCAGTCACGCAGGCCGCCAGAGATGTAGTCTTCACCAATGCGATGGTTGGTCAGACTGGGTAAAGAGGCGATCTCGGCCAACGCGCCATCTTTGTAGCGCCAGATGCGAAGGGTTTTGGCGAGGTGAGGGCGGTCGATATAAGCGATCTCGGTATAGCCATCGCCATCCAGATCGGCGGCGCCGATCGGGGCAAGCCAGCGAAAGCGGGTTCCGATATGCGGGGTGGCAGCGATCTTTGTGCCGCTTTCGTCGTAGATTGCAAGTTGTGCGCCAAATTGGGCGTGCGATTCGACCACGACAACTTCGGGCGTTCCGTCCGAGTCCATGTCCACCAGTCTAGGGGAAAGGTCTTCGAAAACCCGATCTTGGGGCAGGCGTATTGTTCGTAGCGTTTGCGCACTGTCTGAACCGCGAGTTTCGACCCGGAGCTCTAAGGCGCCGTATTCCACGTCGTCCCCCAATACGCCATGGGCGTAGCGTGTTGTGGGTTCGGTAAATCGGGCTTCGATGATTTCTTCTTGCGCCGCTGCAGAGCTTGCGCTCAGCAGCCATAGGCAAAACATCGGTGTCGCGCCGCGTGCCCGACGGCGCCAAGGGCAGACGGGGGGACGCGGCGCTTTGGAGGGCATCAGATTTGTTTTTCTGGCATTTGCACGACCAGACCGTCCAATGCGTCCGTGACCTTGATTTGACAGGTCAGGCGCGAGCGGGCGGGATCGGGCTCATAGGCAAAGTCCAGCATGTCCTCTTCCATGTCATCCTTGGCGGGGATTTTTTCGACCCAATCGGGGTGGATGTAGACGTGGCAGGTCGAGCAGGCGCAGGCGCCGCCGCAATCGGCCTCGATGCCGGGAATGTTGTTGTCTCGGGCACCTTCCATAACGGTCAGCCCATTGGCGACGTCGACTGTATGTTCAGTACCGCTATGCTCGACATAGGTGATCTTTGCCATGGCTTGCGTCTTCCTTTTGCGATGTTCGAATTCTTCCTTAATCAAGGCATTTAGGTCTTTCTAGCCTCATTTGCGACTCTGTGCGCCGCGTCTGGACTTTCTGCGTGATTGTTCTATTTTTGTTCTCATGCTTGTTGCCGCGACTTGTCCTGATGTTTCAAACCGAACCTGGCCCCGACCGCCGGCCTGTTTGCCTGCCAACCGGTTGGATCAGCCGCCCGAAGGCGCGCGGGTGGCGGTGGCGGGTTTGGTGATCCTGCGACAGCGGCCCGGAACCGCCAAAGGGGTGATCTTTTTGACGCTTGAGGATGAGACGGGGATCGTGAACATCGTGGTCTGGCGCAAGATTTACGAACAATTCCGCCGCGCGGTGATCTCGGGACGGTTGCTGAAGGTTACGGGCCGAATGCAGAAGGCCGACGCGGTGATCCATGTCATCGCGGAAGAGATCGAGGATATCTCGGGGATGCTGGATGTGCTGGTGCGGGGGGATGGGTTAGGGCAAATCTGTGCAAAGCCCTAACGGCAGACAGGTCCGCTGCCGCGACGCGCTGTATCAAAGTGGAAGTGCCCTTTGTGATACTGATCTGCCTCGGGACCAAGCACGGTGCCAAACAGGCCACAAGCGCCGCTGTGCAACTCGCGCATGACCTGGTTTGAAGCGTCGTCCTCCCAGCCGTCACGGACCGAAAGAATGGTGCCGTCCATTAAGATAAATGAGGAAATATCTATTGCGCGCCCTCTTGCATGCTCGGAAAGACGCGCGAAGGGCTGGTTGTTCTGCGTCTTGCACGCATAGTGGCCGACAAGGCGCATGCCCTTTAGGCCACCACCTTGACCCGCAAAAGCTGGTTTGGCTGTATTCTCAATCCAGGTCTTCAACGTAATAGCCGTTTCGCAATCCATCAGCGCCAGTTGACTGAGGTAAATGTCAGAAATCCTGTGAACCTGAACCGGGTTCGCGATGCCGCACCCTCTGAATTTCCCGGCTATAGGCGTGCGGACCTTGCCCAGAATTGTCCAATCGCCGCACACCGCGCCACGTTCACGCATAAGCGCGCGACCAAGTTCAAAATTTCTGAACTTACACGGTCTCAGGGCTGGCCTGCGGGAAACCACAACCCCTTTGTCATCTACCGCGCTGACGGTTATGGGCTGAAGAGCTATCTCATCCGTCAGCTCTACTGCAATAAGGTCGACTTGCTGAGATGGCGGACTTTCTGCGCAATCCGGTTCCGCACGCACTGCGTTTGCGCACAACATGAGTGTCGCTACCAGTAGCCGCATTCAACCCTCCAAATTCCAAGAGCTTACACTGAAAACGGGAACTAAACGAAGTCGAATCTTGCTTCTTCAGGACGACCGGGAAATCACGCCGCAGTCGGTGAAATTTGGGAGTCCGTTCTGGCGCTGTTCTTATCGCTTGAACAGCACCCCTTGCGATTGCTTATCCCGGTGATCCCCGCGCAGCTCTGCATACAAGGCGCGTCCGGCTTGCACGCCCGGGCGGGCGCTCACGGCCTCTAGCCAGCGGGCGAAGTGAGGCTTATCGTCCAGAACCTGCTGCTGACCCTCCCAAAGGCTCGCCCAGCCCCAAATCGACATATCGGCGATCGAGTATAAATCACCTGCGACATATTCATTCTCGGCCAGGCGACGATCCAGCACGCCGTAAAGCCGGGCGACCTCGGTCCGGTAGCGGTCTTTGGCGTAGGGCAGGTCCTGCGGAGGCTCCAGGTTAGGGGCATATTTCAGGAAGTGATGCGCCTGACCCGCCATCGGGCCAACGCCGCCCATCTGCCACATCAGCCACTCTTCTACCGCAACCCTGTCCCGTTCGGTTGCGCCATAAAACCGGCCGGTCTTGCGCGCCAGATACATCAGGATCGCGCCACTTTCGAAAACCGTGATTGGCGCACCATCAGGCCCGTCCGGATCGACGATGGCGGGCATGCGGTTATTGGGTGAGATCTTCAGGAACTCCGGATCGAACTGGTCGCCCTTACCGATGTTGATCAGATGCGTGTTGTAGGGCAGCTCCATCTCTTCCAGTGCGATAGAGGCTTTCCAACCGTTCGGGGTGGGCCAGAAATACAGGTCGATCATGATGTCTCCTAAAGCTAAGGGGATCATGAAGCTTTCTGAGCAAACGGCAAGAGGCCCTGTGGGCGGGGTAGGGCAAAAAACCGTGACCAGCGCCTGTGCGGTTTTTCGGGGATACCGCGTTTGAGCCTTTGCAGGCATAGGCGCTCGGGGTCGCGCAGCAAGGCGTTGTAGACGCGTAGCACGCCGGGGCGTGTGTAGCTGGACCAGTGGCAGATACGCCGCTCGGGCGCGGCGAGCTGGGAGATCAGCGCCGACAGGTGATCCACCGTGTCCGGGCAATCGATCTGCAATGTGACCGAGTTTGGTGCCGTCAGGCCCGCGCCAATGCTGACATCGCCACGACGGGGTGGCTGGATGAAGGTTTCATAAAGAAAGTCGAATAGATCGTTTTCGCGGCTGATGATGTTGATGAATTCAGCCGCGCGCCCGGCAGGTGTAGTCAGGGCCGCGACGGTGCGGGATTGATAGGCAGCCCCGGTGAGAGAAATGATCCGGCTGAGCGCGCCGGGTGGAATGTGATGTAGCGCCTCCAGCGCCACTTCGATACCCATGGAATGGCCGATGAAATGGATCGGACGCTTTGGGTTCAAAAGATGCACTTTACGAATGACGTCAGCCAGTACCTTGCCCGCTTCAACGGCACGACGTTGCGCTGACCAGAGCGGGCCCCGCGCGTCCCAACCAACGGCAATGGCAAGACCTTCGTCCTCAAACCCGCTGCCAAAGCCCAGATGCTGCGGCCAGCTGGGGCTGTACCAAGGCATCGCCTTGGGGTGCAGCGATAGAATATGCCGGTGTGGGCAAGCACCGGCATCGTCGGGCCGATACTTGTATCCGTGGGTCATGACAATGACTGGCCCGTCGGTTTGCTGGGCTTCTTGAACAGCCCCGATCAAGGGTCGGGAACTACCATGCAACTCAGCACGTCCGTTAACAGCGTTGATCCTGACTACTGGCATAGCTCTGCCTCATACAAGATGTTGTGGTGCCGCTTTGTCATGACGCTATGACGTTTCCGTGAATGAACGATTACAGAACCGTGACGTTGCAGGTGTCGGGCTTGACGAATTCGCAACTGCGGCGTAAGGGCAACAACACCACGTGGCGATTTGTTACCGGATTGCGGGCCACGCTAAACAACACCGCTAAAAGGTCAGGATGAAAGGCCCCTTTCGCTTGACCGCGTCTGGGGTTTTTTTGATGCGCCTCTGGGATCGAGGCCGAAAGGAATGACATGATCGAGAACTGGACCAAACGCACCCAAGCCGTCCATGGCGGCATCCGTCGCAGTCAGTACAACGAGGTGAGCGAAGCGATCTTCCTGACCCAGGGCTTCGTGTACGACACTGCCGAGCAGGCCGAGGCCCGGTTCTTGGAATGTGGCCCGGATGAGTTCATCTATGCCCGCTATGGCAACCCGACTGTGTCGATGTTCGAACAGCGCATCGCCGCGCTAGAAGGGGCCGAGGATGCCTTTGCCACCGCGTCTGGCATGGCGGCTGTCAATGGTGCGTTGACCTCGATGCTGAAGGCGGGCGACCATGTGGTCTCGGCCAAAGCGCTGTTCGGGTCGTGCCTATTCATCCTGGAAAACATCCTGACCAGCTACGGCGTTGAAGTGACGTTTGTCGATGGCACCGATCTTGACCAGTGGAAGGCGGCGATCCGCCCGGACACAAAGGCTGTTTTCTTCGAATCCATGTCAAACCCGACGCTCGAGGTGATCGACATTGCCGCCGTTGCAGAACTGGCCCATGCGGTTGGTGCACTGGTTCTGGTGGACAACGTGTTCTCGACCCCGGTGTTCTCGCGCGCGGTCGAACAGGGCGCGGATGTGGTGATCTATTCGGCGACCAAACATATCGACGGTCAGGGCCGGGCGCTGGGCGGTGTGATCCTTGGCACCAAGGAGTTCATCCGCGGCACGGTCGAGCCCTACATGAAACATACCGGCGGCGCGCTCAGCCCGTTCAGCGCGTGGATCATGCTGAAGGGTCTTGAAACGATGGCCCTGCGGGTCAACGCGCAGGCCGCAACAGCGCAGGCCGTGTCCGAGGCGCTGGAAGGCCACTCGGCGCTGGAGCGGACGCTGTATCCGGGTCTGAAAACCCATGCACAGAATGCTCTGGTACAGACGCAACTGGGGGGCAAGGGCGGAACCGTGCTGTCTTTGGACATCAAGGGCGGCAAGGACGCAGCATTTGCATTTCTGAATGCGCTGACGATCCCGGTGATCTCGAACAATCTGGGGGATGCGAAATCCATCGCGACCCATCCTGCAACCACAACCCATCAGCGTCTGAGTGATGAACAGAAAGATGAGCTTGGCATCACACCCGGTCTGATCCGCCTGTCCATTGGTCTTGAGGATGCAAACGATCTGTTGGCCGATATCCAGCATGCGTTGGAGGTTTCGCAGGGCTAGCAGGTGCCGTTATAGACAGAGAGGCGGTGCAACCTGCCTCTCTGATCCACCGAGGTTAGCGTAAACTGTGTCGCTGCCGCGCGCAGAATGCCGGATTTACACTGGGTTTTTTCGATCCATCCTGTTAATTGGCCCGTATCGGGTTAAACTGGATACTGAACTTCAGCCGTTTGAATTTCGACGGCCAACCGAGGAACCTCAGCCTATGAATGTTCACCCCCGTGACATCGACGACGCCCCAAACCGGGAACAGGCCGCTGAAGCGCTGAAATTGCTGCGGCAATGGGCCAAGACCGCGCCTGCGGCCGAGATCAGCCAGCTTGACCCGTCCTTGGCGCGGCTCGTGCCCGGCATGTCGGCGGTGAACTATCCGTCCCTGTCACGTGAATACCCCGAAGGTTTTGTCGCGGATGAGGCGTATCGGGCAACATTGCCCGACCTGCAAAACGGCCCGTCCAGCCTGATCCGGGGGGCCAAGCAGCAGATCCAGCACGTGGGCATCTCGAACTTTCGCCTGCCGATCCGTTTTCATCGCAAGGATGGGGACGATCTGACGCTCGAGACTTCAGTCACTGGCACGGTGAGCCTCGAGGCCGAGAAGAAGGGCATCAACATGTCCCGTATCATGCGGTCCTTCTACAAACACGCCGAGCGGACCTTCAGCTTTGAGGTGATGGAAGCGGCGCTGAGCGACTATCTGACCGACCTCGACAGTTTCGATGCGCGTCTACAGATGCGCTTTTCCTATCCGGCCAAGGTGAAAAGCCTGCGCTCTGGGCTGGAGGGCTACCAGTATTACGACATCGCGCTGGAGCTGATCGAACAGAACGGTGTGCGCCAGAAGATCATGCATCTGGACTATGTCTATTCCTCGACCTGTCCTTGCTCGCTGGAACTGAGCGAGCACGCCCGGTCGCAGCGTGGACAGTTGGCGACGCCGCACTCGCAGCGCTCGGTCGCGCGGATTTCAGTGTTGGTGGATTGCGACGCTGATTGCCTGTGGTTCGAAGACCTGATCGAGCTGTGCCGCCGTGCAGTCCCGACGGAAACGCAGGTCATGGTCAAGCGCGAGGATGAACAGGCTTTTGCCGAGTTGAACGCGGCCAATCCGATCTTTGTCGAAGACGCTGCGCGCCTGTTCTGTGCCGAATTGCTGGCCGATCATCACGTGGGCGATTTCCGTGTGATCGCCAGCCATCAGGAGAGCCTGCACAGCCATGATGCGGTCTCGATCCTGACGGAAGGGCCTACATTTGCGGCCTCCAGCCTTGATCCGCGTCTGTTCACGACCTTATTCCACGTGGGCTAACCCTCCGGAGATGCGGAAAATTTAGCCGCGTCTTCTCCTAAACAGCGCTTTTTCGCCGCAATGCAGCAAAACTTGCTGCGTCTGCGCAGTAAATGGGCTATGAAGGCAGGGAATGCAGCTGCCGCTTGCCCGTTCTAGGACGGGTGTGCCGCCCCCGGAAGGAAGCCGAGACGTGCGACGCCTTGGACTGCAAGACCCCGCCAACCGCCCGAGTGATCGGCGCGGGCTGGGCATCCCTCTCTCAGTGTTCCGGCTGCATCGCATTTACAGGAGAGACATGTCATGAACCCAATTTCCCAACCGTTGGAGCTGCAGGCGGCTGCAATGCGCGTGGCTGGATACGCCGTGGTCAGCCAGATGAAGATTATGCAGATCATGGCCCGGTCGGCCATGGAACTGCCGATGGCGCCCTTGCACGCGCTGCGCAATACAGCATCGGAGCCGGCGCCGGCCAAACCTGCAGCAAAACGTGCGGCTTCACCTAAACCTGTTGCCAAACCGGTCGCAAAACCTGCTCCGGCTAAGCGGGCCTCGACTGCCAAGAAGGTGCAATCCAAACCCGCCGCATCTAAGCCTAAGGCCGAGCCGGTTGCAAAATTCACCGCCAAACCGCGCCCGGCGGCAAAACCCGCAGCCGCCAAAGTTGCCCCCGCACCTGCAACGCCTAAACCGGCGGCTAAGGCTGCGCCGGCGGCAGCAAAGCCCAAACCGGCTGCTAAGACGACCCCGGCAACAGCAAAGACAAAACCAGCGGCCAAGGCAGCGCCTACACCGGCGACATCCAAACCCTCGGCCAAGGCTGCCCCTGCGCCCGCAACACCTAAACCTGCGGCTAAGGCAACTCCGGCAAAGACCGTGGCTAAAAAGGCGGCACCGGCCAAAACTCCTGCGGCCCCCAAGACTGCGCCAAAACCCGCGGCCAAGGCACCAATCGCGGCGCCGGCCAAAGCGGCTGCAGCGACCACAGAGGCCCCTAAACCGGCCCCTCGCAAGACGCGCGCGCCGTCTAAACCGCCCGCGATGCCCAAGGTCGTTGCGAAATCCGACGAGTAATCGGGGTCATCTGCTTGACACGGTCGGGCTGGCGCGCCAACGCTGCGCGTCATGATGGATCTTCGCCCGGTCGGATATGTGATTGGCATGCTGGTCGCCATTCTGGGGGCGACCATGCTGCTGCCTATGCTTGCCGACATGATCGAGGGGCGGGGCGAGTGGCATGTCTTTCTTGAAAGCGCGATCATCACCGTTCTGACCGGGGTTGTCCTTGCGCTGAGCTGCGCCAATGGCGTGGGCGAAGGTCTGACCATCCGTCAGACCTTTTTGCTGACCTCGGGCGTCTGGGTCGCGCTGCCGGTGTTCGGAGCAATTCCGTTTCTGTTTGGCGAGACCGAGCTGCGCTTTGTCGACGCGTATTTCGAAGCGATGTCGGGCCTGACCACCACCGGATCGACCGTGATTTCGGGTCTGGATGACCTACCGCAGGGCCTGCTGCTATGGCGCGGTATCCTGCAATGGCTGGGCGGCATCGGGATCATCGTTGTGGCTATGGTTTTTCTGCCCGAGCTGCGGGTCGGTGGTATGCAAATCTTCCGCTCGGAAGGTTTTGAAACCATGGGGAAAATCCTTCCCCGCGCGCAGGAGATTGCGGGTCAGATATCGCTGATCTATGTGTTCCTGACACTGGCCTGTAGCCTTGTCTATGCAGCCGTTGGGATGGGGTTCTTTGACGCGACGGTCCACGCCATGACCACCATCGCAACGGGCGGATTTTCGAACTACGACAGCTCGTTTGCAACCTTCAGTGGCCCGGCGGAATACGCGGCCTCGGTCTTCATGATCCTCGCGGCACTGCCTTTCGTACGCTACGTGCAACTGGCCAATGGCAACACCTCGTCGCTATGGCAGGACAGTCAGATCCGCGCCTTTCTGGCAACCATACTGGTTCTGGTCGTGGTCATGTCCGTCTTCCTGACCTCGGTCTTCCCGCACCATTGGGAAAGGGCCCTGCGCGAGTCGCTGTTCAACATCACCTCAATCATCTCGGGCACTGGCTATGCGAGTGTTGACTACATGCTGTGGGGTAGCTTCCCGATCATGTTGTTCTTCCTGATCGGCCTGATCGGAGGCTGCGCCGGATCGACCGCCTGTTCGATCAAGGTGTTCCGCTATCAGCTTCTGTTTGCGTCAATCAAAACGCAGATCCGGCGCATTCGATCGCCGCATGGGGTGTTCGTTCCGCTTTACGACGGGAGGCCCGTCAGCCGGGACGTTCTGACCTCGGTCATGAGCTTTTTCATGTTCTTCGTCCTGTCGATGGGGATTTTGTCCTGGGCGCTGGCGCTGACCGGACTGGACTTCATCACATCTGTTTCGGGTGCCGCGACGGCGTTGGCCAATGTCGGGCCGGGGCTGGGGAACCAAATCGGGCCGGCGGGCAATTTTGCTGGCCTGAACGACACCGCGAAATGGCTGCTGACCGCAGGCATGCTGGTCGGCCGGCTTGAGTTGCTGGCCGTGTACGCAATCTTTACCGTGCAATTCTGGAGAGACTTATGAAAAGACCCCTTGGCGCGCAGCTGTCTCACATGCTGAGGGATCGCGGCGTGGATGTGATTTTCGGCATTCCCGGCGTCCACAATCAGGAAATGTACCGCGGCATTGAAGAGGCCGGGATCACCCATGTGCTGGCCCGGCATGAGCAGGGCGCCGGTTTTATGGCTGATGGCTATGCGCGCGCAACGGGCAAGCCAGGCGTTGCCTATGTCATCACGGGTCCGGGGCTGTGCAATATCATGACGCCGATGGGGCAGGCCTATAGCGACTCGGTCCCGATGCTGGTGCTGTCATCCTGTCTGGATGAGACGCAGGTGCAGCGCGGTCAGTTGCACCAGATGAAGGACCAGCAAGGGGCGGCGGGCACGGTCGCGGATTGGTCGGCGCAGGCGAACACCGCGCAGGCCGCTTATGGTCTGGTCGAGCGTGCGTTTGAGGAATTCGAACTCTCGCGTCCGCGGCCAAAGCACATTCAAGTACCGATTGCGCAGCTTGAGGGCGATGCCGATCCCGCGCCATTCCCGAACCAACCGGCCTTACGCCCCAAGGTGTTTGCCCCGGACGTCGCGCCTGTTGTGTCCTTGCTGAACATCTCCAAACGACCTTTGTTCATTCTGGGCGGCGGCTGCAAATCGAACGAATGGCGGCAGATCCTGACTCAGCTGGGAGCGGCCTGTTTCACCACCTACGCAGGGCGTGGCTTGGTCGGTGCGAACTATCCATTGGATTTCGGGGCGATGCTGCCTCGGCCCGGCAGCGCCGAGGTGATCGCCTCAGCCGATCTGGTGATCGCTGTTGGGGCCGAGCTGGGCGAGGTTGACCTCTGGCGGGAAGAGCTTGGCCATTCGGCGCATCTGGTCCGCGTCGACTTGGACCCCGAGGTCCTGTCAGACCGCCATCGCGCCGCAGTCAAAATTCAGGCCGACAGTGCCAGCTTTGCCCGCGCTCTGTGGGCCATTACCGAAAGCGCCAAACCTGCGACAGGCTGGACGGCTGAGGAAGTCGCCGAGGCGCGCGCCCGTTGGCGGGCCGAGGTCGATGCTGAGCGCCCGGGTATCCTGCCCGTCGCTGATGCGCTGCGCGCCGCGATGCCTGCCGACACCATGATCTATTCCGACATGACCCAATTCGCCTATGCCGCGAAAGAGGTCTGGGATATGGCCTATCCCCATCATTGGCACCATCCGACCGGCTTTGGCACCTTGGGCTATGCGTTGCCCGCTGGCATTGGCGGGGCGGTGGCGCGACGGGGTCGGCCGACGGCGGTGATCGCCGGGGATTATGGGTTCCACTACACGATACAAGAACTGGGCGTGGCGGTGGAACTGGGCCTGTCTTTACCGATTATCCTCTGGGACAACGGCAAGCTGAAAGAGATCGAGGACAGCATGGTCCGCAGCCAGATTGCGCCTAACGCGGTTGTGGTGCGCAATCCTGATTTCTGCAAACTCGCCGAGGCGTTCGGGGCACTGTCCAGTGCTCCGAAAACTGTGGATGAGATGCAGGAGGCGGTCAAAGCCGCGTTTCAGGCCACGGGACCGACACTGATCTACGTGACGCCGGACATTCTTTAGTTGGGAAACAAGAAAGCCGCCGCGCAGATGCGCAGCGGCTTTTTCAGTTTCGGGACTTTGTTAGTCCCAGCAATGTACCAAAACGGTCATCCCGTTGGCGCGGCGGCTCAGCTCGTTGGGTGAGATCTCAGCCGTTTCTTGCGCCGCTTGGCCCGAGATACCTGCTTGCGTCAGGACGTCATTCAGCCCTTGGGTCGAAACCGCCAGACTGACCGAGCCGGGCAGGGTGCGGCCTTCGGACGGGGTGGGCAGAAGCATGCCAACAACGCTGCCACTGTCGTCAAAGACCGGACCACCGGCATCGCCCGGCTGTGCGGCCAGAGCGAGACGTTTCACACCGGCTTCTCCGTTCAGGCCGCGCACGTCTGCGATCTGACCGAAGGTGAGCGTCGGTGCCCCCAAAGCCCCTTCGTAAGAGAAACCGGAGACCGCGACCTCGGACTGAATACGCGGCTGGTCTGAGCGGAACTCGGCCACGTTGATCGGGGCCAAAGACTCGCGCGGGCGCAGAACAGACACGCCCAGATCGGCGTCCGTCCAGGCCACCTGAAGCTCCTGATCGCCTTCCAGCGTGACACGGCTGCAGCTGTCGGCGGCCTCGGACACAGTCAGGACAGTGCCGGACGCATCCGCAAAGAAGCCCGAACGGGACAGGCGCGGTTTGCGAACCTGAAGCCCCGAGACCAGATCGACGCGTTGCTCAGCATCTGTGCCTGCGCTGGAATCCAGAACCGCGTCGGTGGTGGCAAAGCTGGCCTTCATCGCAGCCAGAACACGGGCACGGCGGGCCTCATCGCCCTCGGGCCAGACTAAGGTGAAGCCTTTGATCTTGCCATCCTTCAGCGCCGCTTCGGTGTAAGAGACGATGCCTTTGCCGCGCCCTTCCAGAGTAAAGCGATCGCCGCGCAGTTCTCGTGGACCGTCCAGCGGCACGATTTCCAGCGACTGCATAACCTCATACAGCGCGCGCAGGGTGGATTTGCCACCCTCCTGACTGATCAGCAGCGCCTGTGCGTTCAGGTCAGAGGTGCTTTGGAAATGCGCGAAAGGGGCCTCATTGCGGTCAAAGGCGATGGCCTCCAGCGGCAGATCGACCGAGATCCCGGCCTGATCGTCGGTGTATCGCGCCATTCCGACGCTGATTAGCGGAGCGTTATAGTCTTCAATCAATGCGGCGCGTTGGACGGTGGTCAGAACGCCGGTTGCCTCATATCCGTTAAAACTCTGCCAGTCGGCCATCGAACGACGTGTACCTTGGCCGAAGGCTCCGTCTATGGTCGAGTTATAGAACCCCGCGGCCTGAAGGGCTGTCTGCAGGTCCTTACGTTCCTGAGACGTCAGCAAACGCTCAGATTGCAACGCTTGGGCACGGGTTTCATCCGACGACTGCGTGGTTGCATCGGACAGCGTGTCGACGGAGGGCTGTTCGGGTTCAACGGTCGGGGCGACGGTGCCCCGGTTCAGCACATTCGCGCCAACCGGCCAGTACTGCTGGCCCAAGGAACTTGAGAAAGTGATGAAACTGTCGCGAGGAATTTGTCCTTCGGCGCGGTAAACCCGCAGCACCTGTTCTGCGTCGCTGCGCAGATAGGGGCCGATCACAATGGCGTACCAACCGCTGCCCAGGCGAAAGCCGTTCACGTCAGGCAGTGCGCGGGCGTAATCCTGCGCACGATCTTGTGCCTCACGCAGGGATGGCTGCGCCTCGACCTGAACCCAGACGCCCTGATCTTGCTGGGCGGTTGCCGCGCGTAGGCCGACCAAAAGAAACAATAGAATTGCCGTAAATACTCGTGTCATTTTCTGCCCGTTTATGCAGTTTTGATGCTTTTGCTCAGAATACCCGATTTCGGGTGGCGAAAGCCATGGTGGGAATGCGGGGAATTTGCGGTGTGGCAGCGCAGATACAGCAGGGACCTATTGGCCCGTTGACGCCCCTCGGCCCCTTGCATAGGAAGGGCCAAACCCATCGGAACCGGGCGCAGGCGCGCCCAAAGGGAATGTCATGACCGATCAGTCCAGCGCACCTCGTTCTTTTCAGGAGATCATCCTGCGGCTTCAGACCTATTGGGCCTCGAAAGGCTGTGCGATTTTGCAGCCTTATGACATGGAGGTCGGTGCAGGGACGTTCCACCCGGCGACAACCCTGCGCGCGCTGGGGTCCAAGGCATGGGCCGCGGCTTATGTTCAGCCTTCGCGCCGTCCGACCGACGGGCGCTATGGTGAGAACCCGAACCGTCTGCAGCACTACTATCAGTATCAGGTTCTGATCAAACCCAGCCCGCCGGACCTGCAAGAGCTGTATCTGGGCAGCCTCGAGGCCATCGGCATCGACATGGAGCTGCACGACATCCGTTTTGTCGAGGACGACTGGGAAAGCCCGACCCTCGGCGCGTGGGGCCTAGGATGGGAGGTTTGGTGCGACGGTATGGAAGTCAGCCAGTTCACCTATTTCCAGCAGGTCGGTGGTCATGATTGCACGCCGGTCTCAGGTGAACTGACCTATGGATTAGAGCGTCTGGCGATGTATGTGTTGGGCATCGACCATGTGATGGATATGCCGTTCAACGATCCTCAGTCCCCCAGCCCGCTGACATACGGTGACATCTTCAAGCAGACCGAAGAGGAATACGCCCGTTGGAACTTTGATGTGGCCAACACTGAGGTTTTGCTGCGTCATTTCGAAGAAGCTGAGGCCGAATGCGCCACCATTCTGGAGCAACAGCATGATGATCCTAAAACCGGCAAGCGCATCGTGATGGCGCACCCGGCCTATGATCAGTGCATTAAAGCCAGCCACATCTTCAACCTGCTGGACGCGCGCGGGGTGATCTCGGTGACCGAACGGCAGGCGTACATCGGCCGTGTACGGGCGCTGGCGAAGCAATGCGCGGATGCGTTCGTTCTGACCGAGGCCGCCGGGTACGAGGCCTGATGCAGCGTTCAGGCCAATCCGGGCAGCAATGCCTTGAGGCCGTCAGAAATCATGCCGATGGCGATGGCCGAAAGGATCATGCCCATGAAGCGGCTCATGATGACACGCGCGTTGCTCGAAAGACGTTTGGACAGCCATGGGGCATTCCAGAACGTAACCAGAAGCAAGGCGACGACGGTCAGGAATACACCTGCGAAAACAACAGCTTCAAGCGGCTTGTTGACGTGATGCGCGTACAGGATCAGGGTTGTGATCGTGCCTGGACCGACCAGAATGGGAAAGGCCAGCGGGTAGAACGCGACTGTGTCAGGCGCAGGATAGGCCTCTTTTTCTCCGTCCGTCCCGTGATGCGAGCTGCTTTCGTTGCCGTTCAGCATGTTCAGGCCGATCATGAGCACGACCAACCCTCCGGCGACGCGCAGATGGTCTACGCTGATGCCGAACAGGCTCAGCGTCTGACTGCCAATGGCCGCGAACGCACCGCCCAGGATCAAACAGTAGAGCGCGGTTTTGACTGCGACTTTACGTTGATCCGCAGGGGGCAGGTCCTGCGTAACACTCAGGAACACAGGCAGGTTGGTGATCGGGTTCATGATCGCAAACAGCGCACCAAAGAACCCAACGGCGAGGGTCGATTCCATGAAAACACCCTTGTGGTTTAAAGTTTTACTGCGAAACCTGTCCCATTTTTCAGGAACTTGAAAGAGGCAGCCTAAGACAATGACGGGAAAATTGCTTGCGATCATTCTGGGGCTTTCGGCCGTGCTGGCCGGGGCGGGCATGTATTACCTGCAAGTCTACGGCTTTTATTATGAGGTCGAAACCAAGCCCGGACAGGACGTTACTCTTTTGTCTGTGGGCGGTGAAACTCCTCAGCCGATTGCCTATTCGTTGTTTCAGGCGATTGATGCAGACAGCTCTCCGATCCGGTACCGGGCCTGCTTCAACACGGATCTCTCCAAGGAACAATTGTCGGGTTTCACAACGGTCGAGAATGCAGAGCCTTTGACCGCTCCGGGTTGGTTCGACTGCTATGATGCGGTCGCTATAGCCGATGCGTTGAAGACGGGGCAGGCGCAGGCCTACATGAGCGCGAAGAATATCCACTACGGGGTGGACCGCATTGTTGTGATTGCTGAGGATGGGCGTGGCTTTGTCTGGCATTCTCTGAACAATTGCGGTGAAAAAGCCTATGATGGCACCGTGGTCGGCGAGGAATGCCCACCCAGACCGCAGCAGTAAGGAGACCGCCATGCAGCACGTCGTCGAAATCCCTGAGTTTCTGACGGCGACCTTAGGTTTTGCCGTCTACCTGCTTGGCGCGCGGATCAATGATCAAGTCGCCGCACTTCGCAATTTCAACATCCCCGAACCCGTGACCGGAGGGTTGCTGGCTTCGTTTGCCGTTCTGGCGCTGTATTTGATATTCGATCTTGAACTCGCATTCGAGCTGGGTACGCGGGATTTTCTACTGGTCGTATTTTTTGCCGGGATCGGATTGAATGCACGTCTTTCGGACCTGATTTCGGGCGGCAAGCCGCTGTTTTTGCTTCTGATCCTGACCCTTGTGACGATCGTTTTGCAAAACGTGATCGGTGCGGCTGGCGCTTCCATGTTTGGTTATCCGGCGCAGGCGGGTGTTCTGTTCGGCTCGGCGGCGCTGATCGGCGGGCACGGGACCGCAATCGCATGGGCGCCCGAAGTTGCGCGGGCGACAGGGTTGGACAGCGCGACCGAGTTGGGTGTTGCCGTTGCAACGCTAGGTTTGGTTCTGGCCGCCCTGGTCGGTGGACCGATTGCGCGGTTGCTGGTTGAAGGGCGCAATCTCAGCCCCGACCGTCCAGACGAAGGGCCCAGTGTCGGATTGCCGGACGAAACAGAAGGCAGGTCGCTCGATATCGACCACGTGTCGATCATGCGCGTTTTGCTGCATCTCAACCTCGCGATCATTGCGGGTTATTCTCTGGGCGAAGCGATCTCAGCTGCCGGTCTCAAGCTGCCGCTGTTCGTGCCATGTTTGATCATGGGAATCGTCATCGCCAATGTGCGCGCCTTAGTGGCACCGTCAGCCCCACCGGTATCGCGAACGCCATCGCTGGCGTTGATCTCGGAATTTGCCTTGGGCGCGTTTCTGGCGATGTCACTGATGAGCCTTCAGCTCTGGACCATCGCCGAGCTTGGCATGGCCATCGTCGTCATCATGTCCGCCCAGACCCTGTTCACGGTGGTTTTTGTGCTGTGGGTGCTGTTCCCGGTCATGGGTTCAAACTATCGCGCCGCGGTGTTGGCTGCGGGGTTCGGAGGCTTCGCCTTGGGCGCAACCCCCACTGCTATTGCGAATATGACCGCGGTAACCAAGCGATATGGTCCATCGCCTATTGCCTTTATCGTGCTGCCCCTTGTATCCGCATTCTTTGTGGATATCGCCAATGCCATCGTCATCCAGACGATCGTAAATTTCTAAGGACCGAAAATGCCCGACCTGCTGATCGAACTGTTTTCCGAGGAGATCCCCGCGCGTATGCAGACCCGCGCGGGTGAGGACCTGAAAAAGCGGATCACCGATGGTTTGGTCGAGGCCGGTTTGACCTATGCCTCTGCCGCCGCCCTGACTACGCCGCGCCGTCTGACCTTGGCGGTCGAAGGGCTGCTGGCCGAGAGCCCGACGATCCGTGAGGAACGCAAAGGCCCCAAGGTCGGGGCACCTGACAAAGCGATCGAAGGCTTCCTGCGCGGTGCAGGTCTGACCCGCGAGCAGTTGGAAGAACGCGACACCCCTAAAGGTGCGGTCTTTTTCGCCCAGATCGAAAAGCCCGGACGCCCGGCGGCAGAGATCGTGGCCGAAGTGCTTGAGGCCACGATCCGTAACTTTCCATGGCCCAAGTCGATGCGCTGGGGCAGTGGACCGATGCGGTGGGTGCGGCCTCTGCACTCGATCCTGTGCATCCTGACCGATGAGGCGGGCGCGCAGGTTGTCCCGCTTGAGGTCGAAGGCATCACATCCGGTGACACGACCGAGGGCCACCGGTTCATGGCCCCGAACCGCTTTGCCGTTTCCTCGTTCGAGGATTACGCCGCCAAGCTGAAACGCGCCTTTGTGGTCCTCTCGCCCGAGGAACGCGCCGAGCATATCTGGAACGACGCCCAGAACATGGCCTTTGCCGCCGGTCTGGAAGTGGTCGACGACAAGGGCCTGCTGGCCGAGGTCGCTGGTCTGGTCGAATGGCCCGTGGTGTTGATGGGGCAGATCGACGACGAATTCCTGGACCTGCCGCCCGAGGTGCTGCAGACCTCGATGAAAGAGCATCAGAAGTTCTTTTCCGTGAAGAACCCCAAGACAGGCCGGATCGAGCGTTTCATCACCGTCGCCAACCGCGAGACCGCCGACAATGGCGCGACGATTCTGGCCGGGAACCAAAAGGTCCTCTCGGCCCGTTTGGCGGATGCCAAGTTCTTCTGGGAAAACGACCTGCGCATCGCCAAATCGGACATCGCCCAATGGACCCGCGCGCTGGAGAATGTGACCTTCCACAACAAGCTGGGCACTCAGGCAGAACGCATCGACCGCGTCGCCGCACTGGCCCGCGAACTGGCGCCTGTGACCGGAGCGGACGCTATTCAGGCGGAGAAAGCCGCGCGTCTGTCCAAGGCCGATCTGAGTTCCGAGATGGTCTATGAATTCCCAGAACTTCAGGGGCTTATGGGCCGCTATTACATCGAAGCAGCAGGCGAGGATGCCGCCGTGGCCGCGGTGGCACAGGATCACTACTCGCCGCTTGGCCCGTCAGATGACGTGCCGACCGCGCCGCTTTCGGTGACAGTGGCGCTGGCCGACAAGCTGGACACGCTGACCGGGTTCTGGGCGATTGATGAGAAGCCGACCGGTTCGAAAGACCCGTTTGCTCTGCGTCGTGCCGCATTGGGTGTAACTCGATTGATACTCGAAAACGATCTACGGCTGTCTTTGGATCGGTTCTTTGACAGCCAACTGATACGAGCAGAAAGCGCAATCAATGAGGCGCTGCCGGAAGCCAATGTTCTTGATCTGTTGGAAGAAATCGCAGAACGAGGTGTCTTTGGTGCTGCATTCCAGACGGTAATTGACAAAATAGATGATTTGCCTGCGGCAGCTTTTCTTGAACTTGAGAAAAAGGTCCCAGATGCATCTGACGATCTCCTCTCCTTCTTCCACGACCGCCTCAAAGTCTTCCTCCGTGATGAGGGCATCCGTCACGACGTCATCGACGCCTGTATTGCGATGGACGGCAATGATGACCTCAACCTGCTGGTCAAACGCGCCCGCGCGCTGAACGCGGTGATCGCGACCGAGGATGGCGAAAACCTCGTGCAGGGGTTCAAGCGGGCCAACAACATCCTGACACAGGCCGAAGAGAAGGACGGGGTCGAATACTCCTACGGTGCGGATGTGAAATTCGCCGAGACCGACAGCGAAAAGGCTCTGTTCTCGGCGCTTGACGCGGCGCAGGCGCAGATTGATCCGGCGCTCAGGGCCGAGGATTTCCCAACCGCCATGGCGGCCATGGCCGCTTTGCGCGGGCCGGTGGATGCGTTCTTTGAGGATGTTCAGGTCAACACCGACAATGACATCCTGCGCCGCAACCGTCTGAACTTGCTCAGTCAGGTACGCTCGGTCTGTTCCAGCGTTGCCGATCTGACCAAGATCGAAGGCTAAAGCTCTGGGCGCGCGGATTTGCGCGCCCAGATCACCCTTGCGTGACGGGCGCATGGGCCTATGCTGCGGTGAAACCAAAAGGTGCCGCAGTGCAGAATAATCCGCATACCACGCTCATCACGTCCACCGCGCCAGTTGCCCCGCACACCCATGGGGGGCGGGCAAAGTGCCTGCAACGTCTGGTCCGGTTGGAGATGCCGGTGCCGCGCACGGTCGCGTTGTCTTTTGACGCGGTGCAGCGCATTGCCGAAGGACAAATCCCCGACCTGGCCGCAATCCTTGAGCAATTCGAGCCTACGGCCTTGCTGTGTGTGCGTCCCAGTTCCGAGGACCCCGATTGGGGCGGCCCCGGTGCGGTTTTGAATATCGGCATGAACGAAGCGCGGTTTGCCGAGCTGTCGAACTCGATGGGCGATGAGCCTGCCGCAGCCATGTATCTGCGCTTTGTGCAAAGCTACGCGATCCATGTGGCGCGTCTGGATGCGGATGTGTTCGACGAGATCGACGAGGACGGTGTCGCGGGGTTGAAGCGTACTCTGCACGCCTACGAGGATGAGACCGATGAGGTTTTCCCCGAGGATCGCGGTGAGCAGTTGATTGGCGTTTTGCGCTCCATGGCGCGGGCTTGGGATGGCACCTCGGCGCGCCTGTTGCGTCAGGCCAAAGGAGCTCCGGCCGATGCGGGATTGGGGCTCGTCATCCAAGAGATGATCCCAGGCGTCGGGCAGGGCGAATGCGGTTCGGGCGTGTTGCAACTGGTGGATCCGACCACTGGGATGCCTCAGATCACCGGCCGTTATCTGAGCCAGAGCCAGGGGCGAGATGCGTTGGGCGAAAACGTCTCGGCGCTGTATCTTGAGAAAGACCCACGGGGGCCGTCGCTGGAAGAAGTGGCTCCTACTGCGTTTGCCGAACTAAAGGCCCAGGCCGCTTTGATGCGCGAGAAGCTGCGCGAGGAAATGCAGGTCGAATTCGTGATCCAGAACGGCAACGTGCATATTCTGGACGGCGTGCGTGTTCAGCGAACCTCGCGCGCGGCGATGCGGATTGCGGTGAGGTTGGCTGAAGACGGTATCATCCCGCCACAAGAGGCGGTGATGCGCGTGGACCCTCATGCACTGAACGAACTGCTGCACCGGCAGGTCCACCCCGAGGCAGAGCGGGATGTGCTGACCACCGCGATTGGCGCAAGTCCGGGGGCGTCGACCGGCAAGATCGTGTTTACGGCCGCCGAGGCGCAAGCCAGCGCCGCGCGGGGTGAGGCCTGTGTTCTGGTGCGCCGCGAAACCTCGCCCGAGGATGTGCGGGGCATGCATGCTGCCGTTGCCGTTCTGACCGAAAAGGGCGGGATGACCAGCCATGCCGCCGTAATCGGGCGGGGTTTGGGTCTGCCTTGCATTGTCGGCGCGTCTGAGATGCGGTTCCAGACCAAGAAGAAAATGCTGACGACCCCGGATGGACGTGTGTTCAAGACCGGTGACATTCTGACGATCGACGGAAGCTCGGGGCAGGTTCTGGCGGGGCAGCCCGAGATGCTCGAGGCCGCGCTGGACGACTGTTTCCAGACACTCATGGGCTGGGCTGATGCCGAGCGGGACATCGAAATCCGCGCCAATGCAGATACCCCTGCGGATGCGCAGACCGCGCGGAATTTTCAAGCGCAGGGCATCGGTTTGTGCCGGACTGAGCATATGTTCTTTGATCCCGGCCGCCTGATCGTGATGCGCGAGATGATCTTTGCGCAGACCTCCTCGGGTCGTGCCGCCGTGTTGGAGCGTTTGCTGCCCATGCAGCGCGACGATTTTGTGCAGCTTTTCCGTATCATGGAGGGGCAACCGGTCTGCATTCGCCTGTTTGACCCGCCGCTGCACGAATTCCTGCCCACCACCCGCGGCGGCCAGCGCGAACTGGCCGAAGCGCTGGATCTGCCTGTCTCGGATGTAGAGCGTCGCGTCTCCGCAATGACCGAATACAACCCAATGCTGGGCCTGCGCGGGGTTCGTCTGGGCGTTACAGTGCCTGAAATCTACGACATGCAGGCTCGCGCGATCTTTGAAGCCACGCTGGAGGCTCGGAAGAACGGCGCGCCGGTCGTGCCTGAGGTGATGATCCCTCTGGTTTCGGCCAAGCGGGAGGTCGAGCTGGTAAAATCCCGGATCGACTCGGTGGCGGCCGCTGTTGCAGCGGAAAAGGGGCAGGAGTTCGAATACCGCCTCGGCGTGATGGTTGAAACACCACGCGCCTGCCTGCGTGCTGAAGAGATTGCACCAAACACCGCGTTTTTAAGCTTCGGAACCAACGACCTGACCCAGATGACCTATGGTCTTTCACGCGACGACGCGGGGCGTTTCATGTCGGCCTATGTCCGGCAGGGGGTGTTCACCGAAGACCCGTTCCATGTTCTGGACGCGGACGGGGTGGGCGAATTGCTCAAGCTCGGGTCTGAAAGGGGGCGCGCGGCCCAACCCGATGTGACCCTTTCGGTCTGTGGAGAACACGGCGGAAACCCCGAATCAATCGCCATTTGCCGCGATCTGGGCTTCGACTATGTGTCCTGCTCTCCGTTCCGAGTACCGGTCGCTCGGCTGGCTGCCGCTCAACTGACGATTTCGTCCAGACTTGGGGGTTGACAGCAGCCTGAAACCCAATGATTAGTGGTCAATAAGCGAACTTGTGGCGGAATTGTTTTTCTCCACGAGCGAATTTCCACTTGTATTTGCCTCTGATCTGGACCTTTGCGCAAGACTGCGCTAAATGCCTCGTCGCGCCCGCCGGGGGAGGGTTTGGCGCGTGAAGTGCCTGTGCGAGGTTATCTGATGCTACGTTACATAATGGCTGTTGCCACATTGGCGGCAACCGTGCTGCCGAGTGCGTCCTACGCTGAGAGGGAAGCTACGGATGCCAATAAGAAAGAACTAGTTGCCCGCAGTGAATTGCCGGGTCAGAGCTTTCGGGATTATCTGAAATTGTTCCAGCCGCGCAAAGTGGTGGAACCGATCAAAGTGTCCTATTCCAAGGATTGGCTGGACCAACAGCCCAAAGCGTCCGGAGATGAAGGCTGGGAATGCCTGTCCGAGGCGCTGTATTTCGAAGCCCGCGGCGAAAGCGTGCGCGGTCAGTTTGCAGTGGCCGAGGTTATCCTGAACCGGGTCAAGAGCAGCCGCTTTCCCGATAGCCTTTGCGGTGTGATCCGTCAGGGAACCGGTAAAAAGTACCAGTGCCAGTTCACCTATACATGCGATGGCCGCAAGGAAGTGATCCACGAGAAGAAAGCCTTTGAGCGTGTCTCGAAAGTCGCCCGCGCGGCGATGGATGGCGTTGCCAAAGAGCTGACTGAAGGGGCGACCCACTATCATACCACTGCGGTCCGCCCGTCCTGGGCGCGGGTTTATAAACAGACGGCGAAGATTGGTGTTCACATCTTCTACCGTCACAATTACCGCACTGCGAGCAACTGAGGCAGGTCTAGCGCTGCGTCTTGAATTCAAGGCGCAGCGTATACCATTGCACGCAGAAAAAGCGTCGAAATCAGCGGTTGGAATGGCGTTTGTATGAATGCTATAGGCCCTCGAAACGCCTAGACTTGGCGAATGTTTCAACGAGCCCAAGAAGGCCTGACCCATGAGTTCTGAAATCCGCCTCGCTTTTGCGCACCCCTCTGAACGGTCCGAGGCGACCTCGCCCAGAGGGCCTTTGGATCGCATCTCGCTTCGTGATCATACTGTCGAGGTTGAGATCGGTGCCTTTCAGGCCGAACGCGGCACAACCCAGCGTATCTGCTTTAATATCGTGGTTGAGGTGCGTCCGCTGACCTCGGATATTGACGATGATGTGGATCGTATCCTGTCCTATGACCGCGTGACCGAGGCGATTGCCTATGAATTGGCGGCCGAGCGTCTGAACCTGTTGGAAACGCTGGCTGAACGCGTGGCCGAACGTATCCTACTTGAACCACAGGCCGTCAGGGTGTTTGTCCGTATCGAAAAGCTGGATCGCGGCCCTGGTGCGCTCGGGATCGAGATAGTGCGCGGCAAGGACGCCGTGCACCACGACGTAGTCGAAGAGGAACGCCCACATCCGCGTCTTGTTTATCTATCGAATGAGGCGATGGCCTCGGATAACCTGACCGGCTGGATTGATCAGTTGGAAAACCGTCAGCGTCCCTTGATCCTGTGTGTCGGGGCCTCGGACCTTCCAGTGCCGCAGACCGGTCACGCCATGACCCAGCGCCGCATCGACCTGTTGTCGATCGAACAGAACGCGTGGGTTCTGGCCGCGCGCGATCATCGCTGCGTGGTCGTCTCGACGCGGACCGAGCTGGATTGGGCGATGAAGAACGGCCAGATTTGCGTTTGGGCCCCGTCAAAGATCGTTCTCGATGCTGTCGACGGCCCCTCGGCCGCGCCATCCGACGCGGTTGCGCTGGCCGCATGGTTTGCGGCCACCTTTGAGGCCAGCGAGATGATGGTGATCGGAGGCGCCTTGCCCAAGGAGCCGAAAACGCCGCTGCGTGCTGTGGCCATTGATCAGGCACAATTGTGAGCCGCTACTACCGACCACTGGTACAGCACGGTGCGGCTCGTCCGGATGACGCCATGCCTTTGGCCGGGCAATCGCTCTGGTTCACTCATGCCGAAGCGCTTTCGCGCGATGGAGCGTCTCAGGTCGTAGCCGCAGCGGATATCCCCGCGGATGTGCTACAGCGTCTCAGCCGCCCGCGCGCGGCCCTGTCCGGTTTGGATATGGCGCGTCCACATATCATGGGCATCCTGAACACAACGCCTGACAGCTTCTCGGACGGTGGCATCCACAGCTCGGTCGAGGCGGCGCGGGCAGGGGCCATTGAGATGGTCTCGCACGGCGCCACGATTCTAGATATCGGCGGAGAATCCACTCGTCCCGGAGCAGATTTTGTGCCCGCAGACGAAGAGATCACCCGGACCCGCCCGGTGATCGAAGCGATCCGGGCTGAGACCAACGCCCTGATCTCAATCGACACACGCAAGACCGCTGTAGCCAAAGCGGCCTGCGAGGCCGGGGCGGGTCTGGTCAATGATGTCTCGGGCTTCACATTCGACCCGGAGCTTGCGCCTTTCTGCGCAGGGCTGGGCGCGCCAGTCTGTGTCATGCATATGCAGGGCGATCCTGCGACCATGCAGGACAATCCGGTCTATGAAAACGTCGTGCTGGATGTCTACGATTTTCTGGTCGGTCAGATCGAACGGCTTGAGGCGTTGGGCCTGAACCGGGATCTGATAATCGTCGATCCGGGCATTGGTTTCGGCAAGACCGAGGACCACAATCTGGCCCTCCTGCGCAACTTAAGCCTGTTCCACGGTTTGGGTTGCCCGATTCTACTGGGCGTCTCGCGCAAGGGCTTTATCGGCTCCATCGGGCAGGAGCCGCGAAAAACCGCGCGCGCGCCGGGGTCAATCGCGGTTGCTCTGGACGGATTGTCCCAGGGCGTGCAGATCATTCGGGTCCATGACGTGGCCGAGACAGCTCAGGCCTTGCGCCTATGGGCTGCCGTCCGTTAATCCGGTCACAAGCGAATTATACGGAGAGTCGACTATGCGCAAGCTGTTCGGAACTGACGGTGTGCGAGGCACAGCTAATACGCATCCGATGACAGCAGAAATGGCCTTGCGCATAGGTGCGGCGGTTGGGCGTTATTTTCGCCGTGATACGACTGGGGTTCACCGCGTGGTCATCGGCAAGGACACGCGACTGTCTGGCTATATGCTGGAAAACGCGCTGACGGCGGGATTGACCTCGACCGGTATGAACGTGTTGCTGCTGGGTCCGGTGCCGACCCCTGCGGTGGGTCTGATGACCCAATCCATGCGCGCGGATCTGGGCGTCATGATTTCGGCCAGCCACAATCCGGCGGCAGATAACGGTATCAAGTTCTTCGGGCCTGACGGATATAAACTCTCAGATCAGGCCGAGCTTGAAATTGAGCGTTTGATCGAAGAAGGCGTCAACCCCGCTCAGGCGCAAAATATCGGGCGTGCCCGCCGGGTTGATGACGCGCGGTTCCGCTATGGCGAGCGGGTCAAATCCTCGCTTCCGCGCGATGTGCGTCTGGATGGTTTGAAAGTGGTGATCGACTGCGCCAACGGTGCCGCCCACCGCACGGCGCCCGAGGTCCTGTGGGAGCTTGGCGCCGAAGTTATCCCGATGGGCGTGTCGCCGAACGGCAAGAACATCAATCTCGAATGTGGTTCAACCAAGCCGCGCGTGGCTGCAGAAACCGTTGTGTCGCATGGCGCGGATGTGGGTATCTGCCTCGATGGCGACGCGGATCGGGTTGTCGTTATTGATGAAAATGGCAAGGTTGCCGATGGCGATCAACTGATGGCCCTGTTGGCCGGGGCTTGGGCTCGGGCTGAGCAGCTGCGTGGTGGTGCCCTGGTAGCGACGGTCATGTCCAACCTCGGGCTGGAACGGCATCTGCAAGGGCAAGGCCTGCGGCTGGAGCGGACAGCGGTCGGGGATCGGTATGTCGTAGAACGGATGCGCCAGGGTGGCTTTAACCTTGGTGGCGAGCAATCCGGCCATATCGTCATGAGCGACTATGCCACAACTGGCGACGGCCTGATGGCTGGGCTGCATTTCTTATCGGAGATGGTTCTGAGCGGACGCAAAGCTTCTGAGCTTGCGCAGCAGTTTGAAAAGGTTCCTCAGCTGTTGAAAAACGTACGCTACCAACAGGGTCAACTGCCGCTTGAGGTGGCCAGCGTTCAAGCAGCGATTGCCGATGCCGAAGCGCGCCTCAACGGGCAGGGTCGTTTGCTGATCCGCAAGTCAGGGACCGAGCCTCTGATCCGCGTCATGGCTGAATGCGAGGACGCCACCCTGTTGGCGCAGGTGGTTGATGGCATCGTGGCCGAGGTTGAGGCGGCGGCGTACTAGCGGCCCATCAGAGCTTTGCGCAGGCTGAACCACTGGCTGATGGCCATGCCCGTCAGGATCAAGGTCAGTGCGATGTAGAATCGCAGGGGCAGGGCTTCGGACAGAATCCATGCTCCGAAAACCATCGACCAGACGGGAACCTGATAGTTCACGAGGGTCAGAAATACCGACCCCGCGCTGCGCGTGATCGAGACACGCAAGAGGTTCGCCAAGGCTGTCGGTACCAGGCCCAGTACGATCAGCGCCAGAGTGGGGCGGGTGCCTTGCCATTCGGGCAACCCCTCGGTCATCAGCATGATTGGCAGCAGCAGCGCCGCGCCCACCAGCAATGTCAGGGCCGCCAGTGCAACCGGATCAACCGGGGGGCACCGTCGCGTCAGGATGGATGAAACCGCATAGCACAATGCCGCCGTGATGCAGGCCATTTGCGCAAGTGGCTCGGTTCCTTGGCCCAGTTGCAAAAGCCCCGGACCTATCAGGACCAATGCGCCGGAAAACCCAAGGCACACCCCCAGAAAACGACGCAAGTTGAGCGGTTCGTCCGAGAAGAAATGCGCCAGTGGCAGCACCATCAAGGGGATGGTCGCCATAGACAGGCCCGCAAAGGCCGACGGCACAAATTGCTGCCCCCAACTCAGCAGCATGAACGGTATCGCCGTGGACAGCAGGCCGATCAGGATGATTGAGCCGCCAAGTGCCGTGGTGAGGGTTGGAAACCGGCGTCCAGTGATCCGCATCAGCAAGAGCAACGTCAAAGCGCCAAGCGTAGTGCGGGATGTCGCAACCGTGATCGGGCCATACCCCTCAAGCGCCATGGCTACGACCATGAATGTACCGCCCCAGATAAGGCCAAGCGAGAAGACGCCGATCCAATCCTGTTTTGTGGGCTGGGACACCATAGTAGTACCTGTGGGTTTGGGGTAAAAACACTTTTTATCAGGCGTTTATGGGCTGAGTTTTATGCAAGTGCAAATGAAAAGGGCGGCCATACGGGCCGCCCTTTCACCGACCAAGCCGGGCTTAGTTCTTTTCTTTGTCGACCATTTTGCCGGCCGAGATCCAGGGCATCATGGCGCGCAGTTTGGCGCCGGTTTCCTCGATCATGTGCTCGTCGTTGGCACGGCGCGATGCTTTGATAGTGGGCTGGCCAACCGCGTTCTCCAGCATGAAGTCACGAACGAATTTACCCTGCTGGATGTCGTTCAGAACCTCTTTCATACGCGCTTTGGTCTCGTCGTATTTCAGGATACGCGGGCCGGTGACGTACTGGCCGTACTCAGCCGTGTTCGAGATCGAGTAATCCATGTTGGCGATGCCGCCTTCATAGATCAGGTCAACAATCAGCTTCACTTCGTGCAGACACTCGAAGTAAGCCATCTCGGGCGCGTAGCCCGCTTCGACCAGAGTTTCAAAGCCGCAGCGGATAAGCTCTACGAGGCCACCGCACAGAACGGCTTGTTCGCCGAAGAGGTCAGTTTCGCATTCTTCACGGAAGTTGGTTTCGATGATGCCCGAGCGGCCGCCACCGATGGCCGAGCAGTAGGAAAGGCCGATTTCCAGTGCTTTTCCGGTTGCGTCGTTGTTGACGGCAACAAGGCAAGGCACGCCGCCGCCTTTGGTGTATTCGCCACGTACGGTGTGGCCGGGGCCTTTGGGAGCCATCATGATGACGTCGACGCCTTCTTTCGGCTCGATCAGGCCGAAATGGACGTTCAGCCCGTGAGCGAAGGCAATGGCTGAGCCCGGTTTGATGTTGTCATGCACGTATTTCTTGTAGGTTTCAGCCTGCAGTTCGTCGGGCATGGTGAACATGATGACGTCGCACCAGGCTGCCGCTTCGGCGATACCCATGACCTCCAGACCTTCAGCTTCGGCTTTCTTGGCCGAGGGCGAGCCTTCGCGCAGGGCAACGACCAGGTTCTTCGCACCCGAGTCGCGCAGGTTCAGCGCGTGCGCGTGACCTTGCGAGCCATAGCCCAGGATGGCCACTTTTTTGTCTTTGATCAGGTTGATGTCGCAATCGCGATCGTAATAGACGCGCATTTCGCTGGTCCTTTCTGTTTCGATTGCTGTGCTTTTAGCCTGAGCCTTTGGTATTGGCGATAGGGTTGAGACTGAGTATTTGTAAAAAAGATGAAGAATAATTCTCTGAATTGTGGAAACGTGAAAAAATCATGCTTGATGATGTTGATCGGCGGATACTGCGCCATTTTCAGGCGGAGCCAAGCCTGACAACGGCCGAACTTGCCGAACGGTGCCGTATCAGTTCGGGTGTTTGCTGGCGACGGATCGAAAAAATGCAGGCGGCGGGGGTGATCGAAGGCCAAGAGGCCGTGATCGACTGGGCCGCTTTGGGCTACGCCGTCGAGGTCTCGTTGAGGATCACACTGGACAAGACACAAGCACGTGCGTTTGACGAATTTACTGCGGCCGCGCGCGAGGTTGCCGAGGTAATCGAGATTCAAACCTTCCTTGGCCGCGTGGATGTGCGCCTTTCGGTACTAGCGCGGGATATGGCCCACTATCAGCAGGTCTATCGGGACCGCATTCTGACCCTACCGCATATCGCCGATATCGAGGCCTTGATGCACATCGCGCGCGTCAAACGGGATGAGGTACTACCAGTATGATCGAGCTGGATGAGATCGACCGCAAGATTCTCCGCGCGCTGGTTCAGGACGCAACCCAAAGCGCCGGCGCGCTTGGGCGTCGTCTGGACCTGTCGCAACCCGCCACGTGGCGGCGCATTCGCCGGCTGGAAGAGGCGGGCGTAATCAAGGGCCGTCGTCTTCGCCTGAATGCCGAGGCTTTGGGGTTCGGCGTGACCGTCTTCCTAGGAGTTAAACTGGCGCGCAAGGGGCAGGTGAGTCTTGAGGATTTCGAACGCGCCGTCAGCGCCATCCCCGAGGTACAGACCGTCGAGCATGTTCTGGGGTTATACGATTACCGCCTGCGCGTGGTTGCCCGAGACCTGTCGGATTTCGAACGGGTCCTGCGGCGGCGGATTATGACCCTTCCCGGTGCCGGCGATGTCGAGGCAAATGTCTTGCTCAGCGAAGAACGGTTACCCGGACCAATTGGTTGAACCGGATCAGTACTTGGTGCGAATGCAGAAGCCCGGATGATGCGTCATCCGCGCAAAGGTCAGGGGCTTTTCATCTTTCCAGGTTGTGCGCTCCAATTGAATCATCGACGTGCCCGCGGTGGTGCCCATGAATTCGGCCAATCGGCTGTCGGCTGACACGGCGCAAAAGGCGACCTCGGCATCGGTGAACGGCGCTGCGTTCAGTAGCCATTCATGTGGGCCATTGTCGTTCAGATCAGCCTCCTCGACTTCGGGCACGGTATCAAGGTTGATCCAGCGCTCTTCCAGCTGAAATGGCCTATTGTCGGCGTAGTGCATGCATATGACATGCAGGATGCGGGCATCTGGCGCCACGCTGAGCTGCGATGCCAGCCAGCCGGGGCTGGTGACAACGTTGCGCTCGACCAGGGCATAGCGATATGCCGCGTTCTGGTTTTCAACCACCTGACGAGTCAAGAAAAACTCCAGCTTGGCATGTTTGCTGGGCTCTTTCTTGACGCGTGTTCCGCTTTTGCGTTTGCGTTCGACGACCCCCTGATCAGCCAGTTCGCGCAGGGCGCGGTTAACGGTCGCGCGGGCACAATTGAATTCTTCCGCCAGCTGGGTCTCGGTCGGCAGCAATGATCCCTGAGGCCAAATTCGGCTTTCGATCCTGCGTTTTACCTCATCTCGAACACTCTGAAAGCTGATCCGCTTATTTGCAGTCACGGGTTTTAATTTCCCTTCGTTTTAAAAGTGTATGCATCTGGGCAGAAGCACGCAGAAGTGTAAAGGGTATGTGATACTAGTTGGCGTCAATACTAAAGAATTGGCGTGTTTGAGGGTTAATTTTAACTGAAAAACAAAGGTGACTTTGCGTCACCTTTTCGTCGGAAATGCGCTTTACCCGCAATGATAATGTGTTGAAGGTGCCATCAACACTGATTGAAAGGACATCAAATGCCCGCCTTGCTGGACTCCATCGACCCAAATGGCCTCGAAGAATTTTCGGTTGTGTTTACGGACCGATCTCTGAATCACATGTCTGCAAGCTTTCAGCAGGTGATGCGCGAAATCTCGGGCATGCTGAAACAGGTCTACAATGCGGATGGCGTTGCCATCATCCCCGGTGGTGGCACCTATGGGATGGAGGCCGTGGCTCGTCAATTTGCCCGTGATGCCAATGTCTTGGTGGTGCGCAACGGGTGGTTTTCCTACCGTTGGAGCCAGATTATCGAAAACGGCGCTCTGACCGGATCGGTCACCGTGATGAAGGCGCGTGAGACCGGCAATGACAGTCCTTCGCCTTTTGCGCCCGCGCCAATTGACGATGTGGTTGCGGCGATCCGCGAGCAGCGCCCGGATGTGGTGTTTGCCCCGCATGTGGAAACCTCGGCCGGGGTGATTCTTCCGGATGACTATGTTTCGGCCATGGCCGCAGCAGCGCATGAGGTCGGCGCGCTGATGGTTCTGGATTGCATCGCGTCGGGCTGCGTGTGGGTCGACATGAAGGCCACCGGTGTGGACGTTCTGATCTCGGCCCCCCAGAAAGGGTGGAGCGCGTCGCCTTGTGCCGGTCTGGTCATGCTCTCGGACCGGGCCGAGGCGCGGCTACAGGACACCCAGTCCGACAGCTTTGCCATTGATCTCAAGAAGTGGCGGCAAATCATGCAGGCCTATGAGGATGGTGGTCATGCCTATCACGCGACCATGCCAACCGACGCGCTGCGCGCGTTCCGCGATACGATGGCCGAGACACAGGACTACGGTTTTGAGAAACTGCGTAAGGCGCAATGGGCCTTGGGCAATGGCGTGCGCGCGATGCTGAAAGACAAGGGCATCGTTTCGGTCGCGGCCGAGGGCTTTGGCGCTCCGGGCGTCGTGGTCAGCTATACGGCTGATCCCGAGATCCAGAACGGCAAGAAATTCGCCGCTTTGGGGATGCAGATCGCGGCTGGTGTGCCTCTGCAATGTGATGAGCCTGCCGGTTTCAGCACCTTCCGGTTGGGTCTGTTCGGTCTCGACAAGCTCTACGACGTCGATGGTACGATTGCGCGTTTGAAGCGCGTGTTGGATCAGGTTCTGTAAGCCACTAGGGCCTCAGCGCATGCCGAGGCCCATCTGCATCAAAGTCTTGCGCACCGGCGCCATGGAATAAAGCGCGTTCAGGCCCATGGCGCGCGCGTCCCTCAGGGGTCGCGCCTCAAGCATCGAGGTGCGGTTCAGAAGGTCGATCCCCTTCACCCGCAGCTCGATCTCGGCATGGCGGGCCTTGTGGTAGGCCTCTAGCATCTGTGCGTCACCCAGACCATCGGGGCGGGCCTGTGCAAGGTCCAGCAGAGTCCGCAGATCGCCCAATGACATGTTCAGACCCTGCGCGCCGATGGGCGGCACGACATGGGCGGCTTCGGCCATCAGGGCAATACGTTCACCCGACAACCGCTCAGCCGATTGGCTGATGATCGGCCAGATCGTGCGGCGTGAGGCCAGCTTCAAAGGTCCGAACAACCCGCAAGAGCGTTCTGTCATCGCGGCCTCAAAAGCCTCGGTGTCGAGGTTCAGCAGTTCGACCGCGCGCGGGCCGCGCTCCATCCAGACAATGGCCGACGATGGCTGACCCTGCCAATCGGGCAAGGGCACCAAGGTGAATGGCCCGCCAGAACGGTGGATCTCGGTCGAGACATTCTCATGCGCAATGGGGTGTGTCACCGCAAAGGCCAGGGCCTTTTGACCGTAACGCGTGGTGTGAACGGAAATCCCGGCGGCTTCGCGCATCGGTGAGTTGCGACCGTCTGCGGCGATCACCAGCTTGCAGCGGATACGGCTACCGTCGCTCAGCCCTACTCGGGCCTCGGCGGTACGAGTGAACAGGCTGACCGTCGCGGTGCCAGGACGGAAATCGACATTGGGCAGCTCGGACAGGCGCGCGACCATCTCGCGCCGCAGCAGCCAGTTGGGCAGGTTCCAGCCAAAAGGTTGCTCGGAAATGTCCGAGGCGTTGAAGTCCCGCACGACGCGCGGTTCGGGAATGTCTCCGCCTGCGTCAACGATCCGCATGACTTGCAGCGGTGCGGCGGGGCTGTCCAGCCGGTCCCACACTCCGCATTGTTCCAGCAAAATGCGGGAGGGTTGCAGAAACGCGGTGGTCCGCAGGTCAGAGCCATCCGCGTCGCGTTCGGTGATTGGCAGTGTCGGGTCCACGCAGACCACGTTGAACCCAGCGGCGCCAAATGCGGCGGCAGCGGTCAGCCCGGCGATGCCGCCGCCGGAAATCAGGATGTCACAGCTGTCAGTCATGGCGCATTCTCCGTTCTCGGCAAAACCTAGTTCGGTTCATGCCTCTGCGCCAAGCGACATCCTGTCCCGCGTGTCAGCCCCGCGAAATCAGGATGAGGACCAGAAACATCATCGGAACCATCATCAATGCAGGGATGTATAGGCCCGGCAGACCAAACAGCAATGCCGAACAGCCCCACATGCTGACAATCGCAGCGGCGGTATAGCCCAGATCCTCGGGGCGGCCATCGGCCACGTCGCGGGCCATCCAGCCAAAGAGGGGAATTGCAAAGAGCAGGCGCTGCCAAATCGGCAGGCGCTGCGGCATCATTGTCGCGGTCATCGGGGTCTCCGTTCTGTTCGTCGCAGACCGGCATATAGGGATGATTTTGCAGCTGCAGAATATACAGATCGTCGCAGTGTGACAGCCTATCGCAGGCGGGCGAGGAAGGCGGTCAGATCGTCTGTGTGGTGGTGGATATGATCGGCGTCATGAGGGTCAGGCGCGACGTGAACCGTGCGCATTCCCATCTCATGCGGAGCGGCCAGGTTGCGGGGGTCGTCTTCGAACATTGCGGCCGATTCTGCTGTGATTCCGTCCTGTGCAAAGATTGCCTCGAACGCGGCCTTTTCGGGTTTGGGACGATATCCGGCATGCTCGACCCCGTAGATGGCATCGAACAGACCATTCAGTCCGCGCGCCTCAAGGACACGCTCCGCATAGGGCGCGCTGCCATTGGTGTAGACAATGCGGCGACCGGGCAGGGCGCGGATATGGTCGGCAAGTTCCGCGTCTGGGTCCATATGGCTCAGGTCGACTTGGTGAACCGCGTTTAGGTAAGGGTCGGGGTCCAGGTCATGCTCGGCCATCAAACCGGCCAGCGTGGTTCCGTACTCGCGCCAATAGTGCCCGCGCAGCCGATCAGCCTCGGCCCGGTCGACACCAATCGCTTGCACGACGTAATCCGTCATCAACACCTCGATCTGATCGAATAGGCGCATCTGTGGCGGGTAGAGGGTGTTGTCCAGATCGAACACCCATTGCGTGACGTGGCTGAAGGACGGTTTGACCATGCCTAGGGTGTAGGGCGCTGCGGGCGGGTTTTCAATGCCGCACTTGATTGCAGGCGGTCAGGGCGGATAGACAGGTTCGAACGAGGAGACCAATCGCCCCATGCCCCAATCCAGACACCCCAGCAAAGACGCGTATACGCTGATACTCGACGCCATTGATGTCGGTATCTACAAGCCCGGAGATCGTCTGGTCGAAAGCGAGTTGGCCGAACGGTTCGGCGTATCCCGCACCCCCATTCGCGAGGCGCTGCAACGTCTGGAAACGCAGTCTCTGCTGGAACGGGACGGGCGATCGCTGATCGTGGCTTCCCTGAACCACAACCAGATGGCCGAACTTTACATCGTGCGGCGCGAGCTGGAGGGGCTGGCGGCGAGCCTCGCGGCCAAACATGCGACCGAGGAAGAAATTCGCGTGTTGCAGGAGATGGTGGCCGAGGATGACGCCTTGGTCGATGATCCGGCGGCGTTGTCGAGGGCGAATCGACGGTTTCATGAGCAGATCCATCTGGCCTCACACAACCGCTATCTGGTGCAGCAACTGGACCTTGTGCATCGCACCATGGCGCTGATGGCGACCACGTCTCTGGCCGCGCAAGGGCGTAGTGAAATCGCGCAGAGTGAACATAAGGGCATCGTCGAAGCCATCGCCGCACGGGATGAAGAGGCCGCAGCGAAGGCCCTGAAAGAGCATATCTCGGTCGCGTTCATGACCCGTCTGAAGCAGGATGCGATCCGGCGTGACGGCTAGACCTCTTGCGGCGGCAGGTCCTCAGAAGCCTGCCCGTGCTGGGTTTTGTCCCAGAAGAACGGTTTGGCGGCCAGTTCCCACAATGCTTTGTAGGCCGCCACGACCCCCAGTGGGAAGTATAGGATCATCGTAGGGACCCAGGGTAGCAGGAACCGTCGCTCTTTCGCCCAGACGGCGATGACGCCGATGATGAAGTTCAACGCTTCTGCGGCCAAAAACAGCCAGATCAGGGTTTTGAAGGTCTGCATCGGGATCACTTGTAGGAATGGGTTATCTAACCCCAGCGTGGTCAGCCAGAACATCCACAAAACGGGGGCCAGCAAAAACTGCCCTACCGTACCCATAAAAAACGCCTGAATACCGATGAATTTCAGCGGCCCCAGATCCCTTAGCAAGCGCAAGGGTGCGCGCATATGGACAAGGTAGGTGACCATGAAGCCTTTGAGCCAGCGCGAGCGTTGCTTGACCCAAGGCCAGGCGCGAAAGTTGGCCTCTTCAAAGGTGGTGGTGTTCACGATCTCGGTCCGGTAGCCGGCGCGGCAGAGGCGCACGCCCAGATCGGCGTCCTCGGTCACGTTGTGGGCGTCCCATCCGCCAAGCTCCAGCAGTTTGTCGCGGCGAAAGAAGAAGGTCGTGCCGCCCAGAGGGACCACGAAACCCAGTTTGGCGATCCCCGGAAGAATAACGCGGAACCAGCTGTTATATTCGATCGTAAAGCAGCGAGAGCGCCAGTTAGTGCGCGGGTTGTAGTAGTCCAGCGCGCCTTGCAGGCAGACAACTTCGGGCGCAGCCTGTGTGAAATGATCAACGACCCGCTCAATCTGATCGGGTTGCGGGGCGTCCTCGGCATCCCAGACCCCCAGAATGTCGCCCCGACAGAAATCCAAAGCGTAGTTCATGGCGCGAGGTTTGGTGGTCAGGCCGTTCAACTCGGGCACTTCGATGGTTCGGATCCAACTGGGAAGGTCAACCTTTGACAATGTGTCCCGTGTGACATCGTCCTTTTCCTCTAGCACCAAAATCACATCCAGTAGCGCCTTGGGGTAGGTCAGGCGTTGAAGGCGTCGGATCAGCGCGCCTGCGATCTCACGCTCTTTGTACAAAGGCACCATGATCGACACGCAGGGCTGCCGCAGAGCGGTCACCGGCGAGGACGGTGCAGGCTGCGGGCGCAAGTTTTGGTGGGCAAAGGCCAAGAGGCCTGAGAACCGCATGATCATGAACAACAGCAGGGACACCACAGCCGCCGTCGCCAGAACGGCCATCCCCGTCAACGGAAACGAAACGAAAGCCAGTAATGCCAGCACCACTATGCTGGCGCTTCGGGTCCGGCTCCAGGCGGTCCAGGTGCGGCAACTATGATCCTCGGTCACGCGGGCCTCGGCGTTTTGGGCCAACTGGTCCGAGAAGATCTGCGCAATCGAGCGGTCGATCTGATCGGCAGCGGCGACAACCGGAACGATGGTCAAGTCGCAGCCCACCATTTCGGCTGACACAGTGGCAAAGCGATCCGGGCGCGCGGTGGCGACAAATAGAAACGGACCGATCTGCAGCCAAGGGATCACGTTGTGGCGCAGCCAGAACTCCATTGGTTTGAGAGTGCTTAACTCTGCCGAAGGCGGGGTTTGTAGCAGATCGGCGATCTGCAGATTGGTTTGCGCGGACAAAGCGGCCAGAACATCTTTGCGGTTGGCCCAGCCTTCACTCACCAGAATTTCTCCGAGCGGAGCGTTCTGGCGGGCCTGAAGGTCCAACGCTTGAGCCAGCTGGTCCTGCGTGATCACCCCGGCATCAACCAGACACGCCCCTACGGGTTTGCGAAGCTCAGGCGACGGGATCGGATGTGTTGCAGAGATTTGTTGTGCGTTCAAATCAACCATAAAAGAAAAAAACCCCGACGCCTTTTGTTGGCGTCAGGGTTGAACGACTAAGGTTAACGCGCGGTTAACTCTGATAAACACACGGAATTTTTGTGTTTACGCCTGTGCTTTTGCGTCCGCCATCGCGCTGGCAAAACGTTCAAACAGGTAGAAACTGTCCTGCGGTCCGGGGGAGGCCTCGGGGTGGTATTGAACCGAATACACCGGGCGGTCGGTCATGCGGATGCCGCAGTTGGAGCCGTCAAACAACGAACGGTGTGTTTCCACCACGCCGTCGGGCAGTGACTGCGCGTCCACCGCGAATCCGTGGTTCATCGAGGTGATCTCGACCTTGCCGGTTTCCAGATCCTTGACCGGGTGGTTCGCGCCGTGGTGGCCGTGGTTCATCTTGACGGTCTGCCCGCCAAGCGCCAAGGCCAGCATCTGGTGACCGAGGCAAATACCGAACACCGGCAGCTTGGTGGTGTCGAGGATCTCCTTGATCATCGGTACGGCATATTCGCCTGTGGCCGCCGGATCGCCGGGGCCGTTGGACAGGAAGACGCCATCAGGCTCATGGGCCAGAACCTCGCCCGCTGTGGCAGTTGCGGGCAGAACGGTCACGTCACATCCGGCCGACGCCAGGCAGCGCAGGATGTTGCGCTTTGCGCCAAAATCAAGTGCTACAACCTTGTGGGCAGGGGCCTCTTGCCGTTGGTAGCCGTCAGGCCAGGCCCAACGCATCTCATCCCAGCGGTAGCTTTGGGCGCAGGTGACGTCTTTCGCGAGGTCCATCCCTTCAAGCCCGGCAAAGCCGCGTGCGGCGGAAACCAGAGCTTCGATGTCGAAATTACCCTCGGGGTCGTGGGCCAATGCGACGTGCGGCGCACCCTGCTGGCGGATCGCGCGGGTCAGGCGGCGGGTGTCGACGCCACCGATCGCGATACGGCCACGACGCTCCAGCCAGCCCTTCAACTCTTCAGCTGAGCGCCAATTCGATGGCTCGGTCGGGTCCCATTTGACGACCATGCCCGCAGCCACCGGATCACCGGTTTCATCGTCTTCGGGGTTCACGCCGACATTGCCGATATGCGGGAAGGTGAAGGTCACGATCTGCCCGGCATAGGAGGGGTCGGTCATGATCTCTTGGTAGCCGGTCATGGCAGTGTTGAAGCACAGCTCGGCCACGGTCTGTCCGGTGGCGCCGAAGCCCATTCCGTAGAACAAAGTTCCGTCGGCCAAAGCCAGACATGCGGTGGGCTTGGACGGGGCGTTCTGGGCCATGGCGCAACTCTCCTATAGGTAAATCGGCGCATACCTAAGGGGGTTACACGTTCGGGTCAAGTCTGATCATTTTTTAGGCTATTGTTGTTTTTCAATAGCTTATCGGTATTCGCCCCCTGTTGTATCACGCTTTTTGTTTGGATATGTTCGGGGTTCCTTTGTCATGGGGATGGACAAACCATATGGATATGCGATCACGGGTGAATGCCGCCCTGAAGCAAGCGATGAAAGACAAGGCCGCTGAAAGGTTGTCGACTCTGCGGTTGATCAATGCTGCGATCAAGGATCGCGATATCGCCGCACGCGGCTCGCAAAACGAAGAAGCCAAGGGCTGCGGCGACGCCGAGGTTCTTGAAATTCTTGGTAAAATGACCAAGCAGCGCAAGGAAAGCGCCCGCGCGTATGAAGAGGGCGGACGTCTGGATCTGGCGGAACGGGAATTGCTGGAAGTCTCGGTGATCGAGGAATTCCTGCCCAAGCAGCTGGATGAAGATGAGGTCTCGAAAGCGATTCAGACCGCCATCACCGCGACTGGCGCGGGCTCGATCCGCGATATGGGCAAGGTGATGGGCGAGTTGAAGACGCGCTACACCGGTCAGATGGATTTCGGCAAGGTCGGTCCGATGGTCAAAGACCATCTGTGCGCCGCCTCGAACGGCGACTGCTGAGACTGAACCCCTTTACTGCGCGGCCGGTCCGCGCAGTTTTGCTATCAGGTCGTCATAGAGGGTGATCCGCTCATCCTCGGACAGAAACGCGCCAATCTCGACCTCGCGACCAGCTCCGATCAGGGTCACGTAGTGCGGCACTGGCCCACCGGTTTCGTGCATCTCGGGGCGGGCCCAATACCTGTTGCAAGACCATTCCTGCTGCTGTTTTCCCGGTGACTGATGGATCAGACGCGCCTGTGAGCCGCTGAGGGTTAGAACCTCGACCGCGCTGCGCGCTCGGTAGTTCGTCTGGATCGCGAGCCACAGGCCCAGAACTGTCAGCAACAGGAAGGGCAGCAACCCCCACAAGACTACCGATCCCAGCATGGCCAGAACGGGAATAAGACCGAAGGTGAAAACCGACAGAATCACAATCATCGCGCCACGCGGAGGCAATGAGTTATGCGGCCAGAGGCGCAATTCCTGTTCGGTGTCCGATGTATGATTCCATTGATAGGGCATAGCGGAAAACTAGCGCAAAGTTATGTGCTGTCTAAGGTTAAAGATCAAACGACATGGCCAACCCGGACCCAGGAAAGCGCATCGTCCAATCTGTCATCGCCCCAGAATACCTCGCCTCTGACGACAAGGCTGGGTGCGCCGAAAACCCCGAGGCGTTTTGCGTGTTCTGTCTCAGCCTCTAGCGCCGCGACGGCATCGGTGCTGCGCGCGCGGGAAAGTACAAGGCGGGGATCTTGCTGGCACCGCAAAAGGGCCTCGGACAGAGCGGTCTCGCTGCCCGCCTCGACGCCGTCTTCAAACCAGATCCGATAGAGGTTCTGGGTGAAATCCTTACCCCAACCCTCACTCATCCCGAGTAGGGCGATCTGATTGGCCAGAGGCAGGTCCGAAATAGGGTAGGGCGCGGGCAGTTTGGCATGGATGTGATACTTGGCCGCCCGGCGTTCGATATCGCGCCACATATAGGCAGATTTCACCGGCTTACCGGCAAAGGGTACGTTCTGCTGTTCGGACATCACGCTGCGCACGTTGAACGGACGCCAACGCACAGAGGCGTCGTTTTCGGCACACCAATCATCAAGGCGCATGATCGTCAGAAAGCTGTATGTGCTGCCGATCGAATACCAAAAGTCAATTTCGGGCATCTGGACCCTCCCCGGATTGCCGGATGAGTTTCCCTTACCAGAATAGCCTATTTTGCCCGATCTGGCGATGTGTTGTTCCAAAAGGTGAGTGCGAAAAGAAAAACCCCGCCGGGATGGCGGGGTTTGTTTGTTTCTCAGCTCGGGCTTAGTGCGCGTGGCCTTTGTCCCAGTCTTCCTGCTTTGGCAGTTGCTCGAACGTGTGCTCGGGCGGCGGGGTGGGCAGGGTCCATTCCAGCGTATCCGCGTATTCGTTCCATGGGTTCGGACGTGTTTCCTTTGCGCCGCGGAAGAGGGCGTAGAACACGATTCCGAAGAACAGCAGGAACGAAGCGAAGGACACGAATGCACCGATCGATGACACGAAGTTCCACTGAGCGAATGCCTCAGGGTAGTCGATATAGCGGCGCGGCATGCCTTGGCGGCCCAGGAAGTGCTGCGGGAAGAAGGTCAGGTTGGCGCCGATGAAGAACATCCAGAAGTGAACCTTGCCCCAGAACTCCGAGTACTGACGACCGGTCATCTTCGAGAAGTAGAAGTAGACGCCAGCGAAGATCGCGAAGACGGCACCCAAGCTCATCACATAGTGGAAGTGTGCCACGACGTAATAGGTGTCGTGATAGGCACGGTCGATACCGGCCTGCGACAAAACCACACCGGTCACACCGCCTACGGTGAACAGGAACAGGAATCCGAAGGCGAACAGCATCGGTGTCTTGAACTCGATCGAGCCGCCCCACATGGTGGCAATCCACGAGAACACCTTAACGCCGGTCGGAACTGCGATAACCATCGTGGCCAGCATGAAGTAGGCCTGCTGACGCAGCGACATGCCAACGGTGTACATGTGGTGCGCCCAAACGACGAAGCCCAGAACACCGATCGCGATGATTGCCCAGACCATCGGCAGGTAACCGAAGATCGGCTTGCGTGCGAAGGTTGCAATCACGTGGCTGATGATGCCGAAGCCGGGCAGGATCACGATGTACACTTCCGGGTGGCCGAAGAACCACAGGATGTGCTGATACAGGATTGGGTCACCGCCACCGGCCGGATCAAAGAACGTAAAGCCGAAGTTGCGGTCCATCAGCAGCATGGTAATCGCGCCGGCCAGAACGGGCAGCGACAGCAGAATCAGCCAGGAAGTGACGAAGATCGACCAACTGAACAGCGGCACCTTGAACAGGGTCATGCCTGGGGCACGCATGTTCAGGAAGGTGGTGATCATGTTGATCGCGCCCAGAATCGATGACGCGCCCGAAACGTGAACGGCGAAGATCGCGAGGTCCATGGACATGCCGCCCTCAGTCGTGGACAGCGGTGGATATAGAACCCAGCCTACGCCTGAACCCAGCTGGTCGTTACCGCCGGGGCTGAGCAGCGAAGCCACACCCAGAGAGGTACCAGCGACGTACAGCCAGAAGGACAGGTTGTTCATCCGCGGGAACGCCATATCCGGCGCGCCGATCTGCAACGGCATGAAATAGTTGCCAAATCCGCCAAACAGGGCGGGGATGACAACGAAGAACATCATCAGAACACCGTGATAGGTGATCATCACGTTCCACAGATGGCCGTTTGGCGTACATGGATCGGCCATGAAGCCTTCCAGGCACATGTACTGAACACCGGGGTGCATCAGCTCAAGCCGCATGTAAACGGTCATTGCCACCGAGATGAACCCGGCGATAGCCGAGAAGATCAGGTAGAGAATCCCGATGTCCTTGTGGTTGGTCGACATGAACCAGCGCTGAAAGAACGAGCGCTCGTCTTCATGATCGTGGCCATGAATGGCTGCGTCTGCCATTTTAGGTGCCTCCTGTTGCAACTACGCCGCGCAACCAGACCTCTCCGGTGCGCGCGATTACTGCTGGTTTTAGATTGCGTTGAGGTTGCCTTCAATGGCCGAGTTTGATCTGGATCAAGAATAATTGTCGCGGGCAGAGCGCTGCGCCGCGAATTCAGATCATGAGTGGCTCGAATCTGGCTATTTCATTTCTTCTTTCAAGAGGTCGCGCAGGTTCGTTGGCCTGAATCGGCCGAGTTCCGCCTTGACCGACGCACGTTCGAACCGCAGAACTCCTTTGAACCCATTGCAATTTCAGAGGCCCGACATGTCAGCATATGATCCGGACAATATTTTCGCCAAAATCCTGCGAGGAGAGATCCCCTCGACCCGCGTATACGAAGATGATGAGACGCTGGCGTTTATGGACATCATGCCTCGCGCCGATGGTCATCTCCTGGTCATTCCGAAAACTCCGTGCCGCAATGTGCTGGATGCGACGCCCGAGCAGTTGAATGCCGTTATGGCAACCGTTCAGAAACTGGCACGTGCTGCCAAGCAGGCGTTCGACGCCGGTGGGGTGACGATTCAGCAATTCAACGAAGCCGCAGGCGGGCAGGAGGTCTTCCACCTGCATTTTCACATTCTGCCTCGACATGAAGGTGAACCCCTGCGCGCACCTGGCAAGATGGGGGATTTCGAAGCGATCGCCAAACACGCTGAGCAAATCAAGGCCGCGCTCTAAGCTTAGAGCATTCGGGTATTGGACCGCCATAGGCGCCTGAAACATAGCCCGGAACGAAATTGCCGTTCCGATTTGGGGTCGGAACGGCAGACTCGTACTCATACACTTTACGGGTCACCGGAGCAGATCCGGGTTACCGGTTAACATACCACTCACTCAAGACTGGTAGGACAATGTTACTCTTTAACCGGGCGAATGTATGCCGGTTTAGTGGAATTTGGTTAAGCTTTTACTTAAATGGCCACAATTGCCGTCGAATATTGCAGGGTTGAAATGACCGATAGCTGCAGCTTGGAAACAGAGGGGCGCGTGCGTAGGGATTGTACGTGGATTTGGGCGTCTCGGCGATTCGATCAGGGCATTTGATGCGCTAGGCTCGGGACCAATAGCCAATAGGAAAAGAGTGCGACGAACGCGGTTGCGGACAATAGTGCCTTGAGGCTCTAGTCCTACCCTATTGCAATGCGCCGCCGGTACTTCAGCCTTCCAAACAAGATCGCGTATCTGGGTGCCTGGGACAACCTTCTTGGAGCTAAAGTCGTTTTGTTGTGCGACAGTCAGAAAACAAAGGCGCGGCAATGGTGATCCGTCAAAGACGGACGCAAAGCTACTTTTCAGTTACAAAGATTAGTCGCGGCATTGAGGGGAAACGGCCAAGCTATTGTTTTTTTGGTGCGGTCGAGATGCATTGAAGACTTGAACTCGCATATTTCTGTCCGTTTCAGGTTGCCTCAGGAATTGTTCTAAACCACTGCAAAACATAAAAACTTAGATTACATTCGTCGCAGGATGGTTCACTGTGTCTCACAGTAGAAGGTGGACCATAGGGTGGACCAATGCCAGCGCTCAACAAGCTATCATCATTGCAGGTAATGAATGCCAAACCCGGCAAATACTCGGACGGCGGGGGCCTCTGGTTGCACAAAAATAATGGTGAAGGTGGTAAGTGGTTCCTTCGAGTACATGTCCACGGGCGTCGTAGAGAGATGGGTTTGGGGGCTTTGTCAGCCGTATCTTTGAAGGAAGCGCGAGGAAGCCGAGAAATGGCGGCCCGTAGCCCGTAAAGGCAAAGACCCCATCAAAGAACAAGAACGGATACGCCGGGAAGCTGCTTAGACCGATCACGCTTTGACCGTGGTCGCGAAAGATACCTTCAGGAAATTAGAGAAAGGCGAATACGCCAGATCTCGCATCAGATCAAATTTCGAGAAGAAGCTTACAGGTTCTTTCTCCGAGTTGCCGCCGCCGGGTAGGCACTGAGATCGGACAAAGTAGGCCAAAAGCACAAAGGTTGAACGTCTGATGAACGAGCGCGCGGATCTATTTCAACCAGCAAGATGAAAAACTCAGGGCGTGCTAGTGTATTTTTTGCACCAACAGCCTGGTCTTAATCACCATCCATATATGCAGTCTTTCAAGCGATATTCGCCGCTCGATCCTCCGACATTTCAGCCATTTCGACGGCCTTGTCTATCAAGAACAACGCCTCCATCTTGGTTTTGGCTTTAAGCATAACTTCTTCGCTAACTTGGAAGCCAATTGGCCGACCTGAAGTTGTGTCACCGGAAATTTCCTTCAATAACTCGGGAAGCGGAGCACCCAACTGGTCCACACTCAAATCAATTTGATTGTCATAGATCATCAAGAATATGCCATTTCCCCAATAGGTCGCCACTTTGCGCCCTTGCTGATTGGCTGTCAGAAGCGCGGTACCAGCTAAAGTCATGGCACTACGGAATTCACTGACCGTGCTCGTCTCATAGATTTGTTCGGCTTCTATGCATTTCACCGCCACAAGCTTTGCAGCCATAGAGTGCATCGTCGAAAGCTGAATTACGTAGTTCTCAAATTCAGCTAACCCAATGAAACCGGGCACATCTCCGAAACATTGCGGATCACTTAAGCGAACGTTCGGACTATTGCCAAAACACAACTCAAAATCCGCTTCAGCTTCCAGCACTTCGATTGCGGCTCTGCGTTCCGCTGCCATTCTATAGGCGTCAGACAACCTCTGCTTTAGATCAGAGAACTCAAAAGGCTTTGTAACGTAGTCCGTTGCCCCAACTCCGAATGCTTCGTCGATGTACTCTTTTTGCACCATGGCGGTCACCATGATAATGGGCGTGTACGTGTACTCTGGTAATTTTCGCACTTCTTCGCAAAGAGTTATGCCGTTCATTTGCGGCATCTGCACATCTAGTAGCAAGCAGTCGAACGCTTCGTTAGGTCGTGACAGTATTTCAATGGCCTCTGGCCCACTTCTGGCGGTGACAACGTCTTTATAACCGAACGCGTCTAGAACTCTATCCAGCAACTCCAGGATGCTAGGATCGTCGTCTACAGCAAGTATACGCATAACTTTTCACCAACCTTTTACATCTCACCAAACGTTGGGCATTGCAGACTTCAGGCAACGGTTGGCTCGCGAATGATACACTCAGGATTTTCTCAGCCTCTCTTACGAAGGCGGCAAAACGGTGACATAAGGTGGGCTTCCTTATGTTTGTACATTTTTTTAATTTGTACAATCCTTCCCGTGCGAGAGCGCATACTGAAAAGCAAATCCCTCCAATTCTTGATGCCATTTTATCTTTGCTCCTATCAGCCGTCACGACGGCCTCGAAATACTATCGGATAGCTAAACAGCGCCTGATCCATCGAGAATTTGAAATGAATACAACAGAGAAGCTGTATTTTTTTCAAAGTGTTGCCAGACATGGGAAAAAAACGGAACCTGCGGGAGAAAATAGAAGCCAAGAACTTTCTAAAGTTTTTGGTCAGTCAGCGAAGGTAATCAAAGGAAGGGAGGAGATTTAGACACACCTGTCCATCTATTCGGGCAACTACCGCATAGGGTTGTGGACTAGCTGAGTTGAATCTTGCCATAAGTGTGTCAGAAGTATGAGTAAAATATGGACCAACCACTCAGGTATAAGCAAACATACCCGGTCCCGGAGAAGCTTCCGGAACTAACACCTGCTAACGGCACTTTAGGCGCACCAAATACTGTGGCGCGACTAGAAATTTTTGCTGTCAATAGCAGTCCGCCAATGCCACGAGGCAATATTGGCCATATTCGCGCGACTACACTTAATTTTCGCAATATTTCCGAGCATGGCAACCTTCTGACAAAATACCTTGAAACGAGAAAATCAATTTTCATTGACCAGTTAAAGTGGCAAGTTGGTGAAGCTGACGGTATGGAATTTGACCAATACGACACGCCAGCCTGTCGATGGGTTGTGTTGCATGAGTTCGGTGAGGTCTTAGGAGGTGTGCGACTTCTGCCCACGACCGCAGAGTGCGGGGTATATAGTTATATGCTGCGCGACGCGCAAAGAGGTATCCTTAAAGGAATACCATCTGACGTTCTATTTATTGACGCCCCGGTAAAGCGCTCTGTTTGGGAAGCATCCCGTTTCTTCGTGGCAAAGGATGTTGCATCGTCACGCAGGCTTCCGGTTCAACAGGAGTTGTTTCACCAGATGACTACTGTCGCGATGGAAGGTGGTGCAACCAGCATCCTGGGCATCGTCCCGTCAGTCTGGGCGCGGTGGTCACGGCGACTGGGCATCAATGCCTCGCCTGTCGGCGCAAAGTTTTCCATCGATGGCACCATCAGTCAGTCGGTTTTATTCAATATCCAAAAGTAAATGGAACACCTCACCCACTAGATTGTCTTATTTTCTCTTGGACGCCCGACGCATATTTCATTGCAACTAAGGTTGATTTTGAGACTATTGGGAAAACTCGGCTGTATTGCATTTTCGTGGGGTTTCCAGAGGCGATGCGTAGACTTCCAAACGTTGTTCAATCCCGTAGTTTTGCGATCGTAGACTGCCATTTAGCGCCAACAGATTGCCGAAAAAAAAGGTTAAGAGAAAGCGACGCTAGTTCACAACAAAAACTGGCAATTCGTTGTTGAGGCCGTTGGCGCCAAATAAAGGTCAAGAAAAAGCCCCTTTCTACGAAGACTTTCTCCATTTTTGCCGCTGTTTCGACCCACTCTCCTCATAAGTTTATCCCGTTATGAGGATATCGGTGGTTCACCAGTTATGAGACATTCCACAATTGGCAGTGATCGGTTCCAAAGAAATTTAGAGCATCGAGCACAAAGAAAGACCGCACTTACTGTACTGGCGGTTGATGATGATCCTGACATTTTGAAATTGCTCCAGTCAGCACTTCCTGAACTCGAAAACTGCAATGTGGCTGCTGCCAGTTCAGCTGATGAAGCGCTTGGGATGATAGAATCAGCAGAATCCCCGTTCGACTGTATGCTTGTTGACATTCAGATGCCCGGAACCTCAGGGATAGAGTTGCTTTCACAAATCCGAAACCTGCCGGAAAATCTGGAAACACCTGTCATAATGCTGACTGCACTGGATGACAGGCAGAACATCGAGAAGGCATTTTTGGAAGGCGCGTTTGATTATGTGACTAAACCCTTCGACTTCTTTGAATTGCGCAGCCGTATGAACGCTGCTCACCTTCTGATGATGGAGAGAAAGAAAACCCAATCCTCATCGGTGTCGATAGAAAATCTTCGCAGTGAATTGGAATTCAACCAGAAATTCAATTTTAAGGATCCTTTGTCAATCGACGAGCAGGAAAAATGCTTGGGGTATGTCGAATTCGACAACTATGTCGAGCAGCTTTCACGGAGGCGTCGATTTGACACCTGGGTCACCGCAATCAAATATCGTGACGCCGAGTATCACTTTGATCTGGGGAATTTTGGTGATTTTCGGCGATCTGTTTCCGACATTGGATTCTGCATTGAAAGAACAACACAGGCTGTTGGGGGAATCTATTCCTATCGCGGGAGTGGCACATTTCTCGTTGTTACACATGGGCGGGAACGCACCCAGAATATTCCGACCGAAGCTTTCCTAAACCAAGAACTAGGGACTGTTCTCAGCAACCGCTGCGCATCTGTCCATCTTAAAGTGGTGAAAGGTACACCGGTATCGCTTCGTTCTTTTACGAAGGTTGGAGCATTCGCTTCTTTGGACATGGCTATCAAAAAAGTGAATCATCGCGAGGCCAATCTCAGAAAGGGCCTGGTTACAACCTCTTCCACATTTTCAGAGCCCACACCGCATCGCAAAGAAATGGTCGACGATAGATTGTTTGATGTAGTCTTACATGAGCTGTACGGCGATAACACTTACCTCACTCGCCGGCAGTAAGCTAATTCTATCGTCAGGCCTGACGTCGATCAAAGGTTAGGCAATGTAGTTTAGATATCAACTTTATTCGCGAGCCCGTTCGGCATTGAGGATGAGTGGGCCACTGGTACGCATGGTGAATGTCAAAACTGGTTCTGGTAATTGAGACTCTGTAATCGAAAAATTTATTCGACGGAGCACCGAAGCCATAAGTACCATGATTTCAGTTTCAGCGTACTGAGCACCTATGCAGATTCTGGGACCATCTCCAAATGGAATGTACTGACCTCGAGATAGTGCAGATCCCAAGAACCGTTCCGGTCGATAGTGGTCAGGAGCATCCCATAGTTTTTCGTTTCTGTGCAAAGAGTAAACTGGAAAGAACAGCGCGTCACCATTTGCAATCTTTACCCCTTTGATTTCGAGGTCGGCAGATGCGTCTCTAGCAAAGAACGCGGCTGAAGGGTAAAGCCGCAGCGTCTCTTTTACATGGGCGCGCAGGAGTGGCATTGCCTCCAGGTCAGAAAACTCCATTGGACCTTTTGGGCGAACCGACCGAATTTCTTGTCTAACCATAGCTTGCATATCTTGGTGCAACGCCAGCAGATAATACCCCCAGGCCAGAGCGTTGGCGGAAGTTTCATGACCAGCGACGACAAAGGTTAAAAGGTTGTCAACGGTTGTCGCTTCATCCTCGAAATCTGTTTTTAACGCCTCAATCATGAAATCGAGGAAATCCTGTGGCTCGCTGCGGCATTCGGAGCGACGCTGATCAATAACCTGTCTGGCGAGGTTTCGCATATTGGTGACCGGGGCCAGGCTGCGTAGCCAATTCTTGCGCGGCACCCATTTTGGCAAACCCATTAAATCGAAAAGAGACAAATCAGAAATGTACTCAAAATACTTGATCAGCCCCACGCGTATTTGCTCTGAACTGACTTTCTTGTTACCCGAAAAAATCACCCTAGAAATATTCGTCAACGTTGATGCAGGCGCAATTTGTGCAACATCTACGGGGCCTTCGTGTTCCGCCAATGAATCTGCAATCTCGACACCAGTCTCTGCAAAATGCCGAGTCAGAACCGGGAGGTTCCTGGCGGCGAATAGTGGAGAATACCTACGCCGCTGCTGACGCCATTTTTCCCCTTCAGAGAGTATCAACCCGTTGCCTACAGCCGATCCAATAATGTCTTTAGTGAACTTGGCTTTGGGAAACGAACGGCCCTGCCCGACAAGTAACTCGGTTATTATTTCAGGATCGCAGATATAGTGTATGTTCAAAGGCCCACGAACATAAGTTTCACGCAAAGTATCGGCCGGGATGACTTCAAACATGTTTCGACCAGCGGACCTTGCAAACTGAAGCAGTGTCACCGGCTTTTTTGCAAGCCTAGCCGAAACAGGAGCGACAGCGCCCTGTCCCAACTTCGTAAATTCAACTGCAGTCAAACCCCAACCCTTTTAGATTTTCTCCTTCTTTCTGGCACATTAAGATAAAAAAAAATGCACTTAGCAACGAGATCGTCAATTTTGGGCGCCCCAAACTGCATTTGCGCAACAAAAATTTTTCAACCTCTCACACCAGAACCTTGCGTGTAACGCCAACAATCACGGTGGCCTTCAAAGGATTAGCGCCAAACTGTGAACCCAATTCAGACCAACTAAGTCCTCATTGTGCCGCTAATGGTACTGTCCAAGCGCTAATAAAACGAAGACATCTAGATGACAGCCATCGACGCCAGTCTGCCGGACCGGGACTCCGGTGAAACGGAAAACCGGCTTCTGCAAAACATCATAGATTATACTGCCATGAGCTTTGCGCTTCTGTGGCAGCGGCAGGCTATTTATCTGGCCACGACCATTTTGACTGCGTTCTTCTTCGATCCCATTAACGCCATACTGTTCTACGGGACAATCCTCATTTGCGAAGCGCAAGATTTATTGCTGGCCAAACGCGTACCGCGCTTAAAACCAGATCAGCACAAAGCAATTAGTATGATGGTTGTTTGGATTCTGTTGAACACGATCCTCAGCTCAACTGCAATCTGCCTGTATGCTGTTTCAGTAGCTTTCGCACAACCCGCCGGCGGTCACTTTACTCCAATGTTCTTCTTGTTTGCTGCGGCGTTGTTTGCAGCAATGAACAACCATCAGTTTCTGTGGGCAATGATTGTCCGTCTGACCATGTACGGCGTATCGTTCATGTTGATTGTCGTCAAGGATATCTGGACCGAACGCCCCGAGCTTTCATCTGAACTCTGGCTGCACTTCTTCACCGTTATCTTTGTAATGTACTTTCTGATTGACTGTTCGATGGTGTTTCTGAAGCTCTACCGCAGGAATTTGGAACAACTCGAAAAGCTCAAAGCAGAGCACGAAAGAACAAAAGCGGCCTACATTGCGAAAACTCAGTTCATATCGACAGTTAGCCATGAACTGCGTACGCCTCTCACTTCGATCAAGGGATCACTTGACCTAATCAACACAGGCGCATTGGGTGAAGCTCCCGAATCAATGCAAAGCCTCATTCATTTAGCAGGTAAAAACTGCGAAAGGCTCGCATCCCTAATCAATGATGTGCTGGACATTCAAAAAATGGAAGCGGGCGAGATGAACTACCGTGAAGGAACTGTCGATGTACATGCGCTGATTCAGGAAGCGATTGCCTGTAACATGGGATACACCAGTGCTCACAACGTAGAAATTGCAGAAGACTTAAGGGGAAACAACGATCTGTACGTTAAAGGTGATGCCTCCCGCCTTCTTCAGGTTTTGGCTAACATTATCTCCAACGCAGCTAAGTTCTCCCTCGATGGAGGCGAGATAACCGTCGGATGCGAGAAAGTCGGCGGGAATATTCGCCTCTTCGTCAAAGACCATGGCATCGGGATACCTGAGGGATTCCATGACAAAGTTTTTGATCGCTTTTCCCAGATAGACTCCTCCGATGAACGTCACGCAGGCGGTACCGGACTCGGGATGCACATTTCAAAGGAAATTGTTGAGCAATTTGGCGGTACAATAGACTACAGAAGCAAACTTGGTGAAGGCACAGAGTTCTTTGTATTGTTTCCCGCAATAAGCGGGCACGAGGTAGGTTCCGCCCGAGCCGAGCACACCTCACTAACCTGCGCCGTGCAATCCAAGCAACTTTAGCCGAATCCCACTAAGCCGGTCACCATGCTTTTCGAAGGAATCCCATGGTTTCAGAGCGGATTTTTCGCAGTGAAGTTAAAGCCAAAATTACATGCCCTCATGACAAGCTCAAAACCGCCTGCGGTAAAATGAGGGAGCCTGCATATTGCCAATGCAACTCCCAAAAAAAGAAAATGCTGTTCCGGTCATGAGATCGGAACAGCACACTCGTTACCAGATACATTTCCGAAGACGCAGCAGGATCACAACTTTCGGCAAATAGGCCTACTACTTGCAGGCCGCAATATTTCAACGAACATCATAAGGGGTGAGCTGTCCAAGCACCGAGAATTTCTCGTGTTTTGTTCGTTTCAGTTGTTCTAATTGATGTAAACCGGAAACAAAGAAGCTAATGACCGCCGGACTGTCAACATATTCAGCTTCTTCATCGATTCGACGCACTCTATCTGAACTAATTCACTCAAGTTTTGACGCCCAACTCAGATTGTATGGTCGTCACAGTACTTAAGCCCGTATTGCACGTTTATCTCTATATTCGCGGCTGATCAGCCTTCACAAGTGCGGCAGCTAATTTCGTTGACGCACTCATACTGACTTTTAACCAGCAATGGAGAGTCATCCTCGATAAACAGTAATTGGTGGAAGCCAATTATGTACTTGATCGGTTGTAGGGCACTCTACTCGATGATCGGAGGCATCAGCGCACGCGTGCAGAAGCCGCGAAAGCGACTACGTCGTGCTAATGACCAATTCACAAGCCTTTAGGTGGACCAAGATCGTTCACGCCAACACGATAAACTGAAATTACACAACGAAATGAATTTTCGTGACGCGGTCGAGATGTATTAAAGACTTGAACACGCATGTTTCCGACCGTTTCAGGATGGTTCACTGTGTCTGACAGTAAAAGGTGGACCAGAGGGTGGGCCAATACCAGCACTCAACAAGTTATCATCGTTGCAAGTAAAGAATGCCCAACCCGGCAAATACTCGGACGGCGGGGGCCTCTGGTTGCACAAAAAAGATGGTGACGGCGGCAAGTGGTTCCTGCGGGTTCATGTCCACGGGCGTCGAAGAGAGATGGGCTTGGGCAGCTTAGTCTTCTCTTGAAAGCCACTTTTGATGGAAAAGCTGCCTACAGGGAAATGAAGAGGGTGGTCTACAAGGTAGTCCACGTTTCGAAGTTTTACTTTAAAATACTGTAATTATTAGATTATATTTATGAAAATGGTGCGGTCGAGAAGACTCGAACTTCCACGGGAGTTACCCCACAGCGACCTCAACGCTGCGCGTCTACCAATTCCGCCACGACCGCACTGCCAATGACTTGGTAGCGCGGCGTATAGACCCTTGGAACCAGGATGTGAAGAGGCAAAAACGCGTTGGTTTAAATTCAACACCGGCGTTCATATCTGTAAAAGCCAAACCTCCAGTAGGAGCCCCCGATGACCACCCCGGATACCCGCCCCGTTGTTCAGATCGATGTTGTCTCTGATGTTGTATGCCCTTGGTGTATCGTCGGCTTCAAACAGCTTGATGAGGCGTTGCAGCAGCAAAACGTACTCGCGCGGCTCAGGTGGCATCCGTTCGAGCTGAACCCGCAGATGCCAGCCGAGGGGCAGAACCTGCGCGAACACATCATGAAGAAATACGGCAGCACCGCCGAGCAAAGCGTTCAGGCGCGCGAGAGGCTGACCTCGATTGGGGCAGAGCTTGGCTTTGCTTTCAATTTCACCGACGACAGCCGCATGGTGAACACGTTCCTGGCGCATCAGTTGTTGGACTGGGCCGAGGGGCAGGGGCGGCAGCATCCCCTGAAGCTTGCGCTTTTCGAAGCATATTTCACGGATCAAAAGGATGTTTCTGACATCGATGTACTGGCAGACGCGGCTGAGGTTGCCGGGTTGGACCCGCAAGCCGCGCGGGCGGCTTTGGCATCCGGGGATCATCAGGCCTCGGTGCGGGAGAAACAGCAATTCTGGACCAGTCGCGGCATTTCCGGCGTACCCTCGATGGTATTCGCCGGGAAATACCTGACTACAGGGGCGCAAGGGGTCGAGACGTACGCCAATGTCCTCAAGCAATGTCTGGAAGAGGCCGCGTGACCTCTTTCCCCCAACCGACCGGCACGGTATGAGGCAAGCATGGAATGGAAGATCTCAGACGGGCTGACCGACTACCAAGAGGCCGTCGCCTTTATGGAGGCACGCGTAGCGGCTATTGCTGCAGGCGAGGCCGAGGAATGCGTTTGGTTGCTCGAACACCCGCCTCTTTACACGGCAGGTACGTCTGCGCGACCCGAGGATCTGACTGACCCTGACCGGTTCCCTGTCTATGAGAGCAAGCGCGGCGGGGAATACACCTATCACGGCCCCGGTCAGCGCGTCGCCTACGTCATGCTCGACTTGAACAAGCGAGGCCGCGATGTGCGCCTATTCGTTAAACAGCTCGAAACCTGGGTGATCGCCGCATTGGATGAGTTCAACGTCAAAGGCGAGATTCGCGACGGGCGCGTTGGCGTGTGGGTGCAGCGAGACGACAAACCGCTGACAATCACCGGACAACCCGCGGAAGACAAGATCGCCGCTATTGGTCTGCGCCTGCGCAAATGGGTCAGCTTTCACGGCATCTCGATCAATGTTGAGCCTGAGCTGGACCATTTCTCGGGCATTGTGCCCTGCGGCATTCGGGAGCACGGCGTGACATCGCTGGTTGACTTGGGGTTGCCGGTTACCATGGCAGATGTGGATACTGCCCTGCAAAAGACCTTTGCGGAAGTCTTCGAACAAGCCGACGCCTAGGGTTCCAGCACTATTTCTTGCCGCAGTTTCGCAGTGGTTTTGTCGAAGATCAGGATGCGGTTGTCGTCAGTAACGACGGCATACCAGTTGTTGCCGATCGTGACCGCTTGTGCTTTGGCGCTGTCCGGCAGTTCGATCTGATCGGGCAGGGTCGGGGTTCGGTCCGATAGCCGGATGACAATCAGTGCGAATGTCACTAGAACCCCGCCAATCATCACCGCGGTCAGTAGCATGACCATGCGCCGAAGCAGCCTCAGCTGCGGCGTTTCCTGCGGTTCTTCTTGGGGTTCAGAAGGGACAGTCATGGGCACCCGACAGGTTGAGTTTCAGATCGCGGCCGCTCCGCCGCCTCGCCTTGATAAGGCGCTTTCGCGGGATGTGCCAGCCGAGGAAAACCTGTCACGCACCCGTCTGGCGCGTTTGATCGAAGAGGGCTCAGTTCTGGTCGAGGGCACTGAGGTGCGCGATCCGAAGGCCAAGGTGGCGGAAGGCGCCACGGTGGTCATCACGGTTTCAGAGGCCGAAGACAGCCATATCGGCCCCGAGGATATCCCGCTGGACGTGGTCTTCGAGGATGACGACCTGATTGTGGTGAACAAACCTGCGGGGATGGTCGTGCATCCTGCGCCAGGTTCGCCGAGTGGAACGCTCGTGAATGCGCTGCTTCATCATTGCGGGGCAGACTTGTCCGGGGTTGGCGGGATTAGACGACCTGGCATTGTCCACCGTATCGACAAGGAAACCAGTGGGCTACTTGTGGTCGCCAAGTCGGATGCAGCTCACCACGGGCTTGCGGCGCAATTCGAGGCGCATAGTGTTGAACGCTACTACCGAGCGGTTTGCTACGGAGTGCCGGATGCCAATGATCCGCGCTTGCGGGGTGTCAAAGGTGTCAGTTTCGAGCCGGGCAACATCATGCGCTTGACCACTCAGCTAGCTCGGCACAAGACCGACCGTCAGAAACAGGCGGTTCTGTTTCACGGAGGGCGGCACGCGGTGACGCGGGCGCGTGTGGTTGAAACATTTGGTGCTCCGGCGGGGCTGGCACTTATCGAATGCTGGCTGGAAACAGGGCGCACCCATCAGATTCGCGTGCACACGGCTCATGCAGGTCATGGTCTGGTCGGCGATCCGGTCTATGGCGGCAAACGCAAATTGGCAGCGAAAGCATTCAGTGCGGCAACTTCTGAGGCCGTCCGCGCCTTTCCGCGTCAGGCACTGCATGCCGCCGTTTTGGGCTTTGAACACCCGGTAACAGGCGAAAACCTTCGATTTGAAGCGGATCTGCCGCAGGACATGCAGGATCTGATTGAAACGCTGCGCGCCCCTCTGTCATAAAACGCAAACTCCTGTGAGTAAGAGTTTCTTAGCTTTCCTTTACCCAAGCTTAATTTCAAACTGTTAACGGTACCTCTTGAAAGGGATGGGTTCTTTACCCATATCGTATGTTAAAGAGCTAAACATTTGTCGGAGGGACATCAAAATGGCAAATTACGCAAATCTCCCCGCGCCGACGCCTGAGGGCGGCCTGAACCGCTATATGCAGGAAATTCGCAAGTTTCCTCTGCTGGAGCCGGAAGAAGAATACATGCTGGCCAAGCGCTGGGTCGAAGAGCAGGACACCGAGTCCGCTCATAAAATGGTCACGTCGCATCTACGTCTGGCGGCCAAGATTGCCATGGGCTATCGCGGCTACGGTCTGCCGCAGGCCGAGGTTATTTCCGAGGCCAATGTGGGCCTGATGCAGGCGGTCAAACGGTTCGACCCGGAAAAGGGCTTCCGTCTGGCGACCTATGCAATGTGGTGGATTCGCGCCTCGATCCAGGAATACATCCTGCGGTCCTGGTCGCTGGTGAAGCTGGGCACGACCTCGGCTCAGAAAAAGCTGTTTTTCAACCTGCGCAAGGCCAAGGCGCGTATCGGTGCGTTGGAAGAGGGCGACCTGCGTCCTGAGAACGTCACTCAGATCGCCAATGATCTTGGCGTGACCGAGGAAGAAGTCATCAGCATGAACCGCCGTATGTCGGGCGGCGATGCTTCGCTGAACGCGACCGTCGGGTCCGAAGGCGAAGGCACCATGCAATGGCAGGACTGGCTTGAGGACGAAGACGCCGATCAGGCGGGTGACTACGAAGCCCGTGATGAACTGGACGCCCGACGTGAGCTGCTAGCAGCCTCCCTTGAGGTGCTGAATGATCGCGAAAAGGACATCCTGACCCAGCGCCGCTTGATGGATCAGCCGGTGACTTTGGAGGAGCTCAGCACGCAATATAATGTGAGCCGCGAGCGTATTCGTCAGATTGAGGTCCGCGCTTTTGAGAAACTTCAAAAGAAAATGCGCGATCTGGCCCGTGAGAAGGGCATGTTGGCGACCCGCTGATATAGCAACTACATCGGCCCGCACATTTTGCGGGCCGATGCTTGTACGACTATGCGAAGATAAAGTCTTCTTCCGACAATTGGTGCGCCCGAACGCCCGCGAGGGTAATGCTGCCACCATCATCGAATTCGATTTCCGTACGGAAGAAGCGACCAGAGATGTCATCCTCGATATCTTCGAAGCTTGTGATTCCGTCATATCCAGTCAGATCGATTTTGTCCTGACCGGCGCGGAACCCGAAAATCCAGTCATCTCCGTCGCCTTCGTCGTAGACGAACGTGTCCGGCCCGCGCCCACCGTATAGTTTGTCGTTGCCAGCACCACCATCGATCAGGTCGGCACCTCGACCACCGAAGATTTTGTCGTTGCCTTCATCGCCGCGCAAAATGTCAGCGCCGCGACCACCGAAGATCACGTCGTTGCCTGCGCCACCAAGGGCTACATCGTCACCCGACCCGGCGCGTATGACATCTTTGCCGCCCCCGCCATGGATGAAGTCCTGGCCACGTCCTGTGAAAATGAACTCGTCAGTGTCATCTCCCAGCACGAAATCGGTGTTTTTCTGCGATAGAATGCTGGTGACAGACACAGGCAGCAGCACACCGTCTAATTCATGTATGACACCGTTGGAAGCAATCGTGTCGAAAGCAACTAGCCCAGGGTCTTCGATGCCATCATCTGCATCTCCGAGACTTGGCGGCGTGCTTTCGAGGTTTAGCTCCAGCGTTCCGCCTTGAAGGGTAGGAATCTCTGCACCATTGCCCAAACCCGCGACCTGTTCCAGCGTGAAAGCGTCACCCACGACGTGGTATGTCAGGATCTGGGTTAGCAACGGAATGGGATCGCCGCCGCCCAGCAATGTCAGCGCTTTAACGATAAAGCTGAGCGACCCAGCCTCGTCTGAGCCGGTGTATCCCAACTGTTGCGCCAGACCGATGAAGGCCGAGTCTCGTGGTGCGAAGAGTGTTAGCATCGCATCGGGGTTGTTGAGAGCATTACCCAGATCGGCTGAGAGTACCGCTTCTCTCAGTATATCGAAATCCTCTGAATCCTTGTCGAACTCTCCCGGAGCGCCGCTTTCAAGAACCAAACCGGTGATCGTTTGTGTGCCGTCGGATGACCCTGTGTCGTCCATTTCAACTTCAGTCTGAATATCTTTCATATTTCTGAATCTCCCACCCAGTTATTCGACCCAGGTTGGAGGTCCGTCAGAAACAACCCCAAGCCAAGTCGTGCGATGTAATGGGCTACGGGTCGTAGTCGGATACGGATCACTGAATATGAGAGCTTTTTTCTTTTTGATCTGAGGTTTTAGAGCGGTTTCACTGAAAAATAATGACTTCACGGTGGTTTGCGAATGAATGTTAATGTTTGCAAAAAAACGTGTGAGGCCAGCGAGGTGTAGTTTGAAAAGTCGAGAAGCGTCAATTTCAAGCCAGAGTTGCTCTCACTATTTTTAGCTGAGAAGTCGCGTTTTTTAGTCAGGGAAAAGACTGGCGAGATCGTGGCTGTCTGTTAGGTTGCACGGGCTACGATCTACACAGGCGATCCAATATCGGGCCGGAAAACGCGAGGGGAAAACGATGCAAAAACCTGTTCAATTCGGTGTCCTTGGCGCGGCCAAGTTCGCGCGTCAGTATATGGCCCCGGCGATCCACGCGGCGAATGGGGCGCGGTTGGCCGGGCTAGCGACCTCGGACGCGGCCAAGACCGAGCCTTTTCAGGCCTTTTGCCCGGATATGACCGTATATGACAGCTACGACGCGCTGCTGGATGATCCCGAGATCGAGGCCGTCTATATTCCTCTGCCAAACCACATGCATGTCGAATGGAGCCTGAAGGCGCTGGACGCGGGCAAACATGTGCTGTGTGAAAAGCCGATGACGATGCAGGCGGCTGAGTTCGATGCTCTGATCGATAAGCGCGATCAGACAGGTTTGCTGGCGGCTGAGGCCTATATGATCGTGCATCACCCTCAGTGGCAGTTGGTGCAGAAACTGATCGCTGATGGTGCCATTGGCAAGCTGGTCCATGTGACCGGCGCGTTCAGTTTCGACAATCGAGAGGAAGTGACCAACATTCGCAATCGTGCAGAGACCGGCGGGGGCGGGCTGCGGGATATCGGGGTGTACGTTATCGGCGGCGCCCGGTTTGCCACAGGCCAGGAGCCCTCCGCGGTTCAGTCCGCGGTCCGTTGGCAGGACGGCATCGACACGTTCACCGAAATTCGCGCGCAATTCCCGAGCTTTACCTATTCGGCCTATGTCTCGATCCGGATGCACCCGCATCAAGAGATGGTGTTTCACGGCGAGGGCGGTGTTATCCGCCTGACAGCCCCGTTCAACGCGCGGGTGTTCGGCGAGGCGCGGGTCGAGGTGCATCGACCGGGGCTTGAGGTTCAGGTGACCCGGTTCCCAGGCGACGATCACTACAAACTGCAAGTTGAGGCCTTCTGCCGCTCGGTCCGCGACGGGGTGGCCTATCCATGCCCGCTGGAATTCTCGCGCGGGACGCAAGAGATGATTGATCGCGTGTTCGCGGATGCCGTTCCCCTCTGACTTGCCAGCAGTCGCCCGCAGCGCGTATTCTGTGCTGCATCCACAAAAGGAGAGGTGTCATGGCCGGAGGTTGGGCCCGCGATGGTGCGGTCAGTGAACAGATCGAAGCGTCGATCTCCGACGAACTGGCCCGCATGCAGGCGCAAAAACGCCCCGTAGGCGAAAGCCTGACCCATTGCGCGGAATGTGAGGAACCCATTCCCGAAAAGCGCCGCTAAGCGCTGCCCGGTGTCAAGCTGTGTCTGGACTGCCAGCAGGATAGGGATGGGACCTATCAGCAACGGGCAGGCATCAACCGGCGCGGATCAAAAGACAGCCAGTTGAAATAGGCTAGGCGCAAGATGCCTAACTCTGCTGCGAAACAACCAATGATGCAGAACGGGTTGCTACTTGGGTTTCTAGCCGCGTTTCTCTGGGGCACGCATAGTGTAATCGTACGCTATCTGACGAGCGATCTGGGTGGACTGCAGATCGCAGTGACCCGCTTGTTCATCGCGGCACTGGCGATTTATTGCATTTTGCGGGTCATGCGTGTGCCCGTTTCGATCGAACACAAAGACTGGAACTTTCGGCTAGCCGTACTGTCGACTTTCGTGAACTATGTCCTGTTTCACATAGGGCTGGAACATACAGGCGCCGCCAATGCAATGGTCTTGGAAAACACCGCCCCGTTTTTCGTGCTGCTTTTCCTTTATTTCTTTGCAGATACACCAGTTACGCGCGTGGATGTACTCGCCACGATACTAGCGATTTTTGGGGTGTTCCTGACCGTGTTCCGAGATTTTCAGGGTGGCGGAGAGCCTTTGTTCGGTGATCTTTTGGAAATTGGCGCAGGGCTTAGTTGGGCCGTGTTTCTGGTTTCAAGTAGCCGGGCCATGCGCAATTCGACCTCAACAGCCGAGCGATTGAACTTTCTATTCGGAATTTTTGTCTGCGCTGGTGCACTGTTGCTACCATTGGCTGCGTTTTCCCTGCAAACCCCGACGGCGAAGGATGTGATTTTTCTGATCCTACTGGGCGTCCTTCCCACGGCGATGGCCTACTACCTCTGGTACGAGGCCGCCGCGCGCGTATCGACCTTGACGGCAACGTTGATGTTTGCCGCTTCTGTCGTTTTCACGTTTATCAATTCGGCGCTGTTCCTGGGGGCCGCGATCACACCGATTGCGGCCCTAGGAGCTATTTTGATTGTGGCTGCAGTCTTCCTGACGACAAAGAAACAGGAGTGATCAGCCCTCCATCGCTTCCAGTTCGTCAATGAATCCCGAGATCATCGACAGGCCCTTGTCCCAGAACTTGGGATCGCTTGCGTCCAGCCCAAACGGAGCGAGCAGATCCTTGTGGTGTTTCGACCCACCGGCGCGCAGCATCTCGAAATACTTGTCCTCGAACCCCTCAGCACCGCTTTCGTAGACCGAATAAAGCGCGTTCACGAGGCCGTCTCCAAACGCATAGGCGTAGACGTAGAAGGGGGAATGCACGAAATGGGGGATATAGGCCCAGAACGTTTCATACCCTTCCATGAATTCGAATGACGGCCCGAGGCTTTCCGCCTGAACGCTCATCCATAGGGCGTTGATGTCGTCCGGGGTCAGTTCGCCCTCGCGGCGGGCGGCGTGCAGCTTGCATTCGAAATCGTAGAAGGCGATCTGGCGGACGACCGTGTTGATCATGTCCTCGACCTTGCCAGCCAGAAGCACCTTGCGCTGTTCCTTGGTTTCGGCCTTGTCCAGCATTTTGCGGAAAGTCAGCATTTCACCAAACACGCTAGCGGTCTCGGCCAGTGTCAGCGGGGTCGAGGACAGCATCTCGCCCTGATCCGCCGCCAGGACCTGATGGACACCGTGGCCCAATTCGTGTGCGAGGGTCATCACATCGCGCGGTTTGCCCAGATAGTTGAGCATCACGTAAGGGTGGACATCGGTCACGGTCGGATGGGCGAAGGCGCCGGGCGCTTTACCCGGCTTCACCGCCGCGTCGATCCAGCCTTTAGAAAAGAACGGCGAGGCAATCTCACCCATGCGCGGATCAAAGGCGCTATAGGCATCCATCACCGTCTTCTCGGCCTCGTCCCAGCCGACGATGCGGGTGTCTTCCATTGGCAGTGGCGCGTTGCGGTCCCAGACCTGCATCACGTCAAGCCCCAGCCATTTGCGTTTGAGTTCGTAGTACCGGTGGCTCAGCTTGGGGTAGGCGGCGACCACGGCTTCGCGCAGGGCTTCGACCACTTCGGGCTCGACGTCGTTCGACAAGTGGCGACCGGTCTGAGCGGTTGGCATGTTGCGCCAGCGGTCGACGATTTCCTTTTCCTTGGCCTGCGTGTTGTGAACGCGGGCGAAGGTTTTGATGTTCTCCTGAAACACCGAGGCCAACTCGCGCGAGGCCGCCTCGCGTTTGCTGCGGTCCTGTTCGGTCAGCAGGTTCAGGGTGCCTTCGATGTTCAGCTCTTCGCCGTCGACGGTGAAGGTCAGGCCCGCGATGGTTTCGTCGAACAAACGCTCCCACGCGTCACCGACAACGCCGAGGTCGTGGAGGAATTTCTCCAATTCGTCAGGCAGTTGGTAGGGTTTCATCGCGCGAATGCGGCGGAAGACGGGCTCATAACGCGCAAGATCAGCATTGGCCGCGAAATGCGCCTGCAGAACGTCGTCTTCGATGCGGTTGATCTCGAGCGTGAAGAACACCAGAGGGGTGGTGAAGACGGTTATCTTTTCCTGCATGTCCGACAGGAATTTTGCGCGATCGGCGTCGGTCGTAAGTTGGTAGTAGCGCAGACCGGCGAAGGACATGATCCGCCCGGCGATGGCGTTGATCTTTTCGTTGCGATGCACACAGGTCAGCAGGCCTTCGGCGTCCAGATCGGCCAGTTTGCCTTCGTAGTCTGCCGCGAATGACGCGCATTCGCCCTCAAGCCAGTCCAGATCCCGCGTCAGCTCGGCCGCCTCTTCCGAGGCATAGAGGTCGGTCAGGTCCCATTCGGGCAGGTTGCCAAGGTTGTCGGAACCGCCGACTGCATTTGCATCACGGACGGGAAAGGGCAGGTCGCGCATGGAACACCTCTGAATAGCATTGTTGCCAAACATCTAGGGCTGGCGCGCCCGGATCACAAGCCGCCAGTCAAGATCAGTGCCGTGCGGACGCCTTAGGGGCGATTTGCCAGAAAATGCGCGGTCAGCTCGTCCAGAACCGGGTTGCGAACTTCGGGGGCCTCCATCAGCACCTCATGCTCACCATCGGGGATCTCGACCAGACGGCCGTTGGGCCAGTTCGCCATCCGTGCCCGGATCGCCTTGCGGTCAACGATCTGTTCGTGGCTGCCCAGATAGGTCAGGCACGCGGTGTCAGGCGCCGGTTGCTCCATCAGCCATTCACATTCGCTGAGCGCCTCACGCAACCACTGGTTGGACGGGGCGCCCAGCGCCAGCTCAGGGTGCGCCTTAAGTTGATCCTGCATCATCTTGAACATGTCCGGGTCACGCGTCAGGGAGTTACCCTCGAACGGTTCCGCCAGAACATAGCTGGTCAACGAAGTGGTGGGCGGGGTGCGTTCCCCCAATCCCAGCGCCGTGCCCCAATAGGCGGTCAGACGGCTTAGGGGCTTCATGAGCGGGACAAAGAAAATGCCCCACATCGGCCCGGTAAACGCACAGGCTGCAAAGCAATCGTTCTGGATGACCGCGCGCAAGCCGATGGCGCCCCCCATCGAATGCCCGATCACGTACCACGGGCGCGGCAGGTCCAGTGTCTCAGCCAGTTCCAGCACCACGGCGACGTCATGTTGATAATCGGTGAATTTATCGACATGCCCGATGCGGGGTTCGTCCAGCATGCGGTCGGCCAAACCCTGTCCGCGCCAGTCGACGGCGAGGGCGGCAAATCCGCGATTCAGGAATTCCCCTGCGGTGCTCGCGTATTTCTCGATGTACTCGGTGCGGCCCGGAAACAGGAAGACCGTGCCGTTCTTTGCATCCTCGGGCAGCCAATGCCCGACACGGATGCGTTTGCCGTCGGCGGTGTGGAGCCAATGGGCTGTACCACCGGCAGGGTCGCCGGCCACGTCATCATAAAAGGGGGCCGGCGAGTACTCCATCAGGCCAGAACCGATGCAAGCTGCATGGCGATTCCCATGTCACCGTCGACGCTGAGCTTGCCGGACATGAACGCGCCGGTCGGGTTCAGATCGCCGCTGAGGATCTGTTCGAACGTGTCCGCATCCGCGCTGAGTGTCACATCTGCTTCGTCATCACTGACGCGGGCACCGTCTCCGTCCAGAACAATTGCGCCCAGATCGGCGATTGCAAACTTGGCGGACGCATCAAAGCCACCGCCGGCTAGCTTTTCGTTCAGCGCGGCCGCAGCCTTTTCAAGAATCTCGCTCATGCTTTTCCTCATATTGTTTATGCGCCGTGAATGGACATCCTCGGTCGCAACGCTACACTGACCATTGTTATGGGTATTGCAATCACCAATCTCAAAGGTACCGTTGCGGCACTTGCCGTTCTAGTCATGTTTTCCACCAGTGGTGGAGCGCAACAAGCGGATTCCCGCGACGAAGAAGCGCTGTTGAGGCAACTGGCGCAGGCAACGCCAGAGCAGGCCATCGGTTTGGATCGTCAGTTGCAGGCGCTCTGGTCGCAATCGGGTTCAGCCTCGGCTGATCTGTTGCTTGAGCGGGGGCGCGAAGCGCTGGATGACGGCGATATCGAGGCCGCGATCGAACATCTCACCGCGTTGACCGACCACGCGCCCGAATTTGCCGAAGGCTGGCACGTGCGGGCCTCGGCCTTTTTCGGCATCGACCGGTTTGGAATGGCAGCCGCCGATCTTGAACACGCGCTGACCCTCAACCCGAACAACTATCAGGCTATTTACGGTCTGGGCCTGATCTTCGAGGTCGTCGGCAAACCCGATCAGGCGCTTGAGGCTTATTCCCGCGCGTTGGCTATACATCCCCATCATGAAGAAGTAACCAATGCCGTGAATCGGCTGAAGCCTCAGGTTGAAGGCAAGGCGCTGTAAGTCTCAGGGCGCAGGGGGCAAAGGTGAGCGGGTCATCCCGAGTAGTGGCCGTACTTGGCCCAACGAACACAGGTAAAACTCATTACGCGATCGAACGCATGCTGGGGTATCGGACTGGTGTTATCGGCCTGCCTCTGCGTCTGCTCGCGCGTGAGGTCTATGACAAGATCGTCGCCATTCGCGGCCCCTCGGTCGTGGCGCTGGTGACCGGCGAGGAGCGGATCGTACCGCCGCGCACGCAGTACTGGGTCTGCACAGTCGAGGCGATGCCCGAAGGCATGGGCGCCGATTTCGTCGCGATTGATGAAATCCAGCTCTGCGTGGATCCCGAGCGTGGCCACGTCTTTACCGACCGGTTGCTGCGGTCGCGGGGAACGAATGAGACGCTGTTCATGGGGTCCGACACCATGCGCGGCCCGATTGCGGCACTGGTGCCCGAGGCGCAGTTTGTCCGGCGCGAGAGGATGTCTCAGCTGGTGTATTCGGGGTCGAAAAAGATCAGCCGAATGCCCCCGCGCAGCGCCATTGTCGGGTTTTCGGTCGAAAACGTCTATGCCATCGCAGAACTACTGCGTCGCCAAAAGGGTGGGGCCGCTGTGGTGATGGGCGCGCTCAGCCCGCGCACGCGAAACGCGCAGGTCGACCTGTATCAGAATGGTGAGGTCGACTATCTGGTGGCCACCGATGCCATCGGGATGGGCCTGAACCTGGATGTGAACCACGTGGCGTTTTCGTCCCTGACCAAATTCGACGGTCGCCGGATGCGCCCCTTGGCCCCGAATGAGCTGGCCCAGATCGCGGGCAGGGCAGGCCGGGGCATGTCGGATGGCACGTTCGGCGTGACCGGCGAGGCCCCGCCATTGGACGAAGGCGTTGCGCAGGCCATCATGGACAGCCGCTTTACGCCGATGAAAAAGCTGAACTGGCGGAATGCCGCCCTTCGCTTCGGCTCGGTGGATGCGCTGATCGACTCGCTAGAAGTCAGTCCGAATGATGAACATCTGACCAAGGCCCGCCCTGCAGACGACCTGAACGTGTTGAAATCGCTGTCCCAAGTGACTGAGGTCGCAGCCCGCGCCAGCGATGGCCCGTCGATCCGTTTGCTATGGGATGTGTGCCGAATTCCTGATTTTCGGGGCATTAGCCATTCGGAACATGCCAATCTGCTCGAGGTGATCTACGGCCACCTGCACGAACGCGGCGCGATCCCGGACGACTTCATGGCGCGGCAAATCCGCCGGATTGACCGCACGGATGGAGATATTGATGCGCTGTCCAAAAGGTTGGCTTATATTCGCACTTGGACATATGTTGCGCAACGAAACGGCTGGGTCCGTGACGAATCGCATTGGCGTGAGGAAACGCGCACTGTAGAAGACAGGTTGTCGGACGCTCTGCATGATCGTTTGACGCAAAGATTTGTGGACCGGCGCACCTCGGTGTTGTTGCGCCGGCTCAAACAGAAGGAGGCCCTTTTGGCCGAAGTAAATGACAAGGGTGAAGTGACCGTCGAAGGCGAATTCGTCGGTCGTCTGGAAGGGTTCCGGTTTACACCGGACAAAAGCGCGCAAGGGGCTGAGGCGAAAGCGCTCAAGTCGGCCTCATTGCAAGCACTCGCGCCGCAATTCCATCTGCGTGCCGATCGCTTCTACAATGCACCCGATACCGAAATTGATTTCACGGATCAGGGCGGCCTGATGTGGGGCGAATACGCTGTCGGCAAACTGGTTGCCGGGGCCGAGCCTCTCAAGCCGATGGTCGAGGTTTTTGTGGATGAGGCCGCGGGGCCGGACGTCGAACAGAAGGTGCAGCGCCGTCTGCAGCACTTCATCGACCGCAAAGTGGCCGCGCTTTTCGAACCGCTGCTGAACCTGTCGAGAGATGAGGAACTGTCCGGTCTGGCGAAAGGCTTTGCCTTCCGCATGGTCGAGGCGCTGGGCGTGCTGCCCCGCGCGCAGGTCGCGCAAGAGGTCAAGGATCTGGATCAGGACGCTCGCGGCGCGCTGCGCAAGCACGGCATCCGTTTTGGTCAGTTCACCATCTTCATGCCGCTGCTGCTGAAACCTGCTCCGACGCGCCTGCGTCTGGTTCTCTGGGCACTGTCCAGTGGTCTGCAGGAATTCCCCGAGGCACCGCCCCCGGGTCTAGTTACTATACCGGTCGCAAAGGATGCGCCGCAGGGCTACGATACCATGTGCGGCTACCGCGATGCGGGCGAACGCTCGATCCGGATCGACATGCTGGAGCGTCTGGCCGATATGCTGCGCTCTGAGGACAGCCGGGGCGGCTTTGAAGCCAAACCTGACATGCTATCGATCACCGGCATGACGCTGGATCAGTTTGCGGACCTGATGCAGGGACTGGGCTACAAGGCCGAACGCGGCGAGCGTGAAAAGGTCAAAGCGGCACCGGCTGAGGCACCAGCGACTGAAGCGGCAGAACACCCCGCCGCCGAAGAAACGCCGACCGTCGAGGCCTCGACAGATGAGGTCGCCGCACCCGCCGAGGCGCCAGCCGAGGCCACCGAAAGCACCGAGGCGGCAGCCGAGGCTCCGGCCGCAGAACCCGCAAGTGACGAACCAGAGGTTGAGGTGTTCTACACCTTCACATGGGGCCGTCAGCGCCAGCAAAATCGCGGCCCTCGCCGCGAGCAGGGGCAGGGCAAAGGCAAGCCGCGTGGGAAACCTCAGGACGGTCGCAAGCCGCAAGGCAAGAAGGGCGGCAAGCCGCAGGGCGCAAAATCCTTCTCTTCCCGACCTCCGAAGAAGGAAAAGGCGATCGACCCCGACAACCCGTTTGCAGCAGCGCTGATGGGTTTGAAGGGCGGCAACTGATCCGTCATGGATCAGGCCAAGCTGCGGATCGACAAATGGCTCTGGCAGGCGCGGTTCTTCAAGACCCGTAGCCTGTCGGCCAAACAGGTCAGCGGCGGCCATGTCAGGCTGAACGGCAACCGGGTCCTGAAACCCGCCCAGACGGTAAGCCCGGGCGACGTTCTAACCTTTCCGCAGGGTAAAATCATCCGGGTTGTGCGCGTTGAAAAACTCGGCGAGCGCCGCGGTCCGGCCCCCGAAGCACAAACATTGTACTTCGATATGACGGAAAAGCAGGACGCAGCGCCCCAAAACCCGTCATATGAGGGAAAAGGTCGTCCAACCAAGAAAGATCGGCGCGCGCTTGATCTTTCTCGCACGCCAAGCGGCCCCACATCTTGAAGCCAAACCCGGACTGAACTAGCTAGACGCCAAACCTGAATGGGATTCTGAACATGACCTACGTCGTTACCGAAAACTGCATCGGCTGCAAGTACACCGACTGTGTGGAAGTGTGCCCTGTGGACTGTTTCTATGAAGGTGAGAACACGCTGGTCATTCACCCCGACGAATGCATCGACTGTGGTGTCTGTGAACCTGAATGCCCGGCTGATGCAATCCGTCCCGACACCGAGCCAGGCATGGAAACTTGGGTCGAGTTCAACCGCAAATACTCTGAAATGTGGCCGGTCATCGTGACCAAAAAAGACCCGTTGCCAGAGGCGGAGGAGCGCGATGGCGAGGAAGGCAAGATGGAGAAGTATTTCTCCGAAGCTCCGGGGGAAGGCGGGTAAGTGATTCGCGCCCCATTTGGATGGCTAAGAAAAGCGGTCTGCAAAGCCTAATCCCTTGATTGCAGGCCGTTTATAAAAAAATTCCCTTAGGGAAACTTTTGAGTGTCCTATTTTTGTGATATACTCCATCCCTACATGATGACTGAGATTGGGATGTACTCCGTAAGTATGCTCGCTTTGGAGTTCTGAATTTGCGACAAACAGACCGCCTGCCGGGGCCACAATAGGCACCGAGCGTGGGTTTTTTGTTGTTCGCATCCCGGTCCAAAACCAAGGAATGAATTGAATGTCGAAGTCGAAAAAGCTTGAGTTCCGCCCGAACGACTATGTTGTCTACCCCGCCCATGGTGTGGGTCAGATCATTTCGATCGAAGAGCAGGACGTCGCTGGATTTTCGCTCGAATTGTTCGTCATCTCTTTTGAGAAAGACAAGATGACCCTGCGCGTGCCGACAAACAAAGTGACCGAATCCGGTTTGCGTTCGCTCAGCTCGCCGGATGTGATCTCTCAGGCGATGAAAACGCTGAAGGGCAAGGCCAAGGTCAAGCGGGCCATGTGGTCGCGCCGGGCGCAGGAATACGAACAGAAGATCAATTCGGGTGATCTGATCTCGATCGCCGAAGTGGTTCGCGACCTGCACCGCACCGATGACCAGCGCGAACAAAGCTATTCTGAGCGTCAGCTTTATGAAGCCGCGCTAGAGCGTCTGACCCGTGAGGTTGCCGCCGTGTCCGGAGACGGAGAGATTTCTGCCGCCAAGCAGGTGGATGATGTCCTGACTTCGCGCGCCGCTGCAGCCTAAGTCTACGACGATTGAAACTGCAAGGCCGCTCCGGCATCGGGGCGGCCTTTTTCGTTGCTTGGTGGATTGGTGAAAACCGGTTAGTTTTTCTGTAGATGCAAGCAGATACCGGTTCGGCATGAAGAAGACGGTCAAGTTCCTATATATCGGAAAGGCCCCGATTTCGGTCTGGTTCCGCTATGGGTTGATCCTGTTCGATGTGGTCACGATCATCTTCTTTGTTGCCACTGCGCATTTTCCGCACGGCCCATGGGTGACAGGGATCAGCTGGGTGGTTGGCTTTATTATCCTTCTGGATTTTTCGGCCAGAATGTGGATCGCCAAGGACCGCTGGAAGCTGCTGCGCAAGATTTACACGCTGGCGGATATCGTGGTGATCGTGTCGCTGATCCTCGACCCGTTTTTAACCGGCAATCTCGCATTCCTGCGTATCCTGCGCGCCCTTCGGCTGATCCACTCGTACCATCTGCTGTGGGATTTGCGGCGCGACAGTACCTTTTTCCGCACGCATGAAGATGCGGTCATCGCGGCCATCAATCTGCTGGTTTTCGTGTTTGCAACATCGACAGCCGTTCTTGTTTTTTTCATCCCTGAAGATGCTAAGAACCCCTATATCGACGCGCTGTATTTCACCATGGCGACCCTGACGACGACGGGATTTGGCGACATCACCCTGTCTACGCCTTGGGGCAAGCTGTTCTCGGTGTTTATCATGGTGGTTGGAGTTGCCTTGTTCGTGCGCCTCGCGCAGGCGATTTTCATGCCGCAGAAAGTGCGCCACAAATGCCCCAGCTGCGGGCTGTTTCGGCATGATCCGGACGCGGTGCATTGCAAGCACTGCGGCTGCACCCTGCGGATTGAGACGGGTGGGGTGTCTTAAAGCTGCGCTGCCATTGCGATCAAAAAGGTGATCTCAGCCAATTGCTGAGAAGCGCCGAGGATATCTCCCGTCTGGCCGCCTATCTTGGCCTTCGCCACGAGGGCCAGAGCACCCACGACGAGCGCGGCGCATAGGGCGGGCAAAATGACCTGCCCACCGATCAGCAACAGTCCCGTCAATCCCGCCAGAGCAAGCGAAACCGCGACAGGACCCACGGACGGGGCACCGATAGAATGGCTGAGACCGGATTTACGCGCATTGGGCAATGCAGCCATCAGCAAGGGCATGAAAGCGCGTGACACCATACAGGCGGCAATGATCGCCAGAAACGCACCGGCTGACAAAAGGGCGGCGACCGCTGCAATCCGTATCAGCTGCGAACCAATCAGGGACAGCACGCCATATGTGCCGATGTGGCTGTCCTTCATGATCTCCAACCGGCGTTCTGGCGTGAACCCGCCCCATAGGCCGTCAAACGTATCGGCCAGCCCGTCCTCATGCATTGCGCCCGTTGTCATGGTCAGGGTCGCCACGAGCAAAACGGCGCAGACGAATGGCGGAACCGACAGTGTGAGTGCAAGCCATCCGATGACGCAAGCCAATATACCAATCACCAAGCCGACCACCGGAAAGGCCCAAACCGCCTGCGCTTGCCGGGCAAAGACCCTCTCAGGCAAACGGGGCAAGGGCAGGCGCGTCAACAGGACCAGAGCCAACGGGATATCCCATGCGGAAACTGGATTGGTGTCGTTTTTTTGCACTTCTGCGCCTTTCGAGGCCTTGTTGGATTCAGTGCTTCGGTTAAACACACAGGACCACTCTGATGCAATGAGGCTTTGATGCTGCCTGAACTGAATGATTTGAACACGTTCCGCGACGCGTTGACCAACGCTCGAGGGCCGGACATGGCGGCGGCGGATGGCGCGGCTGAACGCAACGGTCAGTTGACCAAACCGCCGGGCGCACTGGGGCGGCTTGAGGATCTGGCGATCTGGTACGCGGCCTGGCGTGGGGATGCGCGACCGCAGGTTACGGCCCCTCAGGTCATTGTCTTTGCGGGTAACCATGGGGTCACGGCGCAGGGCGTTTCAGCGTTTCCGCCCGAAGTGACCGTTCAGATGGTGATGAATTTTGAACATGGCGGCGCGGCGATCAATCAGTTGGCCAAGGCGGCGGGCGCGAAGATGGACGTCCACGCGCTGGATCTGGATCATCCCACTGCAGATTTCACCCAAGCCCCGGCCATGAGTGAGGCCGAGTTGCTGAGCGCACTTCAAACCGGCTGGCAGGCGGTGGACCCGAAGTCCGACCTGCTGGTGGTCGGCGAGATGGGGATCGGCAACACCACCCCCGCCGCTGCTATTGCCTGCGCCCTTTTCGGAGGCGAGGCCGCCGATTGGACCGGTCGCGGTACAGGGGTCGACGATGCGGGCCTTGCCAACAAGACCCGCGTAGTGGCTGAAGGCGTTGCGCTGCATGGCAGTGACGACGGGTTGGAGGTTTTGCGCTGCCTCGGCGGGCGCGAGATCGCGGCCATGGCCGGAGCGATGGCGGCGGCCCGTATGTTGCGCATTCCGGTCATTCTGGATGGCTTCATCTGCACATCGGCCGCGGCCTGTCTGGCGCGTATCTCGCCCTCGGCTCTGGATCATACCATCGCGGGGCACCAAAGCGCAGAAGGCGCGCATGCAGCGATGCTCTCAAAACTGGGCAAAGAGCCGCTGCTGAGCCTCGGCCTGCGTCTGGGTGAGGGATCCGGCGGTGCGCTCGCGATCAACATTCTCAAGAGCGCGGTTGCCTGCCATTCGGGCATGGCAACCTTTGCTGAGGCGGGCGTCTCGGACGGATGACCCCAAAGCCTGACCGGGCAATTGCTTCGGTCAGGCAGAATCCTTTGCGTGCTGTTCCGCCAATTCCAGCAACGCGGTTTCCAGATCCTTCTCGAGCTTTTGCGCGCGTTCGATGTATTTCGTATTCTCGGACGTGGGCATGCCGGGAATCCACAACTCGGCCAAATCGCGCACGGACGTCCGGTCGTGGTGATAGAAGGTCTGTTCGGCCTGCGCGGCCTCGTACTCGCTCAGCCCGATATTCTCGAGCACATAGCGGCCCGCGCGCAAAGAGCTGTCGAACATTTCGCGCACGATGTCATTGGCCCCGGCCTGATACAGTTCATACACATGTGTCCGATCATGAGCTCGCGCGATGATGTGCAGATCGGGGCGCTGGCGGCGGGCGTAGCCGACCAAACGGGTCACCGTCTTTCGATCATCCATCGCAGCTACAAGCACCGAGGCTTTCTCAAGCCCCGCAGCGCGCAGAAGTTCCGGTCGGGTCGGATCGCCTAGAAAGCCTTTTACGCCAAAACGACGCATCAACTGGATCGTCTCGATATCGTGGTCCAAAACAACGGTTTTGAACCCGCTGGCGCGAACCAGCCGGTTGACGATCTGACCAAACCGACCGATCCCGGCGATGATCACGGGGCCTTTTTCGTCGATCTCATCGGGTTCTGGCGCAGCGCTGGTGTCGGCCATCTTGCGGGACAGAAGGTCGTAGATGATGAACAGAAGCGGGGTGATCAGCATGGTCAGCGCAATGATCATCAGCATCTTTTGCGACAGGTCCGGCGGGATGACATTCTGCTGCGTCGAAAACGCCAGAAGGACAAAGCCGAACTCACCCGCCTGGGCCAGTCCAAGGGTGAACAGCCAGTGATCCCGGCCCTTCAGTTTGAAGGCTTTGCCGACGAGATAGAGGATGATGCCTTTGACAAGGATAACCAGCAGGGCCAAACCGATCAGGTCAAACGGATCGTTGAAGAAATAGCCGACGTTGATCCCGGCTCCGACCGTAATGAAGAACAGCCCTAGGAAGAGGCCCTTGAACGGCTCAAGGTCGCTTTCCATTTCATGGCGGAATTCCGAGCTGGCTAAAACCACACCCGCCAGAAACGCGCCCAGAGCGGGTGACAGGCCCACCAGTGTCATCAGGAATGAAATCCCGACCACGATCATCAGCGCCAGCGCGGTATACATCTCGCGCAGGCGGGTTGCGTGAATGAACCGGAACAGTGGGCGGGTCAGGTAGACGCCCGCCAGAATGACAAAGGCAATAGCGCCGATGGTGACCAGAGTGACAGCCCAGCCCGGCAGTCCTTCGACCAGAGACAGGCTATGATGCCCGGCTTCATGCAGATGCTCCGCGCCGCGGTCGATGGAGCCGTCCGCCTCAATATGCGGCATGGCAGGCAGCGCGAGCAGCGGCAGTAGGGCCAGAATCGGGATGACGGCAATGTCCTGCGTCAGCAGAACTGAGAACGTCGCGCGGCCTCCGTTCGTTTGCATCAAGCCCTTTTCAGACAGGGTTTGCAGCACGATCGCGGTCGAGGACAAACACAGAGTTAACCCGACCGCCAGAGCGACGGACCACGGGTGGTTTGCGTACATCGCGACACCGGCAATAACGGCGGTGGACAACAGAACCTGAAGCCCGCCAAGACCCAACAGCTTGTCGCGCATATCCCACAGGGCGCGCGGCTCCAACTCGAGCCCAATGAGGAACAGCATCATGACCACGCCGAACTCGGCGACATGTTGCAGGTCCTCGGTCTCGGCGCCCACAAGGCCGAGGACGGGGCCGATGATCAGGCCAGCCGCCAGGTATCCGAGAACCGACCCAAGGCCCAACCGCGCCGACAGGGGCACAGCAATCACGGCCGCAGCCAGATAAATAGAAGCCTGATATAGGAAATCGTCCATCTATGTCCTCATTGCCCGCTCAGGTTGGCAGGGGTGCGTCGCGTTTGAGTTGGTCCATCACGATCTGGCTTTGTACCCGTGCCACTGCAGGATGCGGCAGGATCACCTCGTGAAGCAAGCTGTTGAGTGCAGAAAGATCGTCACAATAGACGTGAAGCAGGTAGTCTGCCTCGCCCGTCATCGTCCAGGCGCTTGTGATCTCGGGTTGGGTGTTGACCATCCGGGCAAAGCTGGCGGATTGATCGGGGCCGTGAGTGCCCAGATGAACCTGAACGAAGCCCTGAACCTGCAAGCCGAGTTTCAGCGGATCCAGCCGAGCCGCGTAGCCGGTGATATAGCCCTCAGCCTCAAGGCGCTGACGGCGGCGGCCTGCCTGGCTGGGGGAGAGGTTCAGCAGCTCACCCAATTGATGCGCAGTCAGATGCGCGTCCTTTTGAAGCGCTGAGAGCAGGCGTGTATCGGTTGCATCAAGCATATGCGGCAAGATCTCAAATTTCAGGTCATTCATGCGCAGTTTGCGCGCACTTGGATAGTTTACATGAAAACAATGCGCGGAAACAGCACTGCTTAAGGCGTATTTTGGAATCAGCAAAGAAATTCCTGTTTCGAAGGAGACGCGCCATGGGTCCTTTCCCGCATAACGCCCCGAAATCTGTCATCAGTCCCGAAAACCCCGCAGGTACCGACGGGTTTGAATTCGTCGAGTTCGCTCATCCTGAACCTCAGGAGCTGCGTGATCTGTTCGCGAAAATGGGCTTCGATCTGGTTGCGCGCCACAAAACCAAACCTCTGGTCGAGCTGTGGCAGCAGGGCGATGTCACCTACATCCTGAACGCGGATCCCGAAAGCTATGCGGACAAGTTCGTCGCGGAACACGGCCCTTGCGCACCTTCGATGGGCTGGCGCGTTGTGGACGCGCAGAAAGCCTACGAGCATGCCGTCGCAAAAGGGGCGGAGCCGTATGACGGCGCGGACAGGACGATGAATGTCCCGGCCATCAAGGGGATTGGGGGATCGCTGATCTACTTCATTGACCAGTATTACGATACCTCGCCCTACAATGAGGAATTCGCGTGGATCAAAGAATCGAAACCGCGCGGCGAGGGGTTCTACTATCTCGATCACCTCACCCACAATGTCTACCGGGGCAACATGGACAAGTGGTTCAAGTTCTATGGCGACCTGTTCAACTTCCGTGAAATCCGGTTCTTTGATATCCAGGGCAAGTTCACCGGTCTCTATAGCCGCGCTCTGACATCGCCCTGTGGCCGCATCCGTATCCCGATCAACGAGGACCGGGGTGAGACGGGTCAGATCGTCTCTTACCTGAAAAAGTACAAGGGCGAGGGCATTCAGCATATCGCGGTGGGCAGCGAGGACATCTATGCCTCGACCGACGCCATTGCCGAGAACGGTTTGAAGTTCATGCCGGGTCCGAACCAATCCTATTATGACATGTCCAAAGACCGGGTAACGGACCACGATGAGCCGCTGGATCGGATGATGAAGCACGGCATTCTGATCGATGGTGAAGGCGTTGTGGATGGGGGAGAGACGCGGATTCTGCTGCAGATATTCTCAAAAACCGTGATCGGCCCGATTTTCTTCGAGTTCATCCAGCGCAAGGGGGATGACGGGTTCGGTGAGGGTAACTTCCAGGCCCTGTTTGAATCCATCGAACGCGAACAGATCGAAAGCGGTGAGATTTCGGCGGCCTAAAGCGTTTCGGTTTTACCTGAAGCGCCAAGTGGCACGAATGTCCCGAGAACGCTGAAAGCGTGGCAGGGTATTCGTGTCGCAGGTTTAAACCGAAACGCTAAAAGCTGCGCCAAAGACCAGCCACGTCCAGGTCACACCAGCGCGCTGGTTGGCCGGTTGTATCGATGAGGTTCGGGACCTGTGGTGAACCCGCAAACCTGAACCTACCGCAAGATCGACGATGGCGTCGTCAGAAATCACATAACCGGGTCGGTCTGGCGGGCAGGGGCCATGTCTGAGCGACAAAATCATCTGTCCTTGCGGTCGCAGGCGTTTAGACAGGGCGCGGATCGCTATGTGTTGGTCGCGCGGGGGCAGGTGATGCAGGACGCCGATGACCAGAATGGAGTCAAAAACGACACCATCTGGCAGAGCGCTTAGTCTAGGCAGACAAGCATCAAGCCACTGAACGGATTGCGCGCCGTCACCGTGCATCGCGTGGTTGCGAAAGGCGTCGACTGGCTCGATCGCCGTCACGTTGCAGCCTCGTTTGGCCAGCCAACGCGCCACCGTTCCAGTACCAGCGCCCACATCCAGAACACTCGCCCCGGTATCAGGCACATGATCCAGAACCGGGCGCAGGACATCGGTAGGAGAAAGGTTTTCATAGGCCGGGATCAATCGGTGGGCGGCATGCTCGTATCCAGCTTTTACAGTCTGAAAATGCAGGTCGTCTTCAGCCACGCGGCATTTTCAAAGTCAGGTTGCGACCCTTCTTCTGATACCGCAACTCACTGTCGCTGATGGCGATGACCTTGCCCCCGTCGATCCGGTCTCCGATCTTGAGCTTTTTGTACCGACCACTCGGAAGCCGGACGAGGGCACGGCGATTTGCGGGTGTGCCATAGACGCCGATCAGGTTCAGCTTGCGCAGGTTCAGAGCATTGTCGATTGTGGCCTGCCGTGCGACCGAGGCCGTTGTCGGGATTTTGGGGGCCACGGATTTCGGTTGGAATGACCCGGCCTCGTCATTGCTGGACGCGACTGCTGGGGTTGATCCCAGATTTGATCCGCTCGCGCTGGCCGAGGCTACGGCCCGCGCGGGCCGCAATTTAGGGCGCGGGACGCGAACAACGGCCAAGGCGGTAGGTGTGTCGTCGACCTCGGGCTGCACCTGCAGGCTTTCGGGCCGCAACTTGGGCCGTACGACCGCAAGCTCTTCAAGACTGCGCCCACCCAATTGCGTGCGTTCGAAATTCTCGACCAGATTGACGGGGCGAGGCCGGGGGCGGAGTTCGGCCAGCCTTTGATTGACCTCATCGACCACAGGTTCTTCTTCGAACCGTACCGGTACTTTGGGAGGGACTTTTGATGGGCGACCCAAATAGACCAGGATACCTTCGGGCGACAGCGCGCCTTCTGCGGTCGGTACGACCAAGCCGCGTTCGTCCAGTTCGTATTGCGCGCCTGCGATTGCGGGGCCGGGGATGCGTTCAAAGGCGGCATCCGTGTCGAAACTGCCTTGATCGGGCAGGGCAATCGCGTCGCTGGACAGATCCGGGTTGTGAATAGACGCGAGGTAGAGGTCATCCTCGGAAATCAATGCCGGGGTAATCGGCGCTTCGGGGGCCTCCACTAGGGTGCCCGCGACCTCTTCGATGTCGCTTTGTGCTTCGGGGTCCTGTGCAATCTGTTCGACAGGTGTCGGCGCAACTTTCAGCGCTTCGAGGATAGCGGCATCTGTCGGGGACAATTCTGGCTGGGCTTCAGGTTCTGGCGCTTCTTCCGCTGCCGGTGCCGCCGCGATTTCGGTTTCAGGCTCTGGATCCGTCTCAGGCGGTGAAGTGTCCTGAGACTGCGGTGCAGACAGTTCGGCCACATCGTTTTCGGCAGACGTGTCGTTGTCTGGGTCTGCCCCGATCAGAGACCACGCCCAAACACCAAACCCGACGCAGAGCAGCGCGGCAATCGCAGGAAACGCCCAACGTTGCGCTTTGTTCGATGTGGGAGGTAACGCGATTGCAGCCGGAGTAGGGTCAGGAGAGCGGAACTCTGTGGGCGCCGCGTCATCCGCTATGGCGTGAACCGGGGGTCTTTCTAGCTCGGGCTCGGGTGAAGGCGCAGCGACCTGCGGCTCGCTGGTCATGTCAAATACAGGCTCGCGCGGAAATTCGGCCTCAGTCGTGGCTGCACTATAGGTGACTGGCAGGAACCCGTGCTGCGCGGCAAAGGCCTGCGCTTCATCCAGCGTCTCGCGCGCGACGGCGGCGACAAAGGTGGTCGACCCCTCGGTTGCGCTGTCGTAGGACAGATCGGCCAACTCATAGGGCGTTGCTTCGGCGACTGCGGCTTGAACCTCGGACGCGATCTGATCTTCGCTTTGGCCTTCCGTGGGCAGGGCAAGATACCGTACCTGATCTGCGGGCAGCACCAGTTTGCAGCTGAGGTCGTTTTCCAATGCAAACGCTTTGTCGTGCAGGGCTTTGATCTGGTCACTCAGATCCGGGGCCGACAAAGGCACTTCGCCAATGTCGTACCATTCACCATCCGAATGGTGTTGAAGGGAAATTCCGGTCGCAGAAAAGGTCAGCGCAAAAGCGGGTTTCATAATCCGGAGGAACCACAGTTAACCATATCAACGCAAATACCTTTGTATTCGCAGGGTGATACTAAAGCAGGAACCCGCCGAGGGAAAGAAAAAGCCGGGACTTCCCCTTGTGCGTGTATGCCCCTCGGACCCATGTTGAGACAGAGTAAGTTGGAGGGATCACCTTGAAGACATTCGCTTTTCTGGCCGCGATGATGGCCGCAACCACCGCTGGGCTGGCACATGCGGAAGAACGTCGCATCAACGTGGATGCTACCGGAACCGTTCAGGTTGCCCCCGATATGGCGACGATCACCCTGGGTGTGACACATCAAAACCCCGAGGCCTCAGAAGCCATGAAAGCCACCTCCGAGGCTGTGGCACAGGTGCTAGCGCGGTTGGCTGACATGGGCATCGACGAGCGGGATTTGCAGACCCGCGACCTGTCTTTGTCGCCGATCTGGTCGAATCGGAATCAGCAAAACGGGGAACCGCCGGAGATCACCGGATTTGTCGCCTCGAACCGGGTGTTCGTGCGGGTGCGTGATCTGACCCAACTGGGAGAGGTCATGGATGCGGTCATTCAGGACGGGGCCAACGATTTCAGCGGGTTGAGCTTTGGTCTGCAAGACCCTGAGCCGATTGAGGTTCAGGCCCGTGCAAAAGCCGTGAGCGAAGCAACCGCAAAGGCTGAACAACTTGCCCAAGCCGCCAATGTCACATTGGGGCCAGTTCAGACAATCTCGGAGCGTGGTGGCGGTGTGCGCCCGATGGCCGAGATGCGAACGATGGCGATGGCCGACACAGGCGGAGTGCCTGTGGCTGGCGGAGAGATCTCGGTTTCTGTCAGTGTCTCGATGGAGTTCGAGATTTCAGAATAGGCTCACGCACTCGTGCGGGCCATCAGCGGCTTTCGTTGCTGGTCCGCTTCGTCAAAATTATCCGGGGACAACCAGTCCTCAAACGCATCTCGAATACGTGGCCATTCGCTGTCGAGGATCGAATACCAGGCCGTATCGCGATTGCGCCCCTTATAGTGTGTCGCTTGGCGGAACGTGCCATCATAGGTGAAACCCAACCTTTGGGCCGCACTGCAAGATGGCGCATTCAGCGCGTCGCATTTCCATTCGTAGCGACGGTAGCCCAACTCATCGAATACACGTCGCATCATCAGATACATGACCTCGGTCGATTGCGGCTTGCGCTGCAGCAGGGGCGAGAAGTGGATGTGTCCGACCTCGATCACACCGGCGGCCGGTTCGATCCTGAGGTATGATGCCATGCCAACGGGCACGTCGTTTGTATCCAGAACCGTGTGAAACATCGGATCGGCGTCCATGCAATTCGCACGAGCCCAGGTTTCGAACTCCTGTTCAGACCCGAACGGCCCGTAAGGCAGGTAGGTCCAGTTCCGGTGTTCGGCATCATTGGCAAACGCCCGGAACAATCCGGGCGCATGCCTGTTCACATCCAGTGGCACGACCGAGCAATACTGGCCCTCCATCGGGGTATAAGGCGGCGTCGGGCGCGGGAACTCGCCCGTGACCGGCCGTCCGATGGGTTGACCAAGTGCGTTGGTGTCGTGTCCGCTCATGGCTTTATGCGCTGGCTTTGGCCAAAGCCTGATCCAAATCGGCGATCAGGTCGTTGGCATCCTCGATCCCGATCGAGACGCGCACGACGTTGGGGCCAGCGCCTGCGGCCTCTTGCTGCTCGGGGGTCAACTGACGGTGCGTGGTCGAGGCGGAGTGGATGATTAGCGAGCGCGCGTCGCCGAGGTTGGCAACGTGGCTGAAGATCTCCAATGCGTTCACCAGTTTGATGCATGCGTCATAACCACCCTTGACCGCAAAGGTGAACAGCGCACCGGCACCTCGCGAATACTGCGCCTTGACCCGGTCATGATAGGGCGACGAGGGCAGGCCCGCATAGGTCACATAGTCGACCCGGTCATCCGCTTCCAGCCAGGCGGCGATCTTCTGGGCGTTCTCGACATGGCGCTCCATCCGCAGGGACAGCGTCTCGATCCCCATCAGCGTGTAATGTGCCGCCTGCGGGTTCATCGTCATGCCCAGATCGCGCAGGCCGATGGCGATGCCGTGGAAGGTGAAGGCCAGCGGGCCGAAGGTCTCATGGAACTTCAACCCGTGATAGGCCTGTTCGGGCTGGCTGAGTGAAGGGAATTTGTCATTCGCCGACCAGTCGAACTTGCCCGAATCCACGATGCAGCCGCCGGTGACGGTACCATTGCCGGTCAGATATTTGGTGGTCGAGTGCACGACCAGAGTCGCGCCGTGTTCAATCGGGCGGCACAGGTAGGGCGTGGCCGAGGTGTTATCGACGATCAGCGGAATGCCTGCGCCGTCTGCGACATCCGCCAGAGAGCGGATGTCGGTGACATAGCCGCCGGGGTTAGCGATGGATTCGCAGAATACCGCGCGGGTGTTTTCGTCTATGGCGGCTTTCACGGCCTCCAGATCATCAGTGTCGACAAATTTGGCCGACCAGCCGAAGCGTTTGATCGTCTGGCTGAACTGCGTGACAGTGCCGCCATACAGGCGGGTTGAGGCCACCACGTTGCAGCCCGGTCCCATCAGCGGGAACAGCGCCATGATCTGCGCCGCGTGCCCCGAGGAACAGCACACCGCGCCAACGCCACCTTCCAGCGTCGCGACACGTTCCTGCAAAACGGCGACGGTTGGGTTGGTCAGGCGCGAATAAATAAAGCCCACTTCCTGTAGGTTAAACAGCGCTGCCGCGTGGTCCGCATCGCGAAAGACATAAGCCGTCGATTGATAGATCGGAGTCTGGCGCGCGCCGGTTGCGGGATCGGGGCGTGCGCCCGCGTGTATCTGCAGAGTGTCGAAACCGTAGGTAGGGCCGTCAGACATCGTGAAAATCTCCTGTTGGAATGTGTGTTGGCGAATCTGTAGGCTATTGCAGACCCTTGCACAACGATCCTCTGGACGATCCTGTCAGCGCAGCCAGAGACCTTTGGTCTTGATCGCCTTTCGGATGGCCTGTTCGCGGCCGGGCAGGGCGTTCTGGTCGAACATCTCGCGGATTTTGTGGCCTTTGCCTTGGAAAATCAGTCTCTTCATCGGGTCATAGGCCTTGAGGACTTTCTTGACTTTGTTGGGGGCTGAAACGGTCTCGAGCACCTCAATCACGTGGTCACTCTCACGAGCGTAGAGCAGCGGAAACAGCCGGTAGTGGCAACTGACCGATCTATCGAGAAGCCCGTCCGGCAAGGCATCGCGCCCGCCACCGAAGGAGTGGATCACCAGCGGCAATGCGGCCTGATCCAGCCAGGGATCAAGGTTCTGCCCGGTGAGTTCGTGTATCTCCTCGTCGCGAATGGTTTTCGCATAGTCCAAAAACCGCTCGCCGAATTGGCGCGGGCATTTGTAGAAGAAATAGCCTGCGTTGAAATACAGAAACCGCTTCCAGTGCTCCTTGGGTTGGCTGTCATCAATCGAGCTGTCGAAATCCAGCCCGAAGCGGCGATAGAGCGCGCTCCAGATCCCTTCGAAACCGGGCCCATAGAGGGTGGGTTTTGGCCAAGTCCCGTCAACCTTGAGCGAGGCGCCCGGACGGTCGAAATCAAACGGGACCGAGGTCAGGTCGCCGGTGATCAGCGTATCGCTGTCGAAGAAGACAAACGGTTCCCCTTCGGGCAGGGCCAGCAGGGCCTCGATCTTGTTGCCATGCGGATAGCTCTCGCCGAAGACATGGTTGTCGAAGGGCAGGATCTCAGCATCCAGCTGAAACAGCGCCTTGCGCACATCCTCGTTTTGGAGGCTGGGGTTCTGGCTCCAACGGGGGCCGGGGTTTGGCGTGGCGACATACAGCTTGCCGTCAAAACCGGGGGAACAGTGGCGCAGGGACGCGGCGAACAGAAGGGCCTCATATTGCAGGCGGTTGTTCTGCCCGATGACGACGATGTTGAATTTCTGCGAAGCCATTCGTGTCTGTTCCTGTCGCCCGTTTTCCTTGGGATTACAGCAAGCCGCAGAGGGCGTCAAAACCGTTGGATTGATTTTCGCGTTCTCCATCCCATCTCAAACAGGAAACTCAAAGCAAGAGGCCACCATGAGGATCAACGCGGATTTCACCAAACGCGCTGCGGTGCATTTTGATCAGACCGAGTGGGTGCAATCGCCAGCGGCAGGGGTCGAGCGCAAAATGCTGGACCGCATCGGTGAGGAAGTCGCCCGCGCCACTACGATCGTGCGTTTCGCCCCCGGCAGCGCCTTCGCGGCCCATATTCATGATGGCGGGGAGGAGTATCTGGTTCTGGATGGCGTCTTTCAGGACGAAACCGGAGATTTTCCGGTGGGCAGCTATGTTCGCAACCCTCCGACCTCATCCCACACGCCTTCGGCGGGCGACGGGGCGACCATTCTGGTAAAGCTGCATCAATTCGACCCCTCCGACCGGACCGAGGTTAAACGCTCGATCAACGGTCAGGGCGATCTGCGCCTGTTCAAGGATGAGCATGAGGATGTGCGCATCGCGCAATGGGCCGAGGGTGAGACCATTGATTTGAACGCTGAAGGTGGGCTTGAGGTGTTTGTCATCACCGGCAGCTTTGACGAGGGCGGTGATTCATTCGCTGCTTGGGATTGGCTGCGTCTGCCTCCCGGATCGCAGTCAAAGGCCGTTGCGGGGCCGGATGGCGCGCGTGTTTGGATGAAATCTGGGCATTTGACGGGCATGATCTGACCCGATCCCGCATCAATTTTGAGCAAAATCAAGGAAATCCGGGTCAAAAGCCCGGATTTTTCATTTTTTGACCGAATGATAAAATTTACCAATTGATAAAAAATCAGATTGTGGCAAGCTGAGCCTCACAACAAACATATCTACAGGGAGTAGAGTGATGGCACAGGGCCAGATGGCACCCGGGATTGTCCCAGGGCGGCTTTCCAGCGATGAGCTGACCTCGAATTTCACCGATCTGCATCCGCCTTTGGCCCCGCATGAGGCCGCCGTGGCGGCAGATCGCTGTTATTTCTGCTATGACGCGCCGTGTGTGACGGCCTGTCCGACGGATATCGATATTCCATTGTTCATTCGCCAGATCCAGGCCGGTCAGCCGCAAGCAGCTGGTCGCACGATTCTAGAGCAAAACATTCTAGGTGGCATGTGTGCCCGCGTTTGTCCGACCGAGACTTTGTGCGAGGAAGCTTGCGTTCGCGAAGCCGCCGAAGGCAAACCGGTCGAGATCGGTCGCTTGCAGCGCTATTCGACTGACACCGTTATGGAAGCGGGGGATCACCCCTTCGAACGCGCCGCGCCTACGGGCAAAACGGTTGCCGTGATTGGGGCAGGGCCAGCTGGTCTTGCCTGTGCCCATCGGCTGGCGATGCTGGGGCATGACGTGGTTATTCACGAGTCCAAGCCGAAACCCGGCGGTCTGAACGAATACGGGATTGCAGCCTACAAATCGACCAATGACTTTGCTCAGGCCGAAGTGGACTGGCTTCTGAAAATCGGTGGCATTGCGATCGAGACGGGCTCGGTTCTGGGAGATACGATTTCGCTGGACGGGTTGGTCGAGAACTATGATGCCGTGTTCCTGTCGATCGGTCTGGCGGGTGTGAATGCGCTGCGTGCGCAAGGCACCGAAAAGGACGGTGTGCGGGCTGCTGTGGATTTCATTTCGGATGTGCGTCAGGCCGAAGATCTGGCTCACTTGCCGGTCGGGCGGAATGTGGTCGTGATCGGCGGAGGCATGACAGCGGTGGACGCCGCCGTGAAATCAAAACTGCTGGGCGCTGAGCATGTCACTATTGCCTATCGCCGAGGGCGCGATGCGATGGGTGCCAGTCGGTACGAACAGGACCTCGCCGCCTCGCATGGGGTGCGGATCCTGACGAACGTGCAGCCGGTTGCCGTTTACGGCAATGGCTCTGCGGTCGATATCGAGCTGGAATACACGACCACTCGTGACGGTAGGCTTGAAGGGACGGGCGAGATGATCCGGCTTCCGGCTGATCAGGTCCTCAAGGCCATCGGTCAAACGCTTGAAGGTGCGCCCGAAGGGTTGACGCTCGACGGCAACAAGATCGCTGTCACTGGGGCGGGGAGAACCTCTCTGGATGGTGTCTGGGCCGGCGGTGACTGTGCCGCGGGCGGCGAGGATCTGACCGTGACAGCCGTGGCCGAGGGCCGGGACGCGGCGATGGACATCCACGCAACGCTCGTTTCGTGATAAGGTGGGGTATTCACCCCATTTTTTTTGCTGCTGAGGTATCGTCATGTCCCAGATCGAACAAGCTGTTGCCCAACACTACACAACCGGTGCCCTGACCGAACGCGTCCGCGCGGCGCTTGAGGCCAGTGGTATTGACCCGGATGCAGCCACCGTAGCCGACCTCAAGGCCGGCGACGAGTTTCATACGGGTGGTGTGAAGGCGACCGATAACCTGTTCGCCCAGCTCTCGCCGACCCACGCAACGCGCGTGCTGGACGTTGGCTGCGGTATCGGCGGGACATCGCGCTATATCGTGGATCGGTATGACTCGACGGTCACAGGCGTCGACCTGACGCCCGAATTTGTCGAAACGGCCAAGACGCTCAGCGATCTTGTGGGACATTCCGACAAGTCAGAGTTTCTGGTCGGCAGCGCCCTCGACATGCCGGTTCCCGATGCTGGGTTCGATCTGGCTGTGATGTTTCATGTTGGCATGAACATCGAAGACAAAGCGGGATTGTTCGCCGAAGTCTCTCGGGCTCTGGCGACAGGCGGTACTTTTGCCTTGTTCGACGTGATGGGCGGTGAGGCGGCTGAGCCGTTGGCGTTTCCTCTGCCATGGTCCACCGTGGCCGAAACGTCCTTCGTCCACGCGCCCGATGTCTACCGCGTTGCCGCAAGCGCTGTGGGCCTGGAACTGGTGACTGAGACGGATCGTACCGAGTTCGCTCTAGTGTTCTTCGAGGAAGTCTTTGCGCGCATGGCAGAAAGCGGCCCGCCCGCGTTGGGGATCCACCTGATGATGGGCGAGACGGCACCTGAGAAGTTCCAAAACTACGTAAAAAACCTAAAGGCCGGGCGCATTCGCCCGACTGAAATGATATTCAAAAAAACCGGCTGAGCCGGGAAGGGAGAAGCCATGGCCGATCTGACGACAAACTTTCTGGGCATTTCCAGCCCCAACCCATATTGGCTGGCCTCTGCGCCGCCGACGGACAAGGAATACAACGTCCGCCGCGCGTTCGAGGCCGGATGGGGCGGCGTTGTGTGGAAAACACTGGGGGCCGAGGGCCCTCCGGTCGTGAATGTGAACGGGCCGCGCTATGGCGCGATCTATGGTGCTGATCGGCGGCTGCTGGGTCTGAACAACATCGAGCTGATCACCGACCGCCCGCTGGAGGTGAACCTTGAGGAAATGGCGCGGGTCAAGGCGGACTATCCGGATCGCGCGCTGATCGCCTCGATCATGGTGCCCTGCGAGGAGGAGGCGTGGAAAGCCATCCTGCCGCGCGTCGCCGAGACAGGCGCGGATGGGATCGAGCTGAACTTCGGCTGCCCGCATGGCATGAGCGAACGCGGCATGGGGTCTGCCGTGGGGCAGGTGCCGGAATATATCGAGATGGTGACCCGTTGGTGCAAGAAATACTATGACCGCCCGGTCATTGTGAAGCTGACGCCCAACATCACCGACATCCGCAAACCTGCAGCGGCCGCGCGGAATGGTGGCGCAGATGCGGTGTCGCTGATCAACACGATCAACTCGATCACCAGCGTCAATCTGGATACGTTCAGCCCTGAGCCCTCGATTGATGGCAAAGGCAGCCATGGCGGCTATTGCGGTCCTGCGGTCAAACCGATTGCCCTGTCGATGGTGTCCGAAATCGCGCGGGCCGAGGCCACTCATGGCATGCCCATCTCCGGCATTGGCGGCGTAACCACCTGGCGCGACGCGGCCGAGTTTATCTCGCTTGGTTGTGGCAATGTGCAGGTCTGTACCGCCGCGATGACCTACGGCTTCAAGATCATTGATGAACTGACGGCGGGACTGTCCGAATGGATGGATGAGAAAGGCTATACCAGCATCGATCAGGTCATCGGTCGTGCGGTGCCCAATGTCACCGACTGGCAGTATCTGAACCTGAACTATGTTGCCAAGGCCAAGATTGATCAGGACCAGTGTATCAAATGCGGCCGGTGCTATGCGGCTTGTGAGGATACCAGCCATCAGGCGATCTCGATGTCTGATGATCGAGTGTTTGAGGTGATGGATGACGAATGCGTTGCCTGCAACCTTTGCGTCGATGTCTGCCCGATCGAAGGCTGCATCACGATGGAGCCGATGGCAGCTGGTGAGGTCGATCCGCGCACCGGCAAAACTGTGCAGCCAGACTATGCCAACTGGACCTCGCATCCGAACAATCCGATGGCGAAAGCGGCGGAGTAAGGGAAACACTCATCCCTAAAAAGCCGGTTCGGTGCTACACTGCCGCTGACAGACAGGATCAAAGGAGAATGTCATGCCAGCGGCACCACCGGGCCGGAACAAGGGCGGCAACAAGGTCACCAAGCTTGACCGTGACACGTCCAAAAAGAACGTTGCCCTCTCCAAGGCCAAGCAACGTGATGCGATGGCGGCCAAGAATTTTCTTCAGCATCAGAAGCAGATCAAACGTGACGTGGACAGTCTTGAGAAGCTGAAACGCTCTCTCGAAGAGATGATGTCGAAGTTGAAGGAAGAGCGTCAACTGGACCAACGTTTCCTTGGGCAGGTGGTCAAAAAAGTTAAGGCGCTGCAGAATTTTGACGCCTACGTGAAGGCCTCGGCCAAGGATCACATGGCTGGGGTGCAGCAGCCGAAAATGTACACCGCGATCGTCAAGGATGCCGGCAAGGTGCCCAAGATCAATACGGTCAAAACCATGGGCGACCTGACCATTCTGATCGCAATGGTGATCGTGCTTTTGCGCCGTATTCTGGCGCTAAAACCTGCGAAATAGCGGCTACCGCGTCAGAAGACGCGTGAACACCTGATCAAGGTAGATTTTCGCGTCGGGGTAGGGATCGGCTTCATCAGAGCCAAGAACGGCGCGGATCTGGACGTCGAAATCCGCGTAATGTTGGGTCAAAGACCAGATCGAGAAGATCAGATGATAGGGGTTCACTTCGGCGATATGACCCTCGGCTATCCAGCGTCGGATCAGGGCCGAGGTCTCATCAACCAGTGCTTTCAGATCGGTGGACAGCACGTCATAGATATGAGGCGCGCCACGAATGATCTCATTGGCAAATAGGCGGCTTTCACGCGGGTAGTCGCGGCTCATTTCCAGCTTGCGGTGGATATATCCCAACAGCTCGGTCAGGGGGTCGCCATCGGGATCAATCGCGCGCATCGGGTCTAGCCAAGTGTCCAGAAGACGCTCGAGTAGGGCGGCATAAATCGCGTCTTTGCTGCGATAATAATAGAGCAGGTTGGGTTTGCTCAGCCCGGCAGCGGATGCAATCTGATCCACGGTTGCCCCGCGAAACCCGTGGGTCGAAAAGACCTCGAGCGCGGCTTCCAGAATCGCAGCGCGATTTTTCTTTTGTATTCTGGTGGGTGCGCGGTCTTTCGGCATGTATCCAACGTGTCTGTTTTTGCGCCAGTTCATAGGGGATTTTGCTGAAAACTCCAGCGATGGCGCGCAATTTCTTGACTGATGTCGAACCCGTGATAGCGTGAGTTTGACCAGTTGGTCAAATCAAGACACCAAAAGCAAGCAAACTCGCAAGCAACAGGGAAGAAGACTATGGCAGCTCCGGCGCAGAATCTCAGGATCAATGGCGACAGGTTGTGGGACAGCCTGATGGAGATGGCCAAGATCGGCCCCGGCGTTGCGGGCGGCAACAATCGACAGACGCTGACCGATGAAGACGCCGAAGGGCGCGCGCTGTTCCAAAGCTGGTGTGAGGATGCGGGCTGTTCCATGGGCTTGGATCAGATGGGCAACATGTTCGCACGGCGTGAGGGCACGGACCCGGACGCGCTGCCTGTCTATGTTGGCTCTCATCTGGATACACAGCCGACCGGCGGGAAATACGACGGGGTTCTAGGGGTGCTTGGCGGGTTGGAGATCATCCGCACGCTGAACGATCTGGGAATCAAAACCAAACATCCAATCGTGGCGACCAACTGGACGAATGAAGAGGGCACGCGCTATGCCCCCGCGATGCTGTCCTCGGGCGTGTTTGTCGGGATGCACACGCAGGATTGGGCCTATGACCGCGAGGATGCCGAGGGCAAAAAATTCGGCGATGAATTGCAGCGTATCGGCTGGCGCGGCGAGGAAGAGGTCGGCGCGCGCAAGATGCATGCGTTCTTTGAGCTGCATATCGAACAAGGGCCGATTCTGGAGGCCGAAGGCAAGGATATCGGTGTTGTAACCCACGGCCAGGGGTTGAGTTGGACCCAGATCACAGTGACCGGCAAGGATGCCCATACCGGCTCGACCCCGATGCCGATGCGCAAAAATGCGGGTCTCGCGATGGCACGTATTCTTGAAAAAGTGGATGAGATTGCGTGGTCACATACGCCGCATGCGGTTGGGGCTGCGGGGCATATTGATGTGTATCCGAACTCTCGCAATGTGATTCCGGGCAAGGTGGTGTTTACCGTCGATTTCCGCTCGCCCGAGTTGGATGTGATCACTGATATGGAAAATCGCCTGCGTGTGGCGGCCGAGGATATCGTGAACGAAATGGGCCTTCAGATTGAATTCGAAAAGGTCGGTGGATTCGATCCGGTCAAATTCGATGAGGGTTGTGTCGCCGCCGTGCGCGACGCGGCAGAGCGGCTGGGGTATTCCCATACGGACATCATCTCGGGGGCCGGGCACGATGCCTGCTGGATCAACCGGGTCGCGCCGACCGCGATGGTGATGTGCCCTTGCGTAGATGGCCTGAGCCACAACGAGGCTGAAGAGATCAGCAAGGACTGGGCGGCTGCCGGGGCGGATGTTTTGCTGCATGCGGTCGTTGAGACGGCGGAGATCGTGGAATAGGGGGCGCTGCCCCCGTCGCCCAAAGGGCGACTCCCCCGGGATATTATTAGCCAGATGAAGCAAGCGGCGCAGACCGCAACAGGGAGTTTGAAATGAGTACTGTCATCAAGAACGGGACCATCGTAACCGCCGATCTGACCTATAAGGCGGATGTGAAAGTTGAAGGTGGCGTGATCACCGAGATTGGGCCGGACCTGCGCGGCGACAAGGAGCTGGACGCCTCGGGGTGCTACGTCATGCCCGGTGGGATCGACCCGCACACGCATCTTGAGATGCCTTTTATGGGGACCTATTCCAGCGACGATTTCGAAAGCGGCACGCGTGCGGCCTTGGCCGGTGGCACCACGATGGTGGTGGATTTCGCGCTGCCCAATCCGGGCGAAAGCTTGCTGGACGCGCTCAAGCGTTGGGACAATAAATCGACGCGGGCGAATTGTGACTACTCGTTCCACATGGCGGTGACCTGGTGGGGAGAGCAGGTGTTTGATGACATCAAGACTGTCATCGAGACGCGTGGCATCAACACGTTCAAGCATTTCATGGCCTACAAAGGCGCCTTGATGGTGAATGACGATGAGTTGTTTGCCTCGTTCAAACGCCTGGCAGAGTTGGGCGGCACCGCGATGGTTCATGCCGAGAACGGTGACGTTGTGGCCGAGCTGAGCGCAAAATTGCTGGCCGAGGGCAATACCGGCCCCGAGGCACACGCCTATTCCCGCCCGCCGCAGGTCGAAGGCGAAGCGACCAACCGCGCGATCATGATTGCGGACATGGCCGGTGTGCCTCTGTACGTGGTGCATACCTCCTGCGAAGAGGCGCATGAGGCCATTCGGCGCGCTAAGATGCAGGGCAAGCGGGTGTGGGGAGAGCCTCTGATCCAGCACCTGACCTTGGATGAAAGCGAGTATTTCCATCACGATTGGGAACATGCGGCGCGGCGGGTCATGAGCCCTCCGTTCCGGAACAAGCAGCATCAGGATAGCCTATGGAACGGTCTGCAATCGGGCACGTTGAGCGTGGTCGCGACGGACCATTGTGCCTTTACGACCGAACAGAAACGCTATGGCGTGGGTGATTTCACCAAGATCCCGAACGGGACCGGAGGGTTGGAGGATCGGATGCCGATGCTCTGGACCTATGGGGTGAATACAGGGCGTTTGACGCCGAATGAGTTCGTAGCCGTTACTTCAACAAACATCGCCAAGATATTGAACTGCTATCCGAAAAAGGGTGCGGTTTTGGCGGGCGCAGATGCTGATCTGGTGGTGTGGGATCCGGACAAGGCCAAGGTGATTTCGGCCGAAACGCAGCAGTCTTCGATCGACTACAACGTGTTCGAGGGTAAAGAAGTGCGCGGGTTGCCGCGATTCACGCTGACCCGTGGTTCGGTTGCTGTGCATGATGGTGAGATCCAGACACAGGAAGGGCACGGGAAATTCGTATCGCGTGAGGCCAACACCCATGTGAACAAGGCGCTGAGCACCTGGAAAGAACTGACCGCCCCGCGCCCGGTGGAGCGGACGGGTATTCCGGCGACGGGTGTCTGACGCATTCGGGCCGCTTTTGGGCGGCCCGCAATCAAATTTTTCAAGGCTATGGAATGAACACTGACTCTACGACCCAGCCTGTGATCGAGGCAAGGCAGCTGGATCTCACCTTCCAGACGAATGACGGCCCGGTTCACGCGCTGAAAGATGTGAACCTGACGATCGACAAAGGCGACTTTGTCAGCTTTATCGGCCCTTCGGGCTGCGGCAAGACCACCTTTCTGCGCTGCATCGCGGCTTTGGAGACCCCGACGGGCGGTACGTTGACCGTCAACGGCATGACCCCGGATGAGGCGCGGCGCAAGCGGGCCTATGGCTATGTGTTTCAGGCGGCGGGTCTGTATCCGTGGCGGACCATTTCCAAGAACATCAAGCTGCCGCTTGAGATCATGGGCTATTCCGCGTCCGAGCAGGAAGAGCGCGTGAACAAAGTTCTCGAACTCGTTGATCTTGCTGGATTTGGTGGGAAATTCCCGTGGCAGCTGTCGGGTGGTATGCAGCAGCGGGCCAGTATCGCGCGGGCCTTGGCTTTTGACGCGGATATCCTGCTGATGGACGAACCGTTTGGTGCGTTGGACGAGATCGTTCGCGATCACCTCAATGAGCAGCTTCTGGCGCTCTGGGCGCGTACCGAGAAGACGATTGGATTCGTCACGCACTCGATCCCTGAGGCCGTCTATCTCAGCACCAAGATCGTGGTGATGAGCCCTCGGCCCGGGCGGATTACGGATGTGATCGACAGCCCTCTGCCCAAGGAGCGGCCGTTGGATATCCGCGATACCCCGGAGTTTATTGAGGTTGCACACCGGGTGCGGGACGGCCTGCGGGCGGGGCATTCCTATGATGACTGATGGGGCCTCGGATATGATAAGGCGCGCTACGTTGCAGGACGTGCCGGCCTGTGCGCAAGTGATCCATGATTGGGCCCGCCGGACAGATTGGATGCCGGAAGAGCTGCCTGTTGATCAACTGACAGCCTTGATTGAAGAGGCGTTCGATCATCGTGAGGTCTGGGTCACCGGTAACCCGGTCGATTGCTACATGTCCGTGGACCCGAATGAGCAGAAGATCGGTGCGCTTTATTGCAGGCGGACCGGTCAGGGCATCGGCAAGCGCTTTGTCGACAAGGCCAAAGAGGGACGCGCGTTTCTTTGGCTGACGACACACACACCGAACACTTCGGCGCAACGGTTCTATCAGCGCGAAGGGTTCGAGGTTACAAGCGAAGAGCCTCCCGTGCCCCCGGACACCGTGCCGGTCTACCGGATGGAGTGGCACGCATGAAGCAGGTCTTATCTGTACTGACTGTGCTGTTGGCCATTGCGGTCCTTTGGTATCTGGCCGTCGCGCCAATGAATGTTCGTGTCTCGCTCGATCAGGCGGAACGGGCAGGGGAAACCGTGACGCCCGAGACGTCGAGGGACCGTCAGCAGGTCTCGGTCTGGGTTCTGATGGTGCAAAACCCGTCGCATATTGCAGGTGGTTATGAGCTGGACCGGCCGCGCCTGCCAACGCCCGTTCAAGTCGGGCAGGAGCTTTGGAAAACCACCGGCGAAATGGTGATGCGAGGGCGGGCGTTGTCGAAACGCTCGTTGATCTATCACGGGTGGATCACGCTGCAATCCACGCTCTGGGGGTTTGTGCTGGGCACGGCCGTTGGCATCCTGGGGGCCGTGGCCATCGTCTATTCCCGCGTTGTGGATATGAGCCTGATGCCATGGGCCATCATCAGCCAAACCGTGCCGATTGTGGCACTGGCCCCTATGATCATCGTCCTGAGTTCTCAGTTGGGGATCGAAGGGCGCGGGGTACCCAAGGCGATTATCTCGGCTTACCTATGCTATTTCCCTGTACTGGTTGGGATGGTTAAAGGGCTGCGCTCGCCAGCCGTTTCGCAGCTGGATTTGCTTCAGACCTACAACGCGACCGGATTGCAGGCGTTTCTGAAACTGCGCCTACCGTCCTCAGTGCCCTACCTGTTCACTTCGCTGAAGGTTGGAATCGCGGCGGCCTTGGTCGGGACAATTGTGGGCGAGCTGCCGACCGGTGCAATTTCAGGCCTCGGCGCGCGCATTTTGATCGGAGATCAGTTCGGTACGCCTCTGGCCATTTGGGCGGCCTTGTTCGCAGCTGCAATTCTGGCGGGAATTCTGGTGACCTTACTGGACATACTGCAGCGAGTGACTCTGAAACGTATGGGGATGAGCGCATGAGCTGGTTGATCTTTTCCCTCCTCTTCTGGGCCGGTGCCTGGTGGCTGAACGCATGGCTGGCGCGGTCAATCTACCGTGATTCCAAAGGCGTGCGCGTCTTTGTTCCCGTACTTTTTGGTGTAACGCTGCTGATCCTGTGGGAGGGGCTGGTGCAAGGACTGGGCGTCTCACCCGTGATCTTGCCGCCGCCGTCGATGGTGGCGCAGACCTTTGTGAACTCGACCGATATTCTGTGGCAGGACTTCAAACAGACCGTGTTCAAAGGGGCGTTCACCGGCTTCGCAATCGGTGCCTCTGCCGCGTTTCTGACGGCCGTTCTTATCGACCGGTCCGTCTTTCTGACCCGAGGTTTGCTGCCAATCGGTAACTTTGTGGCCGCGCTGCCTATCGTCGGGATCGCCCCAATTCTGGTCAGTTGGTTCGGGTTCGACTGGCACTCCAAGGCGGCGGTGGTTGTGGTGATGGTGTTCTTCCCGATCCTCGTAAATACAGTGCAAGGCCTGCGTGAGGCGGACGCGATGCAGCGCGACCTGATGCGGACCTATGCCGCCAGCTATACGCAAACGCTGATCAAGCTACGCCTGCCTGCGGCCATGCCGTTCATATTCAATGGCCTCAAGATCGCCACCACACTGGCGCTGATCGGGGCGATTGTGGCCGAATATTTCGGCTCACCCACGCGCGGTATGGGCTTTCGGATTTCAACCGGGGTGGGCAGCTTGTCGATCGACCTCGTCTGGGCAGAAATCGCAGTGGCAGCAGTCGCCGGAACAGTGTTCTATGCTTTGGTGGCAGGGCTCGAAAAAATGGTAACCTTTTGGCACCCCTCACAACGCAGATAACAAGACCAACCAGACCCCGAAAACGGGGCACAATTCGTAACAAGGAGAAGATGAAGATGAAAAAGCTACTCAGCGGGGCGGTTGCCGCCTTTAGCCTGGCCGCCAGTGCATCACTGGCCGCCGATGAGGTAACGTTGCAGCTCAAATGGGTCACGCAGGCGCAGTTTGCAGGCTACTACGTCGCGAAGGACAAGGGGTTCTACGAGGAAGAAGATCTGGACGTCACTATCCTGCCGGGCGGTCCCGATATCGCGCCCACTCAGGTGATCGCGGGTGGCGGTGCGGATGTGACCGTCGAATGGATGCCGGCCGCACTGGCCGCACGGGAAAAAGGCTTGCCGCTGGTCAATATCGCTCAGCCCTTCAAAAGCTCAGGCATGATGCTGACCTGCTGGAAGGACGCGGGGATTTCTTCACCCGAGGATCTGAAGAACCGCACCCTCGGCGTTTGGTTCTTTGGCAACGAATTCCCGTTTATGAGCTGGATGAGCCAGCTGGGCATCGACACAGGCGGTAAGGCTGAAAACGGTGTAGAGGTGCTGAAGCAAGGCTTCAACGTGGATCCTCTGCTGCAGCGTCAGGCAGATTGCATCAGCACTATGACCTACAATGAATACTGGCAGGTCATTGATGCAGGCGTGAACCCGGACGAGCTGGTGACCTTCAAGTACGAAGATCAGGGCGTGGCAACGCTGGAAGATGGTCTTTACGTGCTGGAAGAGAACCTGAGCGACGAAGCCTTTGTTGAGAAAATGCAGCGCTTTGTGCGGGCCTCGATGAAAGGTTGGAAATATGCCGAAGAGAACCCGGATGAGGCCGCTCTGATCGTTCTCGACAATGACGCTACTGGTGCGCAGACCGAAGAGCATCAGAAACGCATGATGGGCGAGATTGCTAAACTGACCGCAGGATCGAACGGGGCGCTGGACCCGGCTGATTTTGAGCGGACGGTGAGCACACTGCTTGCAGGTGGTTCCGATCCGGTCATCACCGCGAAGCCGGAAGGGGCATGGACCCATCAGGTGACCGACGCGGCGCTCAACTAAACCACCAAGACTTTTCTTAAACAAAGACGCGGTCTCAAACGGGGCCGCGTTTTCTATTCTGACTGTCGGTTTCGTGTATGTACTCTTGGTGAATCTATAGTAGTATTTCCTTGTAATTTAACGCAAATCATCCATCTTGGCGCGTTTAGAAGGATAAAATGCAAGGATTTGCAGAAGAATTCAGTCACGCCTTCTCTCTCATCCTCGATGGGGATGCGGAGCTATGGGCGATTGTCTTCCTGTCTCTGAAAGTATCCGTATTCGCGGTGCTGATCTCGGCGCTGATTGGGATGCCCGTTGGGGCAGCGCTGGCCGTGGCGCGCTTTCCCGGCCGCCGAGCGTTGATCGTGCTGATGAATGCTCTGATGGGGTTCCCGCCGGTAGTGGTCGGCCTGCTAGTCTACCTGATGCTGTCCCGTTCGGGACCTTTGGGAGTGTTGGAACTGCTCTATACGCCCACCGCCATGATCATCGCGCAGGTGGTTTTGGTCACGCCCATCGTCGCCGCACTGACCCGGCAAGTGGTCGAGATGCTGGCCGAGGAGTATTCAGAACAACTCCGTTCACTTGGAGTGTCGCGTTTGGCCTCGGTTCCGGTGTTGTTGTGGGATGCGCGCTTGGCTTTGATCACCGCGCTTCTGGCCGGGTTCGGACGTGCCATTGCCGAGGTGGGCGCCGTGATCATCGTTGGCGGCAACATCAATCACGTAACGCGGGTCATGACGACGACAATTGCGCTCGAGACTTCGAAAGGGAACCTGGCTTTGGCGCTGGCGCTGGGTACGATCCTGATCGGTATCGCGGTGGCTGTGAACGCCATGGTCAGCGCTGCCAGCCTCCGCGCCGAACGAGAGGGGTTGCGCCATGCGTGATCTGACCTTCGAGATGACACAGTCCCTGCAGGTCCGCGATCTGGTCATCCGACGCAACGGACAGGTCTTGTTGGATGTGGCCGATCTGACGCTGGGCGGACCTGGTCCAACACTGTTGCTGGGTCCGAACGGCGCGGGCAAAAGCCTGCTTTTGCGGTGTCTGCATGGGTTGATCTCACCAGATCAGGGACAGGTTGTTCAAGATGGCACTCCGCTAAATGCCTCTCATACAGCACGGCAGGCAATGGTGTTTCAACAACCCGTTCTTCTGCGTCGATCGGTGTCCGCCAATCTGGACTTTGTGCTAAAACGGCAGGGGCTGGCGCGTCGCGCGCGCAAACTTCGGATTGCCGAGCTGTTGGCCGAAGGTGGCCTTGAGGGCAAGGCCCGCCAGCCCGCGCGGTCTTTGTCGGGCGGGGAGGCGCAACGGCTGGCGATCCTGCGGGCTTTGGCGATGACTCCTGAGACCCTTTTTCTGGATGAGCCGACCAGCGCACTGGACCCAAGCGCTGTGCAGATGATTGAACGTATGATCCTGCGAGCCTCGGCGCGTGGGGTGCGGATCGTTATGGTGACACATGATATCGGACAGGCGCGGCGGTTGGCTGCGGATATTGTCATGATGCAGGGCGGGCGTGTGGTGGAACACGGACCTGCCAAACAGGTTCTGGATGCCCCAGAAAGCGACGCATCACGTCGCTATCTCTCGGGCGCATTGGTTACATAACAAAAACATTGGAGCATGTGATGAGACGGGCAATTTTGCGCGCAGCGGCGCTTGGGCTTGGGATGATGGCCGGCATAGCCACAGCGGAAGAGCCATTTATCGTGGTGCAATCCACGACCTCGACCCAGAATTCGGGGTTGCTGGACTATCTGTTGCCGGGCTTTGAGGCGGAAAGCGGTATTGATGTCCGCGTCGTGGCCGTTGGCACTGGTCAGGCCATTCGCAATGCGGTGAATGGCGATGGGGATGTGTTGCTGGTCCACTCCAAGCCTGCGGAAGAGAAGTTCGTCGCAGATGGTTGGGGAGTTGAGCGTTTTGATCTGATGTATAATGACTTTGTTCTGGTCGGACCAAAATCGGACCCGGCGGGCGTCAAAGGGGGGTCAGATATCCTGTCCGCGCTTTCTGCGATCGAGGCGGCTGAGGCCGTATTCGCCTCGCGCGGGGATGACAGCGGAACGCACAAGGCCGAGATGGGCCACTGGGCGGATGCCGGTTTGGATCCGACCGAAGCGTCGGGTGAATGGTATCGCGAGACCGGTTCCGGCATGGGGGCAACGCTGAACATCGCCAGCGGCATGGGGGCTTATACGCTGACCGACCGGGCGACCTGGCTTTCCTTTGGCAACAGAGGGGATCTTGAGATTCAGGTCGAGGGCGATCCGCGATTGTTCAACCAATATGGTGTGATCTTGGTGAATCCCGAGCGGCATCCGAAAACGCGCGCCAATGCCGGGCAGAGGTTCATTGATTGGCTGACGGGGCCGGACGGGCAGGCGGCGATTGCGGACTTCCGGCTAGAAGGGCAGCAGGTGTTTTTCCCAAATGCGCAGTAAATTGGCCTGCGGTGAGCGTATTCTTGAAACGATGAAGCGTTAACCGCTGGCGCTATTGTGGTGGACCTGGCCCAAACCCGTCAGGTCATATCCATCAAATTCAGAGGCGCGGGTGCGGAACTGATCTGAGCGTATGAAGCGCAGCAGTTTCTGCATTGGCTCGTCAAAATAGGCCCGCCGCCAGATCGCCAGATCCAGCCGTTCCGAGTGGGTCGGTACGAAACGTAGGTTGTAGAGGCTGGCCAATGCGCCCAGACCAAACCCGGCCTCGGCTTTGTTGTCGTGCAGAGTGATGGCCAGCTCTTCCTCGGTGCGGGCGCAGGCAGGCAGAGCGGTCAGGTCGTCTCGGGTCAGGCCATGGGTTGTAAGTTCGGCATCAAACAGACGTTGGCTGGCGGCGCTGTTCTGGCGCAGGACGACGCGGCGGCCTCTGAGGTCGTCAAAACCGGCAATGTCCGAGGTCTCTGGGGACAGTAAAAGCCCGCGTTGTCGCTGCGCGATCTCGATCAGGACCACGGGGGCCTCGCCCAAAGCATCGCGCAGGGATTGGGTGTTGAAGCCGCCGTCCTCATGGATATGCAGCGCTGCGGCCTGCGCGCTGCGACTGCCAAGGCGACTAAGACCGTCGAAGGAGCCATCGTAATACGTCGCTAGGCCAGACCCGCTCTCCCGCAGCGCCCAGTCCAACAGTGGATCATGGCTGCCCGCAACGATCGGCGGCAGGAGCGGTTCCGCTACCTGTGGGCCGGAGCGGGAAGCGTTAAGCCATGCAATCACCTCGGAGCGGGGAAACAACAGCTTGCCCATGGCGCGAACACAAGGAACCTCACCCGAGGAGGCGAGATCATAGGCTTTCCGCTCGCCGATCCGTAACAGGTCGGCCAGCTCTTTCGTCGTCAGGTATTCGGACATTCAGTCGAGGCGCACAGCAGGGCCAGAGGTCGCCTGTTCCGCGCTGAAACCGATCTGATTCAGCGCAAAGGGGGCGGCAACAGTGATGACGACCATTGCAGTTGCGGCGGCAAGAAAGGCTTTCATCGTTTCCTCCGGTTCAGTTCGGATCAACCGTTGCGCGACGTAGAAATGCGATCAGGTCGTCCCGGTCCTGTTCTTGCGTGATCCGCTGCATCGGCATCTTTGATCCTGGAATGTAGTGATCCGGCCCCTCATCGAAAAGGGCATTTATCGTCTCGTCATTCCAAATGATATCAGAGTCTTGCAACGTTTCCGAGTAGAAATAACCTTGCAGGGTTCCGGCTTGCCGTCCGAACACTTCGTAGAGTGTTGGACCTGCACGGCGCTGCCCGTCCGGTGTCAAGCTGTGGCAGATTGAGCATTTGCGGGCGAATTGCCGTTCGCCGTTGCTCATCTGGTCGGGGTCTTTCAAAAAGCTGGGCTCAGACGCAGCCATCTGCTCCTGATCCCTCAGGGCGGCGACCGGCCAGCTATACATGGCCTCATCAATTCCGCCCGCGTGGATGTTCTTGCCGTCAGCCGAGAACGCCAGCGCCCAGACCGGCCCTCGCAGCGTGGCGCGGAAATCTTGGGCGATACGCCAGTCTATTGTGTCGATCACCATTATGTAGCCCTCGCCATCCCCGACGGCCAACAGACTGCGATCAGGACTGAGGGCTAGTGCCAGAATAGGGCGTCGGTCCAGGGTGAAATCCCTCTCTTCATCCGTGCTGAGGTCGCGGATACGGGTCCCGCCGTCTACAGCGCCATAGGCGATCCAGCCGTCTTGTTCGTTCAGAGCTAACTCATTGATGCCAAAGCCATGTTCGACCACGCGCCGGGTTTCCTGACCGCTGGCCACGTCCCATTCGCGTAGGCTGCCGTCCACACCCGCCGAGAACAGCCGGGTTCCATCTTGTGAAAACACCACCGCGTTCACACCGCCTGCTGTCGGGCCCAGCATTTGTGGGGCGGAGCCGTCCACCGGCCACAACCCTATTGTACCGTCCCAGCTGGCTGTGGCGACATGGGCTTTTGAGGCTGCAAGGCCCACGATTTTGCCTTTGTGCTGGCCAACAACCTCTCCGCCCGGCCAGCGGCGCAGGGTGAAGTCGTCTCCAGCGGAGTAGATGGCGGTTCCGTTGAAGACGACGGAGTTGACGGCGGCTTCGTGGCCCTCCAACCATTCGGGCATTTGATCCGACCACAGGCCAACCGAATTGTCGAAACTGGCCGTGGCGATCCGCCCGTCAGGCGCGGTTGCGATGCCCATGATTGGCCCGCCATGGCCCTTGAGCGTAAAGAACTCGGACCATGCGGGCAGGGGGATCAGGGCCAGCGCGACGGCGAGCCAGCGCATCTATTCAGCGGGAGAGGCCGCTGCTTTGCCCGCCTCTTTTTCCTGCACCTCTTCCAGCCACAGCGAGTGATGCTCACGCGCCCACTGCTCTTCAACCTCGCCGGTACCCATGGCGTCGAACGCGCCCTCCATCCCGACCGAGCCGAGGTAAATATGGGCGATGATGATGGCGATGAAGACATAGGCCACCATGACGTGCCAGACCTGTGCGTATTGCATCTCTTCCTGCGGCGACATCTGGACGGGCAGGTTTAAGCCAAGCGCCTGCGGAATGCCGGTGGAGTTGGCGATCGAGAAGGTCTTGGCGAACATCGGCAACTCGAACGGGAACAGCAGCGACAGGCCGGACAGGCTGATCGAGATACCCAGCAGGATACAGGCCCAGAAGATGATTTTCTGGCCCGCGTTGAATTTCTTTGCAGGCGGATGGCTGCCTTTGGTGAACAATCCCCCTCCGGCGGCCAGCCATTTCAGGTCGGTTTTGTTTGGGATGTTATGGGCGATCCAGTTCACAGTGACGATGATCAAGCCCAACATGAAGGCCCAAGCGAGATTGTTGTGCAGCCATTTACAGCCCTGCGCCATGGTGGCGAAGCCTTCCTTGCCGAAGACTGGGATCAGGAAGTCGCGGCCATAAAGCGTCAGCAAGCCGGTGATACCGAGGATCAGGAACGATCCGGCAAACAGCCAGTGCCCGAACCTCTCAAAGCTGTTGAAGCGCAGAACCGTGCGGCCCGTTTTTTCCCCATCAATGCGGATTTTACCGCGGATCAGGAAGAACAGCAGAATGACGGCCGCCATCCCAGCAATGATGTAGCTGCCGTATTCACGCAGTGGACCCGTTCGGAAGTTCCACCACCACATGCCTCCATCTTGGATCAGGACACCAGCGGCAGGCCCTTGAGACGACACCGTTGTATCGGCCGAGCCAAAGCGAATAGCCCGATACACGTCGCTGTCCGAGGCAACGCCGCTTGTTCCGAATTGGCCCAGCAGCCCCTCGACATTGCCCTGACCGGTGTTTTCCGAGCGATAGGCGTTGTCCACTTTCTCGCCCCGCTGCCGCGCCAGAATATCTTCGAGAGTCGTGGCACCGCCAGTCGAGGCGCGCGCATCCGCGGCGGGGTCTTCGGTCTCGGTGCTTTGGGCAAGGGCGAACTGGGTCAGCCCAAGGGTGAACAGAAGGGCGAAAATGAGACGGAACATCTGAACCTCGGTCAAAATTCCAAATGCAGGTGACCCACATTTGCGGGTCACCTGTTTCTTACACAGACGAATTAGCCGTCTTTCTGGTCGTAGGCCGTGCCCCAACCCCACGCGCCCGAGCCAAACCCGCGCGCGACGACACGCTCGCGGTAGATGGCCGAGACGACGTCGCCGTCACCGGCGAGCAGGGCTTTGGTGGAGCACATCTCGGCGCAGATGGGCAGTTTGCCCTCAGCGATCCTGTTGCGACCATATTTGGCGAACTCTGCAGTCGAGTGCGTTTCCTCGGGGCCGCCGGCGCAGAAGGTACATTTGTCCATCTTGCCACGCGATCCGAAGTTGCCCGCCTGCGGGTATTGCGGCGCGCCGAAGGGGCACGCGTAGAAGCAATAGCCGCAGCCAATGCACAGGTCCTTGGAGTGCAGGACGACGCCTTCTTCGTTCTGATAGAAGCAGTCGACCGGGCACACCGCCATGCAAGGCGCATCCGAACAATGCATACAGGCCACCGAGATCGAGCGTTCGCCTGGGTTGCCGTCATTGATCGTTACCACCCTACGGCGGTTGATGCCCCATGGCACCTCGTGTTCGTTCTTACACGCGGTGACACAGGCGTTGCACTCGATACAGCGTTCAGCGTCGCAGAGAAATTTTGCTCTTGCTGCCATTTTTCTCTTCTCCTCCTTACGCTGACCAGATCTTGCAGAGAGTCGCTTTGGTCTCCTGCATCTGGGTCACTGAATCATAGCCATAGGTCTGGGCAGTGTTGGTACTTTCACCCAGCACGTAGGGATCGGCACCTTTGGGGTATTTCTCCCTCAGGTCCTCGCCTTGGAAATGGCCGCCAAAGTGGAACGGCATAAAGGCCACGCCGGCACCGACCCTGTTGGTCAGCATCGCCATCACCTTGACCTTGCCGCCCTCAGGACCTTCGACCCAGACCTGCGATCCGTCCCGAATACCAAGGTTGTTGGCATCGCGCGGATTGATCTCGACGAACATGTCCTGCTGAAGCTCGGCCAGCCACGGGTTAGACCGTGTCTCATCGCCACCGCCTTCGTATTCGACCAAACGACCTGACGTGAGGATTATCGGGTAATCCTTTGAAAAGTCGTTCTTTTGGATCGAAGCGTAAAGGGTGGGTAGACGATAGGCCTGACGGTCCTCGTAGGTTGGATAGTCCTCCACGAGATCGCGCCGGTTCGTGTAGAGCGGCTCGCGGTGCAATGGGATCGGATCCGGGAAGGTCCAGACAACCGCGCGTGCCTTTGCGTTCCCGAAGGGCGCACAGCCATGAGCGATCGCGACCCGCTGGATACCGCCGCTGAGGTCGGTCTTCCAGTTGGTCTCTGGTCCCGCAACGGCGTCGATTGCCGCGCGTTCCTCCGCCGTCAGGTCTCCATCCCAACCAAGGTCCATCAGCATCTGCATCGTGAATTCGGGATATCCATCCTGAATTTCCGATCCGACGCTATAGACCCCTTCGGCCAGCAGGTTGTCACCATCGCGTTCCACCCCGAAACGGGCGCGGAAGGTCAGGCCACCTTCGGCCACCGGCTTGGACATGTCATAAAGGTTCGGTGTCCCTGTGTGACCCATCTCTGGCGTTCCCCAGCAAGGCCAGGGCAGACCGTAATACTCGCCGTCGTTGGGTCCACCAATGGCTTGCAGCGTGGTTCTATCGAACGTGTGCTGGTTTGCCATGTGGCTTTTCAGACGTTCTGGCGACTGACCGGTATAGCCGATGGTCCAGAGGCCCGAGTTGAACTCACGCGTGATGCTTTCAACATTCGGGGTTTCCGGGTCGTCCATCTCGATGTTGCGGAACAGACGATCCGCCCAGCCGAACTTGTTGGCGAACTTGGCCATGATGACCTCGTCCGGCAAGCTTTCGAACAGGGGATCCACCACCTTGTCGCGCCATTGAAGCGAGCGGTTCGAGGCAGTGACCGAGCCACGGGTTTCGAACTGGGTACAGGCTGGCAATAGATAAACGCCATCAGTGCGGTCCTGCAGAACGGCCGAGACGGTGGGATACGGGTCGATCACGACCAGCATGTCCAGCTTCTCCATCGCCGTCTTCATTTCCGTCATCCGGGTCTGCGAGTTGGGCGCGTGGCCCCACAGAACCATGGCGCGGACGTTGTTGTCCTGATCCATGTTGGCGGGATCTTCCAGAACACCGTCGATCCAGCGGGAGACCGGGATGCCGCGCTCGTTCTGGAGCGGTTTATCCTTGCCTTCCTTGTCCTTGATCGTGGCGAACTGACCCGCCAGCCATTCGGGATCTTCACCCCATACACGGGCCCAGTGACCCCATGCACCCTTGGACAGGCCATAGTAGCCGGGCAGGGTGTGGGACAGAACACCAAGGTCCGTCGCGCCCTGCACGTTGTCATGGCCGCGGAAGATGTTGGTGCCACCACCCGTGGTGCCCATGTTGCCGAGCGCAAGCTGAAGCACACAGTAGGCGCGGGTGTTGTTGTTGCCGTTGGTGTGCTGAGTACCACCCATACACCAGACAACGGTGCCGGGACGGTTGTTCACCATGGTCCGGGCGACGCGGCGCAGCTGCGAGCCGGGTGTACCGGTGACGCGCTCGACCTCATCCGGGGTCCACTTGGCAACCTCTTCCTTGATCTGGTCCATACCCCAGACACGGGTGCGGATGAACTCTTTGTCCTCCCATCCGTTGTCGAAGATGTGCCACAGAATACCCCAGACCAATGCGACGTCGGTGCCGGGACGGAAACGGACATATTCATCCGCGTGCGCCGCGGTGCGCGTAAAGCGCGGGTCGCAGACGATCAGAGGTGCGTTGTTCTGTTCTTTCGCACGCAGGATATGCAGCAACGAGACGGGGTGCGCCTCGGCCGGGTTGCCACCGATGATAAAGATGGCCCGGCTGTTGTGCATGTCGTTATACGAGTTAGTCATGGCGCCGTAGCCCCACGTGTTCGCAACGCCCGCAACAGTGGTCGAGTGGCAGATACGGGCCTGATGGTCCACGTTGTTCGTGCCCCAGTAGGCGGCGAACTTGCGGAACAGATAGGCCTGTTCGTTATTATGCTTCGCAGAACCCAGCCAGTACACACTGTCCGGCCCGGATTCCTGACGGATGTTCATCATGCCGTCGCCGATCTCGTTGATCGCCTCGTCCCAGCTGATGCGCTTCCACTCTCCGCCTTCCTTTTTCATCGGATACTTCAGGCGGCGTTCGCCATGGGCGTGTTCGCGGACCGCGGCGCCCTTGGCGCAGTGCGCACCCAGGTTGAACGGGCTGTCCCAACCGGGTTCTTGCCCGACCCAGACACCATTTTGCACCTCAGCAACGACTGTACAGCCGACCGAGCAGTGAGTGCAGACGGATTTGATATTCTCAACGGCTTGGTTTGCCGCTGTCTGGGCGCTGGCTTGCGTCACGGTTCCACCCGTAGCGCTGATCGCGGCAAGGCCGCCGATCGTCAGGCCCGAGCCACGCAGGAATGCGCGGCGATCGACGGTTTTCTCGCCGACCTGGGACAGGATACTTGTCCGCTGGGGGCGTCTCGCAACCCCGTTGGTCTTTTTCCTAAGCATTGTTTTCCTCCCTTGCGCGCCGTGTCAGCCACGGCTGGCTTGGTACTTCGCGAACCGACATCAGGGCCAATCGCAACCGTCCGTCGGGTAGATGACATCGTCCGGCGGCTAGGCCGGGCGCAGTCGAGGCGGCTTAGAAGCGCGCGCTTTCCAGATATGCGCGGGTATGCGCGGTGTCCTGCATGCGGGTCTCGTCCGTCGGCAGCTCGGCTGCTTCGGCTTGACCGCTCAGGCTGGCGGCGGCGACAGCAGCGGGCGCTGCGGTTCCGGCCAGTTTGAGGAAGTCGCGGCGGGTTGCGCCTTCTTCCTTGGTCTTGCTCATGGGTGTCTCCTCTCCCATTTGCGATCTAGCGCCTTCTTGGGCGCCGGTGAGTGGCGGGTTATGCCGCCGTCATTCGGAATGCCTCACGCTCGATCTCCATGAACACCCGACCGGCCGTCCCGACCGAGGCATAGAGAACCGAAGCTTCGGCAGCTTCCAAATCCGAATAGAAATGTGCGGCCCACGGGCCGATATGTTTGTTCCAGAACGCTTTTTGATCGTCGAGCGACGCAGCGGTTCCAAACCGGCCGACGATCATGCCAGCCATAATCTCCATCAGCGAGGCGATGTTATCTTCGGGCTCGAACACATTCTTGGCACGGGTAATGCCGCGCACGGCCATATCATTGCGCAACTGGGCCAGAGGTTTTTCGTTCAGGAACCCGGTCAGGTAAAAGCTGGCATAGGGCAGGAGCTCACCGCGCCCCAAACCGATGAACAGCGCGTTGAACTCGCGTTCTGCTGCGGCGGGTTTGGTCACTTTGGCCACCCGCGCCATGGCTTGAATAGCCTGACCCAGATCGGTGTCATCGCCGCTTAGCCCCGCCATCTGGTCCAACAGCAATTGATCCGGTGGGCCTGCCAGCAGCAAGCCCAGGAAGTTGTAGAAATCCGCGCGCAGCCGATCCTCGGCCGAGATATCCATTTGTTGCGCGTTGCTTGCTGTCATCAGTTATCCTTCAAATTCAAATCTCATACGGCGAGGGGCCGGGGTATATGCTTCGTCCTCAGGTTCTTCCGCTTTGGTCAGAGCTATCGGTTCCGGCGCTAGTTCGGGCTCGGCGAGGATGGGTTCTTCTTCCTCGACAGGCTCGGGGGCGTCGACCTCTGGCTCATCCTCTTCCGCTGCCAAAGCCTCAATATGCGCCAACATCCCTTTGCCGACCTGATAAGCGGTTTGGAGGTTTTCGATCACACAAGCGGAATCGGTATAGTCTTCGCCATAGTCGACCAGCCCGTCCACATTGGCCAGAACCGGGTTTAGCCTCCAAAGCCGACGTAAGGCGCGTCGGCGCAAGCGGTCGGGGACTGCCTTAGCCATGAAGCCCGACACATCATCGCCAGCTTGCAACTGGTCGGGGTCGGGCAGATTGAACTCGGCCAGAATTTCGGCGTCGCTCTTTTCTTCCAACTCGGCCTGTTGCGCCGCAATTGTTTGTTGTTCCACCGCGATCGCTTCGGCCTCGGTTTCGGCCTGAACGGCTGCCTTGCGGCGGGACCAGAAATCGCGGGCTTGGGTCATTGCAGCACCTTCCTCGGTGCGCGGTAGACGTCCGAGGTTTGCCGAATACGCGCATCCCCCTTGCCGTCCTCCACAAGGTCCGTGCGTTTCTTGTCACGACGGCGTTTGATGAAAACTTCATCCCGGTGGTGTTCCAAGGTGAAATCCCGAACCCAGGCGATCAGGCCTTCGGTCATCGGGATCTTCTCAACAATCTCTTCCCCAGTATCCGCGTAATCCTGCCCCTCGAATGGAGAGGCGGTGATCAGCGCCGCATCCATCGGGCGGTTACCGTCCAAATCATTGCGAAGAACCAGATAGACGGAAGGTTGTCCATCGGAGAGGTTGACCATGTAAGCTTCGGTCTCATCAGCCCAGAGGGTCAGGGGTAGGGTGGCGGCATGGTATTCCACGGCATCGCCTTCGCGCCGAAGCTCGACCCAGTCGGCCGGGGCGGCACCGGGCAGCACGGCAACTGCTCGCCAGTTCCACTTCGCCCAGCGAGTTACCCCGGGTGTTTTGCGCACGATGACGCCAACAGGCATTTCAATACGGCTTGCGGCCTTGGCCACTGGCTCCTCCCCGTAAGGCTCTCCCCTGCCTTACCCTAAGTCTACTATGGTACACATAGGGCGGCTCTGCCAAGTCTCAATCGCGTGAAAAACCTCTTGTACGACTAAAGTTTAACAAGTGAAATTCCGAGCGTTTGTGTCAGGAAAAACAGGCGCTCTCAAAGAATTTAATGTGCGATGCTTGGTGTTTGACAAAGACTGGATTGCCAGCCGAGCGATACCATCTAAGGTAACAAGTCAGGAAGCTGTCCGGGGGAGGGACATGGCCACCAAACTTATTCTATGTAACTGCGAAGGCTCGCAGCAGGTGGATGCCGACCGTATCCGCGCGGCCACCGAGCTGGAGTGCAGTAAAACACACACTGCCCTTTGCACGCGAGAGCTGGGTGTCGTTGCGGAGTTTATGAAGGGGGATGACCAACTGCTGATCGCCTGCGGGCAGGAGCAGGAAGTGTTTCGCGATCTGGCCGAGGATCTTGAGGTTGAACCACCCGCCTTTGTTGATCTGAGGGACCGCGCTGGCTGGTCGGACCAATCCGGTGACGCGGCCCCCAAGATGGCGGCCCTGGCGGCTGAGGCGTTGGTGCCGATGCCCATCTCGCCCAGTGTTGATGTCATCAGCGAGGGGACCTGTTGCATCGTTGGCCCGGCCGAGGTCGCCTTTGATCTGGCCGAGCGTTTGGCAACCACGCTGGCGGTGACTGTTGTGACGGGAGATGAGACCTCGCCCATCAGCCGCAGCTTTGACGTGGTACGGGGGCAGGTGCGTTCGGTTTCGGGCGCTTTGGGTGGGTTTGCCCTGCGGATCGACGGGTTGCAGCAAATTGCCCCGGGTGGTCGTGGGGCGTTTGGATGGACCGATCCGCGCGACGGGGCGCAGTCGGCCTGCGACATCCTGATTGATGTGACCGGAGAGACGCCATTCGTTCAAGCTCCGGCCAAGCGCGAAGGCTATTTGCGGCCGGACCCGCGCGACCCGCTGGCTGTCTCCAAGCTGGCGTTTGATGCAGCGCAGTTGGTGGGGACGTTCGAAAAACCCCTCTATGTACGTCTAGAGGAAACTCTGTGTGCCCATTCGCGGGCGGAGCAGGTGGCCTGTACCAATTGCCTCGATATCTGCCCGACCGGGGCCATCACGCCCGCCGGAGAGCATATTGCCATAGATCCCATGATCTGTGCTGGCTGTGGGGCTTGCGCTGCATTGTGCCCCTCGACCGCGATCACCTATGAAGACCCGCCTGTGTCGGCGGTGCTGTCGCGCATGCATGTCCTGGCCCGGACCTATCGCCGGGCCGGAGGCTCCGCGCCGCGTCTGCTGGTGCATGACGCCCATGGGGCCGAGATGGTCCGACTTGCCGCGCGGTTCGGACGTGGACTTCCCGCCGATGTCATTCCGATGGAGTCGAGTGTGATTTCCGGTTTCGGCCACGCCGAGATGCTGGCCGCTTTGGCCCACGGCTTTGCGAGGGTCGACATCCTTCTGGCCCCCACGACGGAGCGGGATGCGCTGGACCGCGAGCTGGAGCTTGCACAGGCGATCGCACCGTACGCAGGGCTTGGACTGATTGATGAGGCCGACCCGGATGCGATGAGCGATCTGCTCTATGCGCAAGAGGTACCGGCGGCACTGACCGATCCGGTTCTGCCGTTGGGCAACCGCAGGCAAATCGCCCGATTGGCAGCACAGGCTTTGAACCCCAAGGCCGAGGAACCTCTGGCTTTGCCCCAAGGCGCACCCTATGGGGCCGTCGCGGTGGATACGGATGCGTGTACGCTGTGCCTAAGCTGTGTGTCGCTCTGCCCATCGGGGGCCCTGATCGACAACCCGGATAAACCGCAGCTGAACTTCCAGCAGGACGCCTGTTTGCAATGCGGCCTGTGCCGCAACATCTGCCCCGAGGATGCCATTGCGCTGGTTCCCCAACTGGACCTGAGCGATGCCGCGTTGTCTCAGCAGGTGTTGAACGAGGAAGAGCCCTTTGAATGTGTCGAATGCGGTGCCCCGTTCGGTGTGAAGTCAACGGTCGAGCGGGTCATGGAGAAGCTGTCGGGGATACACCCGATGTTTGCCTCGTCCGAGCAGGCGCGGATGATCCAGATGTGCGACAATTGCCGGGTGGGCGCGCAGTTCAACATGCAGGACAATCCCTTCCAGTCCAATCCGCGGCCCAAGGTTGTAACGACGGATGACTATTTCTCAAAACGGAAGGATCATTGATGCTGCAGCGGCGCGCCCAGATCCGCTGCGCTGATGACCGAGACAAAGGCCAGAATGGCGTCCAGATCGTCCAGTGTCATCTCAACAGGGTGTATAGGCGACGGACGCGAGGGATCGAAGGGGGGCGTGAGGCCTTCGATCTGCGTAAAGGCCGGGTGGGGGTTCAGGGCGAAGAAGGCCTGAAACCTTTCATCCCAATCCGGCAAAGTGCGCAACACAGCGAAAGACGGGGTCGAGCCGAGCCCATTCATGCGGTTCTGCGGGCCGATCACATGACAGCGGCCGCAATGGGTCATCGAAAGCTCCTCACCCAATGCGGTGTTGCCGTCGATGACTTCGGAGGCCTCGGCGCTGGCAACCTCGAAACTGGCACTAAAGGGCGGGCCTTGATCCGGAGCAAAACTTTCGATCGTGCGCTTGCCGATATCCGACAGCAGCCAGTCACGAAACCGCTCCTGTTTCGGGTCGTCCTGAATGCGCAGGTGATAGACGATCTCGCCACGCGCAAAGACCGGATCGCCTTCGGCGCCGGTATTCAACGACATAACGCCCTCAGCATCGCTGATTACCCGTATCCCGGTCTTGAGTGAAAAGCGCGGAAGAATATGTTGCAAAAGGCCCGAGTTCGAAACTTCGGTCGGGCTGGCCAAGCCAATCGCGTCTTGCGCCCCGGAAGGGGTGGCGGAGAGCGTCAGGCTGAGGCACAAAAGGAAAAAGCGCATGCCCAAGCCTAATCGCCAAAAGGCAAATGCGTCAAATGAACGAAAAGAGACGGAGACACATGCAATGAAAAGCAACCATGCGATGGGGCAGGTTATGGGGATGATGGCATGAGTGTCCGTGACGCGGTTCTTGCAAACTTGAAAAAGATCACTGACCCGGTTTCTGGTCAGGATATCGTCAGCGCGGGCGTCGTGCGCGCCCTGAACGTCGAAGGCGATACTGTGCGCTTCGTACTTGAGATCGACCCCAAACAGGCCGAGCGGATGGAGCCTGTGCGCGCCGCCGCTGAGCAGGCCGCGCAGATGGTCGAAGGGGTTTCGAAAGTGTCGGCGATGATGACCGCGCATTCCGACAAGGCTCCGCCGGATTTGAAGCCGAAACCAAAGCCCTCTCAGACTGGTCCGCAGGCTGTGCCTGGAGTGGATCGTATTATCGCCGTTGCCTCGGGCAAGGGTGGGGTCGGCAAGTCCACCGTATCCGCAAACCTTGCCTGTGCCTTGGCGGCCGAGGGGCGACGTGTCGGGTTGCTTGACGCGGATGTCTACGGGCCCTCGCAGCCTCGGATGCTTGGTGTCTCGGGACGCCCGGCCAGCCCGGACGGCAAGACGATCCTGCCTCTGCGCAATCACGGCGTGACCATGATGTCGATGGGCCTGATGACCAACGAAGGGCAGGCCGTTGTTTGGCGTGGTCCCATGCTGATGGGTGCGCTGCAACAGATGATGAACCAGGTTCAATGGGGCGCGTTGGACGTGCTTATCGTTGACCTGCCACCGGGCACTGGTGACGTGCAACTGACGCTCAGCCAGAAGTTCCAGGTGGATGGGGCCATCGTTGTCTCAACGCCGCAGGACGTGGCGCTAATCGACGCCCGCAAGGGGATCGACATGTTCAACCAGCTCAAGACACCGATCTTCGGTATGATCGAAAACATGTCGACCCATATCTGTTCCAACTGCGGGCATGAGGAGCATATCTTTGGCCATGGCGGTGTCGCCTCCGAGGCGGAGGCGCTGGGCGTGCCGCTCTTGGGTGAAATCCCACTGCATCTGGATATCCGGATGGCCGCGGACGGGGGGGCGCCCATCGTGGTCAGCAAGCCCGACAGCCCGCAGGCCGACGCGTTCCGCAAGATCGCACGCGACCTTATTGCCAAAGGCAACGCATGAGCGAACCGGTCTTTCCCCCTCTGCTCACAGGTCATCCCGCCAAGGGTGGGGAGGACCCATTCGAGAAGGCCCAAGCCATGGCGGCGCTGGGCTGCGATTCCGGCTCGGTCGTGTACAATATTCAGGCCGATCGCCTGCGCGCGGCCATTGTATTCGCGCCGGAGGTCGCCTTGCAGGACGCCATGGCGATGCTGCCGCTCTGCGCCGTTGGATTTCAGAACGCGCTGGGTGCTCTGGCCCCGCCAGAAGTGGCGGTGCATCTGGGCTGGGATGGCCTGATATGCGTGAACGGTGCGAAATGCGGACAGTTCCATGTTGCCGCGTCGACCACCGATCCCGACCAGATACCCGACTGGCTGGTCGTCGGGTGGGAATTGGTACTGCTGCAAACCAGCGATGCGCCCGGCCATACGCCGGACGTCACCGCGCTTTATGATGAGGGCTGCGCCGAGGTTTCGGCAACCCAACTGGTGGAAAGCTGGTCACGGCATACGCTGACCTGGCTCAACCGTTGGTCCGAGGACGGCAACGCGCCGCTACATGGCGAATGGCTTGGCCTTCTGCGCGGCGTCGGAGAACCGATCGAGGGGCAGGGCGTGTTCCTTGGCACGGATGAGCGGTTCGGCATGTTGATCCGCGAGAAGGATGAGACCCACCTTCGCCCGCTCACAAACCTATTGGAGGCGACCCGATGAAACTGGCCCGCGCGATACATTTCGACGAAAGCGACATGAACGTGTTCCACTCGCCCGCGCGCACGGGGGAATGGTGCATCTCGGGCGGGTTTGAGTTTTCGAATTGGGGGCAGGGAGACCTAGAAGGCAAGGCCCGTCAGGCCTTTGCCAATGGCTGGTTGGGGTTAGAGACCTTCGGGCGTGTGACCTTTGTGGCCGTCACCCAGATCGAACCGGCCGAGAAGGACCAGATCGTCGAAAATCTGGCCGAGCATTTCGTGAAATTCTACGGCGCACCGTCTGTCGAGGCCGCGATGGGCGTGGCGCAATCGGAGATAGATCATATGTCCGAGCTTTGCGACGAACACCCTGCCAACACCTTGCTGACCGTTGCGCGCGAATTGACCGAAAGCGGAGTGCATGAAGCGTTCCGCGTGATCACTCCGCAGGAAACTCAGCTCGAGGCGCTGGCGGTTCATGGCTCGCTTGACGACTAAGGGTCGTCAGATCAGGTCGACAAACCCGCCGAACTGACCCCGCTTGAAGATCAGGCCCTGGCCCGTGCGGTACATGACCTGATCCACATGACCAACCATGATCAGGTGGTCGCCCGCTTCGTGGCAGGCATGCAGATGGCAGTCAAACCGCGCGAGGCAATCGGCCAGTTGCGGCCGGCCCATATCATCTGCGCTCCAGTCTGCGTGAGAGAAGTCTTCTCCGTCGCGCGCAAACCGCAGGCTTTGGTCCTGCTGCTCTTGTGCCATGACATGGATGGAATAGTGCTGGCAGTCCGAAAACGCCCCGAACCGGTTGGATTCCTTGGCCAAACACCACAGGACCAGCGGTGGGTCCAGTGAAACCGAGGTGAAGGAGTTCACGGTGATCGCGCGCGGCCCAAGTGCCGTCTGTGTTGTGACGACCGTAACACCTGTCCCGAAACACCCAAGCGCTTCACGAAACGCGGTGCTTTGATCAGGGGTCGGGATAAAAGTCTTCTCGGTCATTGCACATCTGTTCTCTGCCCGATCGTCAGGTGCCATGACCGTTCCGTATTGTCCATGGTAACTTTGGTTCATCACGTTGAAAAACTAGGTCAGTTCAGGTCCTCCAACAAGCGACCATGTTTGCGGGTCTCGGTGATGATTGCGCCGAAGGTGGTGATTTCCCGCGCTTTCAGCATCGGCAGCATCCGCACAAGCGCTTCGGCCGTGGCCACCGCATCCCCCAGCGCCGTGTGACGGAGCGCTTCAGGAATTTCTACGTCCAAACGGTCACATAGCGCGTCCAGTGTATGCGTTTCGCTGGCGCCGAACAGGACAGCAGACAAAAGCACAGTGTCCAGAATTGGGTGGTCCCATTCAACACCCATCCGCTTGGCGTGACGGCGCAGGAATGCCATGTCGAATGGCGCGTTATGGGCAACAATCACGGCGTCCCGAGCGAATTGATGAAAGATACGGCCGGCTTCACCAATCTCTGGTGCGCCTTGCACCATCTGGTCGCTAACCTTGTGAACCTTGGTCGAGGCCGCTGGAATGGGGATGCCGGGATTGACTAGCATGTCGATCCGCTCCCCCTCAACGATGCGTCCTTTCACGACGCGGACCGCACCGATCTGAACGATCTCGTCCTTGTGCGGCAACAGGCCGGTGGTTTCGGTGTCAAAGACGACAAAGCAAAGATCTTCAATCGTTTGGGCCTCGAAACTGTCCGAGGCCGACATGTTCAACAGATCGAAATCATAGACTAGTGGGCGCGCCGCGTCCGGGGCGATCTGCGCCGCGCTGTCGTCGAAGATCAGCATGTATCCGGGCGCATCTCCCAACGGTTTCACGCGCGCGGCGTAAGTCTGCGCTCCGTCGATGCTGGTCAACGTGCAGGTAACGTCCTGACCGGTTTTGACCAGTTTCGAATAGGCGGCATACAGCGCGTCTGGCTGTAGATAGTCCTCAAGCGCGGCGTTCAGGCGCGGATGTGCGATCTGGGCCAGAACCTCGGCCGCTTGCGCATCATAGAGGACGATCTTGTGGTTCGGGCTGGCGAGCAGCATCGCAACCGGGATTTCGGTCAATAGGGCAGTGAGCCTGTTCTTTTCGGCCGCCAGTTGGGCGGTCTCGGATGCGACAGCCTCGGCCACGCTGAGCGTCTTGTGCGATAGCTGATCCGCCAGCCCAGCCGCGGCCGGGGCAAGGTCGCCCAAGTATTTCGCCGTTTGGACATCCATGTTGCTGCTGACTCCGGCATGCGCGCGCGTGCGCAATTCGGCTGACAGACGCTCAATCGGTTTTGCCACGTTGTCGTCAAACAGCAACCAGACCCCGGCGATCAAGGCCAACAGCCCAAAGGCAATCACGATCCCGGCAAAAAGGAACGGGTCGAAAAGGGCGGGGTTGCCCTCGCGGGCATAGCTGAACCAAAGCGCCAGAGCGCTGACCGCCAGCCCACCAGCCGCTAACAGGCAGAAGAACAGAAAGATTCTCAGACGCAGACTCAACTTGGTCAGCATGATCAAACTCCGCAGGTGGCCTCGATGATCGGATCGCCGGTCCCGGCCTTGATCCAGTCGGCATTCAGAACGCGGCCATCGTCGCCAAATTCGGCCCCGTCGGCCAGATTGGCCCGCAGGTTTTCGGCGCAGTTTACGACCACCGGTACCTTCGAGACCGGTGCCCAGCGGCCAAAGAAATAGAGCTCGACCAGCCGTTCATCCGGCACTTGTTCATTCTTGCGCACCGAGTCTGTGTCGATGGCAGCAAACCTGTCCACGAAAGGCACGGCATAGGTCCAGGGGCGGTAAATCGCGCGGCTTTCGACCTCTTGGATGATGCTGACACTGTCCGGCAGCGTTTCGCGGGTGCGGTCGTACCACGAGTATTCGCTGGCAATCGTCATCCCGATCATGCCCAGCCCCGCAGCAACTGGCGTTGCCCACCGGGGCAACCTTCCGCCGGTCAGCTTGTTCAGCACCAGCACGATCCCGGCAAAGGCAAAGCCCGCAAATATCGTACCGATCAATTCCAGAAACATTGGTCTTCTCCAGCCTTCGGGCGTTACTCGCCCATTCTTTTCGTTTCAAATTCGATCACCGAGGGCGACCCTGATCTCTCGATTTTAACCCAGCATTCCTTTGCCGTGACCAACGGCGGATTGCATGGTTTTCACCACAACAAATGCGTCCCTCAGGTGGCTGCGCTCAAAATCCGACAGGTTTGTAGGTGGCAGGTAATTGTCGGGTTTTTCCCCGGATTTGACCAGCGCGACCTGATGTTCCAGCCGGGTTTCCGCAATCAGATCATAGGCATCCAGCAAATCACGCGCACCTGACGGGCTTAGAACACCTGCGGCCTCAGCGGCTTTCAGGCGGGCGCGGGTATTAGCCTCGGGCAGTTTGCCCTGCAGGCTGTAAATCCGTGCCAGATCGACCACGGGCACCACGCCGTTGTGTTTCAGATCCAGCGTATTGCGATGCTCGCCCGAGCGGATGGTGGCAAACCCCCGCAACAGACCCAACGGCGGCGTGTGTTTCAGCGAGTTCGAGATCATATGCGCGACAAAAATCGAATTCGCATTGGCCGCGTTCAGCGTATCGGCCTGAAGATCGGCGAACAGCTCGAACGAGCCGCCGATAGGACGCAAGTCAAACATGACCGAGGCCAACATCTGCGCTTCGGGATTCGGTTTGGCAATCCACCCCTTGAAATAGTCGCGCCAGACATGCAGCGGCTGACACCAGCGCGGATTGGTCGCCATCATGTCACCGGGGCAGTAGAAATAGCCGCAGGTATCCAGCCCGTCCGAGACATGTTTGGCCAGTTGCGTGAAATAGGCCATGTCATCTTCGGTCACCGCATCGTTGAGTATCAGGCAGTTGTCCTGATCGGACACACCTGTCTGCTCCTGTCGTCCTTGCGATCCGCACGCCAGCCACAGGTATGGCACGGGCGGGGGCCCCAGTTCGGCTTCAGCAAGACTCAGCAGCCGACGCGTGGCAGTGTCGGCGATATCCGTGATCAGCCGTGTTACGATTTCATGCCGGTTGCCACCCGCAACCAACTGCACCAGCAGCTGAGGGATTTCTGCCGTGACCTTGGCCATTTCCTGGGCAGTGTCGGCATGGGCAATTCGGCGAACAAGCTCTGCCGAGTTCACGGCCTGATAATGGGTCAGGTCTGTCTGCGTAACGACGCCGACTAGACTTCCGCCCTCGCAAATCGGGATGTGGCCGATCCCTCGCTCCATCATCACGTGCAGCACATCCGAACCGATATCCGATGGCGATAGGGTGGTTGGGTTCGGCGTCATGATCTGAGAGATCGGAGTATCCGCCGGCATTGCATCGGCCACAAACTTGCCCGAGATATCACGCAAGGTGGTGATGCCTACCAGATCGTCGGCCTCTGTCACGCATAGCGACGAAATCCCCTTGTCGCGCATCAGGCGCGCGGCGTCGCGCACGGTCGTGGCCGGAGGGCAGGTGGCCGGATTGTGCGCCATCAGGACATCAATGGCGCTGGTCGCCAAACTCTGCGGACCGCTGCGGCCCCCGCGTGAGCGATCGAAAAACTTCGAGACCACATCATGGTTGTCGATCAACTCTCGCACCAGTTCAGGTGGAAGTACGATCAGCACAGATGGGGTATGGGCGCGTGCCTTGGTCGCGGCTTTGCCGTCTTTAAGCAGTCCGCGTTCTCCAAAGGAATTGCGCAATCCCAGATGCGAAACGACCTCATCGTTCTCATCCGTGATTTCAACCTGCCCTTCATAGATCACGAATACGCCGGGTAGTTTGTGGCCTAGATCGTAAACAGGGTAGTCCTCATCAACCTCCCAGACCTCGATCTGTTTGGCGACTTCATCCAGTACGTCGGCGGGCAGGGCATCGTAAGGATGTACGGATTCCAGAAACCGGGTGATCTGGTCATGGGACAGGGGCATCTAAATACTCCGTGGAACAAAAATCCCGCCCGGTGGTGTGCCGGACGGGAGTAGTGGATCGAAAGACGCGGCCAATGGCAAGAACCTCAGGCCGCATCAAGCTCATTTGTTCTGAGCTGCACCCGCACCACGGGGAATGCGTACGCTTTCGACCAGATCTTTGATCTCCTGCGGAGTCTCTTTGGTCATGCCGGCAACAACATACGCAACTGCGAAGTTGATCATTGCACCGATGGCTCCGAACGAAGTCGACTTGATCGGACCCAGCAGGGGGTCAGCATCGGTGAACGAGTTGGTGCCCGGAATGAACAACCAGCCCTTGTGCAGGAAGATATAGACCAGAGTGACAACCAGACCAGCCAGCATACCAGCAACCGCGCCGGTGTTGTTGATGCGGGTCGAGAAGATCCCCATCATAAGCGCCGGGAAGATCGAGGCAGCCGCCAGACCGAAGGCCAAGGCCACAGTTTGCGCCGCAAAGCCCGGTGGGTTCAGACCCAGATAGGTTGCAACCAGGATGGCTACGGCCATTGCGATACGCGCGGCCAGCAGTTCACCTTTTTCCGAGATCTGCGGATTGATCGCACCTTTGATAAGGTCGTGGGACACCGCCGACGAGATCGCCAGCAACAGGCCCGCAGCGGTCGACAGAGCAGCCGCAAGACCACCGGCAGCGACCAGACCGATCACCCAACCCGGCAGGTTGGCGATTTCGGGGTTGGCCAAAACCAGGATGTCACGGTTGAATTTGGTCAGCTCGTTTCCGACCCAGCCTTTTTCTTCCGCGATTGCAGTCATCGCTTCGGACTTGTCGTTGTAGTACTGGATCTTGCCGTCGCCGTTCTTGTCTTCCCAATCCAGAAGACCGGTTTTCTGCCACGTCTGCATCCAGTCATAGCGCGGATCGTTGTCAATTTCCTCGACTGAGACAGCGCCACCTTCGATGCCACCGTTGGGCCACATCATGTCGGTGATGTTCAGACGGGCCATTGCGCCAACCGCAGGGGCGGTCAGGTACAGCAGCGCGATGAAGACCAGAGTCCAGCCAGCCGACCAACGTGCGTCAGACACTTTCGGAACGGTGAAGAAGCGCATGATGACGTGCGGCAGACCCGCAGTACCGATCATCAGCGACAGCGTGAACAGAACCATGTTCAGCGTGTTCGAGTGGTGGGCTGTGTATTCGTTGAAGCCCAGCTCGGTCACGATGGCGTCCAGTTTGGTCAGTAGAGGTTCACCGCTTGCGGTGTCACCGAACAGACCCAGTGCAGGGATCGGCGTGCCGGTCAGCTGCAGCGAGATGAAGATCGCCGGGATGGTGTAGGCTGTGATCAGCACGCAGTACTGAGCAACCTGGGTGTAGGTCACACCCTTCATCCCGCCAAACACCGCGTATGCAAACACGACACAGGCGCCGATCAGCAGACCGGATGTGTTCGAAACCTCAAGGAAGCGGCCAAAGGCCACGCCAACGCCGGTCATCTGACCGATCACGTAGGTCACCGACGCAACGATCAGACAGATCACGGCAACGACGCGTGCAGTCTGGCTGTAGAAACGGTCGCCGATGAATTCCGAGACGGTGTATTTGCCGAACTTACGCAGGTAGGGCGCAAGCAGCAGAGCCAGCAGCACGTAGCCACCGGTCCAACCCATCAGGAAGGTCGAGTTGTCATAGCCGGTAAAGGCGATGAGGCCCGCCATCGAGATGAACGAGGCCGCAGACATCCAGTCCGCCGCTGTCGCCATACCGTTGGTGACCGGGTGAACGCCGCGACCAGCAGCGTAGAATTCAGATGTGGAACCCGCACGGGCCCAGATCGCGATGCCGATGTATAGCGCAAAACTCGCGCCAACAAACAGCAGGTTGATGGTAAACTGATCCATTGTCCCCGCTCTCCCTTACTCTTCGTCTACGCCGTGTTCGGCGTCTAGCTTGTTCATGCGCCAGGCGTAGTTGAAGATCAGCACCAGAAAGACCAAGATTGATCCCTGCTGAGCGAACCAAAAGCCCAGATCGGTACCGCCAACAGAAATGCCGGACAGCAGCGGACGCAGCAGGATGCCGAATCCAAACGACACCAGCGCCCAGATCGCGAGGCTGATGTAGATGAGGCGCAGGTTGGCCTGCCAATAGCCCTTATCGGCTTCGGCAGTCTGCGCGGAGTTGGTAGATTGATCCGCCATTGCGGGTTCCTCCTTCGCTTCCTCGTTGGGCGGTCCTTTGCTTCGTTCCTCCAGCGCGCCGGACCGCTTCTCGAATGTGACAGATACCCCGTGGCATCTGACAAAACTCCTCTGTTCCGCCAAGGCGGTGCATCGAAGTATTCTGTTTAAGGATCAAGGCCTTACGGCCTGTCTCCCTCCCTTAGCTCACCGCGCTGGCGACGATGTCCTCCAGGTCGCGCGCGATGTCTTCAATCTTGCCCATGGCGTTCGTCCGCTTAAGAACGCTCTGACCGTCGTAATAGGTGATCAGTGGGGCTGTCTGTGCGTGATAGGCGCTCAGGCGTGAGGCAACGGTTTCCGCGTTGTCATCGGCCCGGCGCTTGAACTCGGTCCCGCCACAATTGTCACAAGTTCCGTCGACCAACGGTTTCTTGAACGTGTCATGGTAGCCTTCGCCGCAACCGGCGCAGGTGTAGCGGCCCGAGATCCGGACCACCATTTCCGCATCCTCAACCTCAAGGCTGATCGCGGCGCTGATCTTCTGGTCCTTTTCAGCCAGAAGACCATCCAGCGCTTCGGCCTGAACCGTGGTGCGGGGGAAGCCATCGAGAATGACCCCTTTAGTACAGTCGGGTTCAGCCATACGGTCGCGCAGAATGTCGATGACGATCTGGTCGCTGACCAGCTCGCCGGCCTCCATCACGGCTTTCGCCGCCTTTCCGGCGTCGGTGCCTGCAGCAACGGCCGCACGCAGAAGGTCACCGGTGCTGAGTTGCACCAGCCCGAACTTGTCTTCCAGCATGCGCGCCTGAGTGCCCTTCCCGGCACCCGGAGGGCCGAGAAGGATGAGAACAGCAGGAGTTGTCATGGTCGCAGCGTCCATCATGCCCTCACTTATTCGCTCGGTTTGCAATCAGGTCGTCGACAACTGACGGATCGGCCAGAGTGGACGTATCGCCCAGCGAGCCAAAGTCGTTCTCGGCGATCTTGCGCAGGATGCGGCGCATGATTTTGCCCGAGCGTGTTTTGGGCAGGCCTGGGGACCACTGAATGACGTCAGGCGAGGCGATCGGGCCGATCTCGGTCCGAACCCAGGTGCGCAGCTCTTTGAGCAGCTCATCCGAAGGCTCTCGGTCATTCATAAGAGTGACATAGCAATAGATGCCTTGCCCTTTGATTTCATGGGGATAGCCCACTACGGCGGCCTCGGCCACTGCGGCATGCGCCACAAGCGCGCTTTCGACTTCAGCAGTACCCATACGGTGGCCCGAGACGTTGATCACGTCATCGACGCGGCCAGTGATCCAGTAGTCACCACCTTCGTCGCGACGGCAGCCGTCGCCGGTGAAGTAGTAGCCTTTGTAGTCCGAGAAGTAGGTCTTCTCGAACCGCTCGTGATCACCCCAGACGGTGCGCATCTGGCCGGGCCAGCTGTCTTTGATGCACAGAACACCTTCTACACCGTTTCCTTCAATCTCGACGCCCGATTGCGGGTCCAAAACCACCGGCTCGATGCCAAAGAACGGTTTCATCGCCGAGCCGGGCTTCATCGCATGCGCGCCGGGCAGGGGGGTCATCAGGTGACCACCGGTTTCAGTCTGCCACCATGTATCGACGATCGGGCATTTGCCCTTGCCGACAACTTCGTTGTACCAATTCCAGGCTTCCGGATTGATTGGCTCACCCACGGTACCCAAAACTTTGAGGTCGCTGAGATCGTGCTTTTCGACCCACTCACTTCCTTGTCCCATCAGGGCGCGGATCGCGGTTGGGGCCGTGTAGAACTGGTTGACCTTGTGCTTGGCGCAAACTTCCCAGAAACGACCTGCATCTGGGTAAGTCGGCACGCCTTCGAACATCAGAGTTGTGGCACCATTGGCCAGCGGACCATAGACGATATAGCTGTGGCCAGTGACCCAACCCACGTCTGCCGTACACCAGTACACATCGCCTTCATGATAGTCGAAGGTGATCTCATGGGTCATTGCGGCATAGACCAGATAGCCGCCGGTAGTGTGAACCACACCCTTGGGCTGGCCGGTCGAACCCGACGTGTAAAGAATGAACAGCGGGTCTTCAGCGCTCATCTCGGCTGGGGCGCAATAGTCATCGGCCTCCAGCGCCATTTCGTTGTAGTCGTAGTCACGCCCATCGATCCAAGTGGTCTGACCACCCGTGCGTTTGACGACCAGGCATTTGACGCTGTCTTTGCAGTGCAGCAGCGCCGCGTCAGCGTTCGATTTCAGCGGCGTTTTGCGGCCGCCGCGCGGGGCTTCATCTGCTGTGATGACGACTTTGGCGTCGCAACCGTTGACACGGGCCGCCAGAGCGTCTGGCGAGAAGCCTGCAAAAACGATTGAGTGAATCGCACCGATGCGCGCGCAGGCCAGCATTGCATAGGCGGCCTCGGGGATCATCGGCAGATAAATAATGACGCGATCACCTTTGCGCACGCCCATGGATTCCAGAATATTGGCCAGGCGACATGTGCGGCGGTGCAACTCGGCATAGGTGATGTGCTGGGCAGCATCATTTGGATCATCCGGTTCCCAGATGATTGCGGTCTGATCGCCGCGCGTCTCCAGATGGCGATCGAGGCAGTTGGCCGAGACGTTCAGAGTACCATCGGCATACCAGTTGATCTTGACCGAGCCGAAATCGTAATTGACATCCTTGACCTGCGTAAAGGGCTTGATCCAGTCGATCCGCTTGCCGTGTTCGCCCCAGAACGCGTCCGGGTCATTTACCGATGCAGAATACATCTCGTCGTATTTAGCAGCGTCGACATGCGCGTGCGCGACGGTTTCTGCAGTTGGCGGATAGGTCTTGGCATCTGCCTGGGCAGCGGTGGTCATGTTGAGGCTCCTCCCTCTAGGCTAGTAACGTTGGGACATATCTTGCCAGTTATTTGGGCATAGTCGATCCCGTTCCTCCCCGATCGAAGTATGGCCGGGTTCAGAAAATAATGAAATAAATTGCCGTATTCTTTGGATTTGTTTGTAAAGAAATTTTTCCATAGGGGGTGAAAGAGTCAACAAAACTCGAATGAACGTGAAAAATCCTTTATTAACAATGTTAAGTTTGTAACGTTGCTAGCTCGACCGTTAAACGCGAAAACCGGTTTTTTCGCGCGTATGTCGTTAAGCATGAAAACTTAAAAGATCAGTCTGAAAATCACCTATCAGGACGCAGGGGTTGGCACATATACATGTTGGCGCTAGCATCCTTTCAAGCGCCTCGGGAGGGGGCGCATCAAAGGGAGAACTTACTATGAAAAAGATGCTGAGCGGTGCCGCTGTCGCCGCCCTTGGCGTTGCCTTCGTGTCCGAGGCCGCAGCCACCGAATGGAACGCCTCGGTCTGGGGCAAGCGCCGCGCCTTTACCGAACATGTCGAAAAACTGGCCGAGCTGGTCTCGGAAAAAACCGGCGGAGAGTTCACGATCAATGTCAGCTATGGCGGCCTGTCGAAGCCGCGCGAGAACCTGGATGGTATCGAGATCGGCGCATTCGAGATTGCGCAGTTCTGTGCGGGCTATCACCGCGACAAGAACCGCGCGATTACGGTGCTGGAGCTGCCGTTTCTGGGCGTGAACAATCTGGAAGAAGAGGTTGCCGTCAGCCATGCGGTCTATGATCACCCTGCGGTGGCCGAAGAAATGGCGCAATGGAATGCGCGAATTCTGATGACCTCGCCCATGCCGCAGTACAATTTGGTCGGCACCGGCGATCCACGCGACAATCTGGCAGCGTTCGAAGGCATGCGCGTACGTGCAACAGGTGGTCTGGGCAAAGCTTTTGAGGCCGTGGGCGGTGTACCAACCTCTGTCCCTGCGACTGAGGCGTTTAACGCCATGGAATCCGGTGTGGTCGATACGGTCGCTTTCGCCCAGCACGCGCACCTGTCATTCGGTACGATCAATGAGGCCGATTGGTGGACGGCAAACCTCAACCCCGGCACCGTGAATTGCCCGGTTGTTGCGAATATCGACGCGTATGAAGCGCTGTCGCCTGAGCACCGCGAAGCTCTCGACAGCTCAATTGATGAGGCCATTGAGCATTATCTGGCCAACTATGCTGGGCTTCTGGAGCAATGGGATAGCGTCCTGGAAGAAAAGGGTGTGCAGAAGGTTATGATCGACGAAGCGGTCATTGAAGAGTTCCGTGCCAAGGCCGCCGATCCGATCCGCGAACAGTGGATTGCAGATATGAGCGCGCAGGGCCTACCAGCGCAGGACCTCTACGATCTGGTTCAGACCACGCTGACGCAACAGCGCGGCGGCAACTGATCGCATTCACCGGGCGCGTCCTTGCGCCCGGTCTTTCTTGACAAAGGGGATCACCGGAATGGCGGGACAGGCCACGGTGCTGGAGGATGGCAGCCGCCTCAGCCAGATAGATCAGCACTTGCTGAAGTTGGAGCGGGCTCTCGCATTGATCAGCGGAATAGCCGTCTTTGGACTGATGGTCCTGGCCGTCGTCTCGGTCAGCGGCCGCAACGCGATAAACGCGCCGTTGCCGGGCTATGTTGACTGGATCGAACAGGCGATGCCACTGATCGCCTTTCTCGGCATCTCTTACGTGCAGCGCGATGGCGGCCATATCCGGATGGACATTGTGATCTCGCGTCTGCACGGACGGGCGCTGTGGTTGTTCGAGCTGATCTCGGTAATCCTGATCCTTGTCCTGATGCTGGCATTGGTCTGGGGCAGCTGGTCCCATTTTGACCGATCTTTTGATTTCGGCGCGCCGATGTGGAGCCGCGACAGCTCAATTGACATAGGCATTCCGCTTTGGCCCGCGAAACTGTTGGCCCCGGTGGCGTTCTCGGTTTTGTCACTTCGCCTGGTGCTTCAAATTTGGGGCTACGGCCGCGCGTTTGTTTTGGGCCTTGAGGCACCCGTGGCGGTGCCCTTGATTCAGGACGCCGCCGCACAGGCTGCCGCAGAGGCAGAGCAGTTCGAAGGGCAGGACTAACAGATGGACACGATTGACATCGGCCTTTGGGTAACGGCTGGGCTGCTGGTCCTTGTGGTCACGGGCATGCGAGTGGCTTTTGCTGCAGGGCTGGCAGGGTTGTTCGGCTTGGTTTGGATTTTCTGGGCAAAGTTCGGGTACGATCCCGACCGGTTTGGCAAAGCGCTCACCGTCGCGGTCAAAACAGCAGGGCAGGTGCCCCATTCAAAGGTCGCCGCCCATACGCTTAGCCTGATCCCGACCTTCATCCTGATCGGCTACCTTGCCTACTACGCGGGCCTGACGCGCGCGCTGTTCGAAGCGGCTAAACGCTGGATTGCCTGGGTTCCCGGAGGCCTCGCGGTCTCCACCATTTTTGCCACGGCAGGGTTTGCCGCCGTTTCTGGTGCCTCGGTCGCCACCTCGGCTGTGTTTGCCCGTATCGCGATTCCCGAAATGCTGAGCGTTGGTTACAACAAGCGCTTCGCCGCAGGCGTCGTTGCTGCTGGAGGGACGCTGGCCTCGCTGATCCCGCCGTCAGCCATCCTTGTGATCTATGCCATCATCGTCGAACAGGACGTCGGCAAGCTGCTATTGGCGGGCTTCATTCCCGGAGCGTTTTCTGCCGTGATCTACGGTTTGCTCATTGTCGGTATCGCGGTCGTGTTCAAATCCGTTGGCCCTCCTGTCACCGGTTTCACTTGGAAACAGCGGTTCCAAGCACTTCCCGGGGCGATCCCGATTGTTGCAGTCATCCTGATCATCATCTGTTTCGTCTATAACCCATTCGGAGAACAGGCGTGGGGAACCCCAACCGAAGGCGGGGCCATAGGCGCGTTCATCGTCTTCTGTTTCGCCCTGGTTCATGGCATGCGCTGGCCCGAGTTCAAATCGGCTCTGTTAGAGACAGCCAAGCTGACGGCCATGATCTTCTCGATCATCTGGGGCGTGCTGATCTACGTGCGGTTCCTGGGCTTTGCAGACCTTCCAGGTGCCTTCTCGGATTGGATCACCTCGCTTGAAATGTCGCCAATGCTAATCCTGATCTGCATCCTTCTGGCCTATGCGGTGTTGGGTATGTTCATGGATGCCATCGGGATGTTGCTGTTGACTTTGCCCGTCGTCTACCCCGCCGTCATGGCCCTGAACGGAGGGGAAACCGTCAGTGCCGCAGAAAGCGCTTTTGGCATGTCCGGCCCGATGTGTGCGATCTGGTTTGGGATTCTGGTGGTGAAAATGGCCGAATTCTGTCTGATCACGCCACCCATTGGTCTGAACTGCTTTGTGGTGGCAGGGGTCCGGCCGGACCTGAGTGTTCAGGACGTCTTCAAGGGGGTTACCCCGTTCTTCCTGGCTGACGCGGCCACCATTGCGCTGCTTGTGGCATTTCCGAGCATCGTTCTCTACTTACCGTCTTTGGCTGGCTAGGATTTTGCGAGGCTCTGCCTCGCGCTCCGGGATATTTTTAGCCAGATGAAGCAGGGATCCGCTCCCTGACCTCAACGTCAGAGAGCTTCACCTGGCGCGGTCAACCGCATAAGACGAATACCGAATCTAGGTTAACGATCCGTTTCTTCATCTGGCTAGAAATATCCCGGGGGAGACGCCCGGAACGGGCGGCGGGGGCAGAGCCCCCTTTTCGACACTGACCCGGCGCAGGATCGGAAGCGGGTTAGCCGGCGCGCATGAGCATCCCGAACAGATCGCGGGGATCGTCAGGGTCGGCCAGCATATCCAGCGGCTCGAAGAAGTCAGTCTCCGCGATTGCGCTCTTGATGACGCGCAGAGCCGAGAAGTCCTCAATTGCGAAGCCGACACTGTCGAACAGAGTGATCTGCTTATCGTCTGTCCGACCGCGTGCCTGACCGGTCATGACCTGCCACAGTTCAGTGACAGGATGGTCATCCTCCAAAGCCTGAATTTCGCCCTCGATCCGGGTTTGCTCGGGGTATTCCACGAATATCTCCGAGCGCAGAAGGATGTCGCGATGTAGCTCAGTCTTACCGGGGCAGTCGCCGCCAATCGCGTTGATATGGACGCCGGGGCCGACCATGTTGTCGGTCAGAATCGTGGCGTATTTCTTGTCCGCGGTGCAGGTGGTGATGATCTGCGCGCCCTCAATCGCCTCTTCGGCGGTTTTACAAGGCACTACGTTCAGGCCTTTGCCTTGCAGGTTGGCAGCACATTTGGCGGTGGCGTTCGGGTCCGTATCGTAGAGCCGCACGGTGTCGATACCGCACATGGCCTTGAAGGCCAGGCACTGGAACTCGGACTGCGCGCCATTGCCGATCATGGCCATTGTGGTCGCACCTTTAGGGGCGAGATACCGACCGACCAAAGCTGATGTCGCCGCCGTCCGCAGGGCGGTCAGGATGGTCATCTCGGTCAGAAGGGTCGGGTAGCCCGTGTAGACATCCGCGAGCAGTCCAAAGGCCGTTACTGTTTGCAGCCCTTCGGACGTGTTCTTCGGGTGCCCATTGACGTATTTGAAACCATACGCCTCACCATCCGAAGTAGGCATGAGTTCGATCACCCCATGCGGGGAATGAGCCGGAATCCGAGGGGTCTTGTCGAAGCTTTCCCAGCGTTTGAAATCGGCCTCGATCTGTTCGGCGATCCTAGTGATCATCTTTTCGACGCCGACATGGTGAACCAGCCGCATCATGTTGTCGACAGAAACAAAGGGCACCAGGGCCTTGTCTGAGGGTATAGTCATCAGAAACTCCGAGTGGGGCGGTCAAAGATCCGGCGTCCCATCAGGGATGCAGCCAGATCGACCATGAGTTTTGCGGTGCGTCCGCGTTCATCCAGAAAGGGGTTCAACTCGACCAGATCGAGGGAGCAGACCAGCCCGCTTTCATGCAGAAGCTCCATGACCAGATGGGCTTCGCGTTCGGTGGCGCCCCCGGGCACGGTTGTCCCGACGGCGGGCGCGATTGCGGGGTCGAGGAAGTCGACATCCAGTGAGACGTGAAGGATGCCGTTCTCAGCCCTTACGCGGTCCAGAAAGGCCATGAGGGGCGCTTTGATCCCATGCTCGTCAATGCTTCGCATATCGGCCAGCATCGCGTGGTTCTTCTCAAGCGAGGCGCGTTCAGCGGGGTCGACCGAACGCAATCCGATCATACCAACGCGATTGGTTGGAACTACGGCAGGCAAGGGTGGAAAATCTTCGAAGCCGGGCTGGCCAGTGAAGTAGGCGACAGGTGTTCCATGCAGGTTGCCGCTGTCGGTACTTCCGGGGGTGTGAAAATCGCTATGGGCGTCCAGCCACAGAACGAACAGAGGCCGGTCGATGCGCTGTGCATGATCCGCCATTCCGGCCACGGTTCCCATCGACAAGGCATGATCGCCGCCCAAGAAGATTGGCACACCTTGGGGCGAGACTTGGGCAGCGACTCTGGCCAAAGCCTGCGTCCACCCGATGCACTCGGGCAGAGCGAAAAGGTGGGAGTGGTCCGGGGTCTCGACCGCATCCGGGGCGACATCTCCGTAGTCGATCACCGTGTGACCAAGATCCGCAAGGGCGCGATCCAGCCCGGCCACGCGGTAGGCATCCGGCCCCATTCGGCAACCCTGCCGACGCTTGCCCGCGTCCATGGGGGCGCCAACTAAAACTATGTTCTTGGTATCCATATGCTTCATGTAACGTGACAGTCTGTCTTGCGTGAAGAGAGCAAATTGCTCAATAAGAAAGGTGAATATCCGAAAAGGAAGCTATTCATGGACGATTTGGACAACAGGTTGCTCAGCGCGCTACACCGGGACGCAAGGGCGTCGCTGTCTGAGCTGGCCGAGACGCTTGGCGTCACGCGCACGACCGTTCGTAGTCGACTGCAGCGCCTCAAGCAGTCTGGCGAGATCGTAGGCTTTACCGTTCAGACCAAGCGCGATGTGGCGCAAAGCCCGGTTCGGGGTCTGATGATGCTTGAGATCGAGGGGCGTGGGACCGAACGCACAATGGCCCGGATCGGAGCGCTACGGCAGGTGCGCGCCGTGCATTCCACAAACGGAAGCTGGGATCTGATCGCTGAGATCGGCACGGACACGCTTGCGGAACTTGATGAGGTCTTGTTCCAGATCCGCCGCATGGAAGGGATCACTCGGTCCGAGACAAACCTTCTGCTGTCCACGCGCAAGGGAAGGTTCTGAAAACGCTGCGTGAAACGGGCCGTTACACTTTGTCGGCCACGGAAATTGTGCGACAGTCGGCGGGGATACAGGCAGGATTGATCGAAAATGACCACTCAGCAGCACGAACCACGGGCCGTGCAATTGGCCGAAAAGATCACCGCATTCCTTGAGAAGCCGTGGGTCCGCATCGCCATCCCGATCTTTGTCACCCTGATCGCGCTGACGGTTCTGCATGAGCTGTCTTCTCATGTGAAATGGACAGACGTTCAGGCGGATATCTCGGAAACGCCTTGGCGCGTGATGTTTTATGCTCTGTGTTGGACGGCGGTCAGCTTCTTTTCGCTATCGCTATACGATGTCTTCGCGGTTCAAAGCGTGGCAGACGGGGAGGTCCCTCTGCCGGTTGCAGGAATGGCCGGAGCCAGCGGCTATGCGGTGTCCAACTGTCTGGGCTTTTCCTACATCACCGGAACGGCCATCCGATATCGGATATATGCGTCTTTGGGTCTGGATCTAAGCCGCGTTGCCGGGGTCATAGCCACGTCCTGGGTGGCGTTCTGGACGGGGCTGGTTTTGGTCCTTGGCCTGCTTTTGACCTTTCATCCTGACGGTATCTCGAACGCGCTGCCGATCAGCGCGACGGTTGAAACCGTCATCGGGTTGGGGCTGCTTGGCGCGCTGATAGTGGTTTTTGTCTGGCTCTCTACCGGTGGGCGTCGGTTAGAGGTTCTGGGGATCGGCTTCCAACTGCCGGGTGGCAAGCTGGCCTCATGCCTTACACTGGCGGCGATTGGCGATCTGGCCGGGGCCTCCATGGTCCTTTACGTGCTGATGCCGGACGACCTTGGGGTTGGGTATCCGTATTTCTTCACCATCTTCATCGCCGCGATTGCCGTTGGGATTGTCAGTCATGCACCGGGCGGTATCGGGGTGTTTGAGGCGACGCTGATCGCAGGGCTGGGGGCCTCGGGTCGATCGGATGTCATTGCGGCGCTGCTGCTCTACCGTGTCGTATATACGTTCTTGCCTTTCGCCATCGCCAGCCTGTCCATCGCAGTTGCCTCGGCGCTGACGCAACGCCACAGGATTATCGGGGCGGGGACATGGGTGTACCGCGCCATTCGCCCCATTGTGCCCATGGTTGCCGCCGGGGTGACTGCGGTTGCTGGGATCATCCTGCTGGTCTCGGGCGCGTTGCCGACGGACAGCAAAAGCCTCGGCGCGTTGCGCGAGGTTTTGCCATTGTCCTTTGTCGAGGCCTCGCATCTGGCTGGCAGCGCCGTGGGTGTGCTGCTGCTGCTTGTGTCGCGCGGGTTGTTCCGCAAGCTCTATCGCGCGTGGGTGGTCGCGATGTTGCTGATGGTCGCGGGCTTCGCCGCGTCTCTGGCAAAGGGATTGGATACGCATGAGGCGTTGGGCATGTTGGCAACAATCGCCGTACTGGCGCTGTTCCGTGGTGCGTTCTACCGCGTCAGCGGAGCGTCGATCTTCCGATTGAACATCCCTTGGCTGGTCAGCGTTGTGGCGCTGCTGGCCGTTATTTTCTGGATCGGGCTCTTTGCCTATTCACATGTGCAATACCAAAACGCGCTATGGTGGGAGTTCGCTTGGAATGGCGACGCGTCCCGATTCCTGCGCTCCAGCCTCGTGGTGGCGGTCATCCTCGGTATTGTGGCCGTTACGTCCTTGTTCGGGCGTGAAATCCCAGCGCCGGTGCGCACGGAAATCCCCGAATGCGTCGAAAAGCTGGTGATGGAGAGTGAAGATACAGAATCCCAGATTTCCCTGACTGGCGACAAGCAATTCCTGATTGCGCCTGACGAGTCCGCGTTCATCGCCTATGCGGACACCGGCAATGCAATCATCTCAAAGGGTGAGCCTGTGGGCGATGAAAAGGCTGGCAAACAACTGGTCTGGCAACTGCGAGAAATGGCGGATCGAGAGGGTAAGCTCTGCGCCTTCTACAGCGTTTCAACCAAGTACCTGCCAACCTTTCTGGACCTCGGCCTGTCGATCCTGAAGATCGGAGAGGTCGCACGCGTACCGCTGAAAGACTTCTCGCTTGACGGCAAATCCCGGAAACGCTTCCGTCAGGCCAAGAACCGAGCCGAGCGCGAAGGCTATGTGTTCGAGATCATTCCAAAAGAAGACCTTGCGCCCGTTCTGCCGGAGCTGAGGGCGATTTCCGATCACTGGCTGGAGCAAAAAGCAGGGGCCGAGAAAGGGTTCGCCTTGGGTGGTTTTGACGATGACTACCTGTCCTACTTTGATCATGCCGTTTTGCGGAATGGAGAAACCGGTCAGATCATGGCCTTTGCCAATCTGTTTCAAGGTGGCCATAAGTCCGAGCTTTCTCTGGATCTGATGCGGTACGAGCCGGATAGCCCCAGCTTTGTCATGGATGCCCTGTTCGCCGAGATGATGTCCTGGGGGGCCGAGCAGGGGTTCCACTGGTTCTCACTCGGCGCGGCGCCGTTTTCTGGGATCGAGAACCGTCAGCTTGCGTCCCTCTGGAACCGGATTGGCGGATTCGTCTACGAACATGGCGAGCAGTTTTATCACTTCGAAGGGCTGCGCGCGTTCAAACAGAAGTTCGATCCGGAATGGAGCCCGAACTACCTCGCCAGCCCCGGAGGGCTCGCCGCGCCGCGTATCCTGTATGAGGTGAACATCCTGATTTCGGGCGGCCTGCGGGGACTGACCAAGTAGCGCGAGCGTTTCAGGTTTAGTTCGAGACGCCAATACCCTGCCATGCCTCCGGCATTCTCGGGACATTGGCGTCGCCCATTGATTTAAGTGAAACCAGAAACGCTCTAGTTCAGGCTGGCGCGGGTTGGCGTTTCCTGCAGCAGGTCGCCCCAATCGGTGCGATAAGCCATCTCGGCCAGAACGGTATCTGGCAGGAACTCTCTGTTCTCGCGAATCTGCCAGCCGCCGCCAAGACCTTTGTAGACGGCGACCAGATTGCTGGAGACCTGCTGCCGTGCTTCGATCAGATTGGCCTGAGACTGCAGCAGGGCGGTCTGAGTGTTCAGGACGCGGGAGTAGTCGGCGATCCCGTCGGTGTATTGATTGACGGCAATCTCCGCAGCCTTACGCGAGGCATCGACGCTCTGCTGATAGAACCCGACCTGCTTGCGCGCCTGTGCATAGGCGACCATAGCGCTTTCGACCTCGGAATAAGCGGTCAGAACGGTGTTTTGGTAGTTGGCGATCAGCGCCTGATAGGCGGCATCCTGCGCCCGGACGTTGTTCTTGATGCGGCCATAGTTCAGTACGTTCCAAACGACTCCAGCGCTGGCGAGGCCCGTAGTGCTGTTCGAGCTGAACAGGTTCCGCCCGCCCGAGGCCTGCAACCCAACCGAGCCGGACAGAATGAACTGCGGATAGAGATCCGCCATGGCAATGCCAACCTCGGCCGATTGCGTGGCTGCGGCCAATTCGGCGGCTCTCACGTCCGGTCGACGGCGCAACAACTCAGCCGGGACGCCAACCGCGACGTTGGAACGGGCCGAGGGGATGCGACCGGAATTGCCTAGAAGGCTGGACATGCGCGACGGGGTGGTCCCCAGCAATACGGCCAGAGCGTTCTTGGTTTGCTGGAGATCGCTCTCAAGCTCGGGCACCAGGGCCTTGGTGTTGTTCAGCAGAGCGGTGGATTCCTGTACGTCCAACTCGGTAGTGATGCCGTTGTTGAACCGCAACTGGGTCAGGTCTGCCGACTCCTGTTGTAGTTTGATGTTCTCACGCGCGACGCCCAGCGACTCCTGCAAGGCGCGGATGTTGACGTAGAGCGCTGCGACATCACCCGTCAGCGTCACCAGCGCGTCATCATAGTTCGCCACCTGCAACGCCAAGTTCGACCGCGCCGCCTGAACACCGCGACGCTGCGCGCCCCAGACATCCAACTCCCACTGCGCATCAAACCCGGCCTGAGAGGTCGAGAATTCGGTATCCAAGGGAATGATCCGGTTGATGTCAGCGATGGGCCCGAGATTATCGCTGATCTGTCGCCGCTCTGTTGAGGCCCCGAGGACCTGCGATTGCGGATACAACTCGCCAAAGGCGATGCCCAACTGTGCCCGCGCCTGCAGGACCCGCGCGCCAGCGACCTGTAGTGACAGGTTCTGGGCGTAGGCCTCGGCGATTAGTCTGTTGAGGGTGGGGTCATTGAACGTCTCCCACCACTTCACGACCGGCGCGCTGCGCGAGGTCAGGCCGCTTTGCCCGGTGCTAGGGCTGTTCACCTCGATCCATTGTTTCACGACCGGAGAGTTCGGGCGTACGAAATCAGGACCAACTGGCGCGCAGGCTACCAGAAACGCGGCGCAGAGGGCTGTTCCCATCAAGTGTCGAAAGGGGGTGGCCCGTGTCATGATGCGCGTCCTCAAATGTCTAGCGGTCGAATGAAATTGGCGAAGGAATACAGGCGGATGTTGATGCGCCGCAGAAACTCGAAGCTTTTGCCCTGACCGGTGTAGATCGCCACGGCGGCATGACCGCCAGCGGGCAGGATGTGCTCTTCCGGCAGATCGACGGTGATCTGTACAGCAATTCGACCGGGTAGCTTGGGCAGCTCAAAACCGGGCAGGCGGCCTGAGGGCAGGTACTGACCCTGACGGGTGGCCCACCAGATCGCCTCGACCTTGCCGGTTAGGATTTCACCGGGATAGAGGTCCAAGGCGACTTCAACCTCTTGGCCTACTTCAACAAATTTCAGGTTCTGCTGGCGGAAGGTGGCCAAAAGATAGGGGCTGTCTTCGGTGACGAAACTGGCAATCGCACCCAGACGAATGTCACCCACCACCAAACCCGGACGGGCCTGTTGCGAGACGATCATGCCGTTTTCCGGCGCGTAGATCGTGGTGTTATCCAGAAAGTACTGGGCCTCGGACAGCTGCGCCTGTGCTTGCAGGATGCCCGTGTTTACGCCATCGATCTGCGAGGCCAGTGCCAGATTTGCCTTCTCAAGATTGGCTTCGGCCTGTTTGACCGAGGCGGTGTCCTCGGATACCTGTTCGTTCCAGCGATCCAGCTCATCCTGACGAGCACCGCCTGCGGGCACCAGATTTTCGTACCGCGCCTGTTCGGTCAACGCGTAGGCCAGTTGCGCATTGGCGCGCTCGACGGCTTCGGTTTTGGCAATGACATCCTGTTCCAGAATTTTGGCGTTCTGCTCGGCGGCAACCAGTTGTGCCTTGGCATTGTCGACGGCGAGCGAAAACACGGTATCGTCAAAGCGATAGAGCGGGTCACCTTTGGTGATTTGCGTGTTCGGCTCGACCAGAACCTCGGTGAGAATCGTCGGCTGGGTCAGTTTTGGCACGATCTGAATCGTAGATCGCACGACATGGCTGTCGACCGAGAAGGGCTGAAAGAAGCGCAGCGCGACGAGGAAGATCAGCAGCAAATGCGCACCGACCCAGAATGACACAATTCCCCAGGCGATGTTGAACTTGAGCCACTCCATCTTGAAGAAGATGAACCAGACGAAAATGATGTAAAACAGCGTAATGCCGAGGGCGACGAACATGTCTGAGTGTTTCCTTTGGCCTTAGCTTTTCTGCGTCTCGTCAGGCGCAGCCTGGTATTCTTCTTTGACCGTACCGCCAAGGCGTTCGATATCCTTGCGGATTGCGTCTTTCTCCTCGTCCGGACCGCGACGCATGTCGACCGTCACGCCGTCATGGAACGCCCACATGAAGGCATGAACCCACGGGACAACGGCCAAAAAACCCATCCATCCCATGATCTTGACGGCTTCGGCATGTGGATGATTGCGCTTGATCGCGATCCGTCCAGGCAGCCCCATAAGGAAGAGAAACAACGCCATAACCGCTGCCAGAAGCAGGATCAGTGCCACGAATGTCAGATAGTCGTAGTAGCCTAGCGGCTGCCCCAAAAGTCCCATGCTCGATGCCTCCTGTCGGGAAGGTTGTCTCATCCTCAGACGTAGGCCCCTGTCTCGTCAATGACTTTGTGATGGGACCTAGCGTTTCCGAACCCGAGGCAGTGCGGATCAGTCAGGACAGACGATCAGACCCGTGCCCCATTCTGCACATTTTGCCGAGAGGTCGAGCGTAAGCGGCTCATCGGTGTAGAAGCCATCAATCTCGGCCAGCGAGGTGATGCGGGCAGGGGCAAGCCGCTGGAATTTTGAGTGATCGGCCACCAGCAGCGTGCGCCGGGCCTGCGCGATGATCGTCTGGCTGACTTGGACTTCCTGAAAGTCGAAATCCAGCAGATCACCTTCGGGGTCCAGCGCCGAGCATCCGATCACCGCATAGTCGAACTTGAACTGAAGGATCGTTGAGACAGTAAGGTTGCCCACCAGCCCTCCGTCCGAGCGACGAAGGACACCACCCGCCAACACAATCTCGCAATCGGGGTTTTCGACGAGAATATTGGCGACGTTCGTATTGTTCGTAACCACCATCAGGTCCTTGTGGTTCAGCATCTGCCGCGCCACGGCCTCGGTCGAGGTGCCGATATTCATGAAGACCGACGCTCCGTCCGGAATGTCATTGGCACATGCCTTCGCCATTCGGGTCTTGGCGTCTGCATTCAGGGTGCGGCGATCCTCATACCCGATGTTGGAGACGCCGGAGCGCAAGACAGCCCCGCCATGTACGCGGTCCAGCTTCCCGGCATCGGCCAGCTCGGACAGGTCCCGGCGGATTGTCTGGACCGTCACGCCAAACCGCTCGGCCAAACCGTCAACAGTAACGCGGCCCTCGGTGCTGGCGATCTCAAGAATGTCGGATTGGCGGAAAGAGAGCGACATGTTTGGACCCATTCAGATGATGTGTTTTCGTTTTTCTTCTTTTGACCAAAATAAGCAAGCTGATATGCAGAATATTCATAGTTGTGTTGCAAAGCGAAAATAAACGAACATAAACATTGATTATACGAATGCAGTGCTGATTAATGCGCGCAACCAGATTGGATAGGGAATCACAAGCCATGCAAGCGACGGACGATCAGATCAGCGACCTGTTCATCATCGGCGGCGGGATCAACGGATGCGGCATCGCGCGGGATGCGGCGGGACGGGGGCTGTCTGTTACCTTGGCCGAGATGAATGATCTTGCTTCGGCGACGTCGTCAGCCTCGACCAAACTGTTTCATGGCGGGCTGCGCTATCTGGAGTATTTTGAGATCCGGCTGGTGCGCGAGGCACTGATCGAGCGTGAGACGTTGCTGCGCGCAATGCCTCATATCAGTTGGCCGATGCGCTTTGTGCTGCCCTATCACAAGGACATGCGCTTTGATTCCGAGACGCCGACATCGAAGCTGCTCAGCACCGTCATGCCCTGGATGCGCGGGCGTCGTCCGGCGTGGCTGATCCGTCTGGGTCTGTTCATGTACGACAACCTTGGGGGGCGCAAAATTTTGCCGGGAACGCAATCGCTGGATCTGCGCAGCGCTGCGGAAGGTGGTCCTTTGCAGGGCAAGTTCGAAACAGCCTATGAATACTCGGACTGCTGGATCGAAGATGCGCGGCTGGTGGTTCTCAACGCGCGTGACGCCGAATCCCGTGGTGCGCGGATCATGGTGCGGACCGAAGTTGTCTCGGCTGAACGCGTCGACGAGTTGTGGCATGTCACCATCCGCGACCGGGCGACCGGGGAAAGCCAAGTGGTCCGTGCGAGAATGCTGATCAATGCAGGCGGTCCGTGGGTGGGGGACATCATCCAGACCAAGATCCGGGTGAACTCGCGCGAGGGGGTTCGTCTGGTGCGCGGCAGTCATATCGTGACAAAGAAGCTCTACGATCACGACAAGTGTTACTTCTTCCAAGGCGAAGATGGCCGCATCATTTTCGCAATTCCCTATGAGCAGGATTTTACCCTGATCGGTACGACGGATCAGGACCATTCTGATCCCTCGGACCCTCCGGTCTGCACCGAGGCCGAGCAGAAATACCTATGCGAGTTCGCAACCAAGTATTTCAAGAAACCGGTGACGCAAGACGATATCGTCTGGACCTATTCCGGCGTACGGCCGCTCTATGATGATGGGGCCAGCAGCGCGACGGCGGCGACGCGGGACTATACCTTGAAGGTCGATGCGCAGGGCGGGGCGCCTGTTTTGAACGTGTTCGGAGGCAAGATCACGACCTACCGCCGTCTGGCGGAAAGCGCGCTTGAAAAAGTCGCCGAGCATTTCCCGAACCTGCCGGGACCCTGGACAGCAGGCGTGGCTTTGCCCGGTGGAGACTTTCCTGTCGACGGCGTGCAGGACCTCAAGCAGGCGTTGACCCAGGGCTATCCGTTCCTCACTGAGAAATGGGCGGCCCGTTTGATCCGCGCATACGGGACAGAGGCGCGTGCCGTGTTGGGGGAGGCAAAAGACCTCGCTGATTTGGGTGAAGACTTCGGTGCAACCCTCACCGCGCGAGAACTCGAATGGCTGATGGACAAGGAATACGCCCGCAGCGCCGAGGACGTGGTCTGGCGTCGCAACAAACTGGGACTGCGGTTGAGTGCCGCCCAGATCGCGCGCATTGACCAGTGGATGTCAGAGCGGTTGAAAAAGGACGACGCAGCTTGAAAACAAAAAGCCCCGCCGATTTGGCGGGGCTTTATCTTAGGCGGTTTCCTCGCTCGGGCCGGGACCATTCTTGCTACCCTTGATCCATTCCCGCAGCCCCTGCATCAGGGCGTAGAGGACTGGCACAAGGATCACGCCGACCAGCGTGGCGGCCAGCATGCCGCCGAACACGGCGACACCGATGGCCTTCTGGCTTGCCGCCCCCGCGCCATTGGCGGCCAATAGTGGGACAACCCCCAATAGGAAGGACAGCGCTGTCATCATCACAGCTCGGAAACGCTGATAGGCGGCCTCGGCTGCGGCGTCCTTGATCGACAGGCCTTTGGCGCGTTGCTCCATCGCGAACTCGACGATCAGAATGCCGTTCTTTGAGGCAAGCCCCACCAACATGATCATCCCGATCTGCGTATAGAGGTTGATGTCACTGCCCACGATCGCCACGGCCGCGACCGCCCCGAACAGGGCGACAATCACCGACAGCAGGATCGACACCGGCAAGGTCCAGCTTTCATATTGGCCCACCAGGAACAGGTAGCCAAACAGGATCGCCAGCCCAAGGATCACGATGACCAGCCCGCCCGAGGCCAGCTGCTGCTGGGCTGTCCCGGTCCATTCGAAGGCATAGCCGGGGGGCAGGGCGGTTGCGGATTCCTCGGTCATCACATTGATCGCGTCGCCCGTCGACAGGCCTGGAGCGGGAACCGCCGTCACTGTGGCCGACCTGAACAGGTTGTGTCGCTTCAGCAAGACCGGCCCCAACACGTTTTCAACGTCAATCAACGTGCCCAGTGGAACCATCTCACCCTGTTGCGAGCGGACATAGAGGTTCGAGATATCCTCGACATTGTCGCGATAGGTGCCATCTGCCTGAATCATCACGCGGTAGACACGACCGAACAGGTTGAAGTCGTTCACGTAGTAGGACCCCAGCTGCGCCTGCATCGTCTGGAAAATCTCGGCGACCGAGACCTGCAGGGTCTTGGCCTTTTCACGATCCAGATCAACAAAAAGCTGCGGAACGTTGGCGCGGAAGGTTGTGTAGGACTGGCCGATCTCGGGCCGTTGGTTCGCCGCGTAAACGAACGAGCCAACAGCCGAAGCCAGATCCTGAGGTGTGCCGCCACCGGTCTGCTGCACCTCCATCTCAACACCGGCCGACATACCCAAGCCCTGAATGGGCGGCGGGTTGAAGGCCACGATCGAAGCCGCGGATTCCCCGTTCGCAATCGCGAGCACCTTGGCGAGGATGGCGTCAGCACTCAGGTCTTCTTCCTGCCGGTCGGCCCAGTTTTCGAGGTTGACGAAAATCGCCGCGCCGTTGGTCGTGGTGCCGTTCAGCAGCGAGAAGCCGTTGATCAGAACGGTGCTGGCAACGCCTGGGATTTCGCGAATTTGGTCGTCCACGCGGGCCGAGATCGTCTCGGTCCGTTCCAAAGTTGCCGCATCGGGCAGCTGGATGTCGACGAACAGATAGCCATTGTCCTCAAGCGGGATAAATCCGCTGGAGGTGTTGGACATGATCGTCCCGGTTCCCATCCCCAAGGCGACAATCACACCCAGCGCGACAATCGGCAGGATCAGCAGTTTACGCACAATGGCGACGTAGCCGTTTCGGACGGTCCCGATCAGCCCTTCGAACAGCGCCAGCAACCCTTTGGGCGGGCCGGAGCGTGCGCGTAGAACCAAGCCACACAGGGCAGGCGATAGGGTCAGAGCGTTGATGGACGAGATCACAACCGCCGTTGAAATCGTCACGGCAAACTGCGAATAGAGCCTGCCTGAGATGCCAGGCATGAAGGTCACCGGCACGAATACGGCCAGCAGAACCAACGTTGTTGCGATAACGGGGCCGGTGATCTGGCCCATCGCCTTACGGGTCGCTTCGGCGGGGGGCAGCCCTTCATCCGCGATGATCCGCTCGACGTTTTCGACGACCACGATGGCGTCATCCACCACGATCCCGATGGCCAGAACCAAAGCGAACAGCGAGATCGTGTTGAGCGACATTCCGAAGGCCAGTAGAAAGGCGAATGTCCCGATCAATGAGACCGGGATCGCCACCGCCGGAATGATGGTTGCGCGCCAACTCCCCAGGAACACGAATACGACCGAGATTACTAGAATGAAGGTCAGGATCAGCGTCGAGACCACATCGTTCAGCGAGGCTTCAACGAAGTCTGTGGTGTTGAAGGGGACACTGTATTCCACGTCTGTGGGGAAAGACCGGGACAGGCGGTCAAGCTCGGCCTGCACCCGCTCGGATACAGCAAGCGCGTTAGCGCCGGGAGCCTGGTAAATGCCGATCACGGTCGCAGGCACCGCATCGAAATAGCCTGACGCCGCATAGTATTCGGCACCCAATTCAACGCGTCCAATGTCACGTACGCGCACAATGGAACCGGCGTCACCCGTTCGAATTACGATGTCACCAAATTCTTCTGCCGATGTCAGGCGCCCTTTGGTTTTGATCGTGTATTGAAAAGTCTGTCCCTCGGGCACCGGAGGGGCACCGATGGAGCCTGCGGAGACTTCGATATTCTGTTCGCGAATGGCATTGATCACATCGCCGGGCGTGATCGACAGAGCAGCCATCTGGTCGGGATCCATCCAGATCCGCATGGCGTATTCCAGATTGGTCAGAACATCCGCTTTACCCACACCTTGAACCCGCGCCAGAGCGTCTTTCAGGTTGATCGAGGCATAGTTGGACAGAAACACGCTGTCATAAGTGCCATTGGGCGAGGTCAGAGTGACCAGCAACAGCATGTTGGTCGATGCCTTCTGCGTCACCACGCCGGATGAGGTCACCTCGGACGGAAGTGATGACATGGCCTGGGCAACGCGGTTCTGCACGTTGACCGAGGCGATATCCGGGTCGGTGCCGACCTCAAAGGTAACGTTCAACGAATAGGAGCCGTTGTCGGAAGAGGTCGACGTCATGTAGATCATGTCGTCCACACCATTGACCTGCGCCTCGATGGGCGCGGCGACGGTGTTTTCCACGGTCTCGGCATTGGCGCCGGTATAGGTGGTCGAGACGCTGACAACCGGAGGTGTGATGTCCGGGAACTGGGCGACCGGCAGAACCATATAACCGATACTGCCCATGATCGTCAGGACGAGAGAAATGACAAGCGCCAGCTTGGGCCGGCTGATGAACAGGGCTGAGAACATGCCTTATTCTCCCGGCTGCTCGGACGCGACAACCGCGTCCACCGCCACGCCGGGGCGCACGCGTTGCAGGCCCTCGACAATCACGCTTTCACCTTCGCGCAGACCTTCCGAGACGATTATGGCCGTGCCTACGGAGTCGCCGGTCGTGATATAGCGCTGCTCGACCATCTGTTGGTCATTGACGACCAGTACGAACTCGCCGCGCTGGTCACGCTGCAACGCGGCCTGAGGGATCAGAACCTGCAGGGTCGGCTCCAGCGCCTCGATCTGCACATTCACAAACGCGCCGTCGATGATCAGGCGATCTGCGTTGTCAAACTCGGCCCGCACCGTGATAGCGCCGGTCAGAGGGTCGATGCGGTTGTCGACAAAGACGATCTCACCGGTTTCATCCAGCTCGGTTCCGTTCGGCAGAATGACATGCACATTGGGGCTTTTGTTGCTTTCCGCCAAAGAGGCAGCACTTTCACCAACCTGTTGAAGAACCGAGGTAAACTGTTTCTCATTCAAGGAAAAGTTAACATATATCGGCGCTTCGCTGACCAAGTTGACTAGCGGTGGGTTCGTGGGGCCAACCACGTCGCCTACGCTCGTGGTGACCCGACCGAGGCGACCGGTAAAGGGCGCGTGGATCTCGGTATAGCTCAGGTCCAGCTCCGCCTGTTGAATGGCGGCGTTTGCGGCTTTGACCTCGGCCTCAGCGACAAGTTCATTGGCGCGTGCGATGTCGCGTTCCGACTCTGGCGTAGCATCGCGCCGGAAGAGTTCCTCTTTCCGCGCCAGATCGACCTTGGCCAGCTCCAAATTGGCTTCGGCGCGGTCAAGATCTGCTTTCCGCGCCTCAAGCGTTGCTTGATAGAGGTCTGGTTCGATCTTGAACAGCAGATCGCCCTCGGTCACCAGGGCGCCATCTTCGACCTCCTGACTATCAAGAAATCCGCTGACGCGCGCGACGATGTCGACCTTGTTGATGGCTTCTGCACGACCGATAAAGCTTGCCTCATCGGTGATCTCTTCGGTGTAGGCTGCGGCGATCGACACTTTTGCGGCGGGTGCTTCACTTTCATCCTGCGCAAGTGCCGTATAACCAAAACCGATGCATGACAAAATGACCAGAGGGCGGCAAAGTGCGGTGACAGCACCACGAGACCGGTTGCGGGGCTGCTTCAGAGCGACGGACATGTCAAAAGCCTCATACATTTCAAAAAACTGAGCCTATACGCAGCCTTAAAAAGCGACGAGTCGGCAGAACTTGAAGGCAGGATGGCCGTTTTGCAAACATATCTCAAGGTGATTGAAGGGGCGGAGTGGTTGGCAGGTAGCGAAAATCCCGTGCAACCAGGCCGGTTTACGGGGTGCGTGCTGTTTGAAGGGCCCAAAAGAAAGGGGGCCGTATAGGCCCCCGTTTCAGAACTTCATGCAGCGGGTGTCAGTCGCGCGTACCCGCAAATTTCTCCTGCCACTCTTCACGGTCCTCGTCGGCGATCTTGGCGAACAGGACATCAGGTACCGAGAACGCATGACCTGCGGGCAGGGCGTTCAGCGCAGCCTCGACATCTTCGGGCCAGCTTGTATCCAGCGTATTCATTGCACTCAGCATCTTGGCTGAAGCGTCGGGAATAAAGGGCGCGCTCAGAACCGCGTAGAGGCGGATCAGGTTGAGGCCAAGGCGAACTTGCGCTGCCGCCTGTTCGGGGTCTTCCTTAAAGGTCGACCACGGGGCTGCGGATTGCAGATATTCGTTACCGGCCACCCAGATCGCCCGAAGCTCTTGCGCGGATTTGCGGACTTCCATGGCCTCCATGTGGCCTTCGTATGCGCGGACGCGGCGGGTGATGTCCGCGATAAGCTCTTGTTCGCGCGCGCCAAATGTACCGCCTTCCGGCACAGCTTCGCCGAATTTCGAGCGGCAGAACTTGGTGATCCGGCTGACGAAGTTGCCCAGTACGTCGGCAAGGTCTTTGTTCACCGATTGCTGGAAATTCTCCCAGGTGAACTCACTGTCGCTGCTTTCCGGCGCATGGCTCAGCAGCCACCAGCGCCAGTAGTCGGCGGGCAGAATGGCCAGCGCCTGATCCATGAAAACGCCTCGGCCCTGAGAGGTCGAGAACTGACCACCGTCATAGTTCAGATAGTTGAAGGATTTCAGGTGGTCGACCATCTTCCACGGCTCGCCTGAACCCAGAATGGTGGCCGGGAAGCTGAGCGTGTGGAAGGGCACGTTGTCCTTGCCCATGAACTGCACGTAACGCACGTCGTCCGCACCTTTGTCGGTGCGCCACCAGCGTTCCCAATCCGCATCCGTCTTGCCATTCGCGTCGGCCCATTCCTTGGCGCATGCGATGTATTCGATTGGTGCATCGAACCAGACATAGAAGACTTTGCCCTCCATACCGGGCCAGTCCTGATCGCCTTTCTTGACTGGAACACCCCAGTCCAGATCGCGGGTGATGCCGCGATCCTGCAGGCCGTCTCCGTCATGCAGCCATTTCTTGGCAATGGATGTGGTCAGGATCGGCCAATCGGTCTTGCTGTCGATCCAGGCATCCAGCTGATCCTTCATCGCCGATTGGCGCAGATACAGGTGCTTGGTCTCGCGCACCTCAAGATCAGTCGAGCCGCTGATCGCGCTGCGAGGCTCGATCAGATCGGTCGGGTCCAGCTGCTTGGTGCAGTTCTCGCACTGGTCGCCACGCGCGCGGTCGTAGCCGCAATTGGGGCAGGTGCCCTCAATATAACGATCCGGCAGGAACCGGCCATCGGCGTTCGAGTAGACCTGCTTTTCACTGACCTCACGGATCAGATCGGCCTCATCCAACTTGCCAGCGAAGTGCTGCGTCAGGTGGCGGTTCTGTTCGCTGGACGAACGACCAAAGTGATCGAAGCTCAGGCCAAATCGTTTGGCGATATCGGCCTGCACCGCATACATGTCCGCGCAGTACTCCGCGACGGGCTTGCCCGCCTTGGCCGCGGCCAGCTCGGCCGGGGTGCCGTGTTCGTCGGTGGCGCAGAGGAACATGACCTCGTTCCCCCGGCCACGCTGGTAACGTGCGTACAGGTCGGCAGGCAATTGCGAGCCGATCAGGTTGCCGAGGTGCTTGATCCCGTTGATGTAGGGGATCGCCGAAGTGATGAGAATCCGAGCCATTTTGCGTGTCCACGTAACTGTCTGCGCGCCCGTCTACCTTATGTAACCGGTCAGCAAAAGACCGGGTTTGTCATGGATGGCACGAAAACCATGGTTGCGGTGAAAAAAGGCCCCACGACCAAATTGTCGATTGTATTCGGGCAAGGGCGCGCGATACCCTTTTGGTGGCCAATTTAATTTCGGCCTTTTGATTTATTGTTGCACGACGTTCTGCGCCCTTTTCAGGCGAAAGAACTTCGATTTCATGGTATTTGTTTATGTTCGATTTTCTTCTCCAAAGCGCATTCACGCCCTTTACTATGGCGCTTGCGCTGCTGTTTGGCCTGTTGGGGGGCGAGGTCATCGCCGCGCTTTTTGGTGGAAGTCTTCTGGCAAGCGAAGGTCTGGTCGAACTAAAGGCCCCCGGTCTGAGTGTTGCGGATTTCGATCTCGATATCGAAGCTGGCATTGATCTGAGTGCGTTGGAACTGGCCGAGATTGAGGCCGAGGCTCCGGCGGCCTCTGCAACAGGAACTCTGACGCGGTTGGGGATTGGCGATGTGCCGGTCATGATCTGGCTGGTGGTCTTGTTGGCCGGTTTTGCGATCTCTGGGATTGGCGTTCAACTGATCGTCGAGGATCTGTTGGACTCTGATTGGCCTGTTGGGTTGGCCACCATCCCGGCGGGTATTTTTAGCCTTTGGTTTGCGCGCGGTTTCGGCCCGGTTTTTACTCGTTTGTTGACAAAAACCAAAACGTACGGAATGCCTGAACGGGAGCTGGCACGGCGCAGGGGGGTAGTGACCCAAGGCTCTGCGTCGCGCGGACGACCGGCTGAGGTGCGTGTCATGGATCGGTTCGGCAATGCGCATTACGTGAAGGCAGAGCCGTTGCAGGACCGGGACACGCTTGAGCAAGGCACGGACGTTCTTGTTCTGCGGGACAGATTCCTTGACCGTTTCGTGCTGGTCGGACTGTCCGATAGAACAGATCTCCAATCCGTAGAACCATAGCACCAAGGGTGTCTCGTCGCTGCCTCTATTCCTCGCGCGAGCGTTTCAACAAACGCCCAATCGTGAAGGATGTTCTGGGGGCATAGACATAGTTCGTTCGCTCCTCTGGGGTGGGGCGAGAACGCATCCGGGCCAGACCGAAGGCGATCAGACCCAAATGACCAACAGCGACAAAGGCAAACAGCGCACCCGGGCCGAATTTCTCTATCAGCGTGGATGAGACGTAGGGCGAGGCAATCGCGCCCAGCGCGTACCAGAACATCAGGGCTGCAGACAGCTCGACCCGTTGTTCAGTGGTGGCAAAGTCGTTGGCATGAGCCGAGGAGACCGAAAAGATCGGGAAGGTGGTGAACCCGAACAACCATGCCGCCAGCATCACCCCGAGCGTCCCTGTGTTGCTGGCCATCATGGTTATTCCACAACTCAACACCGCAGCGGCAGATAACCAGATCAATACCCAGCGCCTGTCGTATTTATCTGCAAGCCATCCCATCGGATATTGCGCCATCGCGCCACCCAGAACAAACGAGGCGAGAAAGAAGGCGATCTGATCTATGCCCAGCCCGACTTCTTGCCCGTAGACGGGGCCGACCATGCGGAATGAGGCAGAGCTAAGCGCCGCAACGATCACTCCGGCAACCGCCAGAGGAGAGCTGCGCCAGGCTAGTTTGGGGCGTAGGCGCGGCGCGTCTGGGGTTGCAGGCTGGCTGGCGCGTGTCAGGGTCAGCGGCAGCAGGGAGGCACAGCACAGGATCGCCAGCAGATTGTACGAGACGTAAGAGGCGGGCGGCAACACTGCGATTATCAACTGCGCGCACAGCGATGCACCCATATCAGCGATGCGATAGGTGCCCATGGCGCGTCCACGGGTCTCATTTGTGACTTTTGCGTTCAGCCAGGCCTCGATCACCGTGTAACACCCGGCGACACAGGTGCCAGACGCGATCCTCAGGAACGCCCAGACATAGGGATTTTCGGTCAGTGTATGGCCAATCAGGCCCATCGCGCCCAGTGCGGTGCAGACGGCAAAGGCGCGGGAATGCCCGACGCTGCCCATCAGACGCGGAGCCCACCAGCAGCCGACAAAGAAACCGATGAAATGCGCCGAGCCCAACAGACCGATTTGTTCGGTCGTGAAATTCAGCGTGATGCCGGAAATGGCATCAAGCGGCCCAACTCCGCCGGTCGACAGTTGCAGCAGAATGACAGAAAGGAATAGGGCGGCAAAGGAAATGATCGTGCGCATGATGGGTCCACCTTGGCGAGGCTTTCAGACAATGCGCGCAGCTATTCGACGTCAAGGAGTCGTTTTTGAACTTTCGCCTTTGGTCAAAGGCGGCTGATCTCGGCTCGAATGTCCAGTGTGACGGTGTCATTCACCAGATCGGGATAGCCCGAGGCGCCAAAGTCGTGCCGGTTCAGCGCGCCCTTCAAGCTGATCGACAGGCGATCCAGATCACCCGCCGCTGTGCCCTGCGGACGGTAGAGGCTGGCTTGCAATGTGATCGGACGCGTCACCCCCCGAACTGTTAGGTCCCCGGTGATACGGGCCCCATCCGAGATGCGCCCATCCTGCCCAAGCTCGATCCCGGTTGAGACGAAGGTGATGGTCGGATGGCTTTCGGCGTCCAGAACACTGGGGCTGAGCATCGGCGCGCGCCCGAAGGGCAGTTGGGTCTTGGCTTTGCTCACGTCCAATGCCACCTGCACCCGGCTGTTTTGCAGGCGGGTCGTATCCACTTGAACATCCGCTGTCCGGATCGGCATGGTACCGCTTTGCGCGACGCCGGACAGATCGAAGCTGAAACCAACCTTCGTATCGCTTTCCGATAGGGCATAGGGGCTGAGCGCTGCATGCAGCGTTTGGGCGAATGGTAGGGTCGCCAGCCCTGCAAGAATGGCACGTCGGTTCAAATCTCTCATGACCGGACGCTAGGGCGCGCGGCCCCTTGGACCAACAAAAAAATGCGTGATCAGCTGCGCTCAGTCCACGGCGGCGATCTGGTCAAGCTGCAGCCCGGCGCGCGGTTTGATCTGCGTGGCCGTCCAGCTGACCGGAGGCAAGGCACGGGCGCGGCGGCGGGTTAGGGTCCAGCGGCGGGCCTCGCCCTGATGCGCGGCGGCCATGTGCCAGCGGGTCTCGATCCCTTGCGCACCTCCATCACCGGGCGTCAGCAGCAGGCCCAGCGGGGCCCGCCCCATGGTGCCGCCCTGTTCGGCTGCCAGATGCATCCGGCGCACGGGCGTCAGTCCCGGCGCGCCGGGCAGATCCCCGACGATCAGCGGGATGGCCCCGCTGCGCAGCGCTTCTTCCATGCACCACAGCAGGTCCTCGGCGCGGGTGGGACGGACAAAGATGAATCGGGCGGGATCGGCAAAGGGCATCATCCCGTCGGGGTTCAACTGGCCGGGCTCCCACGCAGGGGAAATCCATAGGACCGGCCCCTGCATCTGACCGGCCAGCCACATGGCAAAGCTGCGCCGCGCGGGGCCGCAGCCTTCATGTACGCGCCCCAGTTGCAGGGTGATCCCATCCTGTAGCGTAACCCCCGGCGCGGCGCGCGCGGGCTTTTGACCAAGAAGCTGAACAGACATGAGCAACTCATACCATGTTCTTATTTTGTTCTCAAGCGTCACACATGCCTAGCGCGACAGGATCATACGCCCGTCAGTGAACTGGATGTTCGAAAAACGATGCAGGTAGTCCATGCCCAGAAGCGACTTGTGCAACTCACCTTCGTTGATCCAGGCCGAGACATTCTGGTCGGTGATCGGCCCCACCGTCAGCGTGTCCAGCCGCACCGGAGCAGTCCGAACCTCGCCATTGGCAGTCAGCGCGCGGCCAAAGTAGTTCAGCTGGTTCGGGTCAATCCCCGCGCGTCTGGCGTCCTTGTCGCTGAGAACAATCTGGCTTGCACCGGTATCGACCAGAAAAGTAATCGGTTCTCCGTTCACCTGAACCGGCAGATAGTAATGCCCGTCGGCTGATCGGGGGACCTCGATCGACTCACCCGTCACCGTCATCTGCGGAGCAGGGCCGACCGTTGTGCGGATATCCTCCCACAGGCCAACCACGGCCACAACGCCTACAAAGATGAACACCCAGGCCATGACCTGCTGCAGGGTTTTGTTCAGCGATTGGCGGTTCTGCGCCAGGAACCAGAACACAACGGCTGTGCCCAGCACGCTGAGGTAGACCAAACGCATTACATTGTCGGTGTCCATGCCCAATTCCTTACTCGCTACACAGCAGTATATGGGGGGTCAGGACGCGAATCCAAAGGCCTTGAGGCCATCCAGAATGAACTGAACCGACAAAGCCGCCAGCAACATACCCAACAGCCGGGTCAGGACGTTCAACCCGGTCTTGCCCAGAATGCGGCCGATCAACCCGCCAGCCAGAAAGAAGATCAGGACAACAGACATCACCGCCAGCATGACGATGCAAGCCTCGACAATGCCCAGCACGCCGGGATGCTGACCGGCCAGCAGGATGATCGTCGCGATCGAACCCGGCCCCGCGATCAGCGGAATGGCCAGAGGGAAGACAGACGGGTCAGGATGTTCCTCTTCCTCGGCGCGGTCTTCGCGGCGTTTGGTGCGGCGGTCGAACAGCATGTCCAGCGCGGTGAGGAACAGCAAAGCTCCGCCTGCAACGCGAAAGGCGGCCATCGAGATCCCGACAAAGCCCAGCAGTGCCTCGCCAAAAGCGGCAAAGGCGATCAGGATGAAGACGGCGGTCAGGCAGCTACGAAAGGCAGTCTTGCGCCGAGTCTTCGCATCCATGTCCTGCGTCAGCGCTACGAAAATCGGCGTGGTGCCAAACGGGTCGATCACCACGAACAAGGTGGTGAATGCTGTAATGAAAAAGGCCAGGTCCATCATGCGGCATTCTCAGCTTGCTCAAGGCGTTCCGCTGCGGCCACCCATAGGGCTTCGGCTTTTGTCATGGCTTCGGACACCTCGGCGAATTTGCGGTTCCAGGTCTCCAGATCGTTGATCCTGTCATCCTCATATAGCGTCGGATCCGCCAGCTTGGCCGAGAGTTTTTCGTGCATATCCGTCAGCTTTTCGATCCGGTCTTCGCATTTACGTAGATCGGCGCGCAGGGCCAGCATTGCCTCGCGCGAGGGGCGCTTAGGCTTTGTAACCTGCGGCTTTGCTTTCACCGGTTTGTCCCGCGCCAGCAGCATGGTCCGGTAGGCCTCGAGGTCGTCGTCAAACGGCTTGACCGTCCCGTCCGAGACCAGCCACAACCGATCCGCCACCAGCGACAGCAGGTGCATATCGTGGCTGACCAGCACAACCGCACCGGAATAGGCGGTCAGCGCCTCAACCAGCGCCTCGCGGCTTTCGATATCGAGGTGGTTGGTCGGCTCGTCGAGGATCAGCATATGCGGCGCGTCAATCGTAGCCAGCAGCAGAGACAGGCGGGCTTTTTGCCCACCGGACAGGCGGCCAACCTCTGTCTCAGCTTGGTCGGCGTTCAGGCCAAACCCGGCCAGACGCGAGCGCCATTTGCCCGGCGCCTCGTTCGGGCGCAGACGGCGCAGGTGGTCCAGCGGGGTTTCGTCCACATACAGCTCATCCACCTGATGCTGCGCGAAGTAACCGATCCGCAGCTTGTTACTGCGGGCCATTTTGCCGGCCATCAGGGGCAGACGGTCTGACAAGAGTTTGGACAGTGTCGATTTACCCTGACCATTCTTACCCAGCAGCGCGATCCGGTCGTCCTGGTCAATGCGCAGGTTCAGACGGCGCAGCACTTCGACCTCGCCATAGCCTGTTACACCTCCTTCGATCTGGATGATGGGCGGCGACAGTTCCTCGGGCTCGGGGAAGGAAAACGCGCGCAAAGCTGCCTCTTGCGGGGTAGAGACCAGTTGGATGCGTTCAATCATTTTCAGGCGGGATTGGGCCTGAACAGCTTTGGACGCTTTGTAGCGGAAGCGGTCCACAAAGCTTTGGAGATGAGCTATACGAGCTTTGGCTTTGGCGTTCTCGGACTCCGCCTGCGCCAGACGTTCCGCTCGGCGTTCGGCGAACTTGTCATAAGGAACCGCGTAATAGGTGAGCTTGCGATCTTCCAGATGCAGGATCGAGCCAACGGCCCGGTTCAAAAGCCCACGGTCGTGGCTGATGATGATGACCGTATGCGGATACTTCGCCAGATAGCTTTCCAGCCACAACGCGCCTTCAAGGTCGAGATAGTTGGTCGGTTCGTCCAGTAGCAGCAGATCGGGCTGCGAGAACAGCACTGCAGCCAGCGCCACGCGCATCCGCCAACCGCCCGAGAAATCCGAGCAGGGGCGCAGTTGGTCGTCGTCATCAAAGCCTAGACCTTTGAGGATCGAGGCCGCGCGCGCCTCGGCCGACCAGGCGTCGATATCGGCAAGGCGGGTTTGGATCTCGGCAATGCGAGCGGGGTCTTCGGCGCTTTCAGCCTCAGCCATCAATGCGCTGCGCTCGGTATCGGCGGCCAGAACGGTATTGATCAGCGACACGTCGGACGAGGGCACCTCTTGCGCCACACCGCCAATCCGGGCGCGTTTCGGGATCGAGATATTGCCTGATTCCAGTGCCAACTCCCCCCGAATAAGGCGGAAAAGCGTGGTTTTCCCAGTGCCATTGCGGCCCACAAGGCCAACCTTATGGCCATCCGGGATGGTCGCGCTGGCTCCGTCGAACAAAGGGCGGCCCTCAACGGCGTAAGTGATGTCTTCGATCCGTAGCATGACGCGCTCTTAGCAGAGCCGCGATGCCGCCGCCAGCGGCTAAGCATGTTCAACCGTCCAGCGATGTGTTAGCGCTTTCTCGTTTGCCAATTTGAAACGGTTTTGACCATGCGCGCCGCCCAGACGCCTCCAACTTTGATCACGCTGATCTTTGCCACGGCGCTGTCGGTTCTTTCACTGAATATGTTCCTACCTTCGCTGGCGCATATGAGTGAAGATTTCGCGGTCGACTATGGCCTCGTGAACCTGTCCGTCGCGGGATATCTGGCGGTTTCAGCCATACTTCAGCTGATCATGGGGCCGCTGTCGGATCGCTATGGACGCAGACCTGTCTTGTTAATCTGCATGACGATCTTTGTTTGCGCTTCAATCGGTTGCGCCTTTGCCGAGTCGATCTGGCTATTTCTTGGCTTCCGCCTGTTGCAAGCCGCCGTGGTGGCGGGTTCAGTCTTGTCCAGCGCGTCGATCCGGGATCAGTACCCACCGAATGAAGCCGCCAGCAAACTTGGCTATGTCGCTATGGCGATGGCCCTCGCACCGATGCTGGGGCCGATGCTGGGGGGGGCGCTTGATATGTTATTTGGTTGGCGGGCGGGCTTCGTTTTGTATTCGCTGTTGGGGGCGGGACTGTTGACCTTGCTTTGGTTCGATATGGGTGAGACCAATACAAATCGCTCCTCAACTTTCGCTGCACAGCTGAGAGAATACCCGCACCTGTTCCGTGCCCGCAGGTTCTGGGGCTATGCCCTATGCGCGGCGTTCTCAATTGGGGGGTTCTACAGCTTTATCACCGGTGCACCCTTAGTGGCTGCAGCGTGGTTCGATCTGAGCCCCGCGACGCTGGGTCTAGGCATAGGCATCATCACCGGCGGCTTCATGGTGGGTAATTTCATCACCGGACGCATTGCTGCACGGACCCGGCTGACCACGATGATCCTGATCGGACGGATCGTGGCCTCGACCGGCCCCATGCTCGGGTTGCTTTTGTTTCTGGGCCAGATGGGCTCGGTCTGGGTGTTTTTCGGCTCTGCCATCTGCGTGGGGTTTGGCAACGGGTTGACCAACGCCAATGCTTCGGCTGGCGTCATGTCGGTACGCCCAAAGCTGGCAGGCAGCGCCGCAGGTCTTTCGGGCGCGATGATCGTGGCGCTGGGGGCTGTGCTGACCTCTATCACCGGAGCATTCGTCAACGCCGAAAACGGCCCGTATCTGGTTCTGGGCATGATGAGCGGCAGCAGTTTCATCGGCCTGCTAGCGGTGCTCTACGTCCGCCGTGTCGACCGTCTAGAGCCTTTGCCTGACACAATCTGAACCGCAAAGCGCGGGGCAAGGCATCATAAGACTTTTCATGAGCCACAGACCATGTTAGGCGGCGCGCGATGGATTTTGGCGCACATCTAGCGCCACATTGTAAGGAGAGGCCGACATGGCACTGGAACGCACATTCTCGATCATCAAACCTGACGCAACCCGCCGCAACCTGACTGGCAAAATCAACGCCAAGTTCGAAGAAGCTGGCCTGCGCATCGTTGCGCAAAAGCGCATCCACATGACCAAAGAGCAAGCTGGCAAGTTCTACGAAGTTCACGCCGAGCGTCCGTTCTATGACGAACTGTGCGAATTCATGTCGTCTGCTCCGGTCGTTGTTCAGGTTCTGGAAGGCGAAGGCGCCATTGCAAAGAACCGTGAAGTCATGGGCGCAACCAACCCTGCAGACGCAGCAGCTGGCACCATCCGCGCTGAGTTCGCTGAATCGGTCGGCGAAAACTCGGTCCACGGTTCGGACGCTCCGGAAACCGCTGCGGTCGAGATTGCCTACTTCTTCTCGGGCATCGAACTGGTCGGCTAAGCCGCCGCTTTGGTGAACAGATTGGGCCGCTCCTGATTGGGGCGGCCTTTTTCGTTTCAGATCTGCTTTAGATCGTGGGCTGCAATCCGTACCCCGATGGCATCCAGGTCTGAGACCATTTGGCTTTCCGGGGGCGCCTTGGTTCCGGATTTGATCGTGTCAAACCGTTGTCTTAACGCCTTTTTCTCCTCGCCCTTGCAGTCGTTCCAACGGCGGCCCTGCAGTCCCATCACCAGCACATAGTAGCCGATGAAATGCGGCTTTGTGCCTGCCGCCAGCAGCTTGGCATAGGCAGCGTCGGCGCCCAGTTCTCGCAGCTCCTGCGCCGAGTGGATGCCTGCACGGGTGCAGGCCTGTTCGAAGGCGGGGCCGAGGTTACGGATGGAGGAGACCGGATCAGACATGTCTTGGTTTTAGCCGGACGGTTTTGACCTGTCACCCGCACAAATCCCCGGTTTGGTTGATCTTGTTCTTGATGCAGGGCGCGATTCACTGTCTCATGACTTTATGTAGAAGGATCGGGCAGGGGTAAGACGTGTCGCAGGGAACAAACGGGTTCTTCATCCTCCCCGGCGGGCTTGATCAGGCCGCGTTAGAGCGCGCTTTGCCCAATCACACTGTCGATATCCAGATGGGCAGCGCCGCGCCTGTCCTTATGCTTGATTGCCACGATCAGTCGCTGCGCAGCTCCGGCCGGGTCCTGTTCGAGAACAGAGGGAGCTTGCGGCTTGTCTCGATGCAGGGGCAGGTCTCCGAGCAGCAGGCCAAGGGCAAGGGGCAATTCGTTCAGAACCTGCCTGAAGGTCCGGTGAAGGCGGCGCTGAGCGGCTTTCCCACGCTGCGCGCGCTGACACCGATTGGCACGGGCGAGGTTGAGGAAGGCGCGCTTGCGATTCTCGACGATCTGCAAAAGACACGGGTTCGGGGTTATATCCTGACGTTGCGCACGGATCGAGGGCAGGTGGCGCTTGTCTGGTTGCAAAAACTACGCGGCTATGATCGCGGCTTTGCCGCAGCTTGTGAGAGCCTTAAGGGGATGACTTCGGGCGGTATTGACGACTTGTTCGACGTTTTGTTCCCAGACATGATGCGTTACCGTGCCAAACCGGAGATCGCGCTTGGCACGCAAGAACCCTCTTTGGAGGTCGCGACCGACCTGATCCGGACCTATCTCAGCGTCGCGCGTCAGAATGAAGCTGGCATAGTGGCGGATATCGATACCGAATTTCTGCATGACTACCGAGTGTCTTTGCGGCGCATCCGCTCAGTTGTGAGCTTGTTCAAAGGGGTGTTTTCAGACCAGCGGACGGCAGAGTTGAAACGGGTCTTTTCGGACCTGATGGCCCCAACCGGGCGATTGCGGGATCTGGATGTTTATCTTCTGGAAAAAGATATGTATCTCAGACTTGTACCGGAAAATCTTCATGCGGGTGTGATGACTATGTTCGACCGGTTCGAACAAGAGCGTACCAAGGAACTGTACCGGCTGACCCGCCATTTGCGCAGCGCGACCTATGAAACTGCGATGACCGATCTGGCGCAGAAATTCTCAACCCCTGAAACCCTGATGCCCGGCCCAAGTGCGGAACGAGGCGCCTATAGCTATGCCTGCGCGCTGATCTGGAAACGCTATCGCAAAACCTGCAAACTCGCCCGCAGCATCAGTGAAGAGACGCCGGATCAAACCGTCCACGACCTACGGATCGACTGTAAGAAACTGCGCTATCTGATGGAGTTCTTCGGGCCTCTGTTCGACGCGAAGGATTTCAAAACGATCCTCAAGCCTCTGAAAAAGTTGCAGGATAACCTGGGTCTGTTCAACGATTACTCGGTCCAGCAAGAGGCGTTGCTGGCGTTTGTTTCCGACCAAAGCACCGTCCAAGGCCGCGTGGACGCGCAGCTTGGTTTGGCCGCAGGAGGGCTGATCGCCGTGCTGGATCAGCGCCAAAAGGCCGAGCGTGCGCGCGTGATTTCAAACTTCCAGCATTTCGACAGCCCGGAGATTCGGCATCTTTTCCGCAGCCTGTTTCACCATACAAAGGAGTGAGGAATGAAGATCATCGCCTGCTACAGCAACAAGGGCGGGGTCGGGAAGACCGCGACCTCGGTGAACCTTGCCTATGCCTATGCGCAGGCGGGTCAGCAGGTGCTTTTATGCGATCTTGATCCGCAGGGGGCCTCGGGGTTTTATTTTCGGGTTAAACCTTCGAGAAAGCTGACAGACGCGCGTTTTTTTGAAGATGTTGAACGGTTTACCAAGGCCATTCGGGCCAGTGACTTCGAAGGTCTGGATGTGTTGCCCGCTAACCTGACATTCCGTGACTTCGACGTGTTCCTATCCCGGATGCGCAACAAGCGCTCGCGTTTGAAGAAGGCTCTGGTCGCGGCAGGCAGCGACTATGACGTGATTATTCTGGATTGCCCGCCGAACTTCTCGACCCTGTCAGAGAATATCTTCCGCGCTGCTGATGAGATTGTCGTGCCGGTGATCCCGACGACGCTGTCTGAACGTACCTTCGATCAACTGGTCGGCTTTTTCGACGAGCACAAGCTGCGGAAAAAGAAGCTGAGGGCGTTCTTCTCAATGGTGCAGAAGCGCAAGATTTTGCATCAGGACACCATGGAGAAGATGCGGGGGCTATACCGCAAACGGTTTCTGCAGACCTCGATTCCCTTTACCGCGGATATCGAGAAAATGGGCCAGCATCGCGCACCGGTCAGCACCTATGCTGCACGCAGTGCGGCCAGTGAAGCCTATCAGGCGCTCTATGATGAATTGGAAAACGGGGTGGTTGCATCCAAATGAGCATCGAAATCGAACGCAAATTCCTGGTCGCTGAACTGCCCGATTTGGCTGGAACCAAAAAGGCCGTGGTGCGGCAGGGTTATCTGACGGCCAGTGAGGACTCGGTTGAGATGCGGCTGCGGCAGAAGAATGACAGCTTTTTTCTGACCCTCAAAGGAGCGGGCGGACTGGTTCGGGTCGAGCGGGAGGCCGAGATTTCAGTCGATCAGTTCGAAACCTTCTGGCCCGAGACCGAGGGCCGGCGGGTTGAGAAGGTGCGATACACAGGTACGTTGCCGGATGGGCATGTGTTTGAATTGGATGTTTTCGAAGGCGATCTGGCGCCGCTGTGTTTGGTTGAGGTCGAATTCACCTCGGAGAAAGATGCGAAAGGCTACACGCCGCCCGCGTGGTTCGGTGCGGATGTGACCGAGGATAAGCGCTATAAAAACAAGAACATGGCGATCAACGGACGTCCGAGTTAGCGCGCCAGTTTCAGCGTAGTTTCGAGGCCGGGATCGCAGTTGCGCGCCTCGAACGCGCCGCCATGCATCCGTGAGATTGCAGCCACTAAGGCAAGGCCCAGCCCGGCATTGCGCTCAGTCCGCGCGGGGTCGAGCGTTACGAAAGGCTGTTGCAGGCGAGGCAGGTCCTGTTCCGGAACACCGGGCCCTTCATCGCGCACGCTGACGCGGGTGCAGGCGGTGTCCTCTGCAAGGGATACGGTGATGGTCGAATCCTCTGGCGCATAGCGCAACGCGTTGTCCAGAAGGTTGGACAAGGCTTGCGACAGAAGGGGGCGGTGACCTTGGATGGGGCTGGCCTTTCCTGTCACCTCAAGTCGGACATTCTGATCCGCCGCAACCGGCTCATAAAGGTCCACAACATCCGCAACTAGTTGGTGTAGATCAACATCCTCAAACTGTTCGCGCCCCAGCCCGGCCTCGGCGCGTGAGATTTCGGTCAGCTGCCCCAGCACGCGTAGCACGTGATCCACCTCGGTGGTGGCCCGTACGATGTCGATCTCTCGGTCCAGATCGCTTTTGTCCGGGTCGGACAGCGCTTCAACCCGTTGTTTCAACCGGGAAAGAGGGGATCGCAGGTCATGCGCGATCGAGTTCGAGGTCGTGCGCAGGTTGCTGATCAGCTCTTCAATCCGGTCGAGCATGGTGTTCAAGGTCCCGGCGACCTGATCGAATTCATCTCCGGTGCCGCGTATGGGCATCCGGCGGGACAGATCACCCGAGACAATGTTCTCCGCTGTGCTGGCAATGTCGGACAGTCGTGAAAACACCAGCCGGGTGAACAGCCATCCGGTCAACAGGCTGAGGAGCAGGGCAATCCCGAGCGCCAGCGCAACCGAGCGTAGCAAGACGCGGTCAAACTGCTGACGGGCAACAGCATCACGTCCAACGATAAGGCGCTCGCCACCGGGCAGGCGGATTGAGGCGGCCGAGACTGGCACCAGCTCATCATTGTCGGCCCGGCGGACCTCAAGATCGACCCAGCCACTGCCTGCTGTGATGTCCTCGGGCCAATGCTTGAGATTGCCCGCCAGCTTGTTGCCGAACCGGTCGGTCAAAAGATAAAGCGCGTCGCGCTCTGAGGCACTGGGCAGGCGGCGTTCGATGGCGGTGATAAGGCCAATGAGGCCGCGCCGCTCATATTCATCTGCAAGCCCAGTCAGCTCTGCCGAGACGACCGAACGTGTTTCGGATTCGATGCTGCGATTGGCCGTAACATAGACCAAAGCCAGCACCGTCGCCGTCAGAATGGTGCTGAGAACCATGCTGGCAACGACAAGTCTTGTTCTGGAATTATTTACCGAAAGCCGAAGGTTATCCATCAGACATCATGTAACCCGCGCCCCGGACGGTTTCAATTAGCGGTACATCTCCGCCTTCGTCCAGTTGCCGCCTCAGTTTCGAGATGTGGACGTCCACGACGTTTGTGTTCGGGTCGAAGTGATAGTCCCAAACGCCCTCTAGCAGCATGGTCCGTGACACAACGCGGTTCTTGCGGCGCAGGAAGAATTCAAGGATCTGGAATTCGCGCGGGGTCAGTGAGATCTCGTGCCCGTCACGTGTGACCTTGCGGGTCAGCAAATCCATCTCAAGGTCCTTGCAGGTCAGGGTCGGGGTTTCTTCTGCGTCCTGCGGGCGGCGCAGCAGCGCCTCGATCCGTGCATGAAGTTCCTGGAACGAGAAGGGTTTGACCAGATAATCATCCGCGCCCGACCGTAGCCCTTTGACACGTTCATCAACAGCGCTCATGGCGGTCAGCATCAGAACCGGCGTTTTCAGCCCGGCCGCGCGCATAGATTTGATCAGGGACAGGCCGTCCAATCCGGGCAGCATCCGATCCAGAACAATGGCGTCAAAACCTCCGTCAGTGGCGTGATACAGACCTTCGCGGCCATCTGCGGCAACCTCGACCACATAGCCTTCTTCGCTGAAACCCTTCGCGATGAAGTCCCGTGTATCTGCGTCATCTTCGACGATCAGCAGGCGTCTGCTCATGATGGAGGCTCCTTTCTATTCGAATTTAAACACAATTTTTGGCCAAAGCACATGGCCTTAGGAAAACACGAGCCGGGTGCGTCCTTGCGCACCCGGCACGCCCGGCGAATTGCGGACAAACCAATCCGCCAGGAGGCGCGCACCAGATCTCCCCATCATGTGGCGCGCGCGGGCCTGAGGTCAGGCGATTTCAACCGCCACGAAGATCTGGTTGCCACCGCGGTTGATCAGAACGAGGGCAGGGTCCGTCTTCTCGCTGTCCAAAGCCGCCTTGAGGGCATCTGGCGAAGCGGTTTCCTGGCTGCCCAGCTTGACGATCACATCGCCCCGCTGCAGTCCGGCCTTGGCGGCAGGGCTATCGGGCTTCAGATCGGTCACGACAACCCCATCGATCCCTTCGCCCACACCCATTTCAGCACGTGCGGCTTCGGTCAGAGGGGCAACGGTAACGCCGAGCGAAGTGCCCGATACCTCGGCTTCAACCGGCGCATCGGTCTGGGCAGACGCCGTCTGGTGTTGACCGATGGTCAGCTCCAGCTGCTGCTCGGTGCCATCCCGCAGGACAGTCAGAACGCTGTCGGTGCCTACTTTGGTGGTGCCCACAAGGAGAGGCAGGTCGCTGCTGTTGTCCACGGGTTCATTATTGAAGCTCAGGATCACATCGCCTTGCTGCAGTACACCATCTGCCGGGCTGTCAGTCACGACATCTGACACCAGCGCGCCGGTTGAAGCGTCGATGCCCAACGCAGCTGCCAATTCAGGGCTGACATTCTGGATCGAAACACCCAGCCATCCGCGGCTGATCTCTCCATCATCGCGCAGATCGGCCGTGATGTGATCCACGATGTTGGATGTAACGGCGAAACCCAACCCGACCGAACCGCCGCTTGGCGAGTAAATGGCTGAATTCACGCCGATAACCTCGCCCTCCATGTTGAACAGCGGGCCACCCGAATTGCCTTTGTTGATGGCGGCATCGGTTTGGATGAATTCGGCGTATGGTCCTTGCGAAATATTGCGCCCTTTGGCGGACACGATGCCGGTGGTGACGGTGGAACTCAGACCGAAGGGGTTACCGATGGCCACGACGTCTTCACCGACGCGGATCACGTCGCTGTCACCCAGAGTCACCGCTTGCAGCTCAGCCTCTGGCTCGATCTTCAGGACGGCGATATCGGTCAACGGGTCGGTTCCGACGACCTCGGCGTGATAAGTGCGGTCGTCGCTCAGACGGACGGTGATGGTTGATGCATTGTCGACCACGTGATGGTTGGTGACGATGTAACCCTCGGCATCCAGTACAAAACCGGAGCCCAGACCCTGGGACGGACCGCGCTGTGGCATGTCGAAGCCTTCGGGCGCTCCGAACCTTTTGAAGAACTCACCAAAGGGGTGGTTTTCCAGATCAAAGTCCTGACCCCGAGCAGGCGTCGCGACCGCGTCCTGTTCGGCAATAATGGTCACGACCGAAGGCGAGACCGTCTCGACCAGATCGGCCAGCGCTTCATCAGCCATCGAGGGCAGGGCCGTTGTGGCCAGAAGGGCTGCGCCCAAGGCACTGGCGCCAACCCAGCTGGATTTGCTCGGTAATAATAGTGAGGATTTACGGATGCTCATTTTTTGTCTCCTGTTCACGTCGCGCGAATTGAGGCGCGCGTTGAAACAGCAAATGAACCCTCAATCTGTGTCTTTCCTGACTGATGAATTAAGAAAACTTAATTTTGCCACAAAGTACATGTTCCGTGTCGGCGGAGCTCTGTTGGGATTCGCGGATTCAGGCCTGCTGACACACTGCGAATCGGAGGATTGTTGCTGAATCGGCTGTCAAACTTTGAATTTAGTTGAATTGAATATTGAACATGAACAAACGGTAGGTCGTTTGGTGGTGTTTTTGGATACTCTACTTAAAGTAGAAGTTGGCCGAAAAATATTCAGACGATGTAAACTATATTACTGCAATTACATAGTTATTTTTGAATAAGACCACGTTTAATGGGGCGGTTGTCGGAGCTTCAGCTAACGGAAATCCCCTTAGGGTTGATCTTGATGCGACGGGATGTTGCCCAAAAACCAAACTGAGACGTCCCTCGTTAACCGTTTCTTCCAATTTTACGTTGTTTCGAAGGATCGGATCAGCAAATATAAACATGCCCAAGTGAGGGGGAGCCAAAGGCACTAGGGGGTGCCCGTGGCTTGCTCAGTCTTAAAGCGCTGGTGGCATGTTAACGAGGGGGTCTTGTTTAGGTTTTAGCTGCTGTACGCCCGACCACCTGTATAGGTGATTTGGTTTAGCTTTATTGATTGCTGAAAGTGGTAGTCCTGTTTTGGGCACGCGACCCGGTCTTTAACGACCGGGTCGTGTTCATTTACGACCCTCGTTTTCTGAGCCAATCCGCCCATGCCTCGGGGGTGTCGAGGTCAAGTAGGGCATTTTCACCGGGAAGACGTGTCAGGTGAGCCTTATCTTTATGCGTGCGAATGACGGATTGGGCACCTTGATCTCCGGTCAGCTTCCGAAGCTCTGGAAAAAGCTGACGATCAAATATAACGGGATGGCCAGGCCTGCCAGCCGACGTGGCCCCGCGCCAGATCAGATTATCGGGATTGACGCGTCTGGCGGTCTTCACAGCTCTTAGATCGTTCGAGGTTAGCTCAGGTAAATCCGCCAGCAGAACCATGACAGCCGGCGCAGCGCCATCCACTTTGGCCAGCGCGCCGCGCAGGCTGGCGTTCACGCCTTCTGCCGCATCCGCAACTGGGACCTTCTGCACATCCAAACCACCCAGCGCGTCGTAACGCGCATTAGGGCGTGGAGGAAGCGCAACGATCACCGGTCCGACTTCCAAGGCTGTCATGGCAGATCGCCGCAAAAGGGGCATGTCGTCGACCGCTTGAAGCAGCTTATCTGCACCGCGCATGCGCCGCGATTGTCCTGCCGCAAGCAGTATGGTGGGTATTTCTGTCATAGGGGCAACATGCCGTCCACTTGCTGCGTTGTCAGCCCCTCATTCGGTCGCCCTCAGGATCAAACAGTGGGGTGGAGATCACCCGCGCGGTCCGCATCTGACCGAGGATTTCGATCTGAACCTCCAGCCCGTCTTTGATACGGTCCGTCGGAAGGAACCCCATCGCGACGGAGGTTTGGGCATAGTGGGAATAGCCGCCTGAGGTGCAAAAGCCAACTACTTCTCCGTCCAGCCAGATCGGCTCGTACGCGTTCACATCCGCATCTTCGGCCTCGACCTTGAAGGCGACCAGTTTGCGAGCCGTACCGCTGTACCGCTCTGCCTCGGCCGTTGCTCGGCCGATGAAGTCGGTGTTTTTGGAGAATGAAATGAACCGGTCCAGCCCCGTTTCTGCGGCTGTGTAGTCAGGAGAGAACTCACGCATCCATGAGCCAAAGAACTTGTCCAGACGCAGGGACATCATGGCCCGCATTCCGAAAGGCACCATCCCATGGGGCTGTCCTGCCTCCCACAAGGTCCACCAGAGCTGTCGTTGCGCCATCGGATCGCAATAGAACTCATAGCCCAGATCGCCGGTGTAACTGACCCGCTGTACGAGGCAATCCGTCATGCCGATCGTCATCGGGCGCACGTCTAGGAACCGGAGGGACGAGACATCCTCGCGCGTGCAGGCGGCCAGTACATCGGTCGCCTTAGGGCCCGCGATTTGGAAGCCATTCAGCTGGTCGCTTATATTGCTGATTGAGACGTTCTCGCCTGCGTTCTGCTGGAACCAACGCATGTGGTAAGCTTGGCTGCCGTATGAGGCGGTCAGGCGGAAGTCAGTCTCACTCAAGCAAGACACGGTAAAATCGCCGATCAATTTGCCTTTCGGGGACAGCATCGGGGTCAGGGAGACTCGGCCCGGTTGAGGGATGCGCCCCGCCATGATCCGATCCAGCCACGCGCGGGCATTCGGGCCCGAGATGCGGTACTTGCCGAAATTGTGGACCTCGTTGATCCCCACGCCTTCGCGGACAGCGCGGACCTCGCGCCCGGTTGCGTCAAACGCGTCCGAGCGCCGGAACGAGGGCGTCTCATAACCCGGCTCGTCGCCTTGTGCGAAGTAGTTCGGCACCTCCAGCCCATATTGCTGACCCCAGACCGCGCCGAGATCGCTGAAAATGTCATACATCGGCGTGGTGCGATTGGGGCGCGCGGCGGGCAGTTCCTCGTTCGGGTATGCCACGCTGAACCGTTTCTGATAGTTTTCGATGACCTTCGGGCGGGTGTAGCCGGGGCTGATCCAGTCGCCGAACCGGGCCACGTCCATGGCGAACACATCGCGCTCCGGTTCGCCTTCGATCATCCACTGCGCAAGCGTCAGACCAACGCCACCGCCCTGGCTGAACCCGGCCATGACACCGCAAGCAGACCAATAGTTGCGCATCCCGGGCACCGGACCGACCAGAGGATTGCCATCGGGCGCAAAGGTGAACGGGCCGTGGATCACCGATTTCACCCCGGCCTCGGCCAGAACCGGGAAGCGGCGATAGGCGAACTCGATACTGTCGGTGATCTTGTCATAGTCGTCGGGCAGCAGTTCATGCCCGAACTCCCATGGCGTTCCGTCGACGGCCCAAGGCTTGCAGGGTTGTTCGTAGAACCCGACGCACAACCCGCGTCCTTCCTGCCGCAGATAGCTCTCACCAGCAGGGTCCATCACATGCGGATGCTCTCCACCCGCGTCGATGATGGCCTCGATCTGAGGGATCGAGTCGGTGACCAGATATTGATGTTCCATCGGATGTAGCGGGAAATAGACACCCGCCATCGCCCCGACCTCACGCGCCCAGAGACCACCCGCGTTGACGATATGTTCGGCGTGAATCGTGCCCTTGTCGGTGACCACATCCCAGGTGCCATCCGCGCGTTGGTTGGTTTCGCGCACCATACAATGCGTCTCGATCGTGGCCCCACCCATCCGCGCAGCCTTGGCATAGGCATGGGTAGTGCCCGATGGGTCCAGGTGCCCGTCCAGCGGATCATAGAGCGCGCCGATAATGCCGTCGGTATTGGTGATTGGCGCGATTTTCTTGATCTCATCCGGGCCGACGATTTCGGTTTCGAGCCCCATGAACCGATGCTTGGCGCGTTCGGCCAGCAGCATGTCGAACCGATCCTGGTTGTCGGCCAGCGTCACCCCGCCTACATGGTGCAAGCCGCAGGACATGCCGGTGATCTCTTCCAGTTCCTTATAGAGGCGGATCGTGTAGCCCTGCAGCGCCGCCATGTTGGTGTCGCCGTTCAGCGTGTGAAACCCACCCGCCGCGTGCCAGGTCGAGCCTGAGGTCAGCTCGGACCGTTCTAGCAGCATCACATCGGACCACCCCAGTTTGGTCAGGTGATACAGAACCGAGCAGCCAACAACGCCGCCCCCAATGACTGCCACGCGGGTTTGCAGTTTCATGAAAGACTCCCAGATTTTCTGGAAGTCTGACCGGAGGCTCCGGGGGTGCAAGTGTAAAAACGACAAAAAATGTCGCGCACGTCGTCCCGCGCTTAGAGAGGTCTGATCTTCAGCTCCGTCACCCGGTTGCCCTCGCGCGCGGTAACCTCGAACCGGAACCCGTGGAAGGAAAACACCTGACCGACCACAGGGATCATCTGCGCCTCATGTATAACAAGGCCAGCGACGGTGTTCGCCTCTTCATCCGGCAGGGACCAGTCTAGGGCACGGTTGACGTCGCGGATGGTCATGGCCCCTTCGACCAGAAACTGGCCGTCCTCGGTGCGGGTGACGGGAACCTCTTCCTCGATGTCGAACTCGTCGGCGATTTCACCAACGATTTCTTCCAGAATGTCTTCGAGAGTGATCAGGCCGCGCAGCGATCCGTATTCGTCGACCACTAGAGCAAAGTGGCTGCGAATGCGCAGGAACTCTCGCATCTGGTCGTCCAGAGTGGTGGTTTCCGGCACGAAATAGGGATCGTTGGCGACTTTGGTGATGTCGAACCCTGCCAAACGGTCCGAGTTGCTTTCGGATCCGCCGACTTGCGCGTACATCGCGCGGAACAGGTCTTTGGCATGTACCACACCAATGATGTTCTCGGGCTCGTCACGGAAGACGGGCAGGCGAGTGTGGCGGCTTTGCAGGCATTGTTCCAGAATGGCATCCGGCTCTGCATCGGCGTCGATCATCTCGATGTTCGAGCGGTGGAGCATGATCTCCTCAACAGCGCGATCCCCCAGATCCAATGCGCCTAGAATGCGGTCACGGTCTTCTTTCTCGACCACGCCTTCCGAATGGCCCAGCTGCAGCGCGCCTGCGATTTCCTCGCGCACAGCGAGGATATTGCTATCGGGGTCGATCTGGACACCGAAAATGCGCAAGACGCCGCGCACCAACAGGCGTACCGCAGCCACGATGGGCGAGAACACGGTGACGACGACGCTGATGATCGGCGCCACGGCAGAGGCGGCTTTTTCCGAATTGGTGATGGCATAGGTCTTGGGCAGGACCTCGGCAAAGATCAGAACCAGCAGGGTCATGACCAGCGTCGCAAGTGCCACGCCGCTTTCACCGAACAGTCGGGTGAACAGGGCCGTTGCCAACGAGGCTGCAAGGATGTTGACAAGGTTGTTGCCCAGCAGGACTGAGCCGATCAGCCTCTCATTATCATCGGTGATATCGAGCGCCTTTTGCGCCCCGCGAGAGCCTTTGTCGGCCTGTGCCCTCAGTTTCCCTCGGGACGATGCGGTCAGCGCTGTTTCTGAGCCTGAGAAAAAGCCCGAAAGGACAAGCAAAAGCAGGATAGCGCCAGTGGTAAACCAGAATGCGCCGTCGATCAGAGAGGATGTGGGTTCCATCGGTCCTTGGTTGTTCGTGTTTCTGCACCCGTTATGGGGATGCGGACCCTTGCAATCAAGGGGTTAGCCCTTGCTACCCTTGTCTTTCGCCAGCGGGTGATGTTCCAGCACCAGTTCTGACAGCCGTTCATCCAGCACATGGGTGTAGATCTCGGTCGTCGCGATGTCTGCGTGACCCAGTAGGGTCTGGATTGAGCGCAGGTCGGCCCCGTTTGCCAACAGATGGGTGGCGAAGGCATGGCGCAACGTATGCGGTGTGACCTTTTCGGGCGAGACACCGCTCTGAACCGCCAGTTCTTTGACCAGAAGAAAGAACCTGTGCCGGGTCAGGTGCCCGGATTTGCCACGCGACGGGAACAGGAACTTTGAGCGGGTGCCGCTTTTTTCAACAGTCTTATCCTCGGCCTTGTCTCGTTCCTCAAGCCAAACGGCCAGCGCATCGCGGGCCGGAGGAGACAAGGGGACCATTCGTTCCTTGCCGCCCTTACCCAGTACCAGCAACATGCGGGGATCGCCGCGCGCGGATGAGACGGGCAGGGAGACAAGTTCCGTCACCCGCATACCGGTCGCGTAGAGAAGCTCCATCAGGCAGGTGTTGCGGATACGGTCGGCCGGGCTGCGCCCAGTCTGGCGAGCGGCCTCGAGCAGACGGTCGACCTCGGGGACGTCCAGCGTTTTGGGCAGTTGCTTCTTGCGCCCCGGGCCTTTGATCTGAATGGCCGGGTTGGCCTCGCGCCAGCCTTCTTCGAACGCAAACCGGTAGAGTTGTTTGATCGCCGACAACCGCCGGGCGCGGGTCGCGCGGGACAGGCCCTGCGCATCGCAGTCAATCAGATAGGCCTCGATCCGATCCCGATCCGCTTGCTCGAAACTGGTTTTTCGATGCTCTAGCCACGTGGCGAAATCCTTCAGGTCGCGACCATAGGCCAGGAGAGTGTTAGTGGCCGCGCCCAATTCGGCGGCCTGCGCCTGCAGAAAGGTCGAAATCCACAGCTCATCTGATGCCGGGCCGCTCATCATCCGCGCTCGTTCAGGATCAGCAAGTTCAGTGCAGCGCGGCGGGCGGTTTCCTCCAGCCCGACACGGCGGAAGGCGGCGATGGCGGCGGTCATGTCCACCAGATTGCCGCGGGCACCGTGGGCAAACAGCTGCATTGCTTCCAAAATCGCCTCACCGAGTTGGCCATTGTCCAGCAGGGCCTCGATGTCCGACGGCACCGGCGCGGCCCAGGCGAACCCTTGCGCGACCGCATCAGCCAAGGGCGACGGCGAAACAGCGCGGCCCGGATCACCCTGCGCCAAAGCTGCCAGGAACTGCGTCTCAACCGCTGTGTCCGGCGCTTGCATCGCGGCGCGTTCATAGAAGTCCGAGAGCATCAGGATACGCCAGCGCAGGGCTTCCATTTCGGCCCCCTGCAATTCGACCCCATAGAGGCGTTCGGCGAAGAGATCGGCAAAGGGCACTTCAAGCCCGACGCTGCGCATCTGTTTCCAGACAAGGGGGAGGGTCTTGCTGATCGCCTCGACATTGCCGGTTTCAAGGGCGGTCTCGAACTGCTGCACAGCGGCCACCCGATCCCAAACGGCACCCGAAGCTGCCGGAGAACGTTCGGTGTAAAGACCAAGCAACTGGTTCGGGGTCAGCGCGCCAATGCGGGTCAGGCGTTCAGCGGCTTCGATCTGCGCCTTCCAGCCTGCCACATCGCGCAGGTCGGCATTGGCGAAGGCCCGCGGCAGAGGGGCTGAGGGCAAACGCTCCCCAATGGCCTCAAACAACCTGAAGCTCAGCGGATCGGGGTCCTCGGGTTGGGGCAGGTAAGGCGCGTCCTCAAAAATGTCGGGGTTGAGGAAACGGTCGAGGAGGTCCAGTTCCTCGGGCGGCAACAGCTCTAGCGCGTGGGCGGCCTCAAGCGTCAAAGCGGCAGAGGGCCAATCTCCCCGGCGGGCCTTGCAGAAGATCTGGGCCGCATAGTCCTTGGATAGGTTGGGCTGGGCAATCAGCGCCGTGCAGCTGCGATCTTCGTCTCCGGTCAGAAGCGTCGCGTCAAACCATCGCTCGAACCGGGCCTGCGTGTCCGTAGGACCGGCGAGTTGCACCAGCGACTGCGCCGGGTCCGCCGCACCCAGCTGCATCAGCCGGTCCAGACGCGCCAGCAAAAGCGTCTCTTCCCCAGACGTACCGCCGGGCGCGCGGGCCTCGGACAGCAGAAGGGTGAATAGCAACCGCTGCATCGCGGGGTTGTGCTTGACCGGGATGCGGGCGATCAGTTCAGAAATCCGCTCGGGGTCACTGCCATGCCAGAGGTCGACGGGTAGCCCGGTTACACTCGACGATACCAAACCAATCGGCTGCGACAGCGCGTCCAGAGGCGTGACCTCAACCTCGGGCTGGCCTCCGTTCTGCGCGACCGGAGGTTCCAGCAGCACAGTTCCCGGCAGGTTCTCGGGCGGGTCGTTCAGCCAATCAATCGCAGTCAGCGGCTGCTGCGCCTGCGCTGCTCCGGCCAGAGACAGCGCAACCAACACGTGCTTAATCGACATCCAACGTGACCGGTTCACGGATTTCGCTTTGCGGGGCCGAGAAATTGGCACCGAAATAAGGACCCACATAGGCGTAGGCCACCAGCCCGATGAAGGCCAGGCAAACAATATATATCAGGAACTTGATCAGACGGCCCATGGCGCCACGCTGCCTCAATTTTTGGTTTTGACCAAGTTATAACTGGCATTTTTCTTAAGATCACGTCATTCACGGTTAAATGAGCGAAATTAAGCATAACACACACGCGGCAGGCACACAGGGCGGGTTTGATCTGCACAAAACCGTTGTTCTTGTGGGCATGATGGGGGCCGGAAAGACCGCTGTGGGCCGCGCACTAGCGGCGCGGCTGGGTGTTCCTTTCCTCGATAGCGACGCCGAGATCGAATCAGCCGCCAATATGACCATCCCCGAGATTTTCCAGCGCGACGGAGAGCCGTTTTTCCGCGCCAAGGAAACCCAGGTTATCGGTCGCTTGCTGGATGAGCAGAAAAGTATTCTTTCGACGGGTGGCGGCGCGTTTCTGTCCGAGGGCAACCGCGACATGATCACCGAACGGGGTGCCTCGGTCTGGTTGCGGGCGGATCTTGACGTGTTGTGGAACCGGGTACGTCACAAGGATACCCGACCGTTGCTGAGGACGGACGATCCCTATGCGACGTTGAAGGCGCTGTACGAGGCGCGTGTCCCGGTCTATGCCGAGGCCGATCTGACGGTGGCCTCGGATGGGGAGACCTCGATCGACAATATGGTGGACCGCGTGGTCGACGCCCTGTTGGCGCGACCTGATGTTTTGGAACGAAATTAGATGCATCAAACCGTACATGTGGAATTGGGCGAACGCTCGTATGATGTCGAGATTGGCCCGGACCTGCTGGCGCAATCCGGCGCGTGGATCGCGCCTTTACTGCACCGTCCGAAAGTTGCCGTTCTGACCGATGAAAACGTCGCCGCCCTTCATCTGGAGGCCCTGCGCGACGGTTTGGCGGCTTCGGGGATTGAGATGTCCTCACTGGCTTTGCCCGCAGGTGAGGCGACCAAAAGCTGGCCGCATTTTGAACGCGCGGTTGAATGGCTTCTGGCCGAAAAGGTCGAACGGCGGGACATCGTCATCGCCCTTGGTGGAGGAGTGATCGGGGACCTCGCAGGTTTCGCTGCCGCTGTGCTGCGCCGTGGCGTGCGTTTCGTTCAAATCCCGACCTCGTTGCTGGCGCAGGTCGACAGTTCGGTCGGAGGTAAAACCGGGATCAACGCGCCGCAGGGCAAGAACCTGATCGGAGCGTTTCATCAACCCTCCTTGGTGTTGGCTGACACCTCGGTTCTGGGCACGATGACCCAGCGTGATTTCCTGTCTGGCTATGGAGAGGTGGTCAAATACGGCCTGCTGGGCGACGCTGATTTCTTCGAATGGCTTGAAGGGAATGGCACCGATGTCTCCTCAGGCGATATGGCCGCGCGGGTGCGTGCCGTGACACGCTCGGTTCAGATGAAAGCTGACATTGTCGCACGCGACGAGACCGAGCAGGGCGATCGCGCGCTTCTGAATCTCGGGCACACGTTCTGCCACGCGTTGGAGGCCGCGACGGGGTATTCCGACCGGCTGCTGCATGGCGAAGGCGTTGCCATCGGCTGCGCGCTGGCCTTTGAATTGTCGGCACGACTGGGCCTGTGTTCGCAGGAAGACCCAAGCCGAGTGCGGGCGCATCTGAAGGCTATGGGGATGAAAACCGATCTGGCTGATATTCCAGGTGATCTTCCCGGGGCCGAGGCCCTGGTGGACCTGATGGCGCAGGACAAAAAGGTGATCGACGGTCAGTTGCGTTTCATTTTGGCGCGAGGGATCGGTCAGGCCTTTGTCACCTCGGATGTCCCGCGTGAGGCAGTCCTGTCGGTGCTAGAGGATGCGTTGGCGTCCGTCTGACGAGACGGTCAGCGCCCTCGGATAACCATCAACTCACCGATGTTTTCACGGGTGATATAGCCGATCATAAGCCCGGTGCGATTGATCACGGCGACCGCCGGCGCGCCTTTGTGCAACCCGTCCAGAACCTTTGCCAATCCAGCGGTCAAGCCGACCTGCGGGATGTTACGCTCCATGATCGAAACGGCGGGGTCAGAGCGTGGGTGGTCGCCCGCCAGCGCCTTGAACAAGTGATCTCGGGTTACGAAGCCCTGCAGGTGGCCTTTGTCGTCCAGAACCGGAAACTCATGTTGCGTTGTATGGATCACGGCCTGTGCGGCTGTATTCAATGTGTCCTGAGGCGACAGCGCGTGGAATTCTGTTATCATCGCATCACGCGCCAAAACATGCCGCGTGGCCGAGCGCAGCGCCACATCCTGACTTTCCGCATTGGCCGCGAAGAACACAAAAACCGCAATCACGACGAGGATCGGATTACCTGAGCTGAGCCCGTAAAACCCGAGCCCAACGGCAAGCATCTGACCGCTTAGCGCTGCGACGCGCGTGGCTGTGACGCGGTCCAGACGAAGGCAGAGGAGCGCCCGGAAAACGCGACCTCCATCCATTGGGAAGGCAGGTATCATGTTGAACGCGGCAAGCAGAAGATTGATGTAGGCGAGACGGTCCAGCATCCCGACATTTGCGGATTCTATCTGGCTGATCGTCTCAAAGGGTATCCCGGCGCCAAACCCCATCAGAACCAACCAGATCGCGACATTCACAGCCGGACCGGCGAGGGCCACCCAGACCTCTTGCATCGGTTTTTCTGGCATACGCTCCAACCGGGCCAGACCGCCGATGGGCAACAGGGTGATGTCAGGGGTTTTGATGCCAAAGCGGCGCGCCATCAGGGCGTGGCCAAACTCATGCGCCACGACGCAGGCAAACAGGGCCAACACGAAGATCAGGTTTTCGATCGCGGCCGGCCAACCTCCGCTGGAATAGGCCGCGAATCCGACCCAGGCCAACAACAGGAAAAAGGTGACATGGACCCTCAGTTCGGACCCGAGAAGTCGGCCGAGAGCGAAGGACCATGCCATGTTGTGTCTCCGTTTCGTTTAGAACGGAATCTCGTCGTCGTCGATTCCGCCGGATGCAGGGGCAGGAGAGCTGGACGGTGCGCCATAAGGATCGCCATAGCCGCCACCGACCTGACCACCGCTATAGCCGCCCGACTGACCGCCACCATAGCCGCCGCCACTGCCTTCGCCGCGGCTGTCCAGCATCGTCAGTTCGCTGCGATAGGGACGCAGGGCAACTTCGGTTGTGTATCGATCCTGGCCCGACTGATCCTGCCACTTGCGGGTTTCAAGCTGGCCTTCGATGTAAACCTTGCTGCCTTTGCGCAGGTATTGTTCTGCCACCCGAACCAGCGGTTCAGAAAAGATGGCGACCTGATGCCATTGCGTGCGGTCCCGGCGTTCACCGGTGTTGCGATCTTTCCACGTCTCGGATGTTGCAACGCGCAGGTTGCACACTTTCCCGCCATTCTGGAACGACCGCACCTCAGGGTCGGCACCAAGATTGCCGATCAGAATGACCTTGTTAACTGAACCCGCCATGTAGTTCCCCGCTTTGTTCTCACTTGAATGCGCCGAATCTGGCGCTGAATATGCCAGAGACCCTATACGGCCTGCATCAGGGTTGAAACACAGTTGATGACACAGTGTCAGACAAGAATCTGGCTGCCCTGTTCTGCACGCTTTTAATTCGGCCGGCAGGATCATATACTCCGCTTGTTTTTGGATCGGGCAGGATAGGCATTCATGCGGTCTTTGGTTTTAGGTTTTGTCGGTGTGTTTCTGCTGCTGACCTCGGTCCCGGTGCAGGCCGAGACACTTTCTACCAAGAACAGAAAAGACCTATTCCTGAAGCAATCCAAAGTGTTGGACTCGCGCGCGGCTACGCAATATCGCGGGTCCGAGCGGTTGAAACCGAAGGTGGCGCAGGAGCGTTTCGACAAACGATATACAGGAAAGTATCGTGGAGAATACCTGAAGCTTGCCCGACAAGCCGCCCGCCAGCACAACATCCCAGAGGAGCTGTTTTTGCGTCTGGTGCAGCAGGAAAGCGGCTGGAACCCCACAGCGAAATCTCACAAAGGGGCCCTTGGTTTGGCGCAGTTGATGCCGCAGACGGCTCAGCTGTTGGGCGTCAACCCACATGACCCCAAGCAGAATCTAGAAGGCGGCGCGCGGTATCTGTCATGGCAATACCGCAAGTTCAAATCGTGGCCCTTGGCGCTTGCAGCATATAATGCGGGCCCTAAGGCCGTTGAGAAACACGGCGGCATTCCGCCTTATGCAGAAACCCAGAATTACGTGAAGGTGATCTGGGGCGGCTAAGGCGCAGAACAGCGCAATTTGACCGTAGTATTCAACGAAAAAGGCCGGTCAGGGACCGGCCTTTCAAGTTCGCACAAGCGCCTATTCAGCGGCGATTTTGATCACAGGTTCCATTCGGGCCAGAACATCTTCGGCCAGATGGCATTTGACCTGATGACCATCGGCCAGAGTTTTCACAGGCGGAACATCAGATTCACAACGCCCGTCCGGCACCTCGGATTTCCAACGGCAACGCGTCTGGAACGGGCAACCAGGCGGTGGGTTCATAGCCGACGGAATATCGCCCTCCAGCACGATATGCTGTTTTTCGATCGAGGTATCGGCAATCGGAACCGCGCTCAGCAGTGCTTCGGTGTAGGGATGATACGGAGGCGAAAAGACCTGATCGGTTGTGCCCAGCTCGACCACGTGGCCGAGATACATCACCATCACACGGTCGCTGAGATAGCGCACGATCGACAGGTCATGGCTGATGAACAGCAAGGTTGTCTTGTGTTCGCGCTGGATCTCCATCAGCAGATCGGTCACGGCCGCCTGCACCGAAACATCCAAGGCCGAGACCGGCTCATCCGCCACCACGATCCGTGCATCACCCGCGAAGGCGCGCGCGATACCGACACGCTGCTTCTGGCCACCGGAGAGCTGTCGCGGCATCCGGTCCGCGAAGGCGCGTGGCAGTTTCACCAAATCCAGCAGTTCCAGCATGCGCTTTTTGCGCTCGGCCTCGGAATTGCCGACCCCAAATATTTCGAGCGCCCGGATGATCTGACGTCCGACGGTCATTGAAGGGTTCAGAGTGTCAAACGGGTTCTGGAACACCATCTGAACTTCACCCACTGTCTTGGCGTCGCGTTCCTCGATCGGAACGGCCTCGATATTGCGGTTGTCCAACAGGATTTGCCCGTCGGTCGCCGTTTCCAGACCCATCAGAACCTTGGCGAAAGTGGATTTACCGCAACCGGATTCGCCCACGATGGCTAGGGTCTCGGATTCGTGCGCCTCAAAACTCAGGGTTTCGTTGGCTTTGACCACTTTGGTCGTACCGCCTCCGAACAGGGCGTTTGCTGCCACCTCATAGTATTTCTTGAGGTTGTCCATCTTCAGGACAGTCCGTCCGATCTCGCCCTTTTCCTTTTGCTCACCGACTGTGATCGGCGCGTTCCAGTCGATCTCCTGGAACTTCAGGCAGCGCGTATGGTGCCGATCATTGCCCGGCACCGCTTCCATGAGGATGTTCTGAGCGTCGCAGCGACCTTCTTCGAAATAGTCGCAGCGCGGGCCGAAATTACACCCCGGCGGACGTTCATGCGGCAGAGGGAAATTCCCCGGAATAGCCACCAGCGGGCGCGCGTTCTTGTCGGCACCGGGCAGGGGGATCGACCGGAATAGCGCCTGCGTATAGGGGTGCTGCATCTCGTCGAACACATCCTTGATCGAGCCACGCTCGACCGCTTCGCCAGAATACATCACGCACAGTCGGTCGCAGGTCTCCAGAACCAACCCAAGATTGTGCGAGATGAACAGCATTGAGGTGCCGTATTTCTTACCCAGATCCTTGACCAGTTCGACCACGGCGGCCTCAACGGTCACGTCCAGAGCCGTGGTGGGTTCGTCCAAAATCAACAGGGCGGGTTTCGACATCAACGCCATCGCAATGACGATCCGCTGCTGCTGACCGCCCGACAACTGGTGCGGGAAGGAGTTCAGCATCCGCTCAGGGTCTGGCAGGCGTACATCCGTGACGACCTCCAATGCACGCGCATAAGCCTCTTCCTGACCGACGCCCTCATGGATCATCGGCACTTCCATCAACTGCTTGCCGATCTTCATCGCCGGGTTCAGGGAGGCCATCGGCTCCTGATAGATCATTGCGATTTCATTGCCACGAATGTCGCGCAGTTCCTCGGTGGTCATCTCACCCAGATCGCGCCCCTTGAACTTGATCGAGCCGCCAACGATGCGCCCGTTCTTGCCCAGATCCTGCATGACACCCAGCGCCACCGTAGACTTGCCGCAGCCGGATTCACCCACCAGCCCGACAGCCTCACCCGGCTGCACACTGACCGAGAAATCCATCACGGCGGGAATTTCCCTCAGCCGGGTGAAAAACGAAATCGAAAGCTTGTCGATCTCAAGAATAGGCCCGTCATAGTCCGCCAGTTTGTTCATCTTGTTACTCCTCGCGAGAGTCCGGGGGATCCCCTTCATCTGGCTAAAAATACCTCGGGGGTCCGGGGGCAGAGCCCCCGGCCTTGATCACATCAGTCCTTCAGACTTTCTTCGCGCAGACCGTCTGCCAGCAGGTTCAGACCAAGAACCAATGACAGCAGGGCCAAAGCAGGCGGAAGGGCAGGATGCAGGTAGATCGAAAGCAGCTTGCGCCCTTCGTTGATCGTCGAGCCCCAATCCGGGCTTTCGGGCGGCAAGCCCAACCCGAAGAAACCCAAAGTCCCCAGAAGGATGGTTGTATAGCCAATCCGCAGACAGAAATCGACGATCAGCGGACCACGTGCGTTGGGGAGGATTTCCCACAGCATGATGTACCACGGACCCTCACCACGCGTCTGTGCCGCAGCGACGTAGTCGCGGGTTTTGATATCCAGCGCCAACCCGCGCACGATGCGGAACACCGTGGGAGAGTTCACAAAGACCACCGAAACGAACACGACCAGAATACCGCCCGGAATGTCGAACAAATCCAGATAGGTCGGCAGACCCCAGATGCGGTAGCTGTCGGTGTTGATAATGTATCCACCGGTCGAAATCAGCGACAGGTAGAACCACAGCGCCACGCCCAGAACCCCGATCAGCAGAGGTGTTCGGAAATTCGGACGCGTGTAATAGCGCGAATTCAGCAGGACGCCTAGGAAGATGATCGGGAAGACAAACAGGATGGCTGCCATATAGTTCGGCACACCGGTGGCCACGATCTCGGGTGTCACCAACAGGTAGAACAGCAGGATCACAGGGAAGGCGAGGATCAGGTTTGCCAGGAACGACAACAGCGTATCCAGGCGACCACCGTAGTACCCGGCAGGCAGGCCCAGTGTGATCCCAACCATAAAGGCAAACATCGTGGCCAGCGGCGCAATTTGCACCACGATCCATGCGCCCTTGACCATGCGACTGAATACGTCACGGGCCAGGTTATCTCCGCCCAGAAGGTACCAGGCGTATTGGCCATCCTCCAGGTTAGGCAACGGCGTGCCGGGCACCTTGTTCTTCATACCAGAGATCTGTGCAAGCGGGTCATGGGTCACGATCAGATCAAGCGCCCCAAAGATGCCGGTGAAAACCCAGAACATCACAAGGCCAAAGCCGATCATGCCAATAGGGCTGTCGAACAGCTTGCCGTAAAGACCCAGCTTGCGTTTGAACGCGATTGACATCGCATACAGTATGATCAGTGACAGCCAGACGGGCAGGAATTGCTGCGAGATCGCACCAATGATCCCGGCGCTGGTGCCCATTAGTATGCCCAACACGACATAGGCGACCGCGATCACCACGCTGGCCATGAAGCTATAGCGCAGCGCGGCCTGTATCATGTTCCGCAGGCCCGAGCTTGAGGTTAACGTACCGTCCGGGTTCACTGTCATCTGATCTTCGGGCAGCACAATGCTGGCCAGCATCCAGACGACGATGGACAGGGCCATGACCCCCAGTGCCAGCGCGAGTAGCGGGTTGAGGAAGGCGATAGAGCCGGTCCAGGTAAGTGGTTCCATGATCTGACCCTCCCTTAAGAAATGCGAATGCGCGGGTTGAGGTAGACGTAGCCGATATCTGAGATCAGCTGCGTCACCAGCACCACAAAGACCGACACGACCGAGATCGCCAACAACAGTTGGATGTCATTGTTCCCCGCCGCCTGCACTAGCGCCCAGCCAAAGCCCTTGTAGTTGAACAGGGTCTCGACAATCACCACACCATTCAGCAGCCATGGGAACTGCAACATGATGACGGTGAACGGCGCGATTAGAGCGTTTCGCAGCGCGTGTTTCATGACGATGTTCGGGAACGAGACACCCTTCAGGCGTGCGGTGCGGATATATTGCGCGGTCATTACCTCGGTCATTGAGGCGCGGGTCATGCGGGCGATATAGCCCATCCCATAAAGCGCAATTGTCAGCACCGGTAAGAAGAAGTTCTCAAACGTCGGGTTCTCCATCGCTTGCGTCGCCGTGCCCTTGAACCATTTCAGGCCCACAGCGGATGACGTGAAGATCGCGATGAAGATCACACCCGAGACGTATTCCGGCGTCGCGGTGGTGGTGATGGCAAAGGTCGACAGCGTCCGGTCCGTAGCCGACCCTTCTTTCATCCCAGCCAGAATGCCAAGGATCAGGGCCGAGGGGACCATCAGCAGCATCACCCAGAACATCAGCCTGCCGGTCAAAGCGAGCCGGGTGCCGACGACGGTTCCGACTTCTTCTTTGAAGACTGTCGAATACCCCCAGTAGCCCTGAAGGATTCCGCAGAAATTAGGAGACTCTTCGGCGGTTTTGCCCGGTAGAATACATCGGCCCTGAACTGTGCCGTCCTCATTCGTGTGCCGGTATGAGGGCAGAACGCCCAGCCATTCACCGTATTTTATGGGCGTCGACTGAAGGTATCCGCCTTTTTCTAAAAAGCTCTCGACCTGCTCATCTGACATCCGGAAATTGCCCTGCGTTTTCGCTAGCTTTTCCAGGTTCGGGTAGAGATTGGTGAGGAAAAAAACCAGGAATGTCAGGCACAATGCTGTCAGCAGCATAATCCCCACACGCCTTAAAATGAAAAGTCCCATGTTAGCCCCTGTTGGTCGGCTGGCGTGGACGGCATTTCGCCTCACGCGTTGCTATTCTTATGGTCGCCGTATTGAGGACGAAGGGCCGCGCCAGTGTGGCGCGGCCCTTGTGTGTTTTGGGTCAGGAGGTCAGGCCGAACTTGTAAAGCTGCGGCAGGTCCGCGATGTGCTTTTCGACACCGACCATGTTGTCGCGATGGTGGCGCATTGCAGTCCGCCAATAAGGCTGAATGACAACACCTTCATCGATCATGATCGCCTGCAGTTTCGCCATTACCTCGCGGCGCATGTCGACATCAGCGAGCGAGTTTGCCTCGGCCAGCAGCTTGTCGAACTCTTCGTTGGCAAAGCCGGATTCGTTCCACGCAACACCGGACTTGTAAGCCAGCGCCAGAACCTGAGTGCCCAGCGGGCGGTGGTTCCAGTTGGTCGAGGAATACGGGTACTTGGTCCAGTCATTCCAGAAGGTCGAGCCCGGTAGAACCGTGTGCTTGGCCTTGATGCCCGCGTCGTTCAGCTGAGCGACAACCGCCGCAGTGGTATTCCGGCGCCAGTCATCGTCGATGGACTGCACTTCGTGCTCGAAATCACCCATACCTGCTTCGTCCATCAGCGCTTTCGCGCCGGCCGGATCGTAAGGTATGCGGGTCACAGCCGAGTCAAACTCGGGGTGCATCGGGCCCACATGGCAGTTCTCGGCAGGGATGCCGTAACCGGACATGCCGAGTTCAAGACAAACCTCGTTGTCCACGGCCATTGCGAGGGCCTGACGGACTCGCTTGTCGCCGTAGATTTTGTTGCCGTCCGCATCTTCAGCCAGCTGGTTCGGGCGGATGACGATGGTAAAGCCCGACGGGATTTCCGAGCGAACAAGACCGATGCCGTCGAAGATGTCGACGAACTCACCGACCGACTCCCAGTTCATGTCGATCTCTTCGGCCTCATAAGCGGCCAGGAAGGCGGCAGGGTCGGTGCCGTAATCGATGAATTCGATCCGATCGATATAACCGCCTTTGCCAGCTTCATAGCCCCACCAGTCGAAGCCCTCGTTGCGGACCAGAACGCCCTTCACGCCGACCTCGTGGCTTTCGGGGATCATGAAGCCTGTGCCCACCGGGTTCGACAGCATGTCATTTGCGTCAAAGCTGCTATGGACGATAGCACCCGGATAGTCCGCCATGCCGGGGATGATGGTGATGTCCGGCGCGTTGCATTTCAGTTTGACGGTGTGCGAATCGACCACGGTAATGGCGCCATCAGCGGCTTTCTGGGTGCTCTCATCGACCAGCGACGCCATGCGCGAGGCCATCGAGTTGCCTTCCAGCGACGCATCGCACCAGCCTTCGATGTTGCGAGCCACGTCTTCGGCGGTGAAGTCGTCACCGTTATTCCACTTGACGCCCTTGCGGACGTTCAGCGTGTATTCAGTGGCGTCGTCATTGGCTTCCCAGCTTTCCAGCAACATGGGCTTGAACGTACCGTCGTTGTTGTACTCGACAAGATACTCCAGCCAGCCCGCAGTGAAGGTCGCAATCTGCGTCCAGTCATAGGTGCGTGGGTCTTTGAGGGCGCGGACTTCCATCTGATAACGGATAGTGCCGCCTTGCTGCGGCTCAGCTGCCGCTCCTGGTGATTGCAGACCGATCATGCCGTAGGCGACCGGAGCGGCAACGCCCAGTGCGGTGACGCGGGCCATAAACTCACGGCGGCTCAGATTGCCGTCGCGGTATTCCTGGGCGTGCATCTCTGCGGCCCAGTGCACCGACGTTCCCTTTGTTGTATGGTTAGTCATGAATGTCTCTCCCTGTGACATATTTGTTTTTTTGCATGGAATGAACGAACCTAGCCGGCGTTTTTCAGGCCAAGGCGAAGGTCGAAGGGTTCGGTTTTTTGAACGTTGAAATTCCCCATGTCGGTATTCGGCAACAGAATCCGAAGGACGTCAATGTTCGAATGCGGCATGAAGAGCAAAAAAACGACATGTCTGGGCGGTTGTTGCGCGTCACTTGCCCAGTGTTTCTTACCTATTCTCGACGCGGGGCGCGACGCCAACTCATGGAAGCCAAGCGCCGTAAGTACTGGAAATATTGGTTCATTTCGACGGGCGGCCAGATTGGATAACGAGAATCAACCGCGTTTCGTATCAGTTTGATAAATCAAGGTGATTCCACGCCTTCATGCGCGCCCGGAACCATGTGCGCTGGCGTTTGGCAAACTGACGGGTCGAGATCGTGGCCCGTTCGCGTGCTTGCTCCAATGTCATTGAGCCATCCAGATAGGCCATGAGTTCCGGCACCCCTATGGCCTTGCAGGCGGGTAGCAACGGATCATAGCGGTCGCGCATGGCCACAACCTCGTCCAAAGCGCCGCTCTCTAACATGTGATCGAACCGACGGGTGATGCGGTCCAGCAGCCATGACTTGTCGACGTCAAAAACAATGGGCACTGTTTCCTGCAGGGCCAGCACAGGCGGCGGAGTGTCGTCCTGCCAGGATGCAAGGCTGCGACCGGTTGCCTGCTGAACCTCCCACGCGCGCTGAACGCGGGCGCGGTTGTTGGTGTCCAGCCGGGCCAGGGTTTCGGAATCCACACCCGCCATCAGCTGGGCCAGATCAATCTGATCGGCATCCTGACGTACATGCGGGGGTGTTGGCGGTATCTCGGCCATTCCTTCCGTCAAAGCGGTGAAATACAGCCCGGTGCCGCCGACAATGATCGGGCGCTGGCTGCCCGTCAGCAGTGGTGTGACCTCACGCAGCCAGTGGCCAGTGGAATACTCCTGATCAAACGCGACGTGACCATAGAGGCGATGCGGCGCGCGCGCTTCCTCGTCCGGCGAGGGGCGCGCCGAGATCACCTGCCAGCAGTCGTAAACCTGACTTGCATCGGCGTTGACGATCACCCCTCCGAACCTTTCGGCAATGCGCAGCGCCAGCTCGGACTTGCCCGAGGCTGTCGGGCCAGCGATCAGAACCGGCTTGTCATCCGGTATCTCGGGGAGCCGGTCCCAAATCGATGCGGTGGGGTGATTGGTCATGGTCCCTCAGTATCCGCATTGAACCTGCGGTCGTTTTGCTTCATTTTGCGCCGGAAAATAAACCCGTGCTAGCCCGGAGCGCAATATGAGCCTGACCTCGTCCCCCAACACCCAAAAACCCAAGTATGATCGCGTGATGCTGAAGATTTCCGGCGAGGCGCTGATGGGTGATCAGGGATTCGGCCTGCATCCGCCCACCGTCCAGCGCATCGCGCAGGAGGTGAAATCGGTCCATGATCTGGGCGTCGAGATCTGCATGGTGATCGGGGGCGGCAATATCTTTCGCGGCCTCAGCGGCTCGGCCCAGGGGATGGAGCGGACCACGGCCGACTATATGGGGATGCTGGCGACCGTGATGAACGCGCTCGGGATGCAGTCGGCGTTGGAAGAGATCGGGGTATTTACCCGCGTGATCTCGGCCATCCGTATGGATGAGGTCTGCGAGCCGTATATCCGCCGCCGCGCCGTGCGCCACCTTGAAAAGAAACGGGTTTGTATCTTTGCTGCTGGGACGGGCAACCCGTATTTCACTACAGATACGGCCGCGACCCTGCGTGCGAATGAGATGGCTTGCCAGGCGATCTTCATGGGCAAAAACGGCGTGGATGGGGTGTATGATAAAGACCCAAAAGAACATGCCGATGCAAAGCGCTATGACACGGTTTCCTACGACGACGTATTGGCTAAACGGCTACGGGTCATGGATGCCTCGGCCATCGCACTGGCGCGTGACAACAACCTGCCGCTGATCGTGTTCGGTCTGGATGAGCCGGGCGGCTTTCGGGGCATTCTGGCCGGTGAGGGGACCTATACCAAGGTTGAAGGCTGAGGCGCGCGCTCAGCTAATACCGTTCTCCACTCATCGATAGGCCTGGCCATGACTACGTTGGATATTGATTTCGTTCGGGCTCAGTTCCCCGCCTTTGCCGAACCCAGCCTTCAGGGACAGGCCTTTTTCGAGAATGCAGGTGGCTCCTACACCTGCCAGCAAGTGATCGACCGGCTGACGCGGTTCTACACTCAACGCAAAGTTCAGCCTTACGCGCCCTATGAGGCCAGCCGTCTCGCAGGTGCCGAGATGGATGAAGCCCGCGCCCGGATGGCCGCGATTCTGGGGGTTGAGACTGACGAACTGAGTTTTGGTCCCTCGACCACCCAGAACACCTACGTTCTGGCGCAGGCCTTCCGTCAGTGGATGAACCCCGGCGAAGCAACTATTGTCACCAATCAAGATCACGAAGCCAATTCCGGCCCGTGGAGACGCCTTGTCGAGGCCGGGATCGAAGTGCGCGAGTGGAAGATTGATCCCGAAACGGGATCTCTGAACCCGCAGGATCTGGAAAACCTGCTGGATGAAAAAGTTCGGTTGGTCTGCTTCCCGCATTGCTCGAACGTGGTGGGTGAGATCAACCCGGTAACCGAGATCACCGCCATTGCCCATGCTGCAGGCGCTTTCGTGTGCGTGGATGGCGTGTCCTACGCGCCGCACGGTTTTCCGAATGTGGGCGATCTGGGGCCGGATATCTATCTGTTTTCGGCTTATAAAACCTACGGCCCGCATCAGGGCTGCACGATCATTCGGCGCGCATTGGGTGAGTTGCTGCCCAATCAGGCGCATTATTTCAACGGCGATACTCTGTACAAACGGTTCACGCCGGCAGGCCCGGACCATGCGCAAATCGCTGCCAGCGCGGGAATGGCGGATTACATCTCGCTGCTCAGCACCCACCATGGCGGCCCAACTGAGGTTGCCGCGGCGCAAGGCGCTTTCGCCCACGACCTGATGCGCAATCACGAGGTGTCGCTGCTGCAACCGGTGCTTGATGCTGTCAAAAACCGAAACGCGGTGCGACTGCTTGGCCCGTCTGATGCCACTCGACGCGCGCCCACCGTCGCCTTGGCTTTGAGGCGACCGGCCGAAGCTGTAGCGGCTGAACTGGCGGAGCATGGCGTGATGGCCGGCGGTGGTGACTTCTATGCTGTACGCGCCTTGCAGGCGATGGGGGTCGATCCGGATCAAGGCGTTTTGCGGGTCAGCTTTACGCACTACACCTCCCAACGGGAAATTGATCAGTTATTGAATGCACTTGACCGGGTTTTGTGATCCAGTTTTCGATACGCTCCGTAGTGGAAAGAAAACGGCGGGGCGAATATGGAAGGCGGGCAACCTCCGATTATTTTGTGGTTCAGGCGTGACCTTCGGCTAAGCGATCATCCGGCGCTTGCTGCGTCACTGGCGACGGGGCGTCCTGTGGTGCCGGTGTTCCTGTGTGATGATCTGGTGCACACCCTTGGCGCGGCCCCGAAATGGCGGCTTGGGCTGGGGCTTGAGGTCTTTGGTCGCGCGCTGAACGATATTGGCAGCCGTCTGATCCTGCGACGGGGCGATGCGTTGGCACAGTTGCAGCGGCTGATCTCTGAAACCGGCGCGACGGATGTGTACTGGTCGCGCGCTTACGATCCGGTCTCGATTGCGCGGGATACAAAGATCAAAACGGCGCTGAAAGAGCAGGGGATCGAGGCAAAATCCTTTGCCGGTCATCTTCTGTTCGAACCCTGGACGGTTGCAACCAAGGCCGGTCAGCCGTTTCGCGTCTTCACCCCGATGTGGCGCGCAGTGCAGGGGCGTGAGGTCCCTCCGCCCGAGGCCGCGCCGACCCAGTTGACCGCCCCCGCGCACTGGCCTGCCTCTGACGATCTGGCGACCTGGCACCTTGGCGCGGCGATGAACCGAGGGGCGGCGGTCGTCAGACATTATGTGCAACCCGGCGAACAAGCGGCGCATGATCATCTTGAGGGGTTCCTGAACCGGATCGCGAATTACGGCGCTGACCGTGACAGGCTGGATTTGGACGGTACCTCGAACCTGTCCGAGTACCTCTCATTGGGTGAAATCGGCCCGCGTACCGCCTGGCATCGCGTACAACGTGCGGCTTTCGAAGGGACCCAAGGCACCGGTTCATTTCTGCGACAGCTTGTCTGGCGCGAGTTCGCCTATCATCTAATGTACCACACGCCTCAGCTGGTGTCGGGCAACTGGAAGCCGGAATGGGACGCTTTTCCGTGGAACGAGGCCCGAGATGCGCCCGAGGTGCAAGCTTGGCTGCAAGCCAGAACCGGCATTCCGGTTGTGGATGCGGGTCTGCGGCAAATGTATGTGACTGGGCGGATGCACAATCGTGCCCGGATGATTGTTGCAAGTTACCTGACCAAGCATCTGATGATCCATTGGAAAATTGGGATGGAGTGGTTCGAGGATTGCCTGATCGATTGGGACCCGGCCTGCAATGCGATGGGCTGGCAATGGGTCGCGGGGTCCGGACCGGATGCGTCTCCATTCTTCCGCATTTTCAATCCCGTTACACAGCAGGAAAAATTCGACCCCAAGGGTGCCTACTTAAAACAGTGGATTGCCGAGGGCACGCCAAACCCGTCTGAGACGGCTTTGTCCTACTTTGAAGCCACACCCCGTTCTTGGGGTTTGAACCCGAAGGCAGATTACCCGCCACCGGTGGTCGATTTGCCAACAGGGCGCACCCGCGCGCTGGCCGCGTATGAAAGCCGAAAAAACCAGTAAGGAACTGAAAACTTGCCACAAACACAATTGCGTCCTAGCCTGCATCAACCACCGCAGAGGGGAGAGCGGATGATCTTGACAACGACCGAAGGCCAGAAAGGTCTGCCCAGATATTTCGCGCAGGTGTTCAAGATGCTGAGCAAAATGGAAGCCGGGCGCTTGGACATTACTTTGTCCGACGGCCGGACCTTCCGTGTTGAGGGCACAAAGCCAGGCCCGGTTGCCGAGGTCGAAATTCACGATCCCGACGTGTTTGCCCGCCTGATCCGGGAAGGTGAGCTTGGCTTCTCCGACGCATATCTGGAAGGGCATTGGAGCACGCCTGATCTGCGCGCCTTCATGGATTTGGTCCATATGGGCAGTGAGACGGCCTACGATGGCTTCACAGGCAAGTTTCTCGTGCAGGCCTATGAGCGTCTGCGGTTTTGGCTGCATCGGAACAATCGTAGACAGGCCAAGAAGAATATCTCGTATCACTACGATCTGGGGAACGATTTTTACGCGCTCTGGCTTGACGATACGATGACTTACTCCAGCGCAATTTTCGAGACAGGGCAGGAAAGCCTCGAGAAGGCGCAGACTGCCAAATACGCTAGCATGGTCGATGAGATGGGCGTCAAACCCGGCGACCATGTGCTTGAGATCGGCTGTGGCTGGGGCGGCTTCGCCGAATATGCCGCGAAAGAGCGTGGCCTGCGTGTAACGGGTCTTACGATCAGCCAAGAACAGTTGAAGTTCGCGCAGGAACGCATTGAGAAAGCAGGCATATCGGATTTAGTTGATCTGAAGTTGCAAGACTATCGCGACGAACAAGGGCAATATGACGGCATCGCCTCGATCGAGATGTTTGAGGCCGTGGGTCAGAAATACTGGCCGGTCTATTTCGATACTGTGCGGGATCGGTTGAAGCCGGGGGCGCAAGCCACGTTGCAGATCATCACCGTGGGAGATCATCGCTGGGATTACTACAAGAACGGCGTTGATTTCATTCAGAAATACATCTTTCCGGGGGGAATGCTGCCATCGCCTACGATCTTGCGACAGCAGATTGATCAGGCGGGGCTGAATGTCGTGCGTTCGAAGGAGTTCGGCAAGAGCTATGACCTGACCTTGCGGCGTTGGTTCGATACGTTCAACGACAAGTGGGACCAGATCTCGGAGATGGGATTTGATGAGCGTTTCCGCCGCATGTGGAATTATTATTTGACGGCCTGCGGCGCAGCCTTTGACACGGGCAATTGCGATGTGACACAGATCACCATAGCAAAGCCCAGTTAACGAACGGAATTCATACATGCCCACCGCCAGTCGCCTTGTCGCCGCCGCTTGTCTTGTGGTGTTGGCGTTCATCGTGTCCAGCATGGTTATCGCAAACGGAGAAGAGGGTAAGGACTACGGGTATTTTACTGTGGTCAACATAGCCTTGGGTTGGATTTGTGGTTGGAAGATCATGGGCAAGCGCGCTGGCCGAGGCTGGACGGCCGGGATCAATAACGGCCTGACCGGCGTGGCTTCACTGGTGTTTTGGGGCCTTTTCGTTCAGGGCACTTATGAAATGTTCCGACTGGCCATGCGCCACCGCTATGACGGCCCTTTCGAGGCGCTGATTGCCATCTTCAAGATTGGCGTCGAATTCGGGGAGCAGTTGCTCGCGCCGGAAATCCTGATCACCTTGGGTGTTGGGGCCGTTGCCACCGGCTTGCTGACTGAAATAGCAAGCCGTCGCTGGCGTTGAATGTGAACACTTAGCGAAAGTCTAGCCTCTCGTGTCCGATTTGTTCTTCTATGGAACCCTGCGGCATGTGCCGCTGTTGGAGGCCGTTCTGGGGCGCTCGTCGTCTGAGCTGTCGCTGACGCCTGCCGCCTTGCCAGACCACATCGTTTCTGCGGTTCAGGGGCAGGATTTCCCGATGATCCAACAAGCAGATGGTGAGCAGTCCGCGGGACTGTTTGTGCAAGGCCTGTCGCAATCGGATCTGGATCGACTGGCCTATTATGAGGGTGGGTTCGACTATGATCTGAGGCCGTTGACTGTAACGCTAGGGGATGGAACCGAAACGCAGGCTCAGGTATTTTTTCCCGAACCTGCGGTGTGGGTGCCGGATGGCCCTTGGTCTCTGGACGCGTGGGTTGAACGTCTCGGAGAAGTCACCGCGCTCGCCGCCGTGGAAGAGATGAGCTATTTCGGGCGTGTTGAGCCGTCGGATGTGGCGCGCAGCATGCCGGCGATTCAGACGCGGGCCTGGGCGAAACTCTTCGCGCGGCAGCGCCTAACTGGGGATGCGCGCGATGTGTCCAAGGATGTGATCGTGCATCGACATCACCGCGCCCATGTCAACTACTTCGCGATGGAAGAGATCGACCTGCAACACCGTCAATACGATGGAACCATGGGGCCGACGCTGAACCGAAGCGCGCTATTGCAAGGCAGCGCGGTAATCGTTCTCCCCTATGATCCTGTGCGAGATGCCGTGTTGCTTGTAGAACAGTTCCGCGCCGCAATCTATCTGATCGATGATCCCGAACCTTGGATGTGGGAGCCGGTTGCGGGAATGATCGACCCAGGCGAAACGCCACAGCTGGCCGCACATCGTGAAGGGATGGAGGAGGCCGGCATCGCTTTCGATGCTCTGTACAACGCAGGCGGAGGTTATTCCTCCAGCGGGTCGTCGACCGAGTACGTCTATCTCTATGTCGGGCTTGGCGATCTGACAGATCCTGCAGCAACCGCAGGGCTGGCCACCGAAGGTGAGGATATACGCTCTCGTGTTCTACCGTTTGAGACGTTTATCGCCATGGTGGATCGCGGTGAATTCAAGGACTTACCTCTGCTGACTCTGGCCCATTGGCTGGCGCGCCATCGCGACCGCCTGCGTGGTTGACTATCGCGCTTGTGGTTGGCGCATAGCGGCTGTAAATCTGCAGTGTTACGTAATGAAATGAGGGTGCCATGCGCATTGCAAGAGATCTTGCCGACGCAGTCGGAAAAACGCCACTGATCCGGTTGAAGCGCATCAGTGAAGAAACCGGGTGCGAGATCCTCGGCAAGGCTGAATTCATGAACCCCGGCCAGTCGGTCAAGGACCGCGCCGCGCTCTATATCATCCGCGACGCAGTTGCGCGGGGTGAGTTGAAGCCCGGTGGCACCATTGTGGAAGGCACCGCAGGCAATACCGGTATCGGCTTGGCTTTGGTCGGCGCGTCGATGGGCTTTAAAACGGTGATCGTGATCCCGGAAACCCAGTCGGAAGAAAAGAAAGACATGCTGCGCCTTGCGGGCGCGCAATTGGTTCAGGTTCCTGCGGCACCGTATCGTAACCCCAACAACTTCGTTCACTACTCCCGCCGTCTGGCCGAGGAACTGGCGCAGACGGAACCCAATGGCGCGATCTGGGCAAACCAGTTCGACAATGTTGCCAACCGTCAGGCCCATGTGGAAACAACTGGCCCCGAAATCTGGGAACAAACCGGCGGCAAGGTCGATGGTTTTGTCTGCGCGGTCGGCTCGGGCGGAACACTGGCGGGCGTGGCCGATGCGCTGCAGCCCAAGGGCGTGAAGATTGGCCTGGTCGATCCGATGGGTGCGGGGCTGTATTCCTATTACACAACCGGCGAAATCGCGATGGAGGGCGGTTCGATCGCGGAAGGTATCGGACAGGTGCGGATCACCAAGAACCTCGAAGGGTTCAAGCCGGACTACACCTATCAGGCGACCGACAATGAGGCCTTGCCTTACATCTTTGATTTGCTGCGCGAAGAAGGTCTGGTCATGGGCGGTTCGACCGCGATCAACATGGCTGGTGCGGTGCGTTTGGCCAAGGACCTTGGGCCGGGGCATACGATTGTGACCATACTGTGTGACTATGGCACACGCTATCAGTCCAAACTGTTCAATCCCGAATTCCTGCGCGAAAAAGAACTGCCGGTACCGGATTGGATGACAGACGCCCCGCGCAAGATACCGGGCGTGTTCGAGGACGTCTGATGCTGCGACAGGTCCGCCTGTTTCTGGCTCTCGCCGCGCTGATCTTTGTCGGATTGGCGGGGGCGGCCTCGGCCCAACTGACCGACCGGCAAAGCGAGTTCTACAAAGGCTGGCTCAGCACTGCGGACCGTGCCGAAAGCGTTGTTGAAGCCGACAGGGCGTCGGACGCGGCGATGGAGCAATTGCGAACCGAGATCGATGGCTATCGCAATACGTTCAATACGGCCCGCAATGCCAATGCCGACCGCATCCAGACACTGGAAAGCCAGGTAAATGCGCTGGGTCCTAAACCTGAAGAAGGGGGCACGGAGCCGGAGGATATCGCGCAACTTCGCGAGCATTTGGATGAACAGCTCAACGCCTTGCGGGTGCCGCGGATTATCTCCGAGGAAGCCTTTAGCCGCGCCAACGGTCTGATCAGCGAAATTGACCGTATTCTGCGAGAACGACAGAGAAAGCAGTTTCTGGAACGTGGTCCATCGCCGCTGAATCTTTCGACATGGCCCGCCGCATGGTCCGATATTCGCGAGGCTCTGTTCGGACTGTTCAACGAGACGTCGGCCAATCTGACCTCGGACGTCACTAAAGAACGTGTACAGAATCAGGCCCCTGCGATACTGGCTTTGGTCGCGCTGGCCGTCATCTTACTGGTTTATGGACGCCGTTGGTCTGAACGCGGAGGCGACTATCTGCGTCGTTTCGGTGGGCGCGGAACCGGTGCGTGGACCTTTGTGATTTCCTTGTTGCGCATCATCCTTCCCTGGATTGGCGTGGTGGCTCTGACGGCTGCGATTGACCTGACTGGTGTACTTGGGCTGCGCGGCACGCTTTTGCTGCAGCAGGTGCCGTATTGGGCGGCAATCGTACTTGTTTTCGACTGGGTGGGACGGCAGGTCTACCTGATGGCCGCGGCACAGAATTTCCGAAGATTCTCGGCGGGGCAGATCACCGAGATTCGTATCTACGTCGATATTCTGGCAGTGATGCTGATCCTGCATGACTTGATCGGTCTGTTCGAGAGGATTGAGAACATAGCGGAGTCCACCCGCGCTGTTGTGGTCTTTCCGGTCATTGTCGTCACCTCACTTCTTCTGCTGCGCATTCGTCAGATCCGACGGTCAGATCCAGCAACCGAGGGCGGCGAGGTCCAACGCGTCAGCGGGTTTTCACAGGTTGTCGAGGTTGTCCGGCGCATCGTGCTCTTGCTTGGTGTCAGCGCGCCTGTTCTGGCCTTGTTGGGCTACACAAATGCGGCCGAAGCGATTGTGTTTCCTGCAGTCAATACGCTGATCCTGATAGCCATTCTTGTGATCGTACAGCGCTTTATCAGCTCGCTATACGGCTGGTTTACTGGGCAGGGGGATAACGCCCGCGATTCTCTGTTCGCGGTTCTGGTGGGTTTCTTCCTCGCCTTGATTTCGATCCCTATCCTGGCCCTTTTCTGGGGCGCGCGCGAAGCGGATCTTAGCGAGATCTGGTCGCAGATCCTGCAAGGGTTCAGCTTGGGCGGGGTTACGATCTCTCCTTCCAACTTCCTGACTTTTGTTGCCGTGTTTGCCATCGGATATGGACTGACACGACTGCTACAGGGAGGCTTGCGCAATTCGCTGCTGCCCAAGACGAGCATTGATCCGGGTGGGCAAAATGCGATCGTATCGGGCACTGGCTACGTCGGCATTTTCCTCGCTTCGCTGGTTGCAATCACGGTGGCTGGCTTTGATCTCTCATCGCTCGCGATTGTCGCCGGTGCCTTGTCTGTTGGTATTGGTTTTGGCCTTCAGACCATCGTTTCGAACTTCGTTTCGGGGATCATCCTGCTGGTTGAGCGGCCGATCTCGAAAGGGGATTGGATCGATGTGAACGGCATGATGGGCTACGTCCGCGATATCTCGGTCCGATCCACGCGGATTGAGACGTTTGACCGGACTGATGTCATTGTTCCGAACTCGGATCTGATCAGCGGCGTCGTCACCAACTATACCCGTGGCAACACGATTGGCCGGGTGATCGTGCCTGTGGGCGTGGCCTATGGGACCGACACGCGCAAGGTCGAGACCATTCTGGGCGAGATCGCGAATTCTCATCCGATGGTTTTGGCGAACCCAGCCCCCAGCGTGGTCTTTCAAGGCTTCGGCGCGGATTCGCTGGACTTTGAAATCCGGGGTATTCTGCGCGACGTGAATTGGGTTCTGTCGGTCAAATCCGATATGAACCACGAAATCAACCGCCGTTTCGTGGAAGAGGGGATCGAGATCCCGTTCGCACAACGAGACGTTTGGCTTCGCAACCCAGAAGCCTTGCGCACTGAAGCACAAGATCCAACCGCGTCAGCCCCGGAGCAACGAGCACCCAGCACCGAACCCGCAGCCATGACCGAGGGAGATCTGGACGGCGACGGAGGGGACGAAGTCTGAGGATTGCTCGCGTGGGGAATGGTCCGCAAACTAATGTGCAAACGGACGCGAATTCACGGAATTGGGGCCTTGCAAATCCGTTTGCATTGCGTCACATATCGCGCTCACGGAGAGGTGGCCGAGTGGTCGAAGGCGCACGCCTGGAAAGTGTGTAGGCGGGAAACCGTCTCCAGGGTTCGAATCCCTGTCTCTCCGCCACAATCCCCCTGAATCAGTTTTTGTCGCACCTAGATATGAGCGTTCTGTGTGGCGAGATCTGGTTGCATTGTATCAGTTCCGTGACAGCCATATAGTGCCGGTCGACGCGAATTTTCTGCACAGGACAGACGAACGAACATGATTGACCTGACCGGGCAGGTGCCTCTGCGTACAAGCCAGAACTATGAGATTTTCCAGCATCCCGAAATGGATGGCGCCCTGCTGAAAGTCCGAGTGGATGAGCCGAAGCGAAACCACCTTATCCCGCGTTATGCGGAATGGCGTTACGGCAATTTGCGACAGTGGAATCGCGAGGCAAACGAATACCTTGCCGCGCTGCACCGTGGCTGCCCCGAGATCGAGCGTCTGGCGAAGTTCATGGGCTATGCACCAACTTCGCGGGGGCCTGCAATCGTGGTGGAAAAGATGACCGGCCCGGATGGGGATCTCGCCCCGTCCCTGCATGCAGAAATGGTGGCTGCAAATGGTGACCCGGAAGTGGCTCAGAAGCTGCGGGCCGACTTGCTGGAGTTGCTGGATGATCTGGAGCGCGGACGCATCATTGTCGGTGACATGGGGATCGGAAACATCGTGCGCGCGCAGGAGCGCGGTGGCAGGCTTGTCGTCATTGACGGGTTGGGCGAGAGGGTCCTGTTGCCTTTGACACTGTTCAGCGATTGGGCGTTTCGCAAATCCATGGCACGGCGGCGCGCGCGCATGGCGGGCTAGTTGCGTCAGAATGGACCAATTTGAGCATTGGCCGCTGTCCTGTATTTGCTTTATGTCTGGCGATGTTAGGTGCAAGACAGCCCAAATTGGCGGAGGTGCTAAGTGAAACTCTCAACCCCAAATTTCCCGGCCCCAACTGACGCCGAGGACCGCAAGGCCATCCGCCCTGTCATCTGCTATCCGCCTGAAACTCTGCCCAGCCCTGATCTAGACGGGCTGACCCGCTTGCGGGACACATCCGAGAAAACTGCCGAGGTCACCGCCGCACCGCGAGACGCTGCCTGTATCGACGTTCCAGCCGGTGCCTTTTTCCGCATCACATCCGTCGAAGGCGCGCAGGTCGGCGATCTGAACCTGTGGAACAAGCACGATCTGACCGAACGGTTCTACTCCGGTAAAACCCGCGCGCTGCACGGAACGCATCTTTCGACCGGAGACCGCATGTGGTCGAGTTTCCCAAATATGCGGCCCATGGCGACCATCACGGCTGATACGCTGGACTGGTACGGCTTTGACGCCTTTGGGGGCTCCGTTCATGACGTGATCGGCACCCGCTGCGACCCGTATACCGGGCGGTTGCTGTCGGGGGATGACTACCACTATTGCTGTCATTCGAACCTGACCCGGGCCTTGGCGCAGCATTGCGATCTGCCTCTGCACGAGGCGGAGACCTATGTGCATGACGTTCTGAACGTCTTCATGTGTACCGGCTTCACGCGTGACACCGGCCAATACTTCATGAAGGCCAGCCCGGTACGTCCAGGTGACTACCTTGAATTCCACGCCGAGATCGACTTGATCGTCGGCCTTTCAGCCTGTCCGGGCGGGGACTGTTCCTCCGAGCATTCCTCGGATACCGCCGCGTGCTACCCCTTGCTGATCGAGGTCTTTGATCCGGGTGAGCCCGTGCGGCGGTCGCATGTGCAGCCCAGTGTCTCGGCTTATGACCGGTCGCATGGCACATAAAAGGCAGCGAAAGGACAACGCGTGACGCAAGCGGATGAACAGCTGGAGACGGCTGTGTTCTACATAAACCTTGACCGGGTTCCCGAACGCCGTGCGTTCATGGAGGCGCAGTTCGCAAAAGCTGGCGTGAGCGACCCGATCCGTTTTGGCGCAGTTGATGCACGTCAGGCGGATGCTCTGGAGGGGAATGGGTATGTGCCGGGCGTTGGTTCTCGCTGGGGTTTGAAGCAAAGCGAGATCGCCTGTTTTGAAAGCCATCGCGCCGTCTGGCAGCAAGCAGTGGATCAAAACCTGAAGGCGGCCGCGATTTTCGAGGATGATGTCGAGATGTCGTCCCAACTGGGGCAGGTGATCGACAGCCTTGTCGAGAACGCGGACAGGTTCGATTTCGCAAAGATGGACTACTCGCCCCGCAGCCTGCGCTTTGGAGCGGAGGTGGAAATAGGCGGTGTCACAGTTCGCCCAATGCTGGAAATGGCCCCAAGTGCTGCCGCCTATATCTTATCGCAGGAAGGGTGTCGCAAACTGCTGGCATGGTCTCAGCAGTATTCCGACCATCTCGATGATTTCGTATCGATCCCCCGGCCAGATTGGCGGATGTATCAGGTGTTCCCGGCTGTGGGTGTGCAGATGATCTGGTCGAAGCAGCAGCAGGATCTTGAACAGGTCAAGACCAGTGAGCGGGAAGGCGATCAATCCACCAATAAAGGCTTGGACAAAGGCCCGTTCTGGTTCCGCGCGCGACGCGAACTGTTGGCGGCAAAACGCAAGCTTGGTTGGCGCTTTGGAGGGCAGAAGAAACTGCTCGATCAGGGTGGGTTTGTTGGGTTCATTCCGGTTGATAAGGACCTTCGGGTCTGAGGCCTGTCTCACCGATGCAGAGGCAAACCGAGTCTGAAGAAACCAAGTTTTCAAAAGCATTAACAAAAATACCAATTTGATATAAGCTTGTGACGTTATTTCTAGTTATTGACTGGGTGTTGGGGTGTCACAAACGCTTTATGAGAAATACGGCGGCTTCAAAACCATCAGCCGTGTGGTGATGAGTTTCTACGAAATAGCCCTGGAGTCCGATGAAATCGGGCATTTCTTCGAAGATATCGACATGCCGCGCTTGATTGACCATCAGACCAAATTCGTCTCATCCCTCGTTGGTGGTCCTGCAGCGTTCAGCGACGACAGGATCGAAGCCGTTCATCGGCACCTTGGCATTTCACATGATCATTTCGATGTCATGGCAGAGCTATTCGGCAAAGCGCTCGAGATGCATGGCATGTCCGAGCGCGATATCAAAACGGCCCTTGGCGCGATTGAAGGCAAACGTTCGATCATCGTCAGCCGTGACGCGGCATGAGCATCCTTGCCATCAACGAACAGCTGCTGCGTGCCATCGGCGTTGGCGTTGCCGTTGTGCGGGCCTCGGATCTGAAATTCGTCTTTCATAACAGCCCCTTCGCCGAATGGTTTGGCAAGCCTGAGAAAAAGCAATCTCTTTTGGATATCCTACCGGACCTCGACGTGAGAGAGCTGGAGGACGTCAAGCAATCCGGCCTGCGGTATTCGGTCGAGCTTCAGATCAAACCCAAACGCCGGACGCTGATCTTTGCGGTCACTGTCTCACTGGCCAGTGGGTTGTCGGAACAGGTGCTGATCGTAGAATGCCAGAACATCACGCGCATTCGCGAACTGGAGAGCATGATTGACAGCTACTCGACCATGGTCGAGCGCAACACGCGTGAATTGGAGCGCGAGAAGGAAAGGGTTGAACGCCTCTTGCTGAACGTGATGCCCCGCGCTGTGTATGAAGAGTTCAAGACTTTTGGCGTCGTGACCCCTCAGTTGTTCGATCAAGTCTCGGTGGTGATGTTGGATTTCGTCGGGTTCACGGATTTTGCTGCCAAAACCGACCCGACGGTCACGTTGAGCGAGTTGAACGATATCTTCACGGCCTTCGACCGGATTGTCGAGCAATACGGTTGCGAGCGGATCAAAACGATTGGGGACGCCTATCTGGCCGTCTCTGGCATGCCGGATGCGACGCCCGACCATGCCACGGCTGTCGCCCATTGCGCGGTGCGCTTCTTGCGGTATTTGGAACGTCGAAACGAAAGCCATCCGCATAAATGGCAGGCCCGGATCGGTCTAGGTATGGGGCCTGCTGTCGGGTCGGTCGTGGGCATTCAGAAATATGTCTATGACGTGTTTGGCCCAGCCGTGAACATCGCCGCGCGTCTGCAGGTCTTCGCAAACCCGATGAATATCGTCGCGCCAGAGGAGATGAAATACGCGTTGATCGACGAGTTTCAGGTCTCAGATCTGGGGCGGGTCGAGATCAAGGGGATGGGAGAGATGGACCTGATCAACGTCTCATCGGGCCTCAGTGCCAATCAAGGAAGCCGATTGTTCTGAGGGTCAGTCGTCCTGCGGCACCAGACCCAGCCCGCGCAGGTAAATCCCAATCCCGCTTTCCAGAAGGTCCTCGGGCGAAAAGGGGGAGGTCGCACCTGTCGCGTTGCGCGCATAGAGTTCGACCACACCGTGACTCATCGCCCAGATATGGGCCGAGAACATGGACGCGGGAGGCCGCTTTTCAGGTGGGATATGTTGCGACAGGTCCGCAGCGGCCTTCTCCAGAACCGTTTTGGCCCGGTTTGACGCTAACGACAGCTCGGGCGTGCGGTTCGGGGAAATCCCACTTTCGAACATGGCGATGTAGTGGCCGGGATGCTTGCGGGCAAAGGCCAGATAGGCGCGCCCGGTGGCCTCAAACGCGGCCAGAGCGGATGGCTGGCCCTCGTCATAGGCATATTGCATCAGGTCGGCGAACATCTCGAACCCTTGCCGGGCGGCTTCGGCAATCAGGTCCTCACGCCCGTGATAGTGCCGGTAGACGGCAGCAGGAGTGACCCCGGCGGTCTTGGCGGCCTCGGACAGGGTGAAACCAGTGGGGCCTTTCTCTTCAATCAACGACAGCGCGGCCTCAATCAAGGCCTGCTTCAGGTTTCCGTGGTGATACCCGCGCTTCGTCATTCCGGCCTCAGGTTATTGGTTTTTCACGTGTTCGGGTGCCAAGAGATAGTCCAATTTCAGCCAATGGTCCAACGCCCAAGCGATCAATTCTTGCCCGGCCCTTTATTTACGTCAGGACTCCCAGACATCCGGCCCGCCGCAGATATTCGGATCATTCTCGCCGATGGCTTTTTCGTCTTTTTCATCGTAGTCCAAAGCCAGCAGCACCGTCCGGATGGCAGCAAGGCGCGCACGTTTTTTGTCGTCTGATCGCACGATCGTCCATGGGCAGTTTTCCGAATGTGATCGGGTCAGAGTTTCAGAGATCGACTGAGTATATTCATCCCATTTTTCCAAACCGGCGATATCAATCGGGCTGAGTTTCCACTGTTTCAGCGGATCCGTTTCACGCGCCAAGAAGCGGTTCAGCTGTTCAGCACGGCCGACGTTCAGCCAGAACTTGAACAGGCTGATCCCGTCGTTCACGAACCCGGTTTCGAGCGGCAAGACCTGACGGAAGAACCGTTCGCGCTCCTCCTGGTTACAGAACCCAAAGACGTTCTCCACGACACCTCGGTTGTACCAGCTGCGGTCGAAAAACACTATCTCACCGGCCGAGGGCAGGTGCTGGATATAGCGTTGGAAATACCATTGGCTGCGCTCGGAATCCGAGGGCTTGCTGAGCGCAACATTCCGAGCCCCGCGTGGGTTTAGGTTCTCGCGGAACCGTTTGATGGTGCCGCCTTTTCCCGCCGCATCTCTGCCCTCAAAGATGATCGCGACGCGTTGGCCGGTTTCTTTGACCCAGGATTGCATTTTGACCAGTTCGATTTGCAGCGCCTCGATCTGCTGCTCGTAGTCCTTGGTCTTCATTTTTTCGGTGTAAGGATAGCTCGGATTCAGGATGTCGCCCTTGTTAGCCTTTTCGATAATTTTACGCACGTCGCCGGGCGCTTTCTTGCGGTAATACTTCTCGATTGCACCTTTTTCTGACCGGGCCATGAGCTACCTCGCGATAAAATCCATATCTTACTATGGATTAGGTGCTAGTCTAACGCAAACCCGCCCGTTGTGCGGCGCGGTCGATGGCGGCGGCAACTTCATCGGCGGCAACGACCTGAGGCATATGGCCGATGCCCGGCAGCTCGATCAACTCAGCACCGGGGATCTGTTCGATCAAGCGGATCGAGTGCCAATCCAGTTTGACCGTCGTGTCTGCCGTGCCGTGAATGATCTCGGTGGGCACAGAGATTTCACCGTATCGGGGCTGCAGGCGCTCAACCTCTTCCAGCAGCCGGACCCGTTGTTTTGCGTTGGCATGCATCGAGGCGCGGCGCATCGTCAGGGCGGGGCCGAAATGCTCGGCATAGCCTTCCGGTGCAGTTTGCGGAGCGAACACTTTGTCGAGGGCCGTTTCAACATAAGACTCCGGCACGTAGGAGGTGATCAGGGGCAGGGCAAGCGCATTGCCAAGGTCCGTCGCTGCCAATCGGTTGAAATTGTCCAGCGGCGTCTCCCACGGGATCGCGGCCGGGGCGATCAGCACGAGGCCCGAGAGATTGTCAGGCCGGGTCACCGCCCACGCCAACGCCACCGACCCTCCAAGGCTCTGCCCGGCGACGATGGGTTTCTCTGCGCCAAGTTTGGCAGCGGCACGTTGCAGGATATCCGCCTGCTCCTGAATGGTCTCGCCTTCGGGATTGAAACTGTCCGAATAGCCAAGGCCGGGACGGTCAAACACGATCACGCGGTAGTTTTCGGCCAGAATAGGGGCCAAAGCGAAGGTCATGTCACGGGTATTGCCGCTGGAGCCATGGATCAAGACGACATCAGGTCCATTCCCCATGACAACCGCGTGCACGGCAATTCCGTCTACGTCGAGTATCTGGCCTTCGGGCGGAAACGCCTGCGCGGCGCGGGCCTCGCTCTGGGCCGCGCGCCACAGGGTAAACGCTGCAAAGCCGATCAGGCCCAGCGTCAGAAGTATCCAGATTTTAACGGCCAATTTCACTCATATCGAATGGTGTGGACTGATATATTTCATTGATCCAGTTACCATAGAGCAGATGCGCATGGCTGCGCCACCGGTTCTGCGGCGCCTGCGTCGGATCATCATCCGGATAGTAGTTCATCGGCACGTTGATCGGTGTGCCATTGGCGATGTCCCGATCATATTCCTGCTTCAACGTATCGCTGTCATATTCAAAATGATTGAAGATATAGAGCGCACGATGCGCCGGGTCCTCGACAAGGCAAGGACCTGCTTCATCGCTGCCAAGCAAGGTGACGAGGCCATCAGCGGCGTCGATCTCGGCCTGCTTCATCTCGGTCCAGCGGCTGACGGGAATAACGCAATCATCCGAAAAGCCCCGCAAAAACGGCGAGGACGAGAGGAGGTTCCGATGCCGGAAACAGCCAAAGGCCTTGGCGTCCAGCATGTGTTTTTTCACACCGTGGAAATGGTTGATCATCGCCATACCGCCCCAGCAGACCCCGAATGTGGAATGGACATTGGTCTGAGTCCACTCAAACACCTCGCGGAGTTCTTCCCAATAGGTGACATCATCGAATTCCAGATGTTCGATCGGCGCACCGGTGATGATCAAACCGTCGAACTTCTGATCCTTCACGTCCTTGAACGACTGATAGAACTCCGCCATATGCGCGGCGGCGGTGTTTTTGGTCCGATGCTCGGTCATGCGGATCAGCGACAGGTCAATCTGCAGCGGAGTGGCCCCGATCAACCGCGCGAACTGGTTCTCGGTCTGGATCTTCTTGGGCATCAGATTCAGCAGCCCGATCCGCAGGGGGCGAATGTCTTGCCGCATTGCCTGATCCGCAGCCATGACCATGACGCCTTCCTGGGTCAGGACGTCAAAGGCGGGCAGTTCGGATGGGATTTTGATCGGCATCGGGTCAGACTTTTGAGTAGGTTAGGAGGAGGTAGTTAGGCGCGATCGCGCCCGGTCTCAAGGGTGCGTTCGATCAACTCATCGAAATCAGCCGCATCGCGCACTTTTCCGATGTCTTTGGCCGTTATCTTAACGCCCCAGTTCTTCGCCATCGCCTCGTATCGGGGCTGACGATGGGCAAGCGCCTGAGCGTAGGTCCACCGGATGAACGCGTCCGGGTCCACGTCAGACTCGGAGCAGCCGTGTTGATCTAGATATTCGGTCCAGACGCGGGTCAGGAATTCAGCCTGATAGGACATCGGCTTGGGGGCCTTGTCAAAGCGTCGGACCAGTTCGGCCGTGTGGTCGTCGTCACCCTTCAGCCAGATCATCAGCGCCTGTTTTGACAGCTCGGACATCAGTTGATCTGTTGGGTCGTTCGGGTCGACCCACTCGCAAATCGACCCGCCTGTGTCGCAGATGAAATGCGGATAGCCATAGAGACGCTCTGCCCGATCCACGAAGTATTCGGTGTCGAGAAGGGCGTGAATTTCGGCCAGTCGGAATTGCTCCTGTCGGCGGCGGTACTCGGACATCTCCAATCCGCCAAGCGCCGGATTACCGGGTTTGCCAAGATAGGATGCGACAGGGGTCAGGTTCTCGAACGAGATGTTCGAGCCGATATATATCGAATCCGACAGCAGAAGGTCCCTCAGGAATGGGACTTTCATCGCCTCAGCCTTGGCGTTATCGGCGATGTATTCGCCCATGTAGCGGGTGCCGATCCGGTAGTCGACCGAGTAGTGAAACCAGCCACCGCTGTCTCGCAGGATGTTGGATACATAGGTCTTGCCCAGCCCCGACATGCCGAAAAACAGCACCTTCTTGCGTGCAGCCACACGCCAATCTCTTGCCGAGCTGTAGATCATCTTGTGCTGTCCCTTGTTTTTGCCTTTGCTAATTCGGGCAGGCGGCGGCGTCAATCGCGTGGGGAGGCTCGGTTGAGGATCAATAGTCCCGCGGCCAGCACGGCAAAGCCGACATAGGCGCGTGGATCCAGTGCCTCGTCGCGCAGCAAGGCGCCCAAAACGATCGCGACAGGTGGGATGATGAGGGTCACGAGTAACAAATTGCCACTGCCAGCCATTGCAAGGACCCGGTAGTAGAGAAGATAGGCACCCGCCGTCGCGATCAGGGAATAATACGCGATTGCCGCCCATGTGACCGCAGGCAGGCTGAGACTTGGGATGCCGTCAGTCATAAGGGCAATCGGGATCATGAAGAGAGTCGAGCCGGTTAGCATCCCTGCAGCCGCAACAATAGGGGGCAGGGAGCTTAGGTGTTTGCGCGCCCAAGCGCCGGCAAACGCGTAGGAGATAGTGCCCGCGAGGATGGCAAGTTGAGCTGTGTTTTGCAGGCTGAAGCTGGTGAGGTTGCCGATACCGATTGCGATTGAGACGCCAAAAAAGCCGAGTCCAGCGCCGAGAAGGCGCGGTGGTGTCAACCTCTCGTCGGAAAAGAAGAGCGCAGCAACGAGAACGCCAAAGATAGCCGTCGCCGCGTTCAAAATCGCCGTGAGGCCGGTGTCAATGTACAACTGTCCCCACGCCATAAGCGAAAACGGAATCACGTTATTGAGCAGTCCCATGACCAGAAAACCAAACCACAGGCGTGGTGAGGACGGGACGCTTAGACCCCTAAGCCAAACCACCAACCACAAGGCCAGCATAGCCCAGAAAGTCCGATGCAGCACCGAGGTCATCACCGGTATCGTATCCAGCGCAATCCGAATTGAAACGAATGAGGCGCCCCATATGGCACCCAGCAGCGAAAGCTCAGCCCATGCGCGGGGGGATAGGTGTTTTTGGTGTTCCATGAAAAGGTTGTGGCAGCTTTGAGTTCATGCGGCGACCCGAAAGATGCGGAAACAAAAAGACCCCACCGAAAATAGCGAGGTCTGATTGGTTTTTTGTGTGGGGGTGATTAGTCCAGAGCGTAGGTGATCTGGAAGCCGACACTCCAAGCGCTGTTGCCCGAGAAGTCAGCTGTTTGACCAAACCCACCGTCAGCTGTTGCGTCACCAATATCGGTGTAGCGAACGCCCGCCGAGATTTTGGCTTTTTCCAGAGAGTAGGTGCCGCCAAGACCGATGCTCCAGAAACCGTCTGTGGGACCCAGGTTGGTCACCGGTTCTCCTTCGTCGGTTTCATAGCCTAACGTCACAGCGCCCGAAAACTCTTCAGAGAACTGGTATCCCAAACCCAGAGTGTAAGTGTAGGTGGCATTGCCATAGCTAACCAGTGCAGTGGTCGGCGGATAGTTTGGCGGATCGTACTCCAATTGCGGCCAATCAACCCATCTGATCGAGCCGAATAGCAGCGTTTTCGGTGCTACGCCGGTTTGGAAATCCAAGTTCACCGACTGCGGCGTTTCGATTTCGCTGCTGGTATCGACCGATCCAAATAGAGTGCCGCTCTCTGTTTGCGACAGATCGTGCGAGATCTTCGAGTTGTATGTCAGCGAGACGCGAGCGGCAATTTCTGGTTTTTCCCACGCAACACCAAGCACGTAGCCAAAGGCCGTATCAGCATCCGTTTCAACTGAATACCCCAATGCGGCCGGCACATCTACGCTTGCTTTCACGCGTTGGGCGCGAACGCCGCCAAGAGCACTGAACCCGTTGTCGAACTTGTAGCGGAACAAGGCGGTGATTGCATCGGTATCAGCCGTTGCGCGCAAAGAGCCGGTGGTTGTGGGCGATGCCGGATTGATCGAAAGTGGGTAGTTGGAAGCATATGCGATGTCAGCGCCATAGGGCTGGTCGTACATGATCGCAAAGTCGATCTTTTCAGTCAAAGACGTCTTGTAGCCAAGATGTGGCGTGAAGAAGTCGTTGGAGACGTTTCCAGAGTTAATAACCTGCCCGTTTGTGGGGCTGGCGGGGTTCGCGTCAAGTAACGTACCGCTGACGCTCGGATCTGTATACCCGAGGCGGAACTGCACAACCGACCCTTCTTCGAAAATCAGATTGATGCCCTGACCGCTTCGGTCCAGGCCGCCAGCGTGGCCAGCCGTTGCCCCCACGCAAAGCGCGCACGCTGATAGTAGCGCCTTTCTCATGTATTCCTCCCTTACTGTCCCTTGAAGGCCTGTATGGCATCGTGTGAGTGTACGGATGCCGACCCGCTCGATTTGAATGCCCGATACTGTCTCGGTGTCTATTTTATCGTCAACTAGTGACCGTGCGTTACTTCTTATGAGTGTCGGCACGAACTGTTGCTAAACTGTTACGATTTTCGGACCAAACATTCAGAAAGATACCTGAAAAGATCACTGCTGCTCCGAGCAGCGTCCAGTGATCCAGTGGTTCATGATAAAGAAGCATACCGACAACTGCGATCGTCGGCAGGCGGGCAAAGTCGAACGGCACCACCACGGTCGCGGGGGCGATTGCAAGCGCGTTTGTGATACAGAAGTGCGCCAAAAGACCGGCTAGACCAACCAGCAACAAAAAGGGTGCCGTCTGCAGTGTTGGCAATGCGATCTGCTGGTCTACCCCTGCCGCAATCGTGCCCAGAACAGCCTGCATCACAGTCAGCCAAAACACGATACATCCGATACTTGCATGTCGAGTGAGCTGTTTCGTCGTGATTGTTGTAAACGCGAAGAAAATCGCGCTTCCAGCAGCCATTAGAATGCCCGGCGAAAGGCTTGAGGTTCCGGGTCTTGTCACCATCAGAACGCCAGCAAACGCGATCAGTGCCGATGTCATGCGGATAGCGGTCAGGCGCTCTTTTAACAGCAGCGGAGAGAGCAGGATTACCCAGATCGGCTGGGTGAACTCAAGCGCAAAGACCTGCGCCAGAGGAGCCACTCCGACCGCGTAGAACCAGAGGTTTTGGCCGGTGAAATGGAACGTGTTGCGTAGGGCGTGCAAACCAAGACGCTCGGTTGTGACCTGATGCCATTTGCGGGTCGCCGTCAATACTAGCGCTACGATGATCACGCCGACAAAACTGCGATACATCATGATCTCGAAAGTATCGTGATGCAGGCTCAACTCTCGACCGGCGACGGCCATTGAGGAGAACGAGGCAATAGCGCCGGTCATCCACAGAGCGGCCTTACCAAACTGCGTTTTGTCGCCCTGCACGCTGCGCCTCTTAACGATTGGTTTAGATGTCTGACTTTAAATCACTTTTCTCAGTGTCGGAGAAACAAAAAAGCCGGGTCAGAACCCGGCTTTTGTCTCATTCCCACTCAATTGTTCCCGGAGGTTTCGAGGTGATGTCATAGGTGCATCGGTTGATGCCCTTGACCTCATTTATGATCCGAGTGGCGGTTTCGCCGAGGAATTCATGGCTGAAGGGGTAATAGTCGGCGGTCATGCCATCTACTGATGTCACGGCACGTAGCGCGCAGGCGTAGTCGTATGTGCGGCCATCGCCCATGACGCCGACCGTGCGGACGGGGAGAATCGCCACGAAAGCCTGCCAGATCTCATCATAGAGCCCGTGTTTGCGAATCTGGTCGATGTAGATCGCATCGGCCTCCCGCAGGATTTCCAGCTTCTCGCGGGTAATTTCTCCGGGACAGCGAATGGCCAGACCCGGCCCGGGGAAGGGGTGGCGGCCGATGAAGCTGTCAGGCAGGCCCAGTTCGCGACCCAGCGCGCGGACCTCATCCTTGAACAGCTCACGCAGGGGTTCGACCAGCTTCAGGCCCATCTTCTCGGGCAGGCCACCAACATTGTGGTGCGACTTGATCGTGACCGAAGGGCCTCCGCTGAAAGAGACGGACTCGATGACGTCGGGGTAGAGAGTGCCTTGGGCCAAGAACTCGGCCCCGTCGATAGTGTCGGCGTGTTTCTGGAAGACGTCGATGAACAGCTTGCCGATGATCTTGCGCTTGGTCTCAGGGTCGCTTTGACCGTCCAGCTCGCCTAGGAACAGATCGCTCTCATCCGCGTGGATCAGCTGAATATTGTAGTTGTCGCGGAACATGCCGACGACTTCCTGCGCCTCATTCTTGCGTAGCAGGCCGTGGTCGACAAAGACACAGGTGAGCTGATCGCCAATCGCCTCGTGGATCAGGATCGCCGCGACCGAGCTGTCGACACCGCCGGACAGGCCGCAAATGACTTTCTTGTCACCAACCTGCTCGCGGATCTTCTCGATCATCTGCTCGCGATAAGCACCCATTGTCCAGTCGCCGCTGAACCCGGCGAGCTTCACGAAATTCTCATACAGCTTGGCGCCCTTAGGTGTGTGATGCACCTCGGGGTGGAACTGCACAGCGTAGAAATGGCGCTTGCTGTCTGCCGTGATGGCAAACGGCGCGTTGGGGGAGGTGCCGTAAACCTCAAACCCCGGAGCGATCTCGCTGACATGATCGCCATGGCTCATCCAGACCTGTTCATCACCATCCGCGAACCAGTCTTTCAGAATATCCAACTGACCTTTCGGAGTGACAAAGGCGCGGCCAAACTCGGCAGTGCCATGGCCGCTTTCGACCTTGCCGCCCAGTTGGTGCATCATCACCTGCTGGCCATAACAGATGCCCAGGATCGGAACGCCATAGTCGAAAATCTCTTGCGGCGCGCGCGGAGAGCCCTTGCGCGTGACGCTGTCCGGCCCACCCGAAAAAATCACCGCTTTGGGCGCCATTTCGCGCACAAATTCCATGGTGACGTTCTGGTAAGGGTGGATTTCGCAATAGACATTCAGCTCGCGTAGACGGCGTGCAATCAGCTGCGTTACCTGGCTGCCGAAGTCGATGATCAGAAGGCGGTCGTGGGATGTATCACTCATGTGCGGGCCATAGGCCAAGCGTAACGAATTCGCAAGAGATAAGGTCTTTGCTGAAGGGCGGATACCCGCATTTCCGGGAAACTGCGCTTCGGCTATTGTAAAAGTTTTGTAACAAAAATATGACGATCTTTCCGTCCACGTCATACGGACACCCGAATAGGAGAGATGCGTTTGCCGATAGCTGTTGAACTTGCCGCCTTAAATCTAGCATTGGCCATGTTCTGCGGGGCATTGATCGGGTCCGAGCGTCAAGTGCGCCAACGTATGGCAGGTTTGCGCACCAATGCGCTGGTGGCCCTGAGCGCCGCGGCTTTTGTGGTTTTCTCGGCGCTCTATCCGGATGAGGTGAGCCCGACTCGTGTGGCCGCGCAGGTCGTTTCGGGGATCGGGTTTCTTGGCGCTGGCATCATCTTTCGGCATGGTTTCACCATTCACGGCTTGAACACGGCGGCGACCTTGTGGTGCTCGGCGGCTGTGGGGATGATGGCTGGCAGTGGTGCCTGGGTCTTTGCGATAATGATGACGGGTTTCGTCATTTTTGTGAATCTGGGGCTTCGGCCTTTGGTGAAATGGTTGAAAAAAACGACACGTGCCGGGGTTCCCTTGACGCAAGAGTTCCGCATCCTCGTGCAGTGTGCGGCAGATGCGCAGGCAGAGGTTCGCGCGGCGGCACTACAGGCTTTGGCGCAAAACGGGGTGCGCATTGTCGGGTTTCAGAAGGGGGATGCAGACGACAAAGGTTTGCAAACACTGGAAATTCTCATTTCCACCGAAGATCATCCAGAAAATGTGCAACACAAAATTGCTGCGCCCCTAATTCTTGAGCCGGGGATTCTGAGTGTCGAATGGGAAGACTCGAACGAGACCTGAAACCGTTGTTTTAAAGGGTCCCGTCGCGGCTTGATGTCGCTTTTATGTGCCAAAAGCCGTTATCTTCCAATAGTAGCGAGTGTTGGCGGGCTAGATAGAACCCCAATCAACACATCCAAAGTATGGTGAGGAAAAATGGCTGAAGCATCAGCACGTCGTCGAGGTCGCGGTGGTGGCGGAGCCGCCCGCCGGGCAGAACGCACTGCGGTTCGGATCGACACCGCAAAGTACATTGAGCGGAACATTCCGAACTTTGAGGTCCTCAACGAGGAAGCGTTGGAGATCATCGAGTACAACGCGGAAACGATTCTGGAAGAGGTTGGCGTCAACTTTGTCGACAACCCCGCCGCGCTGGAGCGTTGGCGCAATGCAGGTGCAGATGTCGATGGCGAACGCGTGCGCATCCCGCGTGGTCTGGCGCGCCAGCTGATCAAAACGGCCCCGAGCCAGTTCACTCAGCACGCCCGCAACCCCGAAAAATCGGTGGTGATCGGCGGCCGCAACATGGTTCTTGCGCCTGTCTACGGCCCTCCGTTCGTGCGTGATGCGCAGGGTGGTCGTCGTTATGCGACCATGGATGATTTCAACAAGTTCGTGAAGCTGGCCTATATGTCCAAGTGGCTGCACCACTCGGGCGGTACCGTTTGCGAACCGACCGATATTCCGGTGAACAAACGCCACCTCGATATGCTGATGGCGCATATGAGCCTCTCGGACAAACCCTTCATGGGATCCGTGACCGACCCCAGCCGCGCGCAGGATTCGGTTGAGATGTGCGAGATTCTATTCGGCAAGGACTTCGTTCAGAACAACACCGTGATGACCTCGCTGACCAACATCAACTCGCCGATGACCTTTGACGATGTGATGATGGGGTCGCTAGAGGTTTACGCGAAGAACAATCAGGCTTGCATCGTCTCGCCTTTCATCGTCGGTGGTGCGATGGCGCCGGTGTCGGTTGCAGGGACGCTGACGCAGGTTCTGGCCGAGGTGCTGGCGGGTATCGCCTATAGCCAGATCATCCGTCCGGGCGCACCCGTGATTTTTGGTGCGTTCGTGACTTCGATTGACATGAATTCGGGCGCGCCGACCTTTGGTACACCCGAGGCCGCGCATATCACCTATGGTGCAGGTCAGCTGGCACGTCGTCTGAACCTGCCTTACCGCTCTGCGGGGTCGTTCTGTGGCTCGAAACTGCCTGATGCGCAGGCGGCGTATGAGACCGCGAACTCGCTGAACATGGGTCTGATGTCGGGCGTGAACTTCATGCTGCACTCGTGCGGCTGGCTCGAAGGCGGTCTGGTTGCAGACTTTGAGAAGTTCGTGATGGATGCCGATCAACTTGGTGTTCTGCACGGTCTGGCCAAAGGTGTCGCCTATGACGAGAACGCACAGGCGATGGGTGCGATCCGCGAAGTGGGACCGGGCGGCCACTATCTTGGCTGCGAACACACGCAGGCCAACTTCAAGGAAGCCTTCTGGAAAACCGAGGTACTGGACTACAAACCCTTCGAGACCTGGCAGGACGAAGGTTCGCGCGATACGCGTCAGCTGGCTTCGGCCCGGGTCGAGCATCTGCTGGCTAACTACCAGCAGCCGCAGATGGACCCGGCCGCCAAAGAGGCGCTCGAGGCTTATATTGCCGACAAGAAAGCCTCGATGCCGGACGCGTTTACCTGATTACTCGAACTGTGCGGCGCGGCTGGCTTGGTACAGCTGCGCCTCACCCAAAAGCGCAATCAGAAGATCAAGGTGCCTGACCAGAGAATAGGCGGCATCCTCTTCTTTTCGAAGCGTATTTTGCTCTCTCTCCATATCCATAAGTCGCATCAGAGCGGCCCCGTTCCCCGGCAGTCGACCATAGCCCAGTATACGCTGAAGATGCCGGTCACGGTTGTAATCCTGAGCTCCGAATTTTGCAGCGCGCGCCAATAGACGGGGGCGGCGCAGGTTCGTGCTCATAGTCATCAGGTCTTGCATTTCATGTGCCTCTTGTTCGGATAATTGACGCCCTGTTTGTCACACAACCTGAGCGGGTGTTGCGTCGCTAAGGATCGCCCCGAACGTTGGTTTCACGACTGTTTATCTTTTTGAACCAAATCTGGTTGCTGCGCGTCGGGGTTAACGAACGAGTAACGAAACCACCTCTAGTTAGATTTGGTTAACTATAATTTCGGGGGGCAAAAGTGGCAGTCTGTTTTGTCGACGAGGGCAAATGAACATGGAAAACAACGTGGCATTCTCTATTCCGGCATGGGTTCCCGAGGGGGCACAGCGCTACCTTGCGCACACGGAAACTGGTCAGTCGATCCGGGATATCGCAAGATCGGCCGGGTGCCATGCCTCTACCATTCTCAGACAAATCCGACGGGTCGAAATGCGCCGCGATGATCCCTTGGTCGATGCGGCTCTGAAATCGCTGGCCGAGACACATTTCTCGGTCTCTGATCGGACGCGCCGCTTTGACGCAGGCGGACAGGACAACCAGGAAGACGACTCATTCGAGGGCGAAGCGCTGCGTGTGCTGAGACGCCTATGTGAGACGGGATCGGTTTTGGCGGTGGCCGAGGATATGGAGAAGGCCGTGGTCGTACGTGACACCGGTGAGGCCGGGACCACAAGAACGGCCGTTGTTGATTGCAAGATCGCTCAGGCGCTTGCCTTGCAGGACTGGATTACTTGCGACAATCCGGGCCGTATTTCCCGATACCGGATCTCGACATCGGGGCGCGCCGCGCTCAACCGATTGGTGGCCGAGGCGGAAAACAAGGCCCGGTCGCGCAATGAATTCGGCGTGGCCGAGGCACAGGCAGCGTTTCAGCCGAAGTCGAACGGAGACGTCCCGGAACGCGCCCGACGTATGCGCTACAGTGCTGCGGAAAGCCCGTTGATCGCCTTGGCGCGGCGGCGGGACCGAGACGGCAAACCCTTTCTCGATGAAACGCTTGTCCGTGCCGGGGAAAGACTGCGCGAAGACTTTGAACTTGCGCAGATCGGCCCGCAGGTTACGCAGAACTGGGATCGCTTTCTGACCGGAGGAGGGCGCGGCAATTTCGAAAGTGAATCTCACGGCGGGCGAAGGGCCTCGGACGCGAAAGACCGTGTGGCGCACGCGTTGTCGGACCTCGGGCCGGGACTCAGTGATGTAGCGCTGCGCTGTTGTTGCTATCTTGAGGGGCTGGAACTGGCCGAAAAACGCATGGGCTGGTCCGCCCGCTCGGGCAAGATCGTTCTGCGCATCGCGTTGCAGCGCCTGAATCGACACTATGAGGACCTCTCTGGGCAAGATCGCATGATTGGCTAGGTATAAGTCCCTCTTGTGGTTTCAGCCCTTGGTGATAATCAAGGGCTATGAATTTCACACTCAAACAGTTGCAGTACTTTCAAGCCGTGGCCGAGCAGCGCAATTTCGGCCGCGCCGCGCAGGTCTGCAACGTTTCGCAACCTGCGCTGTCTGTTCAGATCAAATCGCTTGAAGAAACGCTGGGCGGTGTACTGTTCGAACGTCAGGCGCGGGACATCCTGCTGACGCCGTTGGGGCGAGACGTTCTGGAACATGCGCGTCAGGTGCTGGGGGCAGCTGTGCGGTTGGACCAGTTCGCGCGGGATCATTCTGGCGGCCATCGGTCGTTGTCGATCGGGATCATTCCGACGATTGCACCGTATCTTCTACCCGGCGTTCTGGGTGGTCTACGCGCCGCAGATGTTTCGTTGCGTGTGCAGATCCGCGAAGCGAGGACCGAACGGTTGCTGTCTTTGCTCCGCGAAGGTGAGATCGACGCTGCAGTTCTGGCCCTGCCGGCGGGCGGCTCGGAATTCCGCGAAACGCCGTTGTTCCAGGATCACTTCCTGCTGGCAGGCAGCGCAGCGCGTCTGCAACGTGTGAACACCAGTCCCGAGATGCTGCGCCCTCTGGATCTGCAATCAGCGCAGTTGATGTTGTTGGAGGATGGCCACTGCCTAACGGATCAAGCGCTTGAAGTCTGCGGGCAGGATCGGGGCAGTGGGCAGATCAACATGGGGGCCTCCTCGCTTGCGACGCTTTCCCGGCTGGTTGCCGAGGGGTTCGGCCTGACGCTGATGCCCGAACTCGCCGCGAAATCGGAATCAGAGGCGGTGCCGGGCATGAAGCTCTTGCGTTTCGGCGCCCCGCAACCTGCACGCACGGTGGGGCTTGTCCGGCGTGCGTCAACAACGGATGACGGTTGGGTGGATCGTTTGGCCCAGGTGATCCGGGACGTGGGGGACCAGATCGTTTCGGCCACGCGGACATGAAAAGGCCCGCCGGAAGCGGGCCTGTATTCAGCGCTTAAGCAAGAGATTTACGCCAACGCGGGTTCGGCGGCAGCTTCTAGATGCTGGATCAGAGTCTCGGGCGAGGACACACCATAGGGGTCTTCGGGGCAGTTATCCATCAGGCCAGGCTCTTCGAACCATGCTTCGACAACGCCGTCATTGATGATGGCCGCATAGCGCCAAGAGCGCATGCCAAAGCCCAGGTTGTCCTTGTCGACCAGCATGCCCATCTTGCGGGTGAACTCACCCGAACCATCAGGGATGACCTTGACGTTATTCAGGCCTTGATCCTGAGCCCATTTGTTCATGACAAAGCTGTCATTGACGGACATGCAGTAAATCTCGTCGATACCCTTGGCGGTGAAGTCGGCGTAGCCGTTTTCAAACCCGGGCAGCTGGTAGGTTGAACATGTGGGGGTGAAAGCGCCGGGCAGCGAGAACAGGATCACCCGTTTGCCAGCGAAATAATCGGCGGTTGTCTTGTCTTCCCAGCGGAACGGATTGGGGCCTTCGATGGCCTCGTCGCGGACACGCGTATGGAAGGTCACATCGGGCAGTTTTGCTCCGGTCTTCATGTTCAAGTTCCTGTGATTCAGTTGTGACGTTCTGGCGATTTAAATCAGTTCTAAACTGCCTTCAATCCATGAAATGCTGCATCTGCAAGATAGGTTTGATTGACTTATCTATTGATTTTTGCGTGAAAAATACAGTTTAAGGTTAAACTAATTTGACGCTCGCGAGATATGTGCATAGCGGCTATGCGTCGCTGGTGTAACAGGCGTGAGTGTTTTATGTTATGGGTACACAAAGTTGACCCAAAGTTAGGAAAACTGCCCGTGCGCGATCTGAAAATCCCAGAACAACGTCACCCCGAAAAGGCGCATCGCCCGGACAACGCCCAGCCTAAGAAGCCGAAATGGATCAGGGTCAAGGCGCCAGGCGGCAAGGGTTATGCCGAGACGCATAAGATCATGCGTGAAAACAATCTGGTGACGGTTTGCGAAGAGGCCGGATGCCCCAACGTAGGCGAGTGCTGGAGCCAGGGTCACGCCACCATGATGATCATGGGCGAGATTTGTACCCGCGGCTGCACCTTCTGTAATATTGCCACGGGACGTCCGGACTCGCTGGATGCATTCGAGCCGGGTCGTGTAGCGCATGCGGTTCAAAAATTGGGTCTGAACCACGTTGTGATCACCTCGGTTGATCGGGACGATTTGAAAGACGGTGGAGCGGATCACTTTGCGCAGACAATTCGCGCCGTACGTCACCGCTCACCCAAGACGACGATCGAGATTCTGACGCCGGACTTCCTGAAATGTGAGCCCGAAGTGCTTGAGACCGTGGTCGAAGCCAAGCCGGATGTGTTCAACCACAATCTCGAGACGGTACCGGGCCTCTACCCTGAGGTTCGCCCCGGCGCGCGGTATTTCCATTCGCTGCGCCTGTTGCAGCGGGTGAAGGAACTGGACCCGTCGATCTTCACCAAATCCGGCATTATGGTCGGTTTGGGAGAGGACAAACAGCAAGTCGGTCAGGTCATGGATGACATGCGCGCCGCTGACATAGATTTCCTGACCATTGGTCAGTATCTGCAGCCAACGCCAAAGCACCACGCGGTGGACCGTTTCGTGACGCCCGAAGAGTTCGCCTCCTATGAAAAAGCGGCTTATGGCAAGGGCTTCCTGATGGTCTCAGCTACACCTCTGACGCGCTCCTCCTACCACGCGGGCGACGATTTCGCGTGTTTGCGCGCGGCGCGGCAAGCGAAGCTGGGTCAAGCGTGACGCCTGAAAGATTGGCGCGGCTGACAGCGCTGCGCCACAGTTTGCATCAACATCCCGAACTTTCTGGGCAAGAACGTGAGACCGCCAAGCGTATGGCTGATGAGCTGCGTCGCGCAGGGGCGGATACCGTGGTGACCGACCTCGGCGGGCACGGAGTTGCGGCGGTCTTCGACAGCGGCACAACCGGGCCCACCGTCGCCATCCGGTGCGAGCTGGATGGGTTGCCGATCAAGGAACTCTCGGAACTGCCGTATATCTCGACCGTGCCGGGTAATGGGCATCTGTGCGGGCATGACGGCCATATGTCGATGGTTCTCGGCGTGGCGCTTGAGTTGCAGGAACAGCGCCCGACGCGCGGACGGGTGGTTCTTATTTTCCAACCCGCTGAAGAAACGGGGCAGGGGGCCAGGGCGTTCCGCGACGATGCCCAATTCGCGCAACTTGCGCCGGATTACGTGCTTTCTCTCCATAACTTGCCGGGGCTGGAACTGGGCGAGGTTGAGCTGTGTCAGGGGCCAACCAACTGCGCCTCCCGGGGTATGCGGATTGCGTTGACCGGAAAGACCTCTCATGCCGCTGCGCCGCAGGACGGGGTTTCTCCGGCGGGCGCTTTGTCCGCGTTGATACCGGAACTCACCCGGCTCGGCACGGCGGGCGCCCTAAACGCCGACTATGCGCTGACTACGATCACGCATGCCAGCCTCGGGGCACAGACCTTTGGCGTCGCCCCCGGTCAGGCTGAGCTGTGGGTGACATTGCGCACCGTGTCAGACGACCGTATGGCAAAGCTCGTTGCCGATGCTGAAGCCTTGGTTAAGCAGGTCGCCAAGTCCGAGAACCTGAGTGCCGAGTTCACCTATGAGGATGTCTTCGAGGCCTGCATCAACGACGCTGAGGCGGTGACTATTCTGGCCGAGGCCTGCGCGGATCATTCTGTTGCATGCAAGTTGACCAATGAGCCGCAAAGGTTTTCGGAAGATTTTGGCCAGTTCGGTAAAGGCGCAAAATCGGCGATGTTCTGGTTGGGAGCAGGGCGAGATCACCCCCAGTTGCACAATCCCGACTATGATTTCCCCGACGCGCTGATCCCAATTGGAACAGGCGTCTTTCTGGCGGCGATCCGGCAGGTGCTGGGCTGAGGTCGCGTTCAGGTAAACCGAACCTTACCGATGAACGGCAGGTTGCGATTGCGCTGCGCGTAGTCGATTCCGTAGCCCACAACGAACTCGTCAGGGATTTCGAACCCGATCCAATCCGAACGAAAATCAACCTCGCGCCGGCTCGGTTTGTCCAGTAGCGCAATGGACTTAAGCCGTTTTGGCTCACGACTGCGTAGCAGGTTGGTGACGTGGTTCAGCGTATGGCCCGTATCGACGATATCTTCGACTACCAGCACATCGCGACCTTCAATCGCGCCGCGCAAGTCCTTGAGAATACGCACTTCTCGGCTGCTCTCCATCGCGTCGCCGTAAGAGGATGCCTCGAGGAAATCCACCTCGATCGGCAGGTCCAACTCGCGGACCAGATCAGCGATGAACACGAAAGAGCCGCGCAGCAGGCCGACGACGACCAGCTTGTCGGTATTGCCGAATTCCTCGGTAATCTCGCGGCAAAGCTCTTCGATTCTGGCTGCAATTGCCTTGGCCGAGATCATCTCATCTATCACATAAGCGCGGTCAGTCATCGCAGCCCCCTTGATCTTTGGCGCGCAACATACGACATGACGCGCCATTGTCACCTTCTAATGCCGGATTGCCATGCCTATCCACTCGGAAACTCGTCACCTGCCTTATACGGCTCAGCAGATGTATGATTTGGTTGCTGACGTGGCGAGCTATCCCAAGTTCCTGCCTTGGTGTGCCGCCGCGCGTATCCGAAAGACCTATGCGTCTGGCGAGGCAGAGGTGATGGAGGCGGACCTGGTGATCTCGTTCAAGGTGTTTCGCGAACGGTTTGGTAGCCGAGTGACCTTGTTTGCCGGTCAAAAGAAGATCGATACTGAATATCTGGACGGCCCGTTCAAATACATGAAATCGGACTGGCAGTTTGAAGACGCGCCCGAAGGTGGGTGCAACGTCTCGTTCCATGTAGACTTCGAGTTCAAGAACGCCATCCTGCAAGGGATCATTGGTGTAGTCTTCAACGAGGCCATGCAGCGCATCGTACGCGCGTTTGAGGCGCGTGCCGCTGAGCTTTACAGCTAAGGCTTTACCAACGACCGACGCGCGCTAGACTGCGCGCTATGTCTGGATTTACCTCAACACTCGCGAGTTTTGCCGCTGGCCCCGTAAACACAACCGCGCAGGCGCGGGCTGTTACGTCTCTGTCCGTTCTCGACTGGATCGCCGTGGGCCGTGCCGGTGTGTCCGAACCCGTGTCGGTCGCCGTCCGGGACATGGTGCAGGAGGAGGGCGGAGCAGCGCAGGCCCATCTTTTCGGCGGCGGGGCAGCGCCCTTGCGCGCGGCGGCGCTGGTCAATGGAACGGTGTCTCACGCGCTGGACTATGACGACACCCATTTCGCCCATATCGGACATCCGTCCGTTGCCATCCTTCCTGCGGCCTTGGCGGTTTCAGAATGGGATGACCGTATCCTCGTTGATCTGTTGGAGGCGGCCCTGATCGGGATGGAGGTTTCGATCCGTATCGGCCTCTGGCTCGGTCGAGACCACTATCAGGCTGGGTTCCACCAAACGGCGACTTCGGGGGCCTTTGGGGCGGCGGTTGCAGTGGGTCGAGTGCTTGGGTTCGATGCCAACCAGATGCAGGAAGTTCTGGGCTTGACGGCCACGCGCGCGGCCGGTCTGAAAACTCAGTTCGGCACCATGGGCAAACCCTACAATGCAGGATTGGCCGCATCAGCCGGGGTTGAGGCCGCGTTGCTGATTAAACGGGGCTTTGAGCCCAATGCGAGTGCGCTAGAGGGCCAGTACGGCTTTGGCGCCACCCATCAGGGCGCGGCGGATACGTCGGCGGCGCTGGACGGATTGGGAGAGGAATGGCTGTTCGAATCGGTCAGCCACAAGTTCCACGCCTGCTGCCACGGTTTGCACGCCGCGCTTGAGGCTGCTCTGCGTCTTGATATTGCCGAACCCGAAGTGGCTGAAATCAAGGTCAAAACCCATCCGCGCTGGATGAGCGTGTGCAACCAGATGTCTCCGACCACGGGGTTGGGGGCGAAGTTTTCCTATCGCTCGGTGATCGCCATGCAGGCGCTCGGCTACGACACCGCTTTGCCAAGCAGTTACACCGAAAAGGTCTGCGCTGATCCTCGAATTCGCTCTTTACGAGATCGCATCACGGTCGAGGCGGATGAAACCCTCACCGAGACCCAGGCCCGCCTAGAGCTTCTGCGGCGCGACGGCGTGCGACGCGAGGTTACCCATGATCTGATGGCTCCGATGTCTCTGGCGGATCGGGAAGACCGTGTCCGGGCCAAAGCGTCGAAACTGATTGGAGGGGACGAGGCAGACGCGATCTGGTCGATGCTGCGCACCGGAGGTCGCGCCCGCGATCTGGCTGCAAAACTGGCGGGTTAAACCACGCGCCAGTGCAGGGGGAAGCCGGGGTCGAATACGGTGACGGGGCCGTCGCCACTTTCGATCTTCGACGGGTATTCGACCGGGTCACCCTTGGTCAGCGTGATCGAACTTTCGTTCACCGGCAGGCGATAGAAGGCCGGACCATTCAACGACACGAACCCTTCCAGCTTGTCCATGGCACCTTCGCGGTCGAACATCTCGGCTACCAAGGACATGGTGTTGGTCGCCGTGAAACAGCCCGCACAGCCACAGGCCATTTCCTTGTTGTCATCCGTATGTGGCGCGCTGTCCGTGCCCAGGAAATAACGCGGATCGCCAGAGGTCGCGGCCTTCAGCAGCTCCAACCGATGCTCTTCACGCTTGGCGACGGGCAGGCAGTAGTAGTGAGGTTTGATCCCGCCCACCAGAATGTGGTTGCGGTTGATGATCAGATGGTGCGCGGTGATCGTTGCGCCCAGATCGGTCTTATTTGCCGCAACATACTGAACACCGTCGCGGGTCGTAATATGCTCCATCACAACGCGTAGGCCCGGCGTGGCCCGGCGGATCGGATCCAGAACGCGGTCGATGAACACGGCTTCGCGGTCGAAAATGTCTATCTCGGCATCGGTGACCTCGCCATGAACACATAGAGGCAGGCCGATCTCGGCCATTTTCTCCAGCACCGGGCGCACATTGTCGAAATTCCGAACACCCGAATGCGAATTGGTCGTCGCACCCGCGGGGTAGAGCTTGACCGCCTTAACCAACCCACTTGCATGCGCGGCAGCGAGGTCTTCAGGATCGGTATCTTCGGTCAGATACAGGGTCATCAGCGGCTCGAACGTCATGCCTTCGGGCAGCGCAGCCATGATACGCTCGCGATAGGCGGCAGCATGCGCGCCGGTGACCACCGGGGGCACCAGATTGGGCATGATGATCGCACGGCCAAAATGGCGCGCGGTTTCGGGCAGGACGGCCTGCAACATTGCGCCATCGCGCAGGTGCAGATGCCAATCGTCGGGGCGGCGGATCGTGATGCTATCGGTCATGAGGCCTCCGCTAACACAGAGGCCGCCGCCGTAAAAGCCCTTGTCAACTCGTTCGAACGTCGTAGCTCAGAAATGGGTGATGGCCTTGACGCACAGGCGCGGCCATGACCTTTTGTGGCAAGGGAGAATTCAGCACATGACACAGCCAGATTCCATAGACGCGGTTCAAACCATGCTGAGCGCACAGGGCTATGTTTGCGGCCGTGCGCTGGCAACGGTCGTTTTTCTGTCGCTGAAACTCGGCCGGCCGCTGTTTCTGGAAGGCGAGGCTGGTGTCGGCAAGACCGAGATCGCCAAGGCACTGGCCGCAGGACTTGGTCGCCGCCTGATCCGCCTGCAATGTTACGAAGGGCTGGACGCGTCCTCTGCCGTCTATGAATGGAACTTTCCTGCGCAGATGGTCGCCATCCGAACCGCCGAAGCTGCGGGTGGCGCAGACCGTTCAGCCCTGCAGACCGAGCTGTTCTCGGATGGCTATCTCGTCGAACGCCCATTGCTACAAGCCATGAGGCCCGATGAAAACGGCGCGCCGGTGCTGCTGATCGACGAGCTTGACCGCACCGATGAACCATTCGAGGCCTTCTTGCTGGAAGCGCTTAGCGATTTTCAGGTCACGATCCCGGAACTCGGTACCGTCAAAGCCCCCGAACCGCCGGTTGTGATCGTCACCTCAAACCGCACGCGTGAGGTGCATGATGCCCTCAAACGCCGCTGTCTATACCACTGGGTCGACTACCCGGGTTTCGACCGGGAGATTGAAATCCTGAACGCCCGCGCGCCCGAAGCGGCCCAGTCCCTCAGTCGTGAGGTCGTAGCCTTCGTGCAGCGTTTGCGCACCGAAGACTTGTTCAAGAAACCCGGCGTGGCCGAAACCATCGACTGGGCCAAATGCCTGCTGGCGCTGGACGTTATCAACCTCAGCCCCGAAGTGATCGGAGATACCCTCGGCGCGATTCTCAAATACCAGGACGACATCCAGAAACTGCAAGGGTCCGAGGCCAAACGCATTCTTGACGAAGCCAAGGCCGATTTAGAACTGGCCTGATGTTTCTTCTGTTTGAAAATACCTCGGGGGTATGGGGGCAGAGCCCCCATGAGCGCTGATGGCCGAACAGATCCCGCTCGACATTCCCGAAAACCCGAAGCTGGCGCAGAACATCACACATTTCGCCCGCGCCCTTCGAAAAGCCGGGCTGCCGATCGGCACCGGTCGTGTGGTGGATGCCATCCGCGCTGTTGAGGCGGCAGGCTTCACCGAAAAGCAGGATTTCTACTGGACCCTGCACGCCTGTTTCGTGAACCGCCCCGAACATCGCACCGTCTTCGCGCAGGTCTTTCGCCTTTATTGGCGGGACCCAAGGTATCTTGAACACATGATGTCCATGATGCTGCCCGCCATTCGCGGCGTGCAGGAAGAACGCAAAGCTGACGCTGGTGAAAAACGTGCGGCTGAGGCGTTGCTTGACGGGGTTGAACGCGATCAGCCTGAAACCTCCGAGGAGCAGGAGGGAGAGACCGAGCTTGAGATTGACGCTTCGCAAACCGCCTCGTCCGAGGAACGTCTGCGCAGTCTGGATTTCGAACAGATGAGTACCGAAGAGATCGCTCAGGCCAAGCGCCTCCTGTCGCGCCTCAGCCTGCCGGTGAAACCGATCGAAAGCCGCCGCAGCCAGGCCAGCCATATCGGCCACCGGATCGACCGGGCGAGAACCCTGCGCGCCGCCATGCGTCAGGGCGGAGAGCTGCACGATATCGCGAAACAAAAACCCCGGCCGCGCTGGCCCAATCTGGTCGTGCTCTGCGATATCTCCGGCTCGATGAGCCAATATAGCCGCCTGATCCTGCATTTTCTGCACACGGTCTCGAACGCCAAGGGGGCCGGCTGGGCCAAGGTCCATGCCTTCACCTTCGGCACGCAACTGACCAATATCACCCGTCACCTACACCAGCGCGACGTGGATGTCGCCCTAGCTGCCGCTGGGACCGAGGCGCAAGATTGGGAAGGCGGCACGCGGATCGGAGACTGCCTGCACGCCTTCAACCGAGACTGGTCGCGGCGCGTCATGGGGCAGGGCGCGGTGGTTCTGCTGATCTCGGACGGGCTGGATCGCGGCGCGCCCGAAGCCTTGGCGAAAGAAACCGAGCGCCTGCATCTTTCGGCCCGTCGTCTGATCTGGCTGAACCCGCTGCTGCGCTGGGATGGGTTCGCCCCCAAAGCACAAGGCGTGGCGGCCATGCTGCCCCATGTCGACAGCTTCCGCGCAGGCCATTCAATTGCGTCGTTGGAAGACCTCGCCACGGTCATCTCTGCTCAGGACGACGTCGGAGAGAAAGCGCGGCTCATGTCCGCGCTTTCCGGCTAGGATTTAGCCCAGCTGTTTTTCGTTGCACTCACGCGCCATTTCCATGGCCTTGTAAGTGCCAGTCAGATCGACGGTGAAAGCAAATTCCTTTTCGGGGAAGACGATCATGACCTGTTTCTTGGCCAGATCATCCGCAAACTGTGGGTCGTCGGACAGGACATAGCCACCTGAATAACCCTTGGTGATATTGCCCTTCATGCCAGTGGCTTCACCCACATACAGGTTATCACCCAGCAGGATTGCCACGGCTTCTTTTTCTCCGCGTTTGATATTGGTTGCCGCCTTGGTGAAAACGCCAACGTAACCCACACCGCGATCCTCGGTCAGGCCCATCTGAACAACGTTTTCCGCGTCATCCACGGCCTCAATCAGACAGGATTTCTTTTCGTTGTCGATGAAGACTTTCCAGCCTTCGACCTCACCATAGCGTTCGAATGTATCAGCCCATGCAGCGGTCGAGGCCAACAGGCCGAGCGCCGTTCCCAGTGTAAGAATGCGTTTCAACTCTTCGTCTCCGTTGAGAAATTTATTGAGAGCGCCCAATCCAAATTCAGGCACGGTTTCAACTTAAGACGTGGGGTATTCGCAATCAATCCTTTGAGAGTGTGAATATCAAATCGGCCTTTTACTGCCCACATAATGGCGAATTGACCGGCGTCTCCGACTAACGTTCGCTTTTCATTGGTCCAAGGCTGCCTATGTTGGTTTGCAACAAGCCAGGAGGATTCGATGGATCGATTCGACAGCAGCCCGGAACGCGCTTTGGAATGGCACCGCAGCGGTCGCGGTGCCGCGCTGGCCACTGTTGTCGAAACCTGGGGCAGCGCTCCTCGGCGCGTGGGGTCACAGCTCGTTATTGGCGGGGATGGGCGGATTGAAGGGTCGGTCTCGGGCGGTTGCGTCGAAGGCGCCGTGATCGTCGAAGCCATTGAAGCAATTGACGAGGGTGAGGCGCGCCTGCTTGAATTCGGTGTCAGCGACGAGGACGCATTTGCCGTAGGTCTGGCCTGCGGCGGCACGATCCGGGTTTTGGTCGAGCCGGTCGGCTCTGTCCTGCCTGAACCGATGCTGGCCGAGCTGGTCGCCGCCCGTGCGCGCCGTGAACCGCTGGCCTATGAAGTGAATACAGACAGCGGACACAGGGCCTTGCGCCGCAATGCTTATGCGGATCGGTTGCGTATGGATCGGTCTGGGTTCGAGGAAGACGGCAAGACCTTCGTCGCCGTTCACAACCCGCCTTTGCGGTTGATCATCGTCGGTGCGGTTCACATCGCGCAGGCCTTGGTGCCGATGGCGCGGATTGCGGGTTACGACCCGGCCATCATCGACCCGCGTGAGGCATTTGCCTCAGACAGCCGCTTCCCCGGAGAGACCCTGTTGACCGATTGGCCGGATGAAGCGGTTGCCAAGTTAGGTTTGGATCAGCGCACGGCGATTGTGCTGTTAACCCACGATCCGAAACTGGATGATCCGGCCCTGCAGGCCGCGTTGGATGCGGATGTGCTCTACATTGGCGCCCTTGGGTCGACCCGCACCCATGCAAAACGGGTTGAGCGGATGACCGAGGCGGGGTTCACCCAAGCTCAGATCGCACGCATTCACGGGCCGATCGGTCTTGATATCGGTGCTGCAGGACCCTCCGAGATTGCCGTGGCTATTCTGGCCCAGATGACGGCGGTTTTGCGAGGTAAGGCATGAAATTCGGCCCTGTGCCCGTGACCGAAGCCGCCGGAGCCATTCTTGCGCATTCCGTCAAAGTCTCGGATCAAAAGCTGCGCAAAGGGCTCATGCTAACTGCCGAGCATGTCTCGCAATTGTCCAGCGCGGGGTTTGACGAGGTTATCGTCGCCGGTCTGGAGCCGGGCGATTGTCATGAGGACGAGGCCGCCGAGATGCTCGCCCGCGCTCTGGTCCCTGACCCCTCCGACGCCAATTTGCGCCTGACCGAGGCGTTTACCGGCCGCGTGAACCTTCTGGCCGAGGGGCCGGGCGTGGTGCTGCTGGATGTGGCCGCACTCGAGCAGTTCAACCGCATCAATCCAATGATCACCGTCGCAACGGTCCCGCAGCATCAGCAGATGAGCGCGGGCGGTATGGTCGCGACAATCAAGGTGATCTCATACGCCGTTCCCAAAGCCGATGTCCAACGCGCGGCCACCTTGGCGCAGGCCTCGGTCCGCCTTGTCGCGCCGGTCTATCGCAGCGCGGGATTGATCGTAACGGACATCGCCGGAGGGCCGCCCAATGAGAAGGGCATCGCAGCCATGCGCGGGCGTGTCGAAGCTCTGGGCATGGACCTGTGCGATGTTCAAATCGTCCCGCATAAAATCGATCAACTTGCATCCGCCATTGATCGTGCTGAAGGCGATGTGCTGATGATCCTGACGGCCTCGGCCACGTCGGATGTGAACGACGTGGCCCCGTCCGCCGTGCGCGCCGCGGGCGGGGATGTTGACCGGTTCGGCATGCCGGTAGATCCGGGCAACTTGCTGTTTCTGGGGGCGTTGAACACTCGACCTGTGATCGGCCTGCCAGGATGCGCGCGCTCTCCGGCTTTGAACGGGGCTGATTGGGTTTTGTCCCGGGTGGCCTGTGGGGTCGAGACCACTGGTGCTGATATTGCTGCGATGGGTGTGGGTGGTCTGCTCAAGGAAATCCCAACCCGGCCGCAACCTCGCGCACAGCGAAAGAAGTAGGTCGGACGCCCACAGGCGACGCCGGTGAAACTATGACATCGGTCCTTTGCGTCCCTCTGGCGTCAAAAAGCGACAAATTCCTGTTCTCAAGCCAGACCTCCCGTGTTTAACTCGCCCCAAGCGAACAAGCTAAAGAAGGGGAGGTCTTATGCCAAATATATCGCTGACTGTGAATGGCATGTCTGTGAGCGGTGAAGTTGAGGGTCGGACGTTATTGTCTGGTTTTTTGCGGGATCATTTGTCTTTGA